>JAJDWE010000076.1 GCA_022825725.1 Gemmatimonadota bacterium
GGTCATCCCCCCTCTGGGGGGCCCGCCTCCCGGGTCGGGCGGTGGGGGGCCCCGCCACGGCAGGATCTTATCAACGCCGGACCGGCGAGCCCGCATCCCTCAGCGTCCGACCCGCGGCGTCGGAACCAGTCGAAGCCGGTCGGACGCGTTCGACTCGTAAGCCGCGCGCTCCGTCGGAATGGTGAAGTACTCGCCGTCTCGCCAGTCCCGCTCCATGCTCCGGTACCAGGGTGACAGGATGTTCCCCGACTGGCCGGTCGACTGGATGAAGAGCGAACGCTCCAGGTCGGCCAGGTCGTAGATGGCCCGGAAGCCGGGGCCGTGGGTGGACGCGAAGGGCCGCTGGTCCTCCAGGGGGCTGAACGAGAACGCGTTGACGGCGTAGATGCTGCCCGGCGCGGGGCCGCCCAGGTTGAACAGCGGAGCGAGGGGCGTGTCCGCGAACGGCCGATGCTCGGCGATCGCGAGGTGCTCGTCTCCCCAGCGCCAGGTGTCGGGGTCGGCGCCGTGGTCGCTTGCGACGCGACCCATCGCGACGACCAGGGCGCGGGCGAGCATCTCGTCGCAGGTCTCGACAGAAGCGGTATCGACGTCGTCGCACCAAACGCCGCGCTCCTCCAGCACCCGCTGGACGAACGGCCCCTTCCGGCCCCAGGCGTCGCGCTGGTGCGAGCCGAGCTCGTCCGCGGACACGAGGCGCGCGAACTCCCAGATCCAGGCATGGAACACGAGTGGTTCGGGACGGCCGGGGTCCATGCTCCCGTCCCAGCCGTCGAGAAGGGCGCGGGCGCGCGACACGGTCTCACCGGCTCCGGACGGTACGGCGACCCCGCGCAACCGCGGCAGGAGCGCACGTGCGAACAGCGACGTCCGGTCCTGCTGCAGGGCGCGGAAGCTCGCCACGTCGTGGCGCTCGCGCTCCGCGAGCTTCTCCATGATGCGCTGCGCGCGGTATCCCCCCGCCCATTCGAACGTGAGATGGTGCGGGTAGTCGTCGGAGACGACCTGGTGGTTCGCGGTCGCGATGGCGCCGCCCGGGGGGTTGTAGACCCGGGGAAGCTCCTCGAAAGGCACGAATCCCCGCCAGTCGTGGTCCGCCTTCCAGCCGAGCCGCGGCATGGTGCCAGGGCGCTCGTCGGGACGGCCGCGGCGGATCGGAATCAGTCCGGGGGCGATGAATCCGATGTTTCCGTCCACGTCGCCGTAGGAGATGCTCAACTGCGGGGTGTGGAAGTCCCGGACGTTGGCGACGAAGCTCTCCCAGTCGTGCGCGTGCGCGAGACCGAGGCCGGCCTGAAGGGTGAGGTCATCCTCGCGCAGCGCGGTCCAGGCGAGCGAGAGCACCTGATCCGGGCGGTCGCGGCCGCCCGGTCCCCGCTCCATGTCGCCGAGGACGGGACCGTGCCTGGATTCGCGCACTTCCAGCACCACGTCCTCGCCGTCCTTGACCACGATGCGCTCGCGGCGCACGTCGAACGCCCGCCAGCCGTCCGGGGCGAGATAGCGCGACTCGTCGAGCGGATCGACGCTTTCCACGAACAGGTCCTGCACGTCGGGACCGGTGTTGGTGAACCCCCATGCGACGCGGCCGTTGTGTCCGAGCACCACTGCCGGCATGCCCGGGAGGGTCGCGCCGACGACGTCCACGCCGGGCCAGGACAGGTGCGCCAGGTACCAGACCGAGGGCGCGGTGAGTGCGAGATGGGGATCGTTCGCGAGCAGCGGCTTTCCGCTCGAGCTTCGCGTCCCGTCGACCACCCACCCATTGGAGCCGAGGTGACCTCTCGGCCGCAAAGACGCAGAGAGGACCCGGGAGACGCTCCGATTCGGAACCGCCGTCCCGACCGCGAGCGGCTCGTCCCCGGGCGGATCGGCTGTCATCGAATGGGAGGGCCGTTCCGCGGCCGGACCGCCGCCCGCCGGCGCCGCCGCGGACGAAGTGCCCGAGCGTTCCGGGACGACGCCCCGCGGCTTGTCGGCGCGATACGGCGTGTAGAAGTCGATGATCCGGTCGCGGGTCAGGACCTTCGACAGACGCATCCGCATCCGGTCCCGCGTCCACTCGCGCGCGAGGTCCAGCGACATGATCTTCGGCATCAGCGCGGTGTCGGCGGCGCTCCATGGCTCGGGCTCGAACCCGAGAATGAGGAATTCCGGTGGAAGCGGCCCCCTGCGCGTATCGATCCAGGCGTTCACTCCCCGGACGTAGGCGGCGATCCTGCGTCTCGTGGCCGGACGGAAATGCCCGAGAGAAGCCTTCGCCCGGTGGTGGAGCCCCAGCACCCGCAGCAGCCGGTCCGTATCGAGTGCGGCGGCGCCGAGCACCTCCGCGAGGCGGCCCGCCCCGATACGCCGGTTCATCTCCATCTGCCACATCCGGTCCTGCGCGTGCACGAAGCCGAGCGCGAACAGGGCGTCCTCCTCGGTTCCGGCCACGATGTGGGGAACGCCGCGGTCGTCCCGGATTACCTCGACCGGCGCGGCAATGCCCGGCAGAAATCGCTCGCCGTCAATCTCCGGGAGCGAGCCGCGCAGCCAGAACAAGGCGCCCGCGGCCACCACCGCGATCGATCCGAGAAGGGCGAGCGCCCCCCAGGCCAGCCGTTTCAGACTCGTGGTCACCCGCCTCGACCGTGCCGATTCCCGCGTTCCAATTCTTCTCTTTCTCCGGCTCGGCGCAAGCGGGCGCGCACCGCGGCCACGGCGGCGCGCGCTCGCCGGCGCATGCCTCCTACGGCATGGACACGACCGCGGACACGCGGACCCCGCCGATGTACAGTGCCCATCGATGGGGAACGGTTCGACGTGACCGCGGGCGCGGGCCCGACCACGCCGTCCGGCAGGTACCGGGACCACCGGAAGTGCGCGAAGGCGGGTCGTACGAAACGACGCCTTGGGATCACCCCGCCTTCATGCGACGATTGCAGCATGCAGTGTCCGTTCTGCGACGAGCAAGATACCCGGGTCGTCGACTCCCGGCTGGCCGCCGACGGCGCCCAGGTGCGGCGACGCCGCGAGTGCACGATCTGCAGGGAACGGTTCACGACGTACGAGACGGTGGAGGTCACGATTCCGCGGATCGTCAAGAACGACGAAACCAGGGAGGGCTTCGACGAGCGCAAGCTGCGCCTGGGCATGGTTCGCGCGATCCAGGAGCGCCCCGTGCCCAGCGATGCCATCGAGGCCGCCATCGGCCGAATCAAGCGGCGACTGATCCGGACCGGAGAACGCGAAGTCGCGTCACGCGCCGTGGGAGAAGCGGTCATGGACGCGCTGCGCGACCTCGACCAGGTCGCCTACGTGCGGTTCGCGTCCGTCTACCGCAAGTTCGAGGACGTGAGCGAGTTCCGCGAAGAGGTCGAACGCCTGGAGAACGAACCGCGGCCGGAGACGCGGCGAAGCCAGATCCCTCTGATTCCCGATGACTGACCCCCTTCGCGACGGCGCCCGGGACCGCCGCCACATGATGCGCGCGCTCGCGCTCGCTCGGCGCGGCCTCTACTCCACCGATCCCAACCCTCGGGTCGGCTGCGTGATCGCGCGCGGCGAGCGCATCGTCGGCGAGGGGTGGCACCGGTACGCGGGAGAGCCGCATGCCGAGATCCACGCGCTCGCCGCGGCGGGCGGCGGCGCGGCCGGAGCCACCGCGTACGTGACGCTGGAGCCCTGCCGCCACACCGGGCGGACAGGACCATGCACCCGGGCCCTCATCGAGGCGCGGGTCGCGCGGGTGGTGGCGGCGATGCGCGACCCCAACCCGCGAGTCGCGGGCCGGGGGTTCGCCGAGCTCGCGGCGGCGGGGGTGGAGGTGGAGACGGGGCTGCTCGAGGCCGAAGCGGGGAGGCTCAATCGGGGATTCGTGTCGCGATACGAGCGCGGACGCCCCTGGGTGCGCTGCAAGCTCGCCGCGACCCTGGACGGACGGACCGCCACCGCCACGGGCGAGAGCCAGTGGATTACCGGCGAGGCGGCACGCGCCGACGTGCACCGGCTGCGCGCGCGGGCGGGAGCGGTCCTCACCGGCATCGGGACGCTGCTCGCGGACGACCCGAGGCTGGACGCCCGCGTGGACGATGCCGGCTGCGTCGCCCCTCCGATGCGTGTCATCGCCGACTCGCGCCTTCGCACCCCGCCCACGGCGCGGGTGTTCTCGGCGCCCGGTCGGGTTCTCGTCGCCACGTCCCGGGACGCACCTTCGGCGCCTGCGCTTCGCGATGCCGGCGCGGAAATCGTATCGGTTCCGGACGCCGGTGGCCGCGTTTCGCTGGGCGACCTCATGACCGCGCTCGCCGAACGGGGCGTCAACGAGGTCCACACCGAGTGCGGCCCGACCCTGGCCGGTGCGCTGCTGGGGTCGGGTCTGGTGGACGAAGTGGTGGTGTACCTGGCGCCGACGCTGCTCGGCGACGCGGCGCGAGGGATGTTCACGCTGTCCATGGTGGCGGCGATGCGCGATCGGATCGGACTCGACATCACGGGCGTGAAGCGGGTGGGCGCCGATCTCCGCATCGACGCGCTCCCCGACGTGAGCGGAAATGACGACGCTTGAGGAGCCGACCGCGATGTTCACGGGAATCGTCCAGGCAGTGGGCCGCATCGAGGAACGGGTCGAGCACCCTTCGGGGGACGTGTCGCTGCTCGTCGACACCGCGGCCATCCCTCCGGCCGACATCGCGATCGGGGACTCCGTCTGCGTGAGCGGCGTGTGCCTCACCGCCGTCGAGGTGACCCGGACCGGGTTCCGGACCGACGTCTCCGCGGAATCGCTGGCACGCACCACCCTGGGGGGGCTCGCGGCCGGCAGCCGGGTCAACCTCGAGACCGCGCTGACGCCGCAGACACGTCTCGGAGGCCACCTCGTCTCCGGCCACGTCGACGGCATCGGGGAGCTGCTCGCGCGATGGGACGACGCACGCTCGGTCCGTTTCGAGTTCCGGGTCCCGGACGCGCTGGCCCGGTACATCGCGGAGAAGGGCTCGGTGTGCATCGACGGCACCAGCCTGACCGTCAACGGGGTCGACGGCGCGGCATTCGAAGTGAACATCGTGCCCCACACCCTGCGTGCGACCACGCTCGGCGAGCTCCGCCCGGGAAGCGCCGTGAACGTCGAGGTGGATCAGATCGCGCGCTATGTCGAACGACTTCTCGCCTGGCGGGAGGCCTGACCCGGGCCGCCAAGGGGGGCGGGGCGCGCTTTCGCAACGCCGGCGTGATGGCCCGGCGCCGATGCGCACGACGGGATCGTTTCATGCCATGGCGCAAGGTGCAGGACGAGGCCCGGCCGCCGAAAATCGTCGATTCCCGCCTGCGCGGGAATGACGGCAGGGGGCGTTCCGGCTTGCGCCGTGCGGACTGTCATTCCCGCGGAGCCTGTCGGCGGGATGGCGGGGAGCGGAAATCCACAGGCCGTTCCTGTTGGATGCCTCGAACCCCCAGGGACAGCGATCCAAATGAACTCGCCAACCGAACGCAGGCGAAGCCCGCATCTGCGGGATGGTGCGCTCGGCACGTGGCAGGGTAATTCTCGTCAGCGTCCCAAGGGCCAGGCCAATCCGTAGTGTGGCCCTGCGCGAAGCGCCTCGTTCATTGCGCAGGATCCACCGGGGCGGGCAGAATGCATGCCCCCGACCGCGAAGCGCCGCGCCGCCGGCGGCGCGGCCCATCAGGACCTCCGGCCGATGTCATTCGATTCCATCGACGATCTCATCACCGAGTTCAGGAACGGGAACATGGTGGTGCTCGTCGACGACGAGGATCGCGAGAACGAGGGCGACCTCGTGATGCCGGCGGCGCACGTGACGCCGGAGGCGATCAACTTCATGGCCCGTTACGGACGCGGTCTGATCTGCCTGCCGATGACCCGCGAACGGTGCGACGCGCTCGGTCTGAAGCTGATGGTCGGCGACAATCGGGAAGCGCAGCGCACCCAGTTCACCGTCTCCATCGACGCCGCCAACGGAATCTCGACCGGGATTTCCGCCGCGGACCGCGCCGAGACGATCCATGCCGCAGTCCGCCAGGGCGCAAGGCCGTCCGACTTCGTTCAGCCCGGCCACGTCTTTCCGCTGGTGTCGGAGCCCGGGGGCGTGCTCAC
>JAJDWE010000008.1 GCA_022825725.1 Gemmatimonadota bacterium
GGACGAACCCTGCGCGAGGTTTCAATCGTGCAGATCGTGCAGTCCATCAATCGAGAGGAATCGAACGATGGCACGCACGAAACGAAGTCGGCGCTCCTACGGCGCCGGCGAATGGGGCCGGAACCGGGTCCGGGTGTTCCCCGACGCCAAGACCGGCCTGTACCAGATGGAGTGGCGGGAGAATGGGCGAAGGCTCACCCGGTCGCTCGGACACCGCGAATGGGTGAGGGCGAAGAAGCAGGCGGATCAGTTCGCCGCAGGCTTCATCGACGCGCCGGGCGGCAAGGCGGAAGCGGAGCCTGAGCCGCTCACCCTGGAAAGGCTTTTTGAAATCTACGGCGAAGAAGTGACGCCCACGAAGGCGGAAACATCGCAGCGGTCCGACCGGGCCGCGACAAGGATGTTCCTTCGGTTCTTCGGGCGGGGCCGGAATCCCGCGAGCTTGTCGCAGCGCGACTGGGACCGCTTCATCCGGGCGCGGCGCGCGGGCAGGGTCGGCCCAAGCGGACGGCCGGTCTCCGACCGGACCATCGAGCACGACCTGAAGTTCCTGATCGCCGTGCTCAACTGGGCCGCCAAGTCCAGGGACGAGCGGGGCAAGCTCCTACTGGTATCGAATCCCCTGAGGGGCCTCAGGGCGCCCACGGAGAAGAATCCCACGCGGGTGGTGTTGTCCGAGGAGGAGTACCAAGCGCTTCTCGGGGTCTCCCGGCGGGTGGACTGGCGCTTCCACGTCGCGCTCGTGCTCGCGCACGAGACGGGGCACCGAATCGGGGCCATCCGTCAACTCAGGTGGTCGGACATCTGCCTCGAAAGCGGGGTGGTGCGGTGGCGCGCGGAACACGAGAAGACCGGCTACGAGCACAGGACGCCGGTGACGGTCGAGGCGGTGGCCGCCTTGGAGGAGGCGCGAAGGATGAGTGCCGGGACCGGCGACACCCCGGTGCTGCCCGCGCCGACGGATACCTCGAAGTGCGCGGGCCGGTCGCTGGTGCGCGCTTGGTGGTACAGAGCCCAGACTCTGGCGGGGCTCGGACGGAAGCGCGGGCGGGGCTGGCACGCGCTGAGGCGCAAGTTTGCATCCGACCTGATGGACCAGCCGCTCAAAGTGCTCTGCGAGTTGGGCGGCTGGAAGACCGCCAAGACGGTGCTCGAATGCTACCAGCGAGCCGACGAAGGACAGCTTCGGAAGGCACTGGAAGCCCGCCGGAGACCTCGCGGCTGAGGTTCTCCACTCGGCGGGAGTCAGACAGCGGGAATCCGACCCGGGAATCCCGTAACGTCAAGTGATCGAAAAGGATAGAACCTTGAACGCTTCCGCCGCTACGTAAGGGTCAAGAAGAACCGGATCGTACGGGATGCGGGTGGCCGTGGATGGCGTCGGCGAGCGCGCGCCACGCCTGGGGAACCGTCTGCGGCGGCAGTTGCTCGGACTGCTGTCTCCATTCGCGCAGGACGGCGCGACGGTACTCCAGGCCGCAATGCTGGAGCACCCACTCCTCGTAGTCCGCGACGCGCCGAATGGCGGCGACGGTCAGGTCAACCGGTATGCGGAGCGACGGAGGCGCCTGGCCGGCCGGGATCATGTCGGGCTTCCACATCGGCCCCCGGATCGTCTCCGGCGGCAGCCAGTCGGCTCGAAACGCGTAGCGGCCGAGGTAGACGCCACCGTTCCGCGGCGTTCCGTACAGCAGCCCGAAACCCCACAACATGAGGCTGTCACCGTTGGGCAGCGCGAGCGTGTAGCAGCTCGATCCGGCTTCTCCCTCGGGCGGCTGTCGTTTGAGGTAGCCGGCTTCGATCAGGAGGTTGCCCTGCGGACGCATGATGTCCCGGCCCCAGTTCCAGCACTGCTGGTGCAGCAGTTCCTGCCCCTTGCGCCGGCACGCGCCGGAGATCGGGCTCACACCCATGCTCCGCCCCAGGCCAGCATGGCGCTGAACGCGGTGGCCGCCGCAGCCTGCCGGCCCACCAACCGCAGCGCGAACGCGCCGCCCTGCTCGCGCGCAATCGTCAGGCAGGTGACGAGGCAGGGCAGCAGCACGCCGGCCAGGTAAACGGCCGTCAACAGCTGGACGGCGCTGAGACTTGCGACGACTCCCGGCTCCGCGAGCAACAGGATGCCGTCCTTGCGCACGCTCGCCATGACGACCGCCGTGGCCGCCTCCGAGGGCAATCGGAAGATGGCCATCGCCGGCTCGAGGACGGTCGACGCGGCTTGAAGCGCGCCCAGCCAGTGCAACAGGGACGCCGCGGCTGTGATGAGAAAGAAGATCGGCACGGCCCTGCGAAAGAACTCCGGAATCACGCCCCACGCCTCCCGCCAGACGGCCCCCGGGCGCGGCCAGGTCAAGGCGGCCGGGCCCTCCATCGACAGCACATTGAAGGGAGAACGAGCCGCTTTCGGCGCAGTGAAGCGGGCGTAGGCGACCGTCGTGGCGCCGAGGAACAGCAGGTAGGCCGGGACCAACCCGGTTCGTCCCGCCACGGCGAAGACCGCCAGCGTGGCTCCCAACTGATACGAGCAGGCCGAACCGAAGGCGATGGCCGAAACGCATGCGCCGCGCGAGCAGGCCGGCGCCGAGCGCGCGCCGATGACGGCGGGCACGTTGCAGCCGAAACCCATCACGACCCGCGCCAGTTCCCGGCCGGTCATGCCGAACGGCCGCAGCCACGGATTCATGGCGGTGGTCAGGCGGTCGAGCAGGCCGCTCGACCTGTACGCACCCATCAGCAGCGCGTGGAGCACGACGACCGGAGTCGCCCACACGAGCAGCAGCGGCCCCATCGTGATGAAGCCGTAGTCGCCCGCCAGGATCGCCGCCAGCGGCTGCGGCCAGCTCGTCAGCAGCTCGGTCAGCGGCTCGGTCTGCGCGCGGACCCAGGGGTCGATTCGATCCGCGAGACGGTTCGCCGTGTCGACCGCGACCCAGACGGGCGCCAGCAAGAGCAGCAGCGCCCAGAAGGCCCCGGCAGCCCGCATACTGCTGGAGGCGGACCGATTCAACAGGCGCAGGCATCCTCGCAGCACGACAGATCGTCGAGGTACATCCCGTGCTGGCGGTACCACTTCAGCGGCTTCGTGCTCACTTGCAGGCGGCGGGCGATCTGGTTGGCTACCACGGCGAAGCGTTGGCGGAACTTGTAGATGAAACAGAAGATGAGATCGTCCTGGCGCACCTGCGGCCCGACCAGGAAGAGCCCCTTCGTCACGGTCGACTCGTCGTTCTCCGTCAGCAACGGATAGACTTCGTCCCGCCAATCGAACAGCGGGCGAAGGTGGGTTGCCGAACCGACGAATCCGGTCGCCAGGATCGGCTGCTCGGCGCAGTCGATGACGTCGCCGTCCTCGAGCGCCAACCGATAGCCGCCGTTGTTGCGGTGCACGCCGGTGACGACACAGCCGCCGCGCAGCGTCACCCGACCCGAGTCAACGGCCGGGTTCAGGCGCGCGTGCGTGAACGGCGACAGGAGTTGGCTGGGGTCCGAGCCTCTCTGGTTCCACGGCTCCTCGCGGTCGAAGACGACGGATCGCTGGCCGGCCGCGGCCAGCGCGACGGCGGCGTCGATGCCGCTCTCGGCGCCGCCGATGATATGTCGTTCGGCGTTGGCGAGATCGTCCCATGAGGCCACGTCGGAGTAGTGCACGCAAAGCTCGGAGCCCTCGAAGCCGCCGGTTCGGGGATACTGCATTTCGCCGCCCGCCCATACCACGAACCGCGCGTGGACCTCACCGCGATTCGTCTCTACCCGAAACGGCTTGCGCTGCGCCTTCTTCGTGATCGAGAGAACGTCGGTCTCGGTGACCACGGGCAATTCGAAATGGTCCGCCACCCCGTCCAGATAGGCGGCGTACTCCACCCCCGAGGGGTGCTCGACGCCGACCGAGAAAGCCGGCGAGGTTTCCAGACAGATGGCGTTCAGGTCCAGCAGGCCGAACTGGTTGCTGGTGAACGACGGCGTGATGAAGCGCGTCTGCCGCGGCCAACGGAGGAACGAGGCACCGACGGTGTCGCCGCGTTCGAGGATCGCAAAGCGGTCGATTCCCAGGTGGCGCAGCGTCACGCCAAAGCCGAGACCCGCAGCCCCGGCGCCGACGATGACCACGTCGAGTGTCCGGGTTTCTTTCGTCATCGGTTGAGAGCTCTCCAGCCTGGACCGGCTGAGCCCAGCCAGCCGTCCGTGTTCGTGCAGGTGGATGTGTGGAGCGGAACGCGAATGCGTGGCGTAATGATAATGTGTTATCAATAAGGGGCAAGGGGGTCGCGCTGGTAGTGCCCAGGCCGAGGTTGGTGACTAGGGTGCCTGGGAGCCGCGGGGGAGGGTGCCGGGATCGGGGCCGGGGGCCCCGGCGGACCGTGGCAGGGTGTCGACCTCGACGTCGGCCGCGGCGGCGGCGCGGGGGAGCGCGGCCCGCGCCTCGAGCTTCCCGATCGCGGCGGTGACCGCCTGACCCGTCGCGTCCCGCGTGCCGAGGCTCCGCTGCACCTCGCGCAGCCGGGGGAGCGCCTCCACGGCGTGGATCTCGGCGAGCGCGTTCGCCGCGTGCGTGCCGGCGGATCCCTCGAGCGCGTGGCCGAGCGCTGCGATGATCCCCGCCCGGTGTCCTCCGTCGTACGCCTTGAGAGGCCCGAAGTCGCCTCCGAGCGCGCCCCTCACGGTCTCGACCAGATCCCCTTCGCCCAGTTGCCTCAACGCGTCGGCGACCCCGTCGCGGAATCGCAGGCCGGCGGCCTTCCGCGCGTCGCCGAGCAGGGGGACGAGAGGCCCCGCCGCGGCGGGGTGCCGAATGCCGGCGAGCGCTTCGACCGCCCGGGACCCGAGCACCGTGTCGTCGTCCCAGAGCACATCCGCGAGGGCCGGGATCGCCGCGGGGTCTCCCAGCCGCCCGAGTTGGGCGGCCGCGTCGCGGCGCGGTCCGTCGCCTTTCCAGAGGATGTACTTGTCCATGACCTGGCCCCCGGGCGCGCGCAGGCGCCGGATGTGGGTGGGGGCGTCGTCCGGCTGCGCCTTCCCGTCGTAACAGACGTGCCGCAGGATCTCGCCGAAGAGGTCGAACAGCGCCCGGAGTTGTGCGAGGTCCTTGATCGCCCTCTCCGCCCGGAAGTGGAGTTCGTCCACTCCCTCGGGGAGCTTGCCGAACCACTTGCCATGACGCTTGACGGAGAGGTGGATTTTGGGCTGGACATGGATGCCGGCGCGGATCTTCCGGTTGTCGAAGAGGCGCCTCACGCGGCGCGGCGCATCGCCCTTGATCACGAAATCCCGGTCGAACCGGGGGTGGCCGACCTCGATATCCTGCAGGCCCATCGCCTTTCCCAGCCCGCTCAGGAGGCCCGCCCGGTAGATCTCGAACCTGAACCCCTCGGGATTGAAGTAGGGCGCGCGGAGTCTCGTGAACGTCTGGTTCGTCTTGCCGTCGCCGGACGTGTACGTGTCGAGCGTCAGGATCCAGTCGCCGGTGCGGGCCTGGACGGCGAAGGGGCTGAGGAAGCCTCCTTCGTGGAACTGCCCGTCGACCTCCTGGGCGAGCTGCCGCCAGACGTCTTTCCGGCTCGGTCCGAACAGGGCCTTGAGGAAGTTCATCGCAACCTCACCACGGGGTGCTTGACCTTCAGATCCGTCTTCCGCCGCAAGTCATGTACGGTTACACACAGCCAGCGATTCTCGTCCACGGAGTAGGTCACGCGCAGCCGGGGCGCGGTGCCCTTGCCGGGCGGGTCGAGCGGCAGGGCCGGGTCCGCCTCGTTTAGGCACAGGCAGAACGCTCGTTCGCCGGCGGTCCGGGGCACGAAGTAGCTGGAGCCGTTGCTGCGCTCGGCCCAGTCGATGGGGCGCCCGGCCACGCGTCCCACCTCGCAGATGAAGAGGTTGATGTGCCGCTGGCCGTCTCTGCCGGGGGCGTAGTAGCGCGTCGCGAAGTTGTCGACGGTCGGGAAGCAGGTGCCGCCGGGGATGAGCAGTTCGTACTCCGCATCGGCGTCGTCGTCGGGGAGGACGCGAAGCGCGTAGTCGTGGTAGATGAAGTCCTCGACGTGCGCGCCGCCCGCGAAGATGCAGGCGCCCCGCGCGACGGCCGCGAAGGGGAGCCACTCCCGCACCTTGTCCCGGCCGAGCACGTCGCCCACGACGTTGCGCACTTCCGGGAGGAGCGTCGACCCGCCCTCGAGGATCACGTCGTCGATGCCTTCGGGGAGGACGCCGTGCCGGGTCCGCAACTCGGCGAGCAGCGCGTCGAGCAGTTCCCGGATCCGCACGTAGAGGCCGTTCGCGGCGAGGATGTCGCTGAGGACGGGATAGTCCAGCTTCCCGTACGATTCGTTGCGGAAGGTGAAGTCGCCTTCGTTCCCCGCGCTCGCGAGCAGCTTCACGCGCTCGGCCTCCCAGCGGAGCGCGACCTCCCATTCGGGCCAGTCGTGCAGCGCCGTGGGGACGAACCGCTCGAGAATCCAGCGGTCGACATCGTCCCCGCCTAGTTCGACCGCCTGCTTCGCGAGCACCTCCGCGCGGCCGGTCTCCACGGTCCGCGCGCCGTGGGTCCTCACCACCGCCGCTTCCATCGAGCCGCCGCCGAAATCGAAGGCGACGAGGGTCGTCGGGCGTCCGACATCCACGCCGTAGCCGAGCGCCGCCGCGACCGGCTCGTCGAGCGTGCGGAATACGATCCCGGCCGGCCGCCGCCGAAGTCGCGCCCACATGCGGGCCCACCAGCCCCGACGCTTCAGGCGCCGGACGATCGACTGCAGTTCGGCCCGGTACGTCTCGTAGAAGCCGCTCGGGGTGGCGATCGTGATGTCGGTGACTTCCTCGCCGAATCGCGCCTCGAGGGTGCCGATGACCTCCCGCAGGAAGAGCGACGCGACGTCCTGGGCGGTGAAGATCCTCCCGCCCGCGCGCGCCAGGGCCCGGCCGCTCTCCGTGCCGAGGTAGCGCTTGAAGCCGCGCGCGAAGCCGGTGGCCTGTCCGTCCCAGTTGTAGGTGACGGCCGCCTGCCCAATGAGGACTTCCTCGCCGTCCCCATCCATGACGCACACGCACGACGGCATGACCGGGGTCTGCGTGACCGGCTCGAGCTTCGCGAGGTCCGGAAGGTTCACGATGTGCGGCCGGCCGGACCGGTCTTCGCAGATGGTCGTGTTGGACGTGCCGAGATCGATGGCCCAGTGGGTCGACATGGGCCGAATCTTGCGCCGGTCGGGGGCGCGCGGGAAAGGCGGCCTCCGGTGTCGGCGCCGGCGGCTACGTTAGTTCACGCGGAACGTCACCCACTGCGAGACCCAGACCGCGGTGACCCTGTCGCGGTTCTTCGCCGGACTGAACCGCATCGCCGGGATGACCCTGCCCGCCGCCTCGTCGAGCAGCGGGTTCCCGGAGGATGTCTTGACCTCGAACTTCTCGACGATCCCATCCTCCGACAGGTAGATCCACAGTTCGACGCGCCCTTCGATCCCGGCGTCCTTCAACGTCGGTGGATATTCCCGTTCCAGCACCCGCAGAACCTCGGCGGCGTTCAGCATGACGGGGGGCGTGTCGTAGGGGACCAGCATCGGACGGTCGGACGGGTCGCGGGCCCGCGGCCGCGGCGGCAGGCCCCTGGGGACGCGATCCGGGACCGTCGGCGCGATCGTGATGTCCGGAGAGATATCGACGGACGCGACCCTCGGCCGGGCGGGACGGGCAATCGCTTCCGGCGGGGGCGGAATCCTGACCTCCGGCGGGAGCCTGATGGACTCGATCTCGTTCGTCACGGACCCCATGTCCGCGGCCTCGAAGGGCTGCACGAGGACGAAGAGTCCCAGGTGAAGAAAGACCGCGACCAGCAAACCGATCCGCGTGCAGTGCGGGCTGGCGCGCTTGAACCTGTCGTTCGCGGTGAGCCGAATGCCGGTGTCTTCCATCAGAATCCCTCCCGGTTCCGGGCGGCCCCCTCCGAACCCCCCGCGACGGTTCGCCCCTCAGGATCGTCCCCACCACCACATTTCTGACGGACGTTGCCGCGGGAACGTCACAAACCGCTTCGGGGGGTCAGCTCCATGGGAAGGGGGAGTGGCTGGTGGGGTGGAGCCGGCCTTCGGCGAACCGCCCGTAGCGAAAGGGTTCGAGCAGCGCCTGCGGCTGGCCCATGAGTTCCTTCGCGACCAGCGCGCCGACGCCGATCATCTTGTAGCCGTGATTGGAATCGGCGATGAAATGGACGTTATCGGCGAAGGTGTCGAACACGGGGAAGCTGTCCGGGGTGAAGCTGCCGATGCCGCCTGACGGCTCCCGCTTCATGAGATGGTTCCGGCCCTCGAAGCGCTTCTGGCAGAAGGCGAGCGCGGCGGTCCAGAGGCGGTGGAACTCCTCGCCGACGACGAAGTCGGGGGAGAGCGGTCCGTAGGGGTCGACGGCCACCTCGGAGCCCGGCTTGTCGATCTCGTACGGCATGGCGCCGCCCTGCACGCCGCCGAAGCTGAAGTCCGGCTTGTAGTAGATGCCCCATGGGCCTTCGCTCACGAGCCCGCGCTCGTCGTGGAGCGGCTCGTCGGTGTCGACGTGCACGACCGGCGGCAGACGCCCGTCGTTGTCGGTCAGGGTTCCGGGATCGACGTCCAGCGTGCCCTCTTGAAGCGCCCAGTAGCTCCACGTGGGCACGTCATGCAGGGCGCCGCCGTCGGGAGGCGCGCCGTCCGGGAGGGTGCCGCTGGCCCTCTTGATCCGGGTGACGGCGGGGAGATCGAGCATCGCCCACTGCCGCTGGACCCAGGGACCGGTGGCCACCACGACCTGCCCGCAGGTGACGGAACCCTGGTCCGTGACCACGGCGGTGACCGCGCCCGAAGCGTCCCGCTCGAATCCCTCGTGGACAACGCCGGTGAGGAGGCGGACGTCCTCGGCGGCGGCCTTCGCCCACAGGCCCCGGAGGGAGGCCATGTTGTTCGCGTATCCGCCCCGGTGCTCGTGCAGCACGCTGGTGATGCCGCGCGCCTGCCAGTCGCCGAAGATGCGCCGCATGTAGGCGTGCGACGCCCGGGCGCCTTCGATGAACGTGGATTCGTAGCCGATGGCCCGCTGCTGCTCGTGGATCGAGGCGACGTCCTCGCGCATCGCCTCGTGGCTGATCTGCAGGTATCCGACCGGGTGGTAGGAGAACCCGTCGGGATCGCTCTCCCACACGTCCACCGAGTGGGCCATCAGTTCGCGCATGGCGGGCTGGAAGTAGTTGTTGCGGATGACGCCGCACGCGATGCCCGACGCTCCGGCTCCGATCCCGGTCTTGTCGATGATCAGGATGTCGCGGCCGTCGCCGCGCCCGGCCGCCCGGAGTTCCGAGGCCAGGTGCCAGGCCGTCGAGAGGCCGTGGATCCCCGCCCCGATGATCACGTATTCCGCGTAGCCGTTCGCGTGCCGCCGTGCGTAGCCGTCCGCGTGGCCGTTCGCGTTCCCGCGGGAACGTCTCATGAGCGGCTCCATCCTGCCGGAAGCGGTGGAAGTCTACCGGGCACGGTGGAAGAATACGGTCTCCGCCACCCGCCTGAACACGTTCCAGCTCAGCTCCGGCCTGCAATGCGCGCGTCTTCGCTTGACTCGCCTCAGCGCTTCCCATACTGTTGTATCTGTTGTACATGACCACAACACTTGGAGCGTCATGAAGATTCGACTCAGCCACGCCGACGGCCGACCTCTGTACGTCCAGATCATGGACGCGGTGCGCAGCGGTCTCGTTCGGGGCAGCCTCCGTCCCAAGGATCCGCTCCCATCGGTGCGCGACCTCTCCTCGAGTCTCCGCGTGAATCCCCGGACCGTGTCCCAGGCCTACGCCGAACTCGAGCGCGACGGCCTGGTCCAGGTCCGCCACGGGAAGGGCACGTTCGTGGCGCCGGGGGTGCGGCCGGAGGAGACGGAACGGCCGCGACTCGCGAGGGAGGTCGCGAGGCGGGCCCTGGCCGACGCCTCGCGGTACGGACTCGCGCTGGCCGATCTGATGACGGCGCTAGGGGAGATGGACCGGAAGGTGCCCATGGAGACAACAGCCCATGGGGACAACAGTTAAGGAGGACGGACGATGACGGAAATGGTCCCGGCGGCGCTTCCCGTCGATCTCGGGAACGGCCCGTTCGCGGTGACGACACGAGGCCTGGCCAAGCGGTTCGGCTCCGTGCGCGCACTGGATGGCTTGGATCTGCAGGTCCCGGAAGGGGCCGTGTACGTGTTGGTGGGTCCCAACGGGGCGGGGAAGAGCACACTGATCCGGACCCTCATGGGTCTCGTGCGATACCAGGCCGGCTCGGTCGACGTACTGGGGCGGGACCCGGCGGACCGCGGTGCCGAAGTCCGCGCGGGCATCGGCTACGTGCCGGAGGATTACCGGTTCGGCTACGCCTGGATGACGGTGGGCCGGCTGCTCGAACACCAGGCCGTCTATCATCCGTCCTGGGACGCGGAGTACGCCCGCCGGTTGAGGGCGAGGTACGAGATCGATCCAGGGCGGAAGTGCCATGCCCTGTCGAAGGGCCAGAGCCGACGCGTGCAGCTCGTGCTGGCCCTGGCGCACCGGCCGCCGCTGCTCCTGCTGGACGAGCCGACGGATGGTCTGGATCACGTGGTGCGCGACGAAACCCTGAGCATCCTGAGCGAACACCTTGCCGATTCCCCAACCACCGTCGTGATCTCCACGCACAGGGTCTACGAGGTGGAGCCGTTGGTGGATCACGTGGGCGTCCTCGCAGGCGGACGGCTCCTCGGGCAATTGCCGCGCGACGAACTGCACATGGGCCTGCTGCGCTACTGGGCGGACGTTCCAGAGGGCTGGCGGCCCCCCCGGGAGTTGAGCGGACGGGTGGTCAGGCGCAACGGCTCGGCCCGCATGATCGAATGGACCGTGTGGGGCGACCGCGATGCCGTGACGCGCGGCCTGTCGGAGGCCGGCGCCGCGGTTCGGGATGTCGCCCCGGTATCGGTGGACGAGGCCGCGGTGGCTCTGCTCTCGGGAAGGGAGGCATCATGACGGATTCAACGGTGGATCGCATGCCCGCGACGGTGGATCGCATGCCCGCGCTGAAGGCGGTGTGGATCGAGCAGCTTCGCGCGGTCGGGGTCGCCATCCGCCGCGAGGTCGGCCTGGCGGGTGTGGTGTTGGTACTCGGCTCGCTGGCCGTGGTCGCCGTCGCCCGAATGCCGGTGCTGCAGGCAATGCTTGGCGCGGAGGCGGGTGTGTTGGTCTTCAATCCCGAGGAACCTCCCTGGGGCTTCTTCGCCGTGCTCGTGGCGCTGCTTTTTCCGCTCGTCGTGTGGAAGGGCGAGCGCCGGTTCGGCGACACCCCGCTGTGGTCACTGCCCGTCGATCACCGGAGGCACGCGCTCCTCAAGGTCGCGGCCGGATGGGTCTGGCTCCTGGGGGTCCTGGGTGTGGCCCTCCTGTGGGTCACGCTCGCGGTGCTGGCGAGCGGCGGGGTTCTGGGTGTCGACGAGGTTCGCCTTCTCATCGTCGATCCGGCGAGGGCCGCCGCGGGCGCGCCCGGCGCCACGGAACCGGTGAACTGGACCACCCCGTGGTGGGAGTGGGCGCGCCCGTTCACCTCGGCGACCGCCGCCTACCTGCTGGCCAGTACGCTGGTCCTCGCCACGGCGCGGCCGCTGTTCTGGGCCGCCGGGCTGTGGGTTGCGAGCATCGCCGTGCTCGGCTTCGCGGAAGAACGGGACGTCGGCTGGATTCAGCGGAACATCGACCTCGTCGACTGGTACATCGGTGGAGTACCGTTCACCCAGGGAGTGCAGCTCACGACCGGTTGGCGAGAGGCGTGGACGCTCCTCCCGACCATGGGCATGTGGACGGTATCGGCCGCGTTCTGGATCGGCCTGGGGATCGCGGGGGTGATGGGGGCGTCCGGCCGACCGCGGAATCACTGATCGCGTTGCGCCGTCGCGCCCTTGAACTCCGTGATACGGAGTTGCCGCAATCAGGAGGTCTGCCGTGTCGCGCTGGAAGAAGGTCATCCGTGGTATCCTCGGCATGGGGCTGACCTTCGGCGCGCTTGGGGGTGCGCTGTTCTCTCTGCTCGCCGTGGTGAGCGCGGTGTTCTTCCCGGGCGCGGAGGATGAGCTGGGGTTCATGATCATCGCGGGTACGGTTTGGGGTGCCCTGATCGGCACGAGCTTCTCGACCATCCTCGCGATCGCGGCGCGCGGCCGCTCGCTGGACCAGCTTTCCTACTCTCGAGTCGCGTCGGTGGGCGTGGTGGGCGGCCTCCTGCTCGCGGCCATCATCGTGGGCTCCACCTGGGGGGACTGGCCCAACGGGGGAGCCATCGTCCCGTTCAGCGTCCTGCCGCTCCTCGGTGCCGGAGGCGGCATGGCCAGCCTGCTGGTCGCCCGGAGAGCGGAGCGCGCGCTGCGCTCCGGCGAGGAGCCGGGCTCCCTCCTGGAAGGCTGACGAGTTCGCCGCACCCCGTACGGCGACCGCCACCAACCGCTCCTGATCAGGCCACGGCCACGAGACGTTCCCGCGCGAACGTCCCGGCTGTCGCCACTTACCGGCCGCGATCGAAGAACACCGTCTCGGCGAGCCCCTGGAACAGCCCCCAAGTCAGCAGTCCGGCCTGCAATGCGCGCGCCACGGGAAGGCGGTCGAACGCCCAGCGCGCGGCGCGTTTCAGGGTGTGGTTCGGGTATGCACGGCGCACGACCGCGCCGGGATGGGGGGCGCCGGGACGCGGGCCGCCGGTGTCGGCGCCACCGCTGGAGTCGCGGCTGCCCCCGCTCAGGTGATCGGCGATCGCGTCGGCGGCGAGCTTGCCGAACCGGTAGGCCTGGTGAATGCCGCCGGCGGTGAGCGGCGACACCATGCCGGCCGCGTCTCCGACGAGCATGACCCGGTCCGCGTAGAAGTTTCGGAGCAGGCCCCCGATCGGGATGACGCCGCCGCGCTTCGCCAGCACCCGTCTCCCGGAAAAACCGAACAGGCCGTCGATCTTCTCGCTGAACCGGCGCAGGTCCGCACGGCGGTCGCGGTGGAGGGCGAGTCCGACCTGCGTGGCCCCGACGCCGGGCACGACCCACCCGATGTAGCCCGGCGCGCACTCGGGGTCGATGAAGCAGTGCAGGCAGTCGCCGTCGCTGTCACGGGGCTCGTACTCCCACTCCACCCCCTTCAGGAGCCGGCGGTTGCGGTCCAGCCCGAAGCTCTCGGCCACCTTCGAGCGCGCCCCGTCGGCCCCGACGAGGAACCGGCACGTCACGCCGGAACCCGCGCCGGAACCCGCGAGCGTCAGCGGAATCGAGCCTCGCGCCGAGTCTGGCGTCGTGCCCGGCTCAGCCTCCGACGCCACGCCCTCCCAGGGAGCGCCGAACCGGATCTCGGCCCCCGAGCGGCGGGTCTCGTCGACGAGATGGCGCAGGAGTCCCGCGGTGTCCGTCGCCATGAAGAAGTAGGAGTCCCGCTCGAGTTCGACGAAGCGGTGGTTCGGATCGTAGACCCGGACGCGCTGGATGCGGCGGACGAGCGACGGGGGCGCGGCCCACTCCTCCCACGCTTCCTTGACGAGAATCCCGGTCGTGTGGATGCGTTCGCCCGGCTCCGACTGCCGCTCGAGGACGAGCACGCAGAGACCGCGCTCCGCCGCCCGCCGCGCGCAGGCGAGCCCCGCGAACCCGGCCCCCACGACGACCAGATCGTAATCCGCCGACTCGCGTGACGCCCCGACGGCCCTCAACGTCCCGCTCGTCGACTCAGGAGACCTTCCCGCGGGAACGCAGCGGTTGCTAGCTGTCGGCGGGTCGCCAATCGGGCATCGCGCGCAGCATGTACTGATCAAACATGGGGACCGTAAAGGCCGTGACTCCGTGCGAAGGGCTCCAGATCATTCCCTTTGTGATCAGGTCGGTGCGCCGGGGCCCGGCGGACGTGACGGCGATACCCAACGCTGCCGCCACCTGCCCGGAACGGTGCGGGCCCGGGCCCAGTTCCGCCATCGCCCGCAGGTACTCCTGCTCTTTGGGCGTCAAACGATCGAAGCGAACGCGAAAAAAGCTCTCGTCCAGCGTGGCCACAGCCTTGGCCCCGGCGGAGACAACGTCTTCTTGCGTGATGGGTGACGTGGGTGCGGCGTTCCAGGAGTGCGCTCCCCACTCCTGGAGAAAATACGCATAGCCTTCGGTGCGCTCACCGATCTCCAAGAGGGCGTCATCACTGATCCGGGCTCCCGCCTTCTCGATCGGAACTCGAATGGCCGTCTCCACCGAAGTCTCATCGAGTGGCCCGACGCTCGAAAAATCGAAGAGGCGCTCCGCATAGCTCTTGACCTCGCCCGACAAGGCTGCGAGCTGCGGCAGGCCCGCTCCAAACGTGATGAGGGGTAAGGCCTTCTGACTGATTCGGTGGAGCGCCACGATCAGGGCACCAAAATCTTCTCGACTCAGATACTGGACCTCGTCGATCAGAATGACGGTCGGCCGGTCGGCGGCCTTCGCGGCCTCTCCAACCATCACGAGAAGGTCGGTCAGATCGGTCTCCAGGTCTCCCGATGCGGCCACACTCGGCTCCGGACTCACGCCGACTTCCAGCCCTGCGTATGAGACTTTGAAGGCACTGGCGAAACTGCGAAGGGCGCCGAGGGCCCGGTTGGAAAGGACGCGAGCTTTCTCAACGCCGCTGAGTCGGTAGAGCAGGGTGCTGAGTCTGGGGACCAGAAGTCCTGCGAGGCGCCGCCCTTCCGGAGCTTCGATCAGTGCCGTCGCGTAGCCCGCAGCTTCTGCGCGTTCCTCGATCCGGACCAGGAGAACGGTCTTGCCCACGCCTCGGAGGCCAAGGAGCATCATACTCCTTGCCTGGCGGCCAATTCGAATTCGCCGCAGAGCGATGTCCGCCGTTTCGAGCAACTCATCTCGACCAGCGAGAGCGGGGGGTCTCGATCCCGCTCCGGGCGCGAAAGGGTTGGCAACTGGATCCATTTGTTTCAGGAAGAAGTTAGGGGAAGTTATGTGTATCTAAGGCGAAATTATCCAAAGCTACCCATAACTCTGTCAAGGAGCGTGCTCGTCGCCCGGCTCAGCAGCCGCAGGCGATCTCCGTCCCGGCCTGCGCGCCGGCGCCCTCGGTCGCGTAGCCGTCGCGCTTCCACCAGTCGAGGCCGCCCATGAGTTCGCGCACCTCGAACCCCAGCGCGAGGAGCTTGAGCGCCGTCTTCGTCGACGCGTTGCAGCCGATCCCGTCGCAGTAGCGGAAACCCGAAGGGGCTAATCAAGGCAGGAGATCACGTAAGTTCAATCAGGGCTGCACGATCTGCCACTCCTGCCGTTGAAGGGCATCCGACTGAACCGTCCCAAAATCCCCGGAATGCAGGAGTGATCGGCGGGAATCGGAGCAGGTGATTTGCCGCTGTGCGACTGGCCCAAATCAAACCCCACCCAGTCTTCCTAGGCTTCCCGCGAGTCAGCGGTCCCGACGTGTCCGGTAAAGGGTCCGGCGCGCAACGCGTCGGTTTCGACGTATCCGGCAGTAAGCGCCACAAGCCGTGGCGACACGGCGGCGGAGACGATGACGGCGTCTTCGGAGGATATCCGAGTTGGGCCATG
>JAJDWE010000007.1 GCA_022825725.1 Gemmatimonadota bacterium
GCGGCGCGCCGCGCCGCCCACGGCACAACACCCCTCCGCCCGACGACGATCCGGCCCGCAACGCCGATACTCCCCGGGCGCACCCCCAATGCTCGACCTGATCCTCCCCGTCGCGCTCTTCGCCTTCTCCATGTCCATCACCCCCGGGCCCAACAACGTCATAGTCACCGCATCGGGGGCGAACTTCGGATACCGGAGGACGATCCCGCATCTCCTCGGCATCGGCCTCGGGTATCCGGCGATGGTGGCCGGCGTCGGCTTCGGCCTCGGGGGCGTCTTCGAGGCCGTCCCCGCCGTGCACGTCGTCCTCAAGTACGCGGGCTCGGGCGCCATCCTCTGGATGGCCTGGAGGATCGCCACGGCCAGCGGCACCGGGCCGGCGTCGGAACGCCCCGGACGCCCATTCACCTTCCTGCAGGCCGCCGCGTTCCAGTGGGTGAATCCCAAGGGGTGGGTCGTCGCCATCGGAGCCATCAGCGCCTTCACGACCGTCGAGGGAGACCTCTTCTACGAGGTGGGCGCGATCACCCTGAGCTTCGCCTCGGTGAACTACGCCTGCGCTTCGGTCTGGACCCTCTTCGGGGTCGGGATCGGGCGGCTCCTGAAGCACGGGAGCAGGCTCCGGATCTTCAACGTCGCGACGAGCCTGCTGCTCGTCGCCGCCATCGTGCCCCTGTTCATCGACTGAACCTCCCGACAAGCGGCCCGGAAACACGGAGATCGCGGCGGCGGACACCCGCCGGACCAAGCCCCCTCCCGTCAGGCCGCGACCCGTCCCCTCTGTTAGGATGCCCGACTCATATGTCCACCTCGGAAGGGCGCGGGAATCCCGGCGCCGGCGGAGACAGCCGCCCCGGGCCCCAGGTCCCGCAGGGGCTTTTTGTCCGCTGCGAGGGGTGTTCCGAGATCGTCTACGGACGGGCTCTCCGGGAGAACCTCGAAGTCTGCCCCCGGTGCGACTTCCACCTGCGGCTCGGCGCGCGCGAGCGCATCGAGATGCTGGTCGACGAGGGGGTCTATCGGGAGATCTCCGCGGACATCCGCTCCAACGATCCCCTCCGCTTCCGCGACCGGGTGGACTATTCCGACCGGCTCCGGAAGGGCGCGGAGAAGACCGGCCTCGACGACGCCGTCATCGTGGTGCGCGCCGAGATCGAGCGCACGCCGGTGGTCCTCGCCGTCATGGAGTACGCCTTCATCGGCGGCAGCATGGGCGTGGTGGTCGGCGAGCAGATCACCCGCGCGGTGGAAGCCGCCTGCGACGCCCGGGTCCCCCTGATCGTGGTCTCCTGTTCGGGCGGCGCCCGGATGCAGGAAGGCGCGCTCTCGCTGATGCAGATGGCCAAGATCTCGTCGGCGCTCGCGATGCTCGACGACGCGGGACTCCCCTACATCTCGGTGCTCACCCATCCGACGACCGGAGGGGTCACCGCCAGCTACGCGATGCTCGGTGACATGAACCTCGCCGAGCCGGGAGCGCTGATCGGCTTCGCCGGTCCCCGCGTGATCCAGCAGACGATCCGCGGCGAACTGCCTCCCGGCTTCCAGCGCTCCGAGTTCCTGCTCCGCCACGGAATGCTCGACCGGGTGGTCCACCGCCGGGACCTCCGGGGCGCGCTGGGCGGATTCCTGCGATTCATGTACGAACCCGCCGGAGCCGCGGCTTCGGTGGAGAAGGACGCCGCCGCCACGGTGCAGACCGCACCGGAGCCGGCGCTGGTCCGCACCGCCCGGTAGAGCCGGCGGTCCCTTCCGCACCTCTGCATGAAGTACGAGGAGGCGCTCGCTTTCCTGAAGAGCCGCGAGCAGTTCCACGTCAAGGTGGGAACCCGGAACATCCGGCTGCTCGCCCGGGCGCTCGGCCACCCCGAACACCGGTTCCCCTCGGTGGTCGTGGCGGGAACGAACGGGAAGGGCTCGACCGTGGCCATCCTGGACTCGATCCTCCGGGCCCACGGACTGCGGGTGGGCCGGTTCACCTCACCCCATCTCGTCTCCATCGGCGAGCGCATCCTGGTGAACGGCCGCCAGCTTCCGGACGACGAGTTCGCCGGCCTGATCCACGACATCGCCCGGGCGGCGGAGCGCCTGCCTCCGGATCAGCAGCCGTCGTTCTTCGAGACCATCACCGGCGCCGCCTTCCTCGCCTTCGCCCGGCACGAGGTGGACGTGGCCGCCTTCGAGGTCGGGATGGGCGGCCGCTGGGACGCCACCACCGCGACGGACGCACCGCTCGGGCTCGTGACCCGCATCGCCCTCGATCACGAGCGCTACCTGGGCCGGACCGTCCGCGAGATCGCCGGCGAGAAGGGGGCGGTGGCGCGGCCCGGCGGTGAGTTGCTGATCGCCCGGCAGGACCCCGCGGCCGCCGAGGTCCTCGCGGCCAGCGCCCGGGACCGCGGCGCCCGCTTCCGGGACGTGGCGCAGGAAACGAGTCTGGATTGCACGGTCCACCGCACCGGCGCCGCCGGGACCCTTTCGACCCCCGCAGCGACCTACGACGACCTCTGGTTGCCCCTGCCCGGCCGGCATCAACTGGACAACCTGGCGCTCGCCGTCCGGGGGGCGGAGCGGCTCTTCGCCCGGGAGGGGCTCGGAACCCTCGATCCGGTCCGGGTCCGGCAGGGTGTCTCGGCGGTCCGCTGGGCGGGACGGCTGGAATGGCTGCCCGCTGACGGGAGCCGGCCGCGTCTCCTCCTCGACGCCGCCCACAATCCGAGCGGCGCCGAACGACTCTCGGAGTACCTGGACACCCTGGGGACGAACGGGCGGCGGGTGCTGGTCTTCGGCGCCAGCCGCGACAAGCGGGTGGAGGAGATGCTGACGCCGCTGGCGCCGCACTTCGAGCGGGTGCTGCTGACCACCGCCGCAACCCGGCGGGCGCTTCCGATCGCCGATCTGAAGGACAGCGCGGAGCGCGTGTTTGCCGGAAACGGCACCCGCGCGGAAACCGTGGAGGACGTGCCGCAGGCGCTCGCCAGGGCCTGCCGCCTCGCCGGCCGCAAGGGCGAGGTGGTGATCGCCGGCTCCATCTTCCTCCTCGGGGACGCGCTTCGCCTGCTCCGCTCGGAGAACGGCGACCGCCTCGATCAGGAAGTGATCGAGATGCCGTTGCTCCCGCCGGAGCCGGCGGGCCAGACGGGGACCGAGCGGCGGTCTTCCGCGGCCTGATCGGTCAGTACACTCCGCCCCGCCTCTCCCGATGCGACTCTCCCACCACTTCGGTCTCACCCTGCGCGAGGCCCCCGCCGGAATCGAGGCCGAGAGCCATCGGCTGCTGCTCCGCGCCGGCTTCATCCGGCAGCTCGGCCAGGGTCTTTATTCCTACCTGCCGCTGGCGCACCGCTCGATCACCCGCATCGAGAACGTCCTGCGGGAGGAAATGAACCGGATCGGCGGCCAGGAGATGACCATGCCGGTCGTCCATCCGGCCGAGATCTGGCGCCGGTCGGGACGCTACGACGCCGTCGGGCCGGAGATGGCGCGGTTCAAGGACCGCAAGAACAGCGACCTCGTCCTCGCCATGACGCACGAGGAGGTGGTGGCCGACCTCTGCCGCAGCGAGATCCGCTCCCACCGGCAGCTTCCCCAACTCGTCTACCACATCCAGACCAAGTTCCGGGACGATCCGCGGCCCCGGGCGGGGCTGATCCGGGTGCGCGAGTTCACGATGAAGGACTCCTACACCCTCGACCTTGACGCCGAGGGGCTCGAGCGCCAGTACCGCTCCCACTACGAGGCCTATTTCCGCATCTTCTGGCGCTGCGGCCTGCCCACCATCGCCGTCGGCTCCGACGTCGGCATGATGGGCGGCAGCCAGGCGCACGAGTTCATGTACCTGACGGCGGTGGGCGAGGACACCCTGGTCCTCTGCGACGCCTGCGGCTACTCGGCGAACCGCCAGATCGCCCGCTTCGCCAAGACCCCGGCCGAGCCGGAGGCTCCGCTGCCGCTCGAGCGGGTCGATACCCCGGGCGCCCGCACGATCGACGAACTCAGCGCGTTCCTGGAGATTCCGGCCGCCCGCACGGCGAAGGCGGTGTTCCTCACGGCGGGGCTCGACGGCGGCGCCCGGGAGGAGCTCGTGGTCGCGATCATCCGCGGCGACATGGACGTCAACGAAACCAAGCTCGCGAACGCGGTCGGCGCCTCGTGGCTCCGTCCCGCCGAGGACGAGGCGATCCTGAACGCCGGCGCCACGCCGGGATACGCCTCGCCGATCGGACTCAGCTCGGGCACGGTGGTGGTGGACGACTCGATTCCCGCCTCGCCCAACCTGGTGGCCGGCGCAAACGAGCAGGACGTCCATTTCCGGAACGTGAACGCGGGCCGGGACTACGACCCGGGGCTCGTCACCGACATCGCGGTGGCGGAGGATGGTCATTGCTGCGTCCGGTGCGGAAAGCCGCTCCGCACCTCGCGCGGCGTCGAGGTCGGCAACATCTTCCAGCTCGGGACCCGCTACGGCGACGCCGCCGGCGCCCGCTTCCTCGACGACGAGGGCGCCGAGCGCCCCATCTGGATGGGCTCCTACGGCATCGGCTCGGGCCGGCTCCTCGCCTGCGTGGCGGAGGAGCACCACGACGAGAACGGCCTCCGCTGGCCGATGAGCGTCTCCCCGTACGACGTCCACCTGATCCCGCTGGCCGGCCGCGGGGCCGAGGACGAGGCGGGGGCGGCGGCGGAACGCCTGCACGACGAACTCCAGGACGCCGGACTCGAAGTCCTGCTCGACGACCGGGACGAGCGGGCGGGGGTGAAGTTCGCGGACGCCGACCTCATCGGCATCCCCTTGCGGGTGGTGGTCTCGGGCCGCTCACTCGGCCGCGGCGGAGCGGAAGTTCGCATCCGGGGCGAGGACGCGTCCGAGATCGTGCCGCTCGAGAGCCTCGCCGAGGCCCTCACGGCACGCCGGACGGAACTCCTGGAGCGCATCGAGGAAGCCGTCCAGGTCCCCGAATTCGGCTGACGGGCGGGGGCGGAAGGCCGTGTTTGAATCCGTCTCCGTTCCACTTCCCGTCTTCGCGCTGCTGGTGGCGGGGTGCCTCTACGGACTGGTCGTCCGGCCGCTCTGGCGCCGGCGCAGCGAGCGGCGCAACGCGCACGCCTTCCACGAGGCGCAGGGCCGGCTCGCGATCCAGCCGTCCGCCTTCCAGCTCCTGAAGCCGACGAGCACGGCCGACCTGCTGATGGTGGACCCGCTCGTGCAGGACGCGATTCTCAAGGAGACGGAGCGGAGCGAAACCGACCAGTGCGACGCGCTGGTGGAGGCGCGGGACTACGCCCGCGAGATCGTTCCCTCGCTCAGCGCCGGCCTCTATTTCCGCATCATCCACGGCCCGGTGAAGCGGATCATGCTGAACCTCTTCCGCGTGCGGGTCCGTTACGTGGACGAAGCGGCGATCGTGCGGGCCGCCCGGACCTCCACCCCGGTCTTCGTCCTCAACCACCGCAGCAACCTCGACTACGTGATCGCGGCCACCT
This sequence comes from Gemmatimonadota bacterium, assembly GCA_022825725.1. GTDB lineage: Bacteria > Gemmatimonadota > Gemmatimonadetes > Palauibacterales > Palauibacteraceae > Palauibacter. The sequence goes on from JAJDWE010000007.1 coordinate 5,485, forward strand.
CCCTCGCCGACCGGGCCATCCTGTCCTTCGCGGTGGGCGAATGGGCGCGCTACTGGCCCCTCGAGGGCCTCCTCCGCGCCCTCGGCGGCTTCTTCGTTCGCCGGGGATCCGGGAACCCTCTCTACCGCGCGGTGCTCGCCGCCCACGTGAAGACCGCCATCGGCGCCGGCGTGCCGCAGGCGTTCTTCATCGAGGGACGCTTCTCGAACGACGGGAAGCTGGGGAGTCCGCGCCTCGGCCTCCTCGACTATGCGGTGCGGTCTTTCGACCCGGACACGGGCCGCGACGTGGCGTTCGTACCGGTGGCGGTCAACTACGACCGGGTCATCGAGGACAAGAACCTCCAGGTCATGAAGGCCAGCGGCAAACGGGCGACGCGGTTCGGATCCTGGCGGGCGACGGCGGCGTTTCTCGGCCACCAGTTCTGGCTGCGGCTCAACCGCCGCTGGAAACCCTTCGGCCACGCCACCCTCAGCGTGGGCGCGCCGGTCTCGCTCCGGGATTGGCTACGGGGCCGGGACTTCGACCCCCGGGCAGTCGACCGCGAGGCACGCTTCGCCGAGGTGGGGGTGCTGGCCGACGACCTCATGCGGCGCATCGCCGACATCATGCCGGTGCTCCCGGTCCCGCTGATGGCCACGGTCATTCGGGACCGGGGCGACGAAGGCGTCACGAAGACCGAGGCGCGGGCGGCGGCCTTCGAGATCCTGGAGACGCTGGCCGCGCGCCCGGGCGAACCCGACATCCCCCGGGACGACTGGGAACCAGCGGTCGAACTCGGCGTCCAACTCCTCATCCAGCGACAGATGGTGAAAGCCGAGCGCGAACGGCTCACGATCCTCGAGCCCCGCCGCCACTTCGTCGACTACTACGCCAACTCGATCGGACACCTCATCGCGGAGCGACCCGCCGCACCGTAGGAGGACCCGGCTCCACCCGCCCCGGTGACGCGCCGGCTTGGAACGCCGGCTTCAGCCGGCACAGTCCGCCGCAGGCGGACGAAACAGGGCCGGCCGCGCTCGAACGAACGGGCTTCCCTGATCCCCGTCGCGAATGCGCGAGGGCAGCCCACTCCCGTTGTTTCGGCAGATACGATCCCCGGGCGTCACTCCAGTGAGCAGCCCCGGTGTCGAGCGAATAGCCCATATGAAGGAACTATCGAACGGCCCATGTCACGCCCTCGGCAGTAGCTTCCGATGACTGTGCGTGTGCCCGTCCACGCCAAGGTACTCCGTTGGGCGTGCGAACGCGGCCGCCTCGAGCCGGAGACCCTGGCTCAACGTTTTCCGGCGTTCCCGGTCTGGGCACGCGGCGCGGAGAACCCAACGCTCAGACAGTTGGAGCGCTTCGCCAAGGCTTCGCGCACCCCCATCGGGTTCTTTTTCCTCTCCGAACCGCCGGAGGAGCGCCTTCCCATCCCGGACTTCCGCACCATCGCTGACAAGCCTGTCGGCCGACCCAGCGCCGACCTGCTGGACACGATCTACCTCTGCCAGCAACGGCAGGCGTGGTACCGCGACAACGCCCGCATGGAGGGAGAAGCGCCGCTGGATTTCGTCGGCTCGGTGAACCGTGCGGACGATGTCGAGGCCGTTGCTGATCGGATCCGCGCCGCGCTTCGGTTCGACCTCGAAGAACGGCGCCGCCTCACAACGTGGACTGCGGCACTTCGGCTCTTCGTTGAACAGGCCAACAGCCTCGGGGTGCTCGTCATGGTCAGCGGTGTGGTCGGGAGCAACACTCGCCGCCGGCTGGACTTCCGGGAGTTCCGCGGCTTTGCTCTGGTGGACGATCTCGCGCCCGTCATCTTCGTGAACGGAGCAGACTCAAAGTCGGCCCAGATGTTCACGCTAGCCCACGAGTTGGCTCATATCTGGCTTGGGGAATCCGCGCTCTCCGACAGTGAGGATCGCGTCATCCCCGATCAGGAGACGGAGCGCTTCTGCAACCAGGTGGCGGCCGAAATCCTCGTCCCCATGAGGTCGGCGCGAGCCGAGTATCGCCCTAGCGCGCCACTCCCGGCAGAGGCCGCGCGACTCGCCCGCCACTTCAAGGTGAGCACGCTGGTGGTGCTACGACGCCTCCACGAACTCGGCGCCCTGACGCGGCGGGAGTACTGGAACGCCTACGACGAAGAGCTGGACCGGCTCCGCACCGTGGCCCGTGACTCCGGCGGCGACTTCTACAGGAGCACCGGCGCCCGCGTCAGCAAGCAGTTCGCCCGGGCGGTCATCGGCGCCACGCTGGAAGGGCGCTCGTCCTACACAGAAGCCTTCCGCCTCCTCGGGTTCCGGAAGATGGCGACCTTCAACGAGCTGAGCCGCCGCCTGGGCCTGACTTCGTGATGGCCTACGCTTGATCGGTATCGATCGGGCTGGCTTGACGCCTATCGCGAGAATTGGAGCATCCTGCGGTTGCCCGAAGCGGATGCCTTTTGATTGTTGGCCTACGTCCCGTGGGAGGCGTCCGATGCGGAGATTGACATTCGGACACTCGAACCCGTCCTGGACATTCGATAAGTCAATGGCTTTTCCGCATTCATCGGCCGACCTGCGTCGGCACGCGCGGTGCTGGGCACCGCGCACGGCGCAACGCTGACGCGCCCGGAGGGGCGCTTCTCTCGGTGCAAACGAGCAGACGGAACGTTCCCGCACCTCAGTCGCCCAAGGCGGATGACGGCGTGTCGCCCGCGGCCCTGCGGGCCGCATTCTGCCGGTTCCACAAGGTTCCGCAGAGTGCCCTGACGTTCCGCTATGGCTACCATTATTCAATGGCTTACGGTGCTATACTGTTCCTCACCGGAACGCCGCAGACTCCCTCGTTCCCGCTCCTTTCGTGTCCCCCACACGGTCCCCGCAGGAACGCTCAACCATGACCGAACGACCCTATCGACTCTCCGCGCGCTTTGTCGAGACCATACGGGAACCCGGATGCTACGGCGACGGCCGCGGCTCCGGCGGACTCTCCCTCCGGGTGAGGCGGATCGCCCGCGGCCAGCTCTCGAAGTCCTGGCGTCAGCGCCTCACGGTGAACGGACGTCCCCGCAACCTCGGACTCGGGACCTGGCCCCACGTCAGCCTCGCCGAGGCACGCCAGAAGTGCGTCCTGAACCTCGTGGCGCGCCAGCGCGGCGAGCTCGTGACCGGCCGCCGGCGGACGGTCCCCACCTTCGCCGAAGCCGTCGAGAAGGTCCTCGCCGTTCACCGAGCCGGTTGGAAAGAGGGCAGCAGGTCCGAGGCGGACTGGCGCTCGACTCTCCGGGACTACGCGATGCCCCGGCTCGGCCGGCTGCCGGTGAACCGGATCCAGACGGCGGACGTGATGGGGATCCTGCAGCCGATCTGGAACGAGAAGCGGGTCACGGCGAAGCGGGTGCGGCAGCGGATCTCCGCCGTGATGCGCTGGGCGGTGGCCCA
>JAJDWE010000022.1 GCA_022825725.1 Gemmatimonadota bacterium
GTGCTCTTCGACCCATCCCTTGCGGATCCACGCGTTCACGGCGCGGCGAGTGGCGTAGGGGTGGCCGCCGAAGCGGGCCTCGGCCAGATCGCGGTAGGAGACGGCGCCGTGGACGCCGATGTCGGTCAGCGCCCCGGCGCATCTCTCGGAGAAGGGGGTGGACCCGCGCGCCCGGTCCGCGGCGTATTCTCGGCGGTGGCCTTTCCGCATCGGTGAGCGATCGCGGCTGGGTGGCGCGGCGGGGCGCGGGTCCGGTTCGGCCGTGCGGCCGAACATCTCTCTCCCTCTCATCGGTCAGCGGCTCGGCCCGAAGCCGCGTTCGGGGACCGGGAGCCGCGGCACGGGAACGACGATCCGCTGGGGTCCCTGCGCGGGCGTGCGGACCGCGGCCACGGCGACGGGGTCGCGTGCGGCGACGCGCTCGCGGTGCCGAACCAGCACGAAGTCGGAGATCTTCTGCGCGTCGGCGGCGGCGCGCCGAATCTCGCGCGGGTCCTCTTCGAGCGACTGGATCCAGCCCTCGACGTAGGCTGCGCCCCTGCTCGGGTCGTGGCCGACGCCGACGCGCTCGCCGGTCATCATCGCGCTGATCTCGGCCCGGAGCTCCTCCCGGGCGTACTCGGGCGAGCCGAACCCCTTCTTGATCCCTTCGATGAGTGTCTCGCGCTTCATTCGGCTCTCGTGCCCGGTGCTGTGGCCCAGCTCGTGGAGCGCGGTCTGGTAGTAGTGGTTGGCCGACGGGAACTGGCCCCTCTCGGGCAGCACGATCTCGTCACGCTTCATGTGGTAGTAGGCGCGGTCGCCCTGGACGTGGCGGATGGGGACTCCGCTGTCCTCCATGACCCGCTCGGCCTCCTGGTGGACCTTCCAGAGCGGCTCGGGAGTGGGGTTCGCGCGCTCGGGCAGCCCGTCGGCCTGCTCGGCGTTGAAGACGGTGTACTGGCGGACGAACGGCGCCTTGAGCTTCTCGTAGCGGTAGATCTTCTTGCCTTCGGCGTCCCGCCGGGGCTTCCCGCTCTCGTCGGTGACGGCGATCCTCTTCTTGTCCTGGAAGGAGAGGATGCGGGTGCCGCGCTCGCCCTTCCTGACCTGTCCGCCCCGGGCCTGGATCTGGCGGTAGGTGCCCCAGCGCACGTCGCCGTAGCCCTGCTCCTGCTGCACGGCGGCCAGGTGCAGGCTGTTGCCGCCCCGGTAGGAGCGGTCGGTGTCCACGTTCATGGGGAGCACGCGCTCGCCCGGCGCCCACGGCTTCTGCCAGGGTGCAGTGCCTTGGCGGATCTGCTCGATGATCGCGTCGGCGAACTTCCGATGGTATTCGTCGTGGTTCATCGGTCGTCGTCCTCCTCCCCGGCGTCTCCGTGCGGATCGTCCCAGGCGGCCGCGATCTCGTCCTCGGTCCCCACGTCTTCGGGGAAGAGGCCGTACTCCTCGGCCAGGTAGGCCTTGACTTCGAGCGTTTCGCCCCCGTCGCGGGCGAGTTCGCGGTCGAAGTCCTCGAACGTCTCGACGAGGATCGTCTCTTCGGTGATTGTCATGCGTTCACCTCCTTTGGTGGGTGGGTTTGTGCGTCTTCGCGGGGTTCCGTATCCCCGCTCCAAACGGGTGTGGTGGACCAGCGGCCGGCGGCCGGGTCGTAGCCCTGCACTTCGAGCGCCTCCTCGACGAACCGGCGGCCTTGGCGGCGGGTCACGTGCAGCACGAGCGCGATCCCGTCCACGACTCCCCGGCAGGTGACCTCCCACGGGAGCGCGTCTCCGGCTTGCATGGCGCAGCTCGCGAGCCGCGAGAGCGCGGAGCGCGCATTGTTGGCGTGCACGGTGGTGAGCGAGCCGCCGTGTCCGGTGTTGAGCGCCTGGAGCAGATCGGCGGCCTCGCCGCCCCGGACCTCGCCGACGACAATGTGGTCGGGCCGGTGGCGGAGGGCGTGGCGCACCAAGTCGCGGATCTCGACGGGCGTCTCGGACTGGGTGGTCCCGGCCTCGAACCGGAGGCAGTTGGCGCGGTCGATCCTGAGTTCGAGCGTGTCCTCGATGGCGACGATCCGCTCGTCCTCCGGCAGCAGTTCGATCAGCGCGTTCAGGAGCGTTGTCTTGCCCGATCCCGTCCCGCCGGAGACGAGGACGTTGCGTCGGGACCTGAGAGTCGTTCGGGCGGCTTCGAGGACCGGCTTCGGCAGCGAGCCCAGGCGTACGAGATCCTCCGCGGAGAACGCCCGGCCCCCGAACCGGCGTATGGTGATGGCGACCTCGGGCGCCGCGGGCGGGGTGCAGATGGCGACCCGCGACCCGTCGCCCAGCCGGGCGTCCAGGACGGGCCTCGCGGCGGGATCGAGCCCGAGCGGCCGGGCGATGTGGATCGCCGCGCGGTGGAGCCACGCGGCGGTGAGTTCGGGCGCCTCGTGGGGCTCCAACCTGCCCGCCCGCTCGACCCAGACGTTCGCGGGTCCGTTGATCATGATCTCGGAAACCTCGGGGTCTTCGAGCAGTGCTCCGAGGCCCGGAAGGAACGGGGTGAGGTGGCCGACGCCGCTGGCGCGCTTCATATCCGGCCCTCCTCGCGCTGCCGCCAGTAGCCCTGGGTCCTGGGCAGGTAGTGGGGCTTGAGGTAGACGCGCCGGGCGGGAAGCGACTTCACGCCGTCGTAGGGCAGGCAGATCGCTTGGTAGTTGGCGAGCAGCGCGAACTCGCGCGGTGTGAACACCGGCTCCCTCGAACGGCGGAACGACTTGCTCGCGCCGATGGTGCCGCGCCCGCCTCCGGCGCGGCCCGACAGGAGCGAGAACTCGGGCCTGCCCGTGTTCTCGCTGAAGGTGTAGGAGGCCTGCGTCTTCATGACGGAGCCGCACATCTCCGACGCGATCCTGGCGGAGCCCTCGTCGGAGAGCGACAGGAAGATCCGGGTGCGGAGCGTCTG
>JAJDWE010000018.1 GCA_022825725.1 Gemmatimonadota bacterium
CTGCGGCCCTCCATGAGGCTGTCGAGAAGCTCGTTCACCTCCCGCTCGGTCGCATCCTTCTTCTTCTTCCCGGCCATGGTCTCCTCCTGCTTCCAGAGTCTACTCCATGGCCATTTACACAGAAATCAGCACACTCCCTCCGCCTCCGCGCACAGCTCCGACCAACTCTTCGGCCTCGGATAGAACCAACTGATCAGCCTGCCCTGGCTATCCGTGGGTGCGAGATAGCCGGATGGCTCGTTCGGCTCAGAACTACGGTGTTCGATCCTGCTAACGTTGCCCCAGATTGAATTGAGGGCTTGCCGCCACAAGCGCCGGGCCGCCCAACGCACGCCGATGTGGACCGTATAGGCACCCCCGGCGAAATCTTCATCGGCGAGAACAGTTCCTTTGGGAGGCAGCTGGTCGTGAATGATGTCCTCAACAGAATGATAGGGACTCGGAAGGGGTGAATCAGAATCGATCTGATTCGCGCTCGCGACGCCGTTCACCCAAGAAAGGAGCATAGACGTTGCAACACGGTATTCGCCTGCTTCACCGACGGCCAGGATGGCAAGGAAGTAGTCCGGGGCTTGGACCTCTCCCGCGACCCGAAGATAGTCCAACTCCCGTAGGACCAACTGGCCAGCAGTTCCCCGGTCGGCGCGGTGGACACCGAACTCGATCCTCTCCGAAACGGTCAGGGCGGACACCACGCCGCATACTTTGACTACTCGTGCCGAGTGTACAATCGGTTCGGCAAGGTCGGGCACTACCAGGTCGTCGGCCCCACTTGCCTCATCGAGGAGATGCCTTGCGTGACGACGAGCTTCCTCAAGTGCCAACCGATAGGATCGGTACCAGCGCGATCGATCGAGCTGATCCCTTTCCGCCAGCCTGAGAACCTGAGTAGCATAGCAAATCCAGCCCATCGCAATCTCCGCGTGGTTCTCCAGATCTGCCCATCTGCGTAGGGCAAACGCGGTGGTGAGGGCTGCGGCAGAGATAGCTCGTCCAGCGTCAGCTGCACTGGGCCTCTTCCCACTCAAGGGAAGTACTTCTTCGAGCATGCCAAAGAAGTCACGTCTCGGCAACTCCCCTCGTCCATCGGCCAGGAAGAGCGACAGGAAGGTATTCAGCGCCGTAGGAGAGCTGGGAAAGAACCGTCCTTCGGCATCGACGAAGCGTGAGACGAGTTCGGCGCGCTCAATCAATTGCAGCGACGCCAATCCATCCTGTCGAGACCCCTCGCTCAAGGCGCGGATCTGCCCCAGAGCTGGACCGGTGGCTGTCTGATTGGTGACGAGATAGACTCGATCAGGGCGGCGCGGCTCAGCGAGGCTTGGATGCATCACCGCGGTTGCCGCAGCCGTGAACAGCTGAGCCTGCACCTCGTTGACCGCGGTGATGTCGAGCCTGCCCTTCCCCCCTTTTAGTTGGTAGACGCACAGGTTCCCTTCGGCATCCCGCGCGATCATATCCTTCCCGTGCTCGTGGGCGTGATGCATCGGGCCTTGGATCACACGATGGCGCTCAATGACGAGAAGCTGACCGAAAGCCGCTTCGTACGAGCGCTCCGAGGCCTCAGTCAGCCAGACGTCTACGAGATTCTCGATCACGCCAATCGAGCCGCTGTTGCTCTTCTATGGCAGACATGGCGGCCGCGAACTCTCGATCCCTTCCCCAGCTCTCCAGCTCGGGCTTGATCTTCTCGAGGGTATCCGGATGCAATACGAACGTCGGATGTTTCGGTTCACCAGTCTTGCGATCGAAGCTCCACTGCCTCTTCCGCATGGATTCGAGAAAGGCCTCCTTGGTCAGTCTGCCCTTCGCGTCGACAACGTTGCCGACGGACTCTGCTGCCTCGGAGACGGTCGCGAATAGGATCTTCGATTGTTCTGAGGCGAAGGTCTCCGCCATGTCGCCGAACTTGGACAGGACCGACTGGAAGTTTCCCTGCCGCATCTCATCGCGGGTCATGGATAGGCCCGCTTTGATCTCCTTGTATTCTCTCGCTGTCTCTCTTCCGTCTACGTCTCCCTGAGACCCCTCGCAACCCTCGTGCTGGACGGTCTGGCGGATCTCCCTGAGAAGGGGTGAGCGCCGGAGGATTTCCTCCTTCAGGTGACGCCTCAACAGCCGGTCAACCTTCTTCTTGATCCTTGGATAGTCTGGCAACATGCCGTTCTCCTTCCGCGACGACGGGGCGCGACTCCTCGCCCTGGGCGTCGCGTTCCCGGATATGCCGCCATTCGTTCTGCTTCTTCGGCGGCGTTGCAAGGATCGCCTTGGCGATGTTCTCCGGCGTGTCGGGTATCGGTGCCGGCAACGGATACTTCACCGGACGGCCTCTCACTCGCCAAACTTCCTCTTTAGCCATTCCAACACCCTTCTCTGGTCGTCAACGCGAGCCCGCCGCACCTGCCCCAACAACCATTTCCAGCTTGGCGGCTCCTGAACCAAGTCCTTGGCCCCTTGATTGCATGTGGAGCAGAGAGCGCGGAGGTTGTCCATGGTGTCATCGCCGCCGTGGGCGCGGTCGATGATGTGTCCTATATGGAGCCTGACCCTGCGTCCTGGATTCTGATCATCCGGATCGCCTGCCCCCGCCCCGCACATTTGGCAGGTGTAGCCGTTCCGTTCAAGTACCTGCGCACGAAGCCTACTCGAAAGGCCCTGTGAAATGCTGTAAGGATGATCCGGCTCGGCACTCGTTAGTCTGTATTGGCCCGGCCGGAGGCGGGCATCGTCGTGATGCGTGACGATATGCCAGCCCTCTGCACGAAGCTCGCGGACCCGGCGCTGCCAAGCCGTAATCGCAGCCACGCGCGCCAAGTCAGTGCCGTCGAGAACCTCATCGACATGCTCAAGGAAGTACGCTAGCAAGCGAGACTTCGCGCTCACTGACCGCCTCTTCCTTGAGGGCTAGCTGTGCGAAATACCCGACGTGTTCGGCGTACGCGGGCGGGATCGCCTCGTTGATTTCGACCTTGGTCATCCAATCGATCCCCATGGCGTCGCGAGCGGCAGCCACTGAGCAGTTGCCGCCTCCCGTCACCGTCACGAAGTCCCGCCACTCATCCGTCTTGCCATAGTGCCTCTTGCGCTTGTCCTTCGTGTGACACAGCGGGTGACGCGGATGGGCTGGCACGAGGATTGGGAAATTCGCCTCGAACAGCCGGTGTCGAAGGACTCGCAAGCCGGGGAACATCGTGCCGCACAGCACGATGTAGTCCTGCAACGGTGCCCCCTCCACGTTCTCGATGACGTAGGGCCGTCCCGTTGCGGCCAACATCTTCCGAACGGGCTCAATCAGGCGAGGCCAGTCATCGGCGTTTCCGTTCCTGGCGGCCAAGTCGGAGTACGCCTGGCAAGGCGGAGACGCATGGATTACGTCAAAGGACGACAGATACTCTTGGGACAGGCCCATGGCGTCGGCCTGCACGAACGAGAAGGGGAACCTGGGCTGCGGCGCATGGTCTACGCCTACGACCTCGAAGCCGGCCCGGTGGTAGCCCAAGGCCGCTCCACCGGCACCACAGAATAGGTCCAGCAGCCGTGGGCGACTCATACCGTCACATCCGCGAACTGGCTCCGTACGCCGGTCGCCGTCCGCTTACCGGGCAGCCCGCGGCCAGCCTTGAGCTTCTCGGCCTCGCGGGTGTTCCGTTCCAAGCTTCCAAGGTAGGAGGGTCCCACCTCCACCGGCCATTCGAACGGATTCCTCCGCTCGGTGTCCCACGCCTCGCGGACCCGGTGCGCGAGATGCCACGCGGCCTTGCGGGTGATGCCCAGGTCCCTGTGCAGTCTGATACTGGCCCGACCCCGCAACTCGGTGGTCATCAGGTAAATGGCGATGGCCCATGCCCGCAGACCTAGCTTCGACGACTGCATGGCCGTCCCCGTCTTCACGCTGAAGAACTTCCGACACGAACGGCACCGATACGGCATGGTGGGGTGCTTTGCGCCGACTTGAACGTTCACCGAACCACACGCCGGGCATCCGGGCTCGCCGCCCCACCGGCATTCCGCAAACCACGCCTCGGCGGCTTCATCTGTCCCGAACAACTCGACCGCCTCCAGCACCGACAGCCCGTTCCGGTCGGTGCCGCGGGCCTCTTTCGGGAGAGCAGCCATTCTATTACCTCGCATTCAGCGAACGATTTACGCACGAAAAGTAACCGAAACCGGTGTCCTAGGTCAATGGACGTGGCTACATTCTGCTACCGAGTTCCCCCTGTGGAGGTCGGGGACCTTGAATACACCAACACGCGACGAAGCGACGCCGGAGGTGGTTGACCGAGAGGCATGGGACATCGTGAGGAAGCGCGGGCTCAGGTAGACGGGCGGGCCAGTCCCGATCCACTTACGACCCGTCAGCGCAGCGAGTTGATGAGCCGGATCCGCTCAAAGGACACGGAGCCCGAGATGCGGGTCAGGAGGCTGGTCCACGGTATGGGCTACCGCTATCGGCTGCACGCAAGAGACCTGCCGGGCTGTCCTGACTTGGTGTTTCGCCCGAGCCGCAAGGCGATCTTCGTCCACGGCTGCTTTTGGCACCGCCACATGGACTGTCGGGCAAACCGGCTCCCTGCAACCCGGCGCGAGTTCTGGCGTCACAAGCTGGACGGCAACGCGCGGCGAGACGGGCGGAACAAGGCGGCTTTGGAGGAGTTGGGGTGGCGCGTTCTCGTCATCTGGGAGTGCGAGACGAAGGACTTGGATCGTGTCGCCATGGCGGTTACACGTTTTCTCGGCCCCCGGTGACCGGTCGCGATCTCGTCCAGCGCCATCCAGTGCCGTAGAGAGGATTCCCGCTCAGGTCTGCATATCCAAAGTGATACATGGACCATGGGAACCTATTCTAACACGTTGTACCACAGTGATTTATATGTGGCAATGATTGGTTCGGGCGGGATCGAACCCGTCAGATCGTTGTTCCACAGCGACAGCGTATCGAGTTGCGAAAGGCGGCCCAGTTCCGGCGGGATGCGACCCCTCAGATTGTTGTGCTCGAGACTCAATCGCGTGAGCGAGGCGAGGCTCCCGAATTCGGAGGGGATCAAGCCCGAAAGGCCGTTCGACCACAACCCCAGGGTCCGGAGTTCCGAGAGCCTGCCGAGTTCCGGAGGAATCGAACCGGTCAGCGCGTTGCCGTGGAGGTACAATTCGGTCAGCTTCGAGAGGTGGCCGATCACGATCGTGATCGGGCCTTCGAGATCGTTCTCGCCGAGGTGCAGCTTCGTGACGCGGCCATCGGCGTCGACCTCGACCCCGTGCCAGTCCGCGAGCGGCGCGTCGCTGAGCCAGTTGCTCGCGTTCGCCCACGCCGTGCCGTTCATCGTCTCGTACACGGCCGTGAGGACGACCCGGTCCGTGGATGGGTTGTCGACGTGCACGGCCGCCGTCGCCGTGACGGCGCCCGCCGTCGCCGTCACCGTCGTCTCCCCGCTCCCGACGGCCGTGATGAGCCCCTGCGCATCGACCGTCGCCGTGGAAGGATCACCCGACCGCCAGGTCACCTCGACGCCGGGCAACGGGCGGGCGTTCCGGTCGCGGACGGTCGCTGTCAGGTGGAAGCTGGCGCCCCGCCACAGAATCACGGTGGAGGGGGCAATGCTGATCGACGCCGGTACGCCGGGCTGTTCCGGAGAACCGGGCGCAGGCTGCGTGGGGCCGTCATCCCCGCAGGCCAGGAGAGGCAGGAGGAGGGCCGGGAGCGCGCGAAACCCGCGGACCTTCCGCATCGGCTACCGCCGGCCGGCGGGTACCAGTCGCACGATTCCGGTCGCGGGGCCGTCCACGTCCCGCGTCTCCCCGTCGATGGCGAGGTAGATGAACCCGTCCCGACCCTGCCGCACGTCCCGGATGCGGCCGATCCCCTGCAGCAGCGTCTCCTCGTGGATGACCTCCCGGCCCTCCATCCGCAGCCGGGCGAGGCGCCGCCCGCTCAGGCCGCCGACGAGCATGTCGCCGCGCCACCCGGGGAACGCGTCGCCCGTGTAGAAGAGCATCCCGGAGACGCCGATGGAGGGGACCCAGATGTGCTCCGGCGGCTCCATCTCCTCCATGAGGGTCCCGGAGTGGATGCGCGAGCCCGTCCGGTAGTTCACGCCGTACCCCACGACGGGCCAGCCGTAGTTGCGCCCCGGCTCGATGAGGTTCAACTCGTCCCCGCCCTGCGGGCCGTGCTCGTTCTGCCACAGCTCTCCGGTCTCGGGGTGGACCGCCATCCCCTGGGCGTTCCGGTGGCCCCACGTCCAGATCTCGGGGTGGATCTCCTCTCGGCCCACGAACGGGTTGTCCTCGGGCACCCGTCCGTCGTCGTGGATGCGGATCGTGCTGCCGTTGTGGTTGGACAGGTTCTGGGCGGGGTGCGCCTCCAGTTCGCCCGCCGGGGGCCACTGCCGGTCGCCCAGCGTCATGAACAGGTAGCCGTCGTGGTCGAAGACGAGGCGGCCGCCCCACATCGAGCTGCGCTCCGTCCCGTTTCCGGGCGCGTCCGCGTGGAACAGTTCCTCGACGTCGCTCAGGCGGTCGTCCTCGAAACGGCCGCGGGCGATCGCGATCGTGCCCAGCGAATCGGGACCCGGCTTCACATAGCTCAGGTAGAGGAGCCGGTTCGTCGCGAAGTCCGGGTGCAGGATCGCGTCGCGCAGGCCCGCCTGCTCGAAGCCGGCCATGGAACGGGCGCCGCGCCCGAGCGCCCGAATCGGCGGCAGACCCTCGACGGAGTCCGGGAGCAGGACGCCGTCGCGGATGATGCGGAGCCGGCCGGGGCGTTCGGTCACGAGGAGGTCGCCCTCGGGCGTGAAGGCCATCGAGAATGGGCGCACGAGCCCGTCGGCCACCTCTTCGACCCGGAAGTCGTGGAGCGCGGTCCGGACCACGTCGTCGTCGCCTGGCGGATCTCCGCCATCGGGCGCGCACGCGGCAGCGGCCAGGGCAACGGTCAGGAACGATGCGACGAGGAAGCGGGAGCAGCTGGGATGGCTCATGTGGGGATCGTTCGTCCGTGTCAGAGGAGTCATGCGGCCTCTATACTTATGGCGTCCCACGGGCGCCTGACAGGAGGTAGACATGCTTCGGACCGACAGCGTCACATCGACGCCGGCCGCCATTCCCACCGCCCTCGCGATCGCGGCCGTCCTCGCGTCCGGCTGCGCGACCGATGGCGGTGGAGACGCGACCGACGCGGTCGCCTACGAGGGGGCGCGCGTGATCGCGGGCGACGGTTCGGTCATCGAGTCCGGCGTGTTCGTGGTCGAAGCCGGGCAGTTCGCCGCGGTCGGGGCGAGCGGCGAGGTCGAGGTGCCGGACGGCGCGGAGCGGGTGGACCTTTCCGGCAAGACGGTCATGCCCGCGCTCGTGAACGCGCACCTCCACCTCTCCTCCGAACGCGACGAACGGATCGAGCAGCTCCAGCACATGGCCTACTACGGGGCGGCGGCCGTCGTGAGCCTCGGCACCGAGACCGGCGGCATCGGGATCGAGATGCGCGACGAAGTCATCCCGGACGCGGCCCGCGCGAAGACGGCCGACCGCGGGATCACAATGCCGGAGCCCGGCCGCTCCGAGGCCCCCTACTGGGTCGAGACGGAGGAAGAGGCGCTGGCCGCGGTGCGGGAACTGGCGGAGCGGCAGGCCGACATCGTCAAGGTCTGGGTCGACGACCGCGGAGGGCGGTACGAGCAGCTGCCTCCGGAAATCTACGGCCCGATCATCGACGAGGCGCACCGGCACGGCCTCATGGTGACGGCGCACGTCTTCTACCTGGAGGACGCCAAGGAGCTGCTGCGCGCGGGCGTGGACGTGTTCGCGCACGGCGTGCGGGACCTCGACGCGGACGACGAACTCATGGAACTGTGGGCCGAGCGCCCGGAGGTCGTCCTCGTCCCCAACCTTCCCGGGCCGGGGGTCGCGCTCGACCTGAGCTGGCTGAGCGGCACCGTGCCTGCGGACCGACTCGCCGAGATGCAGGCGGCGTCCGTGGACAATCAGGCCGCGCAGGCGTCGTTCGGCATCCAGGCGCGGAACCTCGCCCGCTTCGCCGAGGCCGGCATCCGGATCTCCTTCGGCACCGACGGCAACGCGGCGTGGGCCGTGCACCAGGAGATGGAGGACATGGTCCGCTCCGGCATGACGCCGGGCGACGTCATCGTCGCGGCCACGAAGACCTCCGCCGAACTGATGAGCTGGGACGACCTCGGGGAGATCGCGGCCGGCAAGAGCGCCGACTTCATCGTGCTGGACGCGAACCCGCTCGACGACATCACGAACACGCGCCGGATCGACGCCGTCTACCTGCGGGGGGCCATGGTCGACCGGGAGGGGATCAGCGCCCGCCTGCTCGCGGCCGGGACCGAGTGACCGCCCGCCACAGTCCCGGCATGCCCCGATGATCGAACTTCGGCCGGTCACCCTCGAGGGGCACGGCGTCCGTCTCGAACCCATGGGCCTGGAGCACGCCGACGCGCTCGCCGAGGCCGCAGCGGACGGGGAGTTGTGGAACCTCTTCTTCACCTTCGTTCCGGCGCCGGACGAGGTTACGGACTACATCGAGACCGCGCTCGACGGCCAGGCCGCCGGCCACATGCTGCCGTGGGTCGTCCGGCTCTCGGACACCGGCGCCATGATCGGAGCCACCCGCTACCACGACATCCTGCCGCACGTGGACCGGGTGGAGATCGGCTACACGTGGTACGGCGCGAGCCACCAGCGCACGCACGTGAACACCGCGTGCAAGATCCTCCTCATGACGCACGCCTTCGAGACGGTGGGGTGCGGCGTCGTGGGACTCCGCACGGACGGCATGAACCTGCGCTCCCAGCGGGCCATCGAGGCGCTCGGCGCGAAGAAGGACGGCGTCCTGCGCAATCACTCGCTGCGCCGCGACGGGAGCGTGCGCGACGACGTGATGTACTCCGTCCTCCTTCACGAATGGCCCGCCATCAAGCGGCACCTGGAGACCCGCCTCTGGCGCCACCGCTGACCGGGGTGCCGGAAGCGGGCATGTCTCGGAAGGCTACCTGCGCGGCGTTACATGCCGAGGGAGATGTCGACCTGCGTGTTCTCCCATGAGAAGCGGAGCGCGCCGTCCACGTGCTCGAAGGTCATCATCTCCACCATTTCGGCGGTGGCCGAGGGCGTCGCCATGAAGCTGCCCACCTCGGTGCTCTGGACGGCTTCGTCGATCGGGATCCCCCAGCGGTCGTATTCCGAGTTCACGTGGAACGTCCATTCCGTCTCGCCGGGCGTCGCGTACAGCGAGTAGCTCCCCGCCTCGAGCGCGACACCGCCGACCGTGGCGGCGGCCGAGAGGTGGAGCGCGGTCGCCTCGTTCGCCCCCAGGCGCCAGACCTCCCCGTAGGGAACCAGTTCGCCCATCACGACGCGCTCGCGGGCCGAAGGCGCGCCGTAACAGAGGAGACCCTCACCCCCGTCGTACGAGAAGCTCAGCTCCTGGAGCGGGCTCTGCCTGCCCTCCACGTCGCCCATCACGACGCAGGCCAGCCCCGCGTCCGCCATTTCGTCCATGGCTTCGGCCGTCTCCGCCATCTCGGTCTCCGCCATCTCCGCCTCGCCAGCCTCGGATCCTCCGCCGCATCCCACGACGAGAAGGACGGCCAGGTACCACGCGCTGTGTCGCTTCATGTTGTCACCTCCGATGTTCGTTTCTCCGGACGTTATTTCGTCCAGACCGCGACGAGGCCGCACCGGGAAGGCGGGAACTCCGCCGGGCCCGATCCCAGCCCCTTGTATATCTCGATGCCTGCGATCTCGCTCGGCCGCACGGCGTCGTCCAGTGCGATCCCCCGCGTCGGCAGACCGTCGATATAGAAGGACAGCGTACAGGCGCCCGCGACCCCCGACGACTGCCTCGTGTTCACCAGCCTGCAGTCGGTACGCCGGAGGTTGCACTGAAGCCGGATTCCCGACTCGTCGGCGATCATGTGCGAGATCTCCACGGGCCGGCGGCGATCGACGTCTTCCGCCGTGTAGAAGGTGCCCGTACCGGCGAGTTCGCCCCAATGCCTGCGGTCGTAGAAGCCTTGGAGCTCCAGCCGGCGCACCCTGATCACCGTCGCGACGATCGGTTCCATCTCCACCGGATCGGGGACCATGCCGATCTCCACCTCCGTGGTGAGGCCGCCGGAGACGTCGACCACGTAGGAAAGCGGCGCGTATCCGAGGTGGCGCACCTCCAGCCGCTGGGTACCGACCGGAACGCCGCTCAGGACGAAATCCCCCTGGCGGTTGGTCTCGGTGGACCTCAGGCGGGTCGAAACGGCCACGGCGGCCGAGGCGACGGGATCGTCCGTCATGGCGTCGCGTACGCGGCCCATCAGCCGGCCGGTGCTTCGCCGTTCCCGGCGCAGCGTGAGCGTGACGTCGTGGAGCGTGCCGCCGCCGAGGGCCACGACCGCCTCCTCGCTCGAACTGTCCCGGAACTCGGCCCACAGCGTGGCCTGCGTGGCGTTCCGCGGCGCGCAGACGACGAGGCTTCCGACGGTTTCGACATCCTGACGCACGGGCCTCCACGTGCGCTCGGGATGGGTCCACCGGACGATCACGGTCGCGTCCCGGGCCCGCGTCATCTCGGCTTCGTTCAGGACGACCACCCGAAGGGCCGTCCGGTCGCCGCAGTCGGGTTCCTGAGCGGCAAGGTCCCCGCCCGAGGCGCCCAGTCCGAGCACCGCCGCGAGGCTCCAGGCCAGTCCTGGCGCTACCGATCCGTCATCCTGCTTCGAGAATCTCCCACTCGCCATCCCGAAGACTGGGCCTCCGGGCACCCGGCATCAAGCGAGGAGGAGGAAGCCTGCGGCGGCCAGACCTGCGGCGGCGAGGGCATAGGGCAGTTGGGTCAGGGCGTGCTCGACGACGCCGCAGCCGGCGCCGCGCGACGCCAGCACGGTCGAATCGCCGTAGAAGCAGGCGTGGCTGCCGAATGCGCTTGCGGAGATGAGGGCGCCGATGACGAGCGGCATCTCCGCTCCGACCGCGTTCGCGAGCGGCAGTACGATGGGGACGGCGACCGCGAAGATGCCCCAGAACGACGCCGTGGCGAAGGCGACGAGCGACATCGTGAGGAAGGTGACGGCCGGGAGGAGTCGCGGCGTCATCAGGGGTTCGACCGCTTGGATGAGGTAGGCGGTGAGCCCGAGTCCGTCGTTCACCTCGTTGAGGAGGAAGCCGCCGAACACCGTCGCCAACGGGATGATCATCGTGAGCACCCCCGCCATGGCGGTGTCGAGCGCGGCGCGCACACGGAGGAGCCTGGCGCCCGCGACGATGGCGAGGGTGACGCCGAGCGCGACGACGACGCCCTTCAGGATGTCGAGGTCGAGGATCCACGTCGCGGCCACGAGCGTCACGACGGGGACGACGAAGTGCCACGGACGCGCGCGCTCGGCCGCGGCCTGATCCGTCTCGCCCTCGAGCTTTCCCTCATCGAGGCCCGGAGGGGCGACCTGCCCCGTCTCCCGGGCGCGGCGCTCCGCCTTCCGCATGGGGCCGACGGCGGGGACGAGGCCGGTGCCGACGAGGAGGGCCAGCGCCACCGCGATCCAGGCGTAGAGCATGAACGGGATCGCATCGATGTAGAGCGAGAGGCCGCGGCCCGGCGCCGCCCACCCTGTCTCCTCGAGCAGGCCTGAGAAATATGCGGCCCACGTCGAGATCGGGACGAGGATGCACACCGGCGCGGCGGTCGAGTCCACGACGTAGGCGAGCATCTCGCGCGACACGCGATACCGGTCGGTGAACCGCTTCACGGAGGAGCTGACCGCGAGGACGTTCAGGTAGTCGTCGATGAAGACGGCGAGCCCGAGCAGCCACGTCACGGCGAGCGATCCGCCGCGCGTCCGGATGCGGGCCGACGCCGCGTCGCCGAAGCGCGCCGCCGCGCCCACCCGGACGAGCAGCGTGATGAGGCTGCCGAAGAGCGCGCAGACGAGGATGATCCAGCCCACGGTCTCGTTCTGCATGACCGCGGCCATGCCGTCCGTGAAGGCGGTGAGCGGGTCCCGGGGTGCGAGGATCACGAACCCGACGAGCGCCCCGATGATGAGGGATTCCACCGGCCGGCGCGTCCAGACCGCAACGGCCAGTACGACGGCCGTCGGCACCAGGCTTACGACGCCGAAATGCTCCAGCGGACCCTCAGTCCAGCCGCACGGCGTCGCCGACCCGGACGGCGCCCGGCCCGGCCACCTCGCACTTCACGCCGACGTTCCCGTCGTTGTGGTCGAAGGCGGCGCGCAGCACCCGCGGGTCCTTCGGGAGATCTCCCAGCGGGAGCGTGACCATGACGCAGCGCATGCACGGCTTCGTCACCCGCAGGCGCGCCCCGCCGATCTCGAGCGTGCCGCCCACCCAGTCGTTCTCGACGAAGCCCCGCGCCCCGGCGACGGGTTCGATCACGAGGTTGGGCCGGAAGCGGCCGACGTGGAAATCGCTCCCCGGGACGAGTCCCCGCAGGTGGTCGAGGCTCGCCGTCGTCAGCGCGTGGAGGCCGGAACTGTCGAAGAACGTCCCCGGCGGCAGTTCCCACTCCGTGATCTCGTCGCGGTACGTCCGCCCGTCCTGGACGAGTCCCTCCATGTCCGGCCAGTGATACTCGCACGTCGCGCTCCCGACCGCCTCCGTCGCGAACGCGACTTCGCGGCCCAGGAGCGCGCTCAGGCGGGCCTCCAGACCTTCGCGGCGAGCGCTCGACAGCGTCGTCCCGTCCTCGAACCGGACGCGGATCGACGCGGCTCCGTTCTCCCGTTCGAAGCTCGCGGAGAGGCCGTAGACCGCACCCCACATCCGCGGCCGCTTCGCGCTCACCACGCGCCCGGTCTCGCGGTCCACGAGCGCGCCGGTCCGGTCGCCCTCCATCCCGCGCGCCGTGATTCGAGCCGCCTCCAGGCGTTCTCCCCCCATCGACTTCACGGGATAGCGGTGGAGGCTTACGACGCGCCCGACCACCGCTCCCGGCGCAGCCCCCGCTCCGTCCATGGCAGGGTGGGCGCTCATCGGACGAGCGACACGAGGTAGGCGAGGCCGGTCCCGCCGAGGAGGACGAGCCCCACCCAGGTCAGCGTCACCATGCCGCGGCCCGGCCGGTGCTCCGGCGGCACCGCCTCCGACGTCACGGCGCGGAGGTTGAAGTAGCCGAGGATGGGCGCGGTGAGGAACGCCACCGTCGTCGCGAAGTCGACCATTGCGGTGAGGCTGCCGGAGAAGCCGAGGAGGATGAAGAAGGCGATGACGGGCAGCGTGATCATGCTCCCCCAGTAGACGCGTCCCACGCGGGTCACCGTGTCCGCCGCGACGCGCCCCCGCAGGTTCGCCAGCGTGCGCTCGATCGCGCGCGGGAAGCCGTCCGTCACGGCGAGGAGGCTCGAGAAGATCGTCGCCATCGCCGCCACGAGCACGATGGGACGGGACCACGAGCCCAGCGTCGTGCTGTACATGTCGACGAGTTGCGTGGAGAAGACGGCCCCCGCGTCGCTGAGGGCGACGTCCGCCTGGTAGAGAACCGTGGCCCCCACGGAGACGAAGATGAGGGCGAGGATGCCGGTGCCGACGAAGCCCACGAGGAAGTCGCGCTTCGCGTCCGCGACCGACGTCCGCGCGCCCGTCGTCTTGTCCTTGGCGAGCGTCCACAGGCTGCTCCACACCGCGACATCGACGGGTGAGGGCATCCACCCGATGAGGGCGAGGAGGAAGGCGAAGGGGACGACGGTGCCGACGACGTCGCCCGGCCAGAGCGCGAGCGTCGCGAGGTCGGCGCGCGGCGCCGCGACCAGAGCGGTCGCCACGGTCGAGAGGACGAGCATCGCGAGCAGGATCTTGATCGTGATGTCGAGGCCGCGGAAGCGCCCCACGGCGAGCACCGCCACGCAGGCGCCCATCAGCACGGCCCCCGTCGCCGCCAGCGGCCACTCCGCGCCGAAGGCGTAGCGCGTGAGGAAGGCCATGAACATCGCGAGCGCCGCCAGCGAGATGATCGCGGTCACGAGGGTGATGGCGAGAAAGAGCCACAGCGCCCAGGTGCCGATGTCGCGGTAGCCCTCGACCAGGCTCCGCCGCGTGGCCGCCGCGTAGCGCGCCCCGTACTCGAAGAAGGGATACTTGAGGACGAGCGCGAAGACGATCACGCCGACGAAGGCGAACCCCGCCTCTCCCCCCGCGCGGGTGGACTGCACGAGGTGGGAGACGCCGATGGAGGTCGCGGCCCAGATGAGCCCGGGGCCGAAGCTCCTCCAGAAGCTGGAGCGGGAACGCGCGGCGGGTTCGCTCATTGGGTCTCCTCCGGCCGGACGTGGGCGGCGGGGCCTGGCAGCCCGGTTTCGGCACCCGCTGCCAGGATCGAATGGACCTGAGGATGCGCCTTCGCCGTCCCGGCGTGCAACGCATCGTGCAACCCCGCGGCGATCGTGCGATAGTGAGTCGACGGCCACCCGTTCCCCGTACCCGGAGATGTGCCCGTGCTATCCACGCTCGCGCTCGCCGCCGCGATCCAGCTTCCCGCCCAGCCGCAGGAACTCGTGCCCGGAACGCGCTACGACCCCGACATCCCGACGCTCGAAGAGGTGGCGGGACACGGCTTCCGCGAGGTCGTCACGCCGCCGGACGACGTGATCCGGTACATGGAGGCGCTCGCCGCCGCGGCGCCGGAGCGGACGCGTCTCATTAGATACGCGGAGAGCTGGGAGGGGCGGCCGCTCGTCGTCCTCGTCATCGGCTCGGCCGAACGGATGGCGCGGCTCGAGGAGGTGAAGGCCGGGATCGCGCGGCTCGCCGATCCGCGCGGTCTTTCCGACGAGGAGGCCGAAGCCCTGCTGGCCGAGCTTCCGGTCGTCACGGCGCTGATGCACGCGATCCACGGCGACGAGATCAGTCCCAGCGGCGCCGCGATGGCCGAGGCCTACCATCTGCTCGCGGCGATGGGGGATCCCGACGTCGATCTTATCCTCTCGGAGTCGCTCGTCCTCATCGATCCCCTGGAGAACCCGGACGGGCGGAACCGCTTCGTATACCAGAACCAGGTCGCACAGGCGCGCTGGCCGGACGAAGCCCGGGTCTCCGCCGCGCACGACCCGCCGTGGCCGGGCGGCCGCGGCAACCACTACCTGTTCGACCTCAACCGCGACCTCTTCATCCAGAGCCAGGTCGAGACGCGCGGGAAGGTGGACATCCTCCTCGAGTTCCGCCCCCACATCGTGGCGGACCTGCACGAGATGGGAGGAGACGCGACGTACTTCTTCCCGCCCACGGCGCCGCCCTCCAACCCCTGGTTCGGGGAGCGGCAGGTCGCGCTCATGGACGTGTTCGGGGAGGCGATCGCGGCGCGCTTCGACGAACGCGGGTTCGCGTACTTCAACCGGGACGTGTACGACCTCTTCTATCCCGGGTACGTGGACATGTGGCCCATGGGCTACGGCGCGCTGGGGATGACCTACGAGCAGGCGGGCGCGGGGGGTCTCAGGCTGCGGCAGTCGGACGACGACCTGCTCACGTACGGCGACGGCGTGCTGCACCACTTCACTGCGGGCATCGAGACCGCGCTCACGTCCGCGCGGAACCGGGAGCGGATCCTGCGGGACTACCTCGCGTACCTGCGCGAGGGGATCGAACTCGGGGAGCGGGGACCGGCGGAGATCGTGCTGCACTCGGCCCACGACCCGGGGATGGCGGAGCGCCTCGCCCTCATGCTCGTCGAGAACGGCGTCGAGGTGTTCCGCGCCTCCGGTCCGGTTTCGGTCGGCGATCGCGCGCTGAGCGCGGAGTCGAGCTTCATCGTGCCGCTCGCCCAGCCGTCGCACCGCTTCATCCACAACATCCTCGACGCGCACGTCCCGATGGAGGAGGAGTTCGTGCGGCGGCAGATCGAACGGCGCGCGAACCGGCAGCCGGACGAGATCTACGACCTCACGGCGTGGAGCCAGCCGCTGCTGTGGGACGTGGAGGCGATCGAGACGTCCGCGACGGGTGCGCGCGGCGCGGCGCTGACCGCCGATGACGCGGCCGCGCGCCCGGAGGTGGGCGGTGGCGGCGGCAGCGGGGCCGGCGGTGGCTCGGCGGCGCCCCTGCCCGAGGCGGTCGTCGGTTATCTGGTCCCGTGGGGCACGAACGGGGCCGCGGCGGTGGCCGAGGCGCTGCGCGAGGGCCTCCGTGTCCGGGCCGCCGGCGCGGAGTTCACGCTGGACGGCCGCCGCTTCGGCGTCGGCACCGCCATCGTCCGGGCGGCCGAGAACGGCCCGGAACTGCGGCAGCGCCTGGCCGGCATCGCCGCCCGGCACCGCGCCGAGGTCGTGCCCATTGACGACGCGTACGTGCGCGAGGGGATGTCGCTCGGCAGCCGCCGCGTCCGCGGGCTGCGCGAGCCGCGCGTGCTCCTCGTGTACGACGCCCCGGGCGGGAGCTATTCCGTGGGTTGGGCGCGCTACGTCCTCGAGCGACGCTACGGCCAGCGCACGACGGCCGTGCGAGCCTCCAGCCTCGGCCGGGCGCGGCTCTCCGACTACGACGTGGTCGTCTTCCCGAGCGGCAACTACGGCGGGGCCGTGGGCGACGGCCTGGTGGACGGACTGCGCGCCTGGATACGCGACGGCGGCACGCTCATCACGATGGCGGAGTCATCCCGCTGGGCCTCGCGGGCGGGGCTTCTCGCCACCGAGACCGAGCGCCGGGGCGGCCGCGCCGAGAGCGACGACCCGCCGGAGGCCGGCACGCCGGAACAACCCATCGAATACCTCGACGCGATCTCGCCCGAGGATGAATCGCCGGAGGGCGTGCCGGGCGCGATCCTGCGCACCCTGCTCGACACGGAACACTGGCTCACCGCCGGCACGGATGGCGAGATCGGCGTCCTCGTCCAGGGCTCCCGCGTCTTCCGTCCCATCACCCTCGACGAGGGCACGAACGTCGGCCGCTACGCCGACCTCGAGAACCTCGTGCTCAGCGGAATCGTGTGGGAGGAGTCGCGGCCGCAACTCGCGAACAAGGCCTTCCTCATCCACCAGCCGGTGGGACGCGGCCAGGTGGTCGCCTTCGCCGAGGACCCGAACTACCGCGCCTACACGGAGGCGACGCAACTCCTGTTCATGAACGCCGTCCTCCTCGGCCCCGGCCGGTAGCGAGAAGCACCGGATATTGCAAAAGCACGACTCTGTGCGTTGCAAAACTACGACCAAAAACATTGCAATGTGTCGACTGAACACGTTGCAAATCGCCAAACGGATCTTGGCGTGGATGCACGACGCCCCGTCCGAACCGGTGTCGAACGGGGCGTCTGTCGGTGGCTCAGACCGGGCGGCTACGCCCGGCGCGGCGGCTGTAAGTCAGGAGGCTTCGTCGTCGGAGACGGCGCGGGTGTCGCCGTCGTCGTGGGTTCCGAAGCGCTCGAACCAGGTGCGCAGGAAGAGTTGCGTACGCAGGAAGTTCGACGGCGTGCTGCTCGTCCCGTGCCACTCGTTGCGGAAGCGGATCATCGCCGTGGGCACCCGCTCCATCTTGAGCGCCTGGTAGTACTCCTCCGTCTGGGGCATCGGCGTCCGCAGGTCCATCTCCCCCGTCATCAGCATCGTCGGCGTCGTCACGTTGCCCACGTACATGAGCGGCGAGCGGCGCAGGTGCTCGGAGGGATCGTCCCACGGGAAGTGCTCGAAGTTGCGGTACCAGCCGGGGCCGTCCGTCGTCCCCACGAAGGAGAGCCAGTTCGTGACCGGGCAGTTCGCCGAGGCGGCGCGGAAGCGGTCGGTGTGGCCCACGACCCATGAGGTGAGCACGCCGCCGCCGGAGCAGCCGTACACGAACATGTTGTCCTCGTCCACGTAGCCGCGGCTGATGACCTCGTCGACGCCCGCCATCAGGTCATCGAAGTCCTGCGACGGATAGGCGTTCTTGATCGCATTTCCGAAGTCCGTGCCGTACCCGGAGCTGCCGCGCGGATTCGTGTAGACGACGACGTAGCCGTTCGCCGCGTGCTCCTGCCAGCCGAAGTTGAACCCGGTGTTGTACATCCCGTGCGGTCCGCCGTGGATCGACAGGATGAGCGGATACTTCTTCGACGGATCGAAGTCGGGCGGCTTCACGATCCAGCCCTGGATGTCCCAATCGCCCACCGACTTGTACCAGATCTCCTCGACCTCGCCCAGAGTGACGCCCGCCAGCACGTCGTCGTTCACGTGCGTGAGCTGCATGACGTTGCCGCCGTCGTCGAGATCGAAGGAGACGACGTCGCCGGGACCGTGCGGCTCCGTCAGCGTGCCCATCGCCTTCCCGTCGTCCGTGAAGGAGCTGAGGCTGAGGAGGTGGTTGCCGCTCGTGACCTGGGTCACGCCCCCGTCCACGGAGGCGAAGTGCAGGTTGCGCGTGCCCTCGCGGTTCACGTTGAAGTAGACGCCGCTCCCGTCAGGTGCCCACATGAGCTGCGGGCTCCCCCGCATGCCGCGGTCGAAGTCGCCCGAGATCTGCCGCACGCCGGAGCCGTCCGGGTTCATCACGTAGAGGTGGGAGTTCCGGTACGTGTCGTCGTTCCAGTCCTGCCCGGAATAGGCGACGAGGCTGCCGTCGGGCGAGGGATAGGCGCCCCCGTCCGGGCCGTGGCGCGTGGTGAGCTGCCGGATCGCGCCCGATGCGACGTCCACTGCATAAATTTCGGACTCGCGCCAGTTGTACTCGGAGTCTTCCTCACGGAGCGACGAGAAGTAGATCTCGCCCCCGTCCGCGCTCCACTGGGGGTTGCCGTGGTTCCACATGCCGTCGGTGAGCTGCCGCGGCGTGCCGCCGTCGGCCGGGACGACGAAGACGTGGGAGTGGCCCTGGTCGACGTATCCGCGGCGGTCCTGACGGTAGTCCATGCGGGTGACGATCTTCGGGCCTTCCGTCCACTTCGCGCCGTCCGGGCGGCTCGGCAGGTCGATCGGCCAGCTCTCCTCGTCCTCCACCAGCATCGTGAACGCGATGTGCGTGCCGTCGGGAGACCAGCGCAGGCTGCCGGGCGAGTGCTCCAGCCGGGTGATCTGGGTCGTCGCGCCCTCCGCGTCCATCCAGCGCACGAAGATCTGCGAGCCCTCCGGCTCACCGGACGCCGTGAAGGCGATGCGCGTGCCGTCCGGGGACCAGATCGCGCCGGACCCGTCGATCAGCTCCCGCTTGCGGGTGCCGTCGGCGTTCATGATGTAGAGCGTGGACTCCCAGCGGTCGTTGATCTGGTCGATCCAGCCGCGCGTGTAGACGACGTGGCGGCCGTCCGGGGAGATCTGGGGATTGGAGACGCGTTCCCAGTCCATGTACATGTCCAGGGACAGCGTCTTCATCCCGTTGCCGTTCTGGGCCGAGAGCGGCGCGGAGCCGGCCAGGCCGAAGAACGAGAGGAGAACGAGACTCGCAAAAGCGATGCGGGCGGCGCGATACATGATGACCTCCTGCCGAAAGCGGGATATGTGCAGATCTGCAACGTAATCCCGGGAATATGCGGAAGGAAACCATCGGGGCCGGCGTGGGTGCCGGCGTGGTGCCGGGCCGGGCGCTGGCGTCTCCGGCCGGTGGGAACGCAGCTTGCATGCGGTGGTCGTCTGTATGTGTCATCGATGACAGGACGGAACTTCGGGAGAGGTATCTCATGAATCGGCGAATCCTTCTCTTCGCGGCGGGTGTTGTGCTGGCGTTTCCCGCGGCCGCCGCCGGGCAGCAGTTCGGCGGTGCGCTGGCGGTGAACGGCGACCAGGTGCTGGTCGGCGAGACGGGCAACGGCACGATGTCCGGCATCGTGTGGATCTACGGCCGCACGGCCTCGGGTTGGGCGGAGACAGGGCGGGTCACGGTCTCCGACGAGGTGCGCGTCCCGGATGGGTTCGGCCGCGCGATCGCCACGCGGGGGAACTGGCTGTGGGCGGGCGCGCCGCTCGAAGCGGACGGGGCCGGCGCGGTGTACGTGTTTCTCGCGGACGGAGCGGGCGGCTGGGAGCAGGTCGACCGGCTCGACGCACCGGAGGGCGCGGCGGGGTTCGGGAGCGCGATCGCCCTGACCGACGGCGCCGCGATCGTCTCCTCCCCCGGTGCGGACGACGGACGGGGGGCGGTGTTCTCGTATACGCTCGACCCCGACGGGGCCGCATCCGCGGGCATGGCGTTGCGGCGGACGGAGGGCGTGGCGACCGAGGGGTTCGGCGCGGCGCTGGCCTTTGACGGGGAGACGCTGCTGGTCGGCACGCGGGACGCGGGTGACGCGCCGCCGGTCGTGTTCGCGTTCGCGCGGGACGGTGCGGGCGCGTGGATGGCCGAGGGCACGCTCGAGGCCGCGTCGCTGCCGGAGCGCAGCGGCTACGGCGCCTCGCTCGCCGTTCGGGACGGCTTCGCCCTCGTGGGCGCTCCGAGGCTCAGGGAGAGCGGCGGGGCGGTGTTCGCCTTCTCTCGCGGGGCGGACGGCTGGGCGATGGAAGCGCGCCTCGGCCCGCTCCTGCCCGAGCCCAACGCGCAGTTCGGGTCCTCCCTCGGCTTCGACGGCAACGACATCCTCATCGGGGCTTCGGGCAGCGGCATGGGCGCCGGCACCGTGTATGCCTACCGGCGCGATGCGGCCGGGGAGTGGAGCGAAGCGTCCATTCTCCTTCGTTCTCCGCTGGGCGAGCGCTCCGGTTTTTCCGGCGCGGCCCACCTCTCCGGCGACCACCTCGTCGTCGGCGCGACCGGCATGGATTCCGGGGCGGGCGGCGCCGTCGTCTACGAGCGCTCCGGCGCCGGTACCTGGGAGGAGGGCGGCACGCTCGTCAACGACTACCGCGGCTTCCCCGCGATCGCCGGCGAGGAGATCGAGTGCAGCGAGGGGCACGCGGATGTCTTCGAGTGCCGGGACGTGAACATCACCGCCTTCATGCCGATCAAGGATCTCGGCGGCACCCGGGCCACGCGCGTCAACGACATCTGGGGCTGGACCGACCCGGAGACGGGGCGCGAGATCGCGATCGTCGGCCGTACGGACGGCACGTCCTTCGTCGACGTCAGCGACCCGTACCATCCGCGCTTCCTCGGCGACCTGCCCGCCACGGAGGGGTCGCGGCACATGATCTGGCGCGACATCAAGGTGTACCGCGACCACGCCTACATCGTCGCGGACGCGGCGCTCGAGCACGGCGTGCAGGTGTTCGACCTCCGGCAACTGCGCGATGTGGGGGCGGAACCCGTGACCTTCGAGGAGACCTTCCTCTACGACGGGATTCACTCTGCCCACAACATCGTCATCAACGAGGAGACCGGCTTCGCCTATGCCGTCGGGAACAGCGGCGGAGGCGAGACCTGCGGCGGCGGCCTCCATATGATCGACCTCTCGGAGCCGGCCCAGCCCGTCTTCGCCGGCTGCTTCGCGCAGGAGGGGACGGGACGCCGGGGCACGGGCTACGTGCACGACGCGCAGTGCGTCATCTACCGCGGCCCCGACACCGAGCACGCGGGCAAGGAGATCTGCCTGGGTTCGAACGAGACGGCGTTCAACATCGCGGACGTGAGCGACAAGGACGCGCCGGTCGGCCTCGCCACGATCGACTATCCGAACGTCGCCTACGCGCACCAGGGCTGGCTGACCGACGACCACCGCTACTTCTACATGAACGACGAGGGGGATGAGCCGCAGGGCCTCGTGGAGGGGACGCGTACGCTGGTGTGGGATGTGACGGACCTCGACGATCCGATCCTCGTGACCGAGTACATCGCGGAGACGACGGCCACCGACCACAACCTCTACATCGTCGGCGACCTCATGTACCAGTCGAACTACTCCGCGGGCTTCCGCGTCCTCGACATCTCGGACCCGGAGAACCCGGTCGAGATCGGCTTCTTCGACACCTCGCCCTACCAGGGGGGGGCGTCGTGGAGCAACTACCCCTACTTCGAGAGCGGAACGATCGCGGTGACGGGGACGGGTGACGGGCTCTTCCTGCTCAAGAACATGGCGAGACCCCGCCTCGTGCCGTGAACCGGGCGGCTGGAACCGGCGACCGGAGCCCCCGGACCGACGACCCGGGTCCGGAGGGTCCGATCGTCCTCTTCGACGGCGTCTGCAACCT
>JAJDWE010000057.1 GCA_022825725.1 Gemmatimonadota bacterium
ATCGGGAGAGGGTCCATCATGACCACCGCACTCCCGGCCCGCTGCCCCGCTCCGGTCGCTCCGCTCCCTGCGCGGGGCAGCCGTCGAACCGGGACATTTTCAATGCCGATAACCGGGACATTTTCCGTGCCGGTTGACACCGATCCCGTCGTCCACCCCGCGAAGCTGCCAGTCGAACCAGCGCCGCTCCTCCTCCCGCACGTCCACCGAGGCATCGGGTCCGAAGTCGAGATCCCCGACCGTCCTCGTCTCCGGGACTTCGTGCGACCAGGGGCCGATGAGCGTCCGGTTCTGCGTGCGTGCGCGGGGAGTCGCCGCTCCCGCCGTCATCCCCTCGTGGATGCGGAGCGCCGACCCGGGATACGCGTCGTACCACCCGCCCTGCTGAAACGCCGGCGCCGTGACACCGCCGTATTGGTCCGTGACCCTGAGGCGGCGCCAGTACTCGTCGCGGGTCGGGTGCTCCAGCCACTCCCGCCAGTACGGGATCTTCCGCCCGATCGCGCGCTCGTCCATCTCGATGATCGGCAGGTGGGCCCAGAACTTCGGGTTCTGGAACAGACGCGCGGCCTGCCTGCCGGTCACGATCGCGAGGTTCGTCTCCCAGATCACGGCCGCGGCGAGCGAGAGGAGCAACTGGAAGGCCCCGCCCAGGTAGTGACAGTCGCCGAAGTGGTCGTCGCAGATCACGTGCGACGCCATGCAGGTAAGGTGCGGGCTTCCGAGCGGCGCGCTGAGCCACTGCGTGAGGCCGCCGTAGCTCCGCCCCCACATCCCGATCTTCCCGTCGCACCACGCCTGCCCCGCCACCCATTCGAGCGTGTCGTAGCCGTCCTCGATCTCGGGAACGTACGCGTGGAATACGCCCTCCGAGTTGAAACGGCCGCGACAGTCCTGAACCACGAAGGCGTACCCGCGCTCCGCCCACCAGATGCCGTTCTCGATGAACACGTCCCGCCCGCTCTCGTACGGCGTCCGCGTCAGGATGGTGGGGAAGGGACCCCCGGAAGCGGGCAGATAGACGTCCGCCGAGAGCCGCACCCCGTCGCGCATCCGGCCCCGAAGCCCATGAAGCAGCCGAACCTCCCGCAGGGCGCCGGGCAAGTCGCCCTCAGATCTCCGGGATGGCGGCGACGACTTCGTGCGGTTCGGCGCGTACCGTGTAGTCCGGGTCGGCGGAGGCGTAGACGATGGTTCCGTCGCGGTCGATGACGAAGGTGGACGTGAGCGGGAGTTCCCAGGATTCGTCGCCGTTGAAGCGCGCGAGATCGATGCCGAGGCCGTCACGGTAGAGCGTGCGAAGTTCGCCCTCGACCCGGAACGTCAGGCCGTAGTCGCGAGCCACGCCCAGCCCGAGATCCAGCAGGACGTCGAACTCGATGCCGTCTTCCTCGATCCAGCCGCGGGCGAACTCGGCGAGCTGCGGGGAGAGCGTGATGAGGCGCGCGCCTTTCGCTTCGATCTCCGGGAGGACCGACTGAAGAGCAACCTGCTCCTCGCGGCAGTACGGTCACCAGCGGCCGCGGAAGAAGCTGAGCACCACGGGGCCGCGCTTCAGGAGCGTCTTCAGCCGGACCGTGGGGCCGGCCACGCTCGGGCGGGCGAACAGCGGGGCGCGGTCGCCCACGCGGGGAAGACGATCGAGGATCCCGGAAGCCTGCAACGCCTCCGTTCCCTCGGCCATGACCGCCGTCGCGGAGGCCGGGCGCGCGGCCTCCTTCTCCGCGCGGATCTCGGCGAGTCGCCGGCAGAGCGGTCCGGTCGGCATCACGGTGTGCCGGCGCGGAGGCGCCGTTCCCAGAAGTCCAGTTGGGCCGTGCGGAGTGCGCTTCCCGCCTCGACCTTCGGCCCGAGCACGAGGTGGGCCTCGGCGTCGCGCGTGTAGGCCGGCCACGGCGGCAGTCCGGGGCCGTTCGGGTCGCCGTTCGCGGCGAAGTTGACCCAGTAGGAGGACATCGTGTCCGCCAGTTGACGGTCCGTGGCCTCCCGCTCGCCGGGACCGACGTTGCCGAACGCGTACACGATCTCGGCCGCGTGGTACGACTTGAGATAGTCCTTCGCGGGTCCCGGCGGCTCGTGCGTGAAGTAGTAGAGCCAGGCATCCGCGCCGCCGGCTTCCGACGCCCGCGCCCACGTCCGCATCTGGATGCCGAACAGGGCGTCGCCGCGGCTCCGCATGAAGGCGTCGAAGATCTCGCCTTCCGCCTCCACCGGGTAGGCGGCGTCGAAGCTCTCCGCATCGTCGCCGACGCGGCCGGCCACCCACTCGCGCCACGCATCGAGCGTCTCCGGCACGGATCTCGGGGACGAGAGAGAGGTCATCTCATCCGCGTTGAACCCGACGAGCACCGGGACGTTGTTGTGCGTCCCCCCGGCGAAGGCCGTCGTCACGTCCGTCGGCAGCACCCAGCCGTCCACGTTCTCCGCCGTCCTGAAGCCCCGTCCGGCCGGCGTCGCGAGCCCGGCGAGCACGCTGGCGGCGGAGAGCTTCCGCATGTCCTCCAGAGTCTCCGCACCGAGCGCCGCGAGGAATGCCGCTCCGATCTCCTCGGCCGAGCGTCCGCCCTCAGGCGCCTCCGAAAGGCGCATCATGGGGCCGAACCGCCCTCCGCTCTGTCCGATGGCGCGGTGGAAGAGTCCCGCCGCCAGCGGTGTCGCCATCAGCGTGTTCACGCTCCACGAGCCAGCCGATTCGCCGAAGATCGTCACGCGGTCCGGGTCCCCGCCGAACGCAGCGATGTTGTCGCGCACCCATTCGAGTGCGGCGACCTGGTCGAGGACGCCGTAGTTGCCGGACGATCCATGTTCGGACTCGGCCGAGAGGAGCGGATGCGCGAGGTATCCGAACGGCCCGAGCCGGTAGTTGACCGTGACGACGACGGCGCCCTTCGCCGCCAGCGCCGTGCCGTCGTAGATGCCGGTGGAGCCGGACCCCCGCGTGAGCGCGCCGCCGTGGATCCAGACCATGACCGGCCGCCGCTCGGAGGCGTCGGCGGCCCCGGTCCACACGTTCAGGTACAGGCAGTCCTCCGCGGTCGGGGCGGGTGGACCTCCGAAGAACGACCCCGCGCCGTATGGCGTCTGCATGCACTCCGGGCCGAAGCTGTGCGCGCGCAGCGTCCGCTGCCCCCACGCCTCGACCGGCTGGGGCGGCCGCCAGCGCCTGTCCCCGATCGGCGGCGCCGCGAACGGAATCCCCCTGTAGGAGCGGATGCCGTCTGCCACCACGCCCTCGACGTTCCCCGAGGAAGTCTCGATGCGGGTGTCCTGCGCGTGCAGCTGCGCCTCGAAGCCGACGGCGGCCACGGCGACGAGCAGGACGCGGGTCAATGTGCGGGCCGGATGAGTGCGGGAGTCACGACGCATGCGATGCTCCGGAATCAGGAGGGGGGCAAGGAGCCGGCGGGGGGCGGCATCTCCCCGTTCCAGCGGAAGCGCTTGAGCGAGATGCGTCCCCACTTGTCGAACTCCACGCCTTCGTTCGCGAGCAACTGGTACTGGATCATCTCGGAGTACGAGTCGCCGCGGGGGCTGATCTCGCCGCGCGCGTTGATCACGCGGTGCCACGGGAGCGGCCGGTCGGAGGCATAGAGCGCGTAGCCCACGAGACGGGCCTGTCCGCCGAGTCCGGCGAGTTGGGCGACCTGCCCGTAGGTGGCGACGCGGCCGGCGGGAATCCGGGCGACGA
This sequence comes from Gemmatimonadota bacterium, assembly GCA_022825725.1. Classification (GTDB taxonomy): domain Bacteria; phylum Gemmatimonadota; class Gemmatimonadetes; order Palauibacterales; family Palauibacteraceae; genus Palauibacter. The sequence continues at coordinate 3,689 of JAJDWE010000057.1, forward strand.
CGTCGCAGATGCGCTCGTGGAGGTCCGAAGCCATCGTCACTCGCTCGGTAGCCGGGGATCGTATCATCTTCGAGAACGCTAAAGACGCGTGAATCTTGGGGAGTGGGAACCGATGGACAAATCACGGCCGGGACTCGGTCTCGCATTGGCGCTCGTGCTCACCGCCTCGCTCGCCGCCTGTTCAGGAGAAGGAGACGCGCCCCCGACCCGGGTCGCCGACGGCGGCAGCCACCCCGACGCGGCAGCCGCCCTCGGCCGCTTCGCCCCGGACCCGAGCGATCCCTTCGCGACGCCGGAAGCGGAGTTCGAGGTGCGGGTCGAGACGGATCTCATGGTCCCGATGCGGGACGGGGTTCGCCTCGCGACGGACCTCTACCTGCCCGTCGGGCTCGCCGACCGGGGCGACCGCCTTCCCGTCGTCATGATCCGGCTGCCGTACGACAAATCGTCCTACGGGGCCGGCGCGATTTCGCCGGCGCGGTTCTTCGCGGGGCAGGGATACGCCGTCGTCGTCCAGGACGTGCGTGGAAAGTATGCGTCGGAGGGACGTTATCTCCTGTCCGCGGCGGACCGGGAGGACGGCTACGACGCGGTCGAGTGGGCCTCGACCCGGCCCTGGTCGAACGGGAAGGTCGGGACCTTCGGCTGCTCCTACCTGGGGGAAAACCAGACGCAACTCATGACGCAGCGCCACCCGGCGCACGCCGCCGCCATCCCCTTGGCCGCCGGCGGGTCGGTCGGGTCGGCCAGCGGACGGTACGGCTACTTCGGCATCTTCGAGGGAGGCGCCTTCGGGCTCTCCGCGAGCTTCGGCTGGTTCCGCGGCAACGGCCGGAAGCGGCCGGGCGGGGAGCCGCCGCCCCCGGTCGAGATGTTCGCCGCGCTCCGCGAGCTTCCCACGATCGAGCTCATGCGGAAATACGGCCCGCCCGACCGGGACACGGACTGGGAAGAGGTCATGAGCACGCCGCTCGCCGACGAATGGTGGGACGGACTCGGATATCTGAGCGACGCCGACCGGTTCGACACGCCGGCGCTCCACGTGAACTCGTGGTACGACCTCGGCGCCAACGAGACGATTCAGCAGTGGCGGATGATGCAGGACAACGCCGTGAGCGACCGGGGCGGCGCGCACCAGTACGTCATCCTCTCCCCGACCAGCCACTGCATGTCCGAGCGCGCTACGGAACACACGGTGGTCGGGGATGTCGACTTCGGGGACGCCCGCCTGCCGTACCGCTCGCTCTATCTCGCCTGGTTCGACCACTGGCTGAAGGGCGTGGACAACGGGATCACCGACATCCCCCGGGTCCACTACTACGTGATGGGCCGGAACGAATGGGCGTCCGCCGACACGTGGCCGCCCCCCGGGGCCGCGACGACGCGCCTCTACCTTCGCAGCGGAGGGAACGCGAACACGAGGCTCGGCGACGGCGCCCTCTCCGCCGAGGCCCCCGGCGAGGAACCCCCGGACCGGTTCGTCTACGATCCGGCGGATCCCGTCCCCTCCCGTGGCGGATCCGTCTGCTGCACCGGGAACCCCGAGGACCAGCCGGGCGCGTTCGACCAGTCGGATATCGAGGAACGCGAGGACGTCCTCGTGTACACCGGCGATCCGGTCGGCGATGGCGGCCTCGAGATCGCGGGCCCGCTCGAAGCCCGGCTCTACGTGAGTTCGAGCGCCCCGGACACCGACTTCACCGTGAAGCTCCTCGACGTGCACCCCGACGGCCGGGCCATCAACATCGTCGAGGGCATCATGAGGGCGCGCTACCGCGACGGATACGAGGAACCCGTGATGATGGAAGCGGGACAGATCTATCCCGTCCGGGTGGATCTGCATTCGGTGGCGCACCGGTTCGCACCCGGCCACCGCGTGCGGATCGAGGTCTCGAGTTCCAACTTCCCCCGCTTCGACCGCAACCTGAACACGGGCGGCAACAACCATGACGAGACGGAATGGGAGGTCGCGGAGAACATGATTCACCACGCTGGCGACCGGGCGTCGCACATCGTTCTGCCCGTCATGGAGAGAGACGGATGACACAATCCGAGTCGCCGCCGCCGGGCTACCGTCCCGACCTCGACGAAGCAGTCGAGACGTGGTCCCGCATGGGCGACGCCTCGATCCTGCGCAGCGTCGCGGCCGTCATCCTGGGGTTCGTCGCGCTGACGCTGGGCTCGGTCCTTACCGGGCGGCTGATGCTGTCGCTCTTCGGCGTGGAACCGGAGATGGCTCCGGGCACCGCGTTCATCTTCACGAGCCTCGGCGTGCGGCTCGCCGTTACCATCCTGGCGGGCTTCCTCACGGCGCTGGCGGCTCCGCGCGCGCCACGGCTCCACGCGGGCGTCCTGGCGGCGATTCTCGTCTTCTTCAGCCTCGCCTCGCTCGCCGGCCTCTCCGCCTCCGGCGACCCGTACGGACCCGCATGGTACCCCATCGCGATGCTCGTCATCGGCCCCGTCGGCGTCCTCATCGGCGGGTCCCTCAGAACCCGGCGGCGCTGATCCCGAGCCCGACGACGCTGATCCCGAGCCCCGAAAGGTCGAAATGCGAATCGAAACGCTGGCGGTGAAGACGGGGATGGACCCGGACCGGACGAGCCGGGCGATCGCGCCCCCGATCACGCTCTCGACCACCTTCGAGCGCGGGGAGGACGGGTCGTACCCCGGGGGGTTCGACTACTCCCGCAGCGGGAACCCGAACCGGGCCGTGCTGGAGGAGGCGCTGGCCGCGCTGGAAGGCGGGCCGGAAGCCGTCGCTTTCCCCTCGGGGATGGCGGCGACGTTTTCCGTCATCTTCTCGCTCTCGCCCGGAGATCACGTCGTCGCGGCGGACGACGCGTACTACGGGACAGGCGTTCTCCTGCGGGAATCGTTCGCGGAGCGCGGCATCGAGTCGAGCTTCGTCGACATGACGGACCTCGACGCCGTCCGCTCCGCGATGCGGCCGAACACCCGTCTGGTGTGGATGGAGACGCCGTCGAACCCGCTCATCCGCATCTCAGACATCGAGGCGATCGCCGGCATCGCGCGGGAGGGCGGGGCGATCTCGTGCTGCGACAACACGTGGGCGACGCCGCTCCTGCAGCGGCCGCTGGATTTCGGCGTGGATCTCGTCATGCACTCCACGACCAAGTATTTCGGCGGCCACAGCGACGTGACCGGGGGGGTCGTGATCGTGCGCGAGCCGGGCGGGACGCTTGATGCGTTGCGGAAAATCCAGAAGGACGGCGGCCTCGTGCCCTCGCCCTTCGACGCCTGGCTCACGCGGCGCGGACTCGAATCCCTCGCCGCGCGCATGGCCATGCACTGCGCCAACGCCATGGAACTTGCCCGCTTCCTCGACGCCCACCCGCGCGTCGAACGGGTGCACTATCCGGGCTTGGAGGACGACCCCGGGTATGCGCTCGCCGCGCGTCAGATGTCGGACTTCGGGGGGATGTTGTCGTTCGACGTCGTGGGCGGGCAGGAGGAGGCGTTCGCGGTGGCAGCCGGAGTGAAGGTCATCGCCCGGGCCACGAGTCTCGGGGGGACCCACTCCCTCATCGAGCACCGGGCGTCCGTCGAAGGGGCGGCGACCCGGGCTCCGGAGAACCTGCTCCGGATGTCCGTCGGTCTCGAGCACGTCGATGATCTGAAGGAGGATCTGCACCGAGCCCTCGCCGAGGCTCGCTGAGCCCCCAGCCGCACCGGAGGCGTGCCCGCGGGAACGTCTCAGCTCTTCAGCGCGTGAATCCAGTCGGTGAAGACCCGCTCGCTGGCCGGGCGCAGCCCCGTGCGGCGCCCCGATTCGAGGAGCGCTTCGACGAAGGTGTGTCCGTACCCGCGGCTGAACGCGAGGAGGACGACGTCGTCCCGCCAGGTGACGATCTGACAGGGGACGTGGAGGACGGGTCCCTGGGTCAGGAACGGCCGTGCGCGCGCCGGGTCGAAGAGGTCGAGGTTGGTGACGCTCTCCAGCACTCCCGGAACGGAGTCTCCAAGGAGCGCGAGCCAGCAGTGGGAGTCGGTGGTGTCCGTGTAGTGCGGGCCGTCCGGCATGGCCGGCGCCGCGCCGGGTCCGACGTGCCAGACGGAGGCCTGGGTCCCGTTCATCCGGTTGATCATCAGCCCGTCGCGGACCGCGACTTCTCCCGGCCTGCCGGGCACGTCCAGGCCGAACGGCCGCACGGTCCGGATGTCCCGGTTCTGAACGTCCCAGCGCGCGCGATGGCTGAGGTCGACGAGGCCGGCCTGGCGCATGACGTCAGTGGGGGCGCGGTCCGATTCGTAGTCGAGCACGACGTTCCAGCCGGCCCGGCGCTCGGTGCGGGCGGGCGCGGCGTCGAAGCGGACCGGAGACCGGCGATGGGCCGCGGGCGCCGGCTGCGATGGCGCCTCGCCGGACCGGCGCGGGCGCCCTTCGGGGGCGATCCGCAGGCGCTGCCCCATCGGGTCATGGAAGTGGGGAGGCACCACGGTCGCGGTCGAACGCACAGTCCGCCGGCCCAGCGACTCGTACAGGTCGAGCGAACGTCCCCACTCGGCCAGCCGCTCCTCGACGAGGGCGAGGCCGTACTGCCACCCCAGCGTCTCGCTGCGCCGCGTCGTACAGACGAAGCCCGCGATCCGCTCCCCGTCCACGACGAGCGCCCCGTCCTCGGGCCGGTGAGCGAGGCCGCGAGCCGTCCCGGCACCCGCGTCGCCCGCGGGGTCGTCGACCCGGAGGCCCACGAGCTTCAGCCGCCCGGACTGCCCCTCGCAGTAGCGAAGCGCCGCGGCGCCCACCTTGCCGGAGGCCGTGTCTTCGCGGTCCCAGAGCCAGCCCATGCCGATGTCGAGGAGGGTGACGCGCTGCTCGGACTCCGTCCCGATGATCACGTGTCCCTTCTCGGCCCGCAGGCAGTTCTGCGCCTCGAGCCCGAACGGGCGGATGCCGTACTCCGCCCCGGCCTCCCACAGCAGGTCCCACACGTAGCGGGCGTGGCTCGCCCGCAGGTGCAGTTCATAGGACAACTCGCCCACGAACCCGAGGCGCAGACACCGGGCCGCGACGCCGTCTCCCACCTCGATCTCGCGGCAGCCGAGATACGGGAACGCCTCGTCCGACAGCTCCGCGTCCGTGATCTTCTCCAGCACCCGCCGGGCGTTCGGCCCCGCCACGTTGATGGAGGCGAGCGCGTCGGTGAGGTTCACGAGGTTGTAGTCCCACCCGTCGTACCGCGTGTGGAAGCGAAGCCACTCGACGGTGGTCCCCGCCCGGTTCGAACTCGTCGTGAAGTAGAACTCGTCCTCGCCCGTCCTCACGACGACGCCGTCGTCGATGATGTTGCCGGTGTCGTTGCACATCGCCGAATACGTGCAGCGGCCCGGCCGAGCCCGCGTCATGTCGGAGACGTACACGCGCTGGAGCGCGCGCAGGGCGTCGGGTCCCCAGATCCGGAACTTCCCCAGCGGTGAACTATCGAGGAGGCCGACGTTCTCGCGCACGTTGCGGATCTCCTCCAGGCACTCGCGGTCCGCGCTGAAGTAGCGCGCCCGCAGCCAGGGCCCCGCCCGGCGGAACACGGCGCCCCGCGACGCCTGATCGTCGTGGAGCGGCGTCCGCTTGTGGATGTCGTGGTTCGGGCCCGCGAGCGTCGCAAGGGAGGGGGGGACGACGGGCGGGCGCACCGTGGTAGCAGCGAAGCTGCCGATCGGCCGTCCCGCGATCTCGGCCATCGCCATGGCGAGGTTCTGGCCCGGCACGCGGTACTGGCCGGGGCCGAGGCCGAAGTTGCCGAAGCGCTTCGCGAGTTCGGGCACGTCGAAGGCGTAAGCGGCGCTCTGGGCCGCGTTCTTCCAGGTGCCGTCCTCGTCGAAATCGAGGAACGCCTTGCGGCCGGGGGCGAGGCGGCGTTCGGCGACGGGTCCCCGGACGATCGAGGAGCCCCGGGCGGACCTCGGCCGGTCGGCCAGCCGCGCTCGCTCCCGGGTCAGCGGTCCCCGGACGTTCGCGCCGCAGGCCGCGGCGGCTTCGAGCCCCGCAATCCGCCCGGAAGATGTGAGCGCCTCGATATCGGTGAGCCGAAGGACGCCGCCCGCGGCGAACACGTCGGGCGGGAGGCGCTCGAGCTCGAAGGTCCGGGTGCGCTCGCCGTGGCGGAACCGCGCGCCGGCGCACGAGAGGACGCCGATGTCCGGCTGGCGTCCCGCGCTCGCCACGAGCAGATCGCACGCCACGCGCAGCGAATCGCCCGCCCCGCCGCCCGCGGATCCGACCGTCGCGCCGCTCCCCGCGCCGGTCGTCGTCCGGGCGGCCAGTTCGACGCGACGCACCCGGCTCCGCCCGCGCACCCGGCTCGCGGCCCACCCCGGCCGGAAGTCGATGCCCGCCTCGACCAGCGCAGCCACCAGCGCTTCGTCGTGCCCCTCGCGCCGCGCATCCGCGACCACGCGCACATCCACTCCGAGCGACGCCAGATCGAGGGCGGCCTCCAGCCCCAGGTCGTCGCCCACGCTGAACGCCGCGGCCGCGCCCGGCCGGACGCCGTACGTCCGCGCGAGCCGGACCGCCGTGTCGACCTGCATCACGCCCGGCCGGTCGTTGTGCTCGAACACGAGCGGCCGCTCGATCGAACCCGTCGCGACCACCACGGTTCGGGCACGGCACTCCCAGTGCGTCTCGTCGAACGCGCCAGCCGACCCGCCGCCCGTCCGGCTGCCGGTACCGGGACACTGGAAGCCCGTGAGGAGGTTCTCCCCCCAGATCCCCGTGACCGGTGCGTGCCGGAACACGCGCACGGATTTTATGCGCTCGAGTTCGCCGGCGAGGGCGGACACCTCCGCGGCGAGTGGACGACCGTTCCGCACGCGCCAGTCGAGATGTCCCCCCAGCCACGGCCGGCGTTCGAACAGGCACACGCGCAGGCCCCGGCGGGCGGCCTCGAGCGCGGCGGACATTCCGGCCGGCCCGCCGCCGACCACCGCCACGTCGGCGTTCAGGTAGCGTTCGGCGCGCTCCCCCCGCTCCGGGACGTCGAGTCGCAGCACACCGAGGCCGGCCAGCCCGCGCATCCGCTCCTGGAAGAACCGGGCGGCCCACGCGGGCCGGTGGAAGAGCCGGTAGTAGAAGCCCGCCGGCATGAAGCGGTCGAGCCGGTCGAGAAGGCCGTACACGTCGAAACGCGGATCTCCGCGCACGTTCTGGGCGCCGACCTCCATTCCCTCGCGCAGCGGTGTCGTCCCCGCCGACTGGTTCGGAACGCCGTCGATCGAGACGAGCTGGCTCGACCCTTCCCCCTCCAGGTCATGGAGCCCCCGGGGCCGGTGATACTCGAAGCTGCGGCCGAAGGTGCGGACCCCCGCCCCCCAGAGCGCCGAGGCGACCGTATCTCCCTCGAACCCCTCCAGCGCGCGTCCGCACCAGCGGAAGCCGAGCGGGCGCGAGCGGTCGATCCGCTCAGTCGAGGAGGGGGGCAGCCGGCTCACGACGAGTCTCTCCCGCTCGCCTCGTGCCCGCCTGCCCCGGTTCCGCCGGGCGGGACCTCGCGGTTTGTGGCCGGGTCGCGCCACGTCGAGAACCAGACGCCGCAGCCCGCCCCGTGGTGCCACCATTCCTCGTGCGGCTCCGGGCGGTTCATGCGGAACTGCGCCCAGCGAAAGTGCGCCTCCGCGGCGGCCGCAGGGTCCGATCCGGCCGCAGGGTCCGATCCGGCCGCGGGGTCCGACCCGCCCGCGGCTTGAGACCCGGACCCCGGATCCGCCTCCGCCGGTCTCGGGCCCCGCTCCGGCCCTCCGTAGGTGAACTCGTACACGTCGCGCTTCCCGCACACCGGGCACGTCAACCGGAACGTCACGAGCGGCGTTCCCGGGTCGGGTCCACGGTCGCGTCCACCGTCAGTCCCACTGGCCGTACTTCATCGTCGTGGCCGTCTCCCCCATGTACCGGTTCTCGAGGAAACGGCGGAGTGCGAACGGCTCCAGGATCTCCGGTGCCTCCTCCCGCGCCATGAACTCGGCCATGTACTTCCCCGCCACGGGCCCGGACTTGAAGCCGAAGTATCCCCAGCCCACGTCCAGATAGAGCCCCTCGTGCGCGAAGTTGCCGTCGAGGATGGGCGCCATGTCCGGCGTCATGTCCGCCAGTCCCGCCCAGACCCTCAGAAACCGCACGCCCTTCAGGCACGGCATGAAGTCCGTCAGCGCCTCGGCCTGGTGCTTGAAGTAGCCCGCGGTGACGTCCGTCGTGTAGTTCACCTGCGGGTCCATGTGCGCGCCCGTCGCGATCTCCCCCTTCAGCGTCTGGTTCGCGTAGACGTGGTAGGCGCCCGAACTCACGACGTGGTGGAGGAACGGCTTGAGCGGCTGCGTCACCATCGCCTGGATCGTGAGCGGGTTCACGGGCAGCTCGATGTCGAGCATCGCCGCGATCGCCGGCCCGTATCCCCCCGCCATGATCCCCAGCTTCCGGCACCCGATCGGCCCCGCGCTCGTCCGCACGCCCGTCACCCGCCCGTCCTCCGTGTCGATCCCCTGAACCTCGACGCCCTGGTGGATCGAGGTCCCGTGCTGGCTGGCGCCCCGGGCGAGTCCCCACACCACCGCGTCGTGGCGCACGACGCCGCCCGGCGGGTGGTACATTCCCGCCTGGATCGGGTGCGCGGGCCGGTCCGACACGTCCAGCGCCGGGACCAGTTCCTTGCACTGCTGCGGGTCCACCAACTCCGAGCGCACGCCGCAGAAGTTCGCCGTGTTGACGGAGAGCCGGAACGCGGCGACCGCCGCCTCGCTGTGCGCGAGGTTGAGGTTGCCGCAGTTGTGGAACATGAGGTTGAAGTCGAGTTCGTCCGTGAGGATGGGCCACAGCTTCAGGCCCTCGTCATAGAGCGGGACGTTCTCCTGCGTGCGCTGGTTCGCCCGGACGATCGCGGTGTTCCGCCCGGACCCCCCGAACCCGATGTACTCGCTCTCGAGCACGGCGATGTCCCGGACCCCGTGGTCCTTCGCGAGATACCAGGCCGTGGCGAGCCCGTGGATGCCGCCCCCGATGATCACGACGTCGTAGTGGCGGCGGAGCGGCCTCTCTTCCCACAATCGGCCCGGGCGAACGACCCCCGCTCCCAGCGCGGACTTCAGCCTCCCCACCGGCCCAGGGCTCACGGAACAGGCGTCGACAGGTGAGGGGTCAGCCGATGACCGAGTAGGACGAATCGGGATTCATCGTCCGGAGCCGACTGAAGAACCCGAGATTACAGTCCCGTCTCGTATACTTCATATGGAACCGGACCGGGTCCGCGTCATGGTCGCGCCCGCCCTCGACCTGCTCGATGAGTTCGGCCATGAGCTGGCCCGCGACCGGCGCGTTCTTGAACTGGTTCCCGGATGTCCCCACCGCCATGTAGAAGCCGGGGAGGTCCGACTTGTCATAGATGGGGATCCAGTCGTCCGACACGTCATAGAGGTCGACGAGTCCCTGCCGCGCCTCCGGCACGGGAAGTCCCTGCACCCGCTGCGCCTCGCGCAGGACCTGCGTCTTCCACTGATAACTGAAGGTATTGTCATAGTCGTCCGGGTCCTCCACCCACTCCAGATCGTCGCAGGGCGGATCCTCGGAACCGATCAGAATGTGGTTGCCGACCTCGGGTCTCGAATAGCATCCGATATCGCTGTCCGAGATCAGCATCCCCACGACGTTATAGTCGACGCCCTCCGGTGCGGGGACGTGACAGACTTCCTGCTTCAGGGCGCGCGTCTTGATGTTCATCCCGTCCTCGACCCCCGCCATCCGGTTGATGACGAAGGAGTGAGGCCCGCCCACGTTCACCACGACCGGCGCCCGGACCTCGGACCCGTCCTTCAGGCGGACGCCCGCGACCCTCCCGTTCTCCCGCAGGATCTCCGTCACCTCGGTGTTGAAGCGGAACTCGCCCCCGTGGGCCTCGCACCCGAGTTGAACGTTGTGGCAGCAGAGTTGAGGGTCGTTGACATAGCCGGATTCCGGGATGTAGACGGCCCCGGCCACGTTCCCGCCCGTCGGCCGGCCGAACGCCGGGTCCTCCTCCGTCACGGGAGGTCCGAACTGCCGCGTGTCGAGGACGGAGAGCTTCTCGCGCATCCCCTCCGCGTCCAGGTCCTCGTAAACGACGTGGAGTTCGTCGAGACTCTCCTTCACCCGCCGCAGGTGGTGGTTCTTCTCCGTCTTCGTGACGAGACAGCCGGTGTTGACGTAGCGGGCCAGCCCGGAGGGGTCCGGCACGCCGACGTACTTCCCCCAGTCGAGCCAGTAGAAGTAGGACTCGCGCGCCATCGCCACGCCGTCCGGCGTCGAGTAGTGGAGACGGATGATCGCGCAGGTGTTCGAGGTCGAGCCGTACCCGGCGGCGGGGAGCTTGTCGACGTTGAGCGTGCGAAACCCGCGCTTGGCCAGTTCGAATCCGGTGCAGACGCCGATGACGCCCGCCCCGATGATGATCGCGTCGTAGTCCCGGGACATCGCGTTCCTCACCCGCCGATGCGCTCGTACACGGCATGCGAGACGCGCTCGTTCCCGTCCGCGTCCGTGCTCCGGTACTCGTTGTCGATCCGGTTCCCATCCTCGGAAAGGACGTTGATGATGATTTGCGTGACGCGGCCATCCTGCCGGCTCGTGATCCGGTTCGTGTAGCGGTCGACGACCTCCACCGCCGTCTCGACCCCGTCCCGTCCCGTCACGGGCCGGAATTCGCCGTCGAACATCGTCTCGTAACTCCACTTCGCCTCGCCGCCGCGAGCGTTCGTGGACTCGACGGTGATCTTCATCCCGCCGTCCCCCCAGGGGTCATAGGTCATGACGTTGAGGGCCGGGGCCGGCGCGTCGGAGCGCAACTTCCACACGCCGTAGCGGGGGTTGGCGCGGTCGGCGGACGGATCTGCCGGGGTCCCGGGGTTGAAGAGGAAGTAGTCGTAGATGGCGCGCGAGATCTGGGCGATCGTCGCCTCCCGGGCAGGAACCGGTCGCTCCGAGTCCTTCACGAACACGACCGTGATCACGTGTCCGGCCCCGTCCGGGAGGTAGATGTATCCGACGTCGTTGGTTGTGCCGCCGATCGTGCCCGTCTTGTGGCCGACGGGCGTGCCGGGCGGCAGCACGCCCTTGATGCGGCCGGTGCCGGTCTGGACGCGCAGCATGACGTCCTTGAAGACCTCCGTGTTCTTCGAGCCCAGCGCCTTCCCCGCCCAGGTCATGGCCAGCAGGTGCGCCATGGCGCGGGGCGTCGAGGTGTCCTGCAGGTCGGTGGAGAACGCCTCCCGGGCCGCCTCCCG
>JAJDWE010000006.1 GCA_022825725.1 Gemmatimonadota bacterium
GCGTTGGAGAGCCGCCCGAGAGTTCGCGCCTGACCCAAGGCGTTCGGCGGGAATCGAAAAGCGGGAATTAGGGGTAGGAGTCCCGTAAGCGCAATCGTCACAGTAAGATGTGAGCCCGATAGCTTCCGCCGCAGTAGCAGACGTAGAGCCGGGACCGGTCGAGCGACGCCGTCGTCTCGGCGCTGATCTCGCGGTGCGGGAGGTTCACGGCGCCGGGGATGCGCTCGCGGGCGTAGGCTTCGGCCGACCGTCCGTCGACCACGACGACGGGCTCGTCCCGGCCCAGCATCTCGAAGAGGTCCCAGGCATCGGTCTCGAAGGCGAGCTTCTGCTTGTAGTGCTCCATCTGGGCCGCGTTCATGTATCGCTCCGGGTTGCTTCCATCGGTTTGGTCGAGCCCGCGCTCAGAGGGTAAGCGCCGGCCGGCCGCGAGGCCAAGCTCGTTGTACCGTGGCGCCCGAGCCGGTGCAAGCGCAGGCCCGTGACCTTCGCACAGAGTTGTCGCGGTTGCCACGATCGCCAACTTTGGAACATGGACTCGATGAACATCCCCCTCCCATGAACGTCTTCATCAACCTCCCGGTCGCGGACCTCGAGCGTTCCCGCGCCTTCTTCGCGGCGCTCGGCTTCACCTTCGACGACGATTTCAGCGACGAGAAGACCCTCGGGATGGAGATCGGCGGGCACTCCTATTGCATGCTGGTGACGCACGAGAGGTTCGCCACGTTCACGCCGCGGCCCCTCGCGGACGCGCGCGAGACCACGGAAGTCCTGGTCTCGCTCCAGCTGGAGAGCCGCGAGGATGTGGACGGCTTCATGGCGACGGCGCTCGGGCACGGAGCGGACGAGCCGCGCGAGCCGATGGACTACGGCTTCATGTACGCGCGCGCCTTCTCGGACCCGGACGGGCACATCTGGGAGCCGTTCTGGCTCGATCTCGAGGCGGCCCTCGCCGCCGGGCCCCCTGACGACGCCGCTGCCGCCCCCGACGCCGCTGCTGCCGACCCTCCCGGCGAGGAGGATGCCTCCCGGGAGGACGGGGCGTGATTCTTCCCGTTCTTCCGCTTCTGGCCTCGCTGTCCGTCGCGCCGGCCCAGAGCCCGTGTGACGGCTGGACCACGAGAGAGTTCTGGCGGACGGCAGATACGGCGACCGTGGGAGCGTGTCTCGCTCTCGGACACGGCGTCGGAGATCGATCATCCTTCAATGACGGAACGCCGCTGCACCTGGCGGCCGGGTTCAGCGATGATCCCGACGTGATCGGACTTCTGATCGACGCGGGCGCCAGTCTGGAGGACGCGCTGCCCCCCGCGCGTCGAACGCCGCTGCACTGGGCGGCCCGGTACAACCAGAGCGTGGAGGTCCTGCGCGCGCTGCTCGAGTACGACCCGAACATCTACGCCGTGAATGGACGGGGGCGCACGCCCCTGCACCTTGCGGCCTTGTACAACGACCATCCGGCCATCGTGGAAGAACTCGCCCGGGTCACCCACGTGAACGTGACGACGCACGATGGGAGAACGCCCCTTCACGACGCCGCCGGACGGCTGCGGAACGACGTAAGAACCGGGCCCCCTAATCCGGGCGTGGCGGAGGTGCTGCTTCGGCAGGGCGCCGACCTGTCGGCGGAAGCTCTCGGCTCCACTCCCGAAGGCTGGGCCGAAGACCGGCGCGTGGCCGACATGATCCGGGAAGAAGGATCCCGGCGCGCAGCGGTACGGGAACGGTTCCTCCGGGACATCGCGACGCGAGTCGCGGTGGGAAGCCTCGTGCTCGGCGTGCCCGGATACCTCCTGGCGCGCCGGTGCCAGGTCCGGTCACGCCTTTCCTCCTGAGAACGCAGGGCTCCGGAGGATCCCGCCCCTCAACGCGGCCTTGCGGCGCGGATTCGCCCGTTCCTATGGTCGTTCCAACTATCTTCCACTTCTACCTATCGGGGACGGATGAAGAAGTCGATCTACAAGGAGTTGGTCGCGGCATCTTCGCGCCCGATGGTACTCTCGATCCTGGCCGGAGGCGACCAGTACGGCTACGAGATCCTCAAGCAGGTGAAGCGACTCTCCGATGGCGACCTGGAGTGGTCCGGCGGGATGCTCTATCCCCTCCTGCACCGCCTGGAGCGGGACCGGTTCATCGAGGGCTACTGGGAGCCGACCGACGAAGGACGGCGGCGGAAGTACTACCGGCTGACCGCCCGCGGCCGCCGCCAGCTGTCGGCCGACCGGGAGAGTTGGCGAGCGGTGTCCCGGGCGCTCAAGACATCCTGGCGAGGCAGCCGTGTTCCCGCTGGATGACGAGATCCGGCGTTGGCGAGCGGAGCTCGAAGACAAGCGCTGGTTCTCTCCGCTGGAACTGGATGAACTCGAGGACCACCTGCGGTCCCACGCCTCCGAGGAACTGGAGTTGGGACCCTCGCCCGACTCCGCCGTCGCGTTCGAGGCCGCCGTCCGCGAAGAGATCGGTGAGTCCGCCGCCCTCTTTCGGGAGTTCGCGAAGTCGGAGACGCCCGGGTGGAGGCCCCTGCTGCTGGCTGGGTGGGGCCTGTTCGCGCTGTCGTTTCTTCTCCCCGGGTTTGGCATCGTCGCGTTTCAGCCGTTCCGCCCGGACTTCGGGATGTGGGCCTCCGGCTGGGAGTTCCTGCGACTCGCGCTGACGAACGGCTGGATCCTCGGGCTGCTCCCGAATCTGGCCATGGTCGCGACGCTGCCGACCCTGGGACGCGTCCGCCGCCGGATCGAAGGCTGGCTGTGGCCGGTGCTCGGCGCCGTGAGCGTCTCCGCGCTTGGATTCGGGGCGCTCCTCCTCGTGCGCCCGCTCCCGGTCACGGTCGATGGGGACTTCTTCATGTACGGACATCTCGGCCCCGCCTACTGGGTGTGGTCAGCGTCGTTCGCACTCGTGGCCACGGCGCTGTGGTCGCGCGGTCGGGAGTGGGCCCCCGGCCGACCGAAGAAGTCGCTGACGTAAGACCATGAATCCACGGCGCATGGGACGCCGCACTTTCCTTGGATCCGCGGCGGGTCTGGCGCTTGCGGCCACCGGTTTCCCGGTCACGGGTGTCCCGGGACGGCACCGAGTCCCCGAAGCGCGGCGCGCCCAATCCGATCCGTTCGTCATCAACATGCTCGGCGGGATCCGGAACCCCAACCGCCGGGGCTCGAGAGGTCCTCTGGGGGGCGACCCCCCGGACGCGCCGCTCACGCTGGATGAACGGGCGCTCTCCGACGCCCTCGCGTCCGGAACGGCCGCCGTCAACACGACGATCGGCTACGTCGCGGGCCCGCAGGAGCCTTTCGAGTACTCCGTCGCCGAGGTCGCGCGCTGGAACCGGATCATCCGGAACCATCCGGAGGCGCTCCTCAAGGTCCGGTCGGCGAGCGACGTCGAGCGGGCGGCTCGCGAAGACCGGGTCGGCATCATCCAGGGCTTCCAGAACGGGGCCATGATGGGCGGCGACGCGGGCCGCGTCGGCACCTTCGCGGGGCTCGGCATAAAAATTATCCAGCTCACCTACAACGGTCCCAATCAGCTCGGGCACGGTTCAATGGTGCCGGAGAACGGCGGCCTTACCGACTTCGGGCGAGACGTCGTGGCGGAACTCAACGCGACTCGGACGCTGGTCGACCTCAGTCACAGCGGCGAGCAGACGTGCCTGGACGGGATCGAGGCCTCCGCGGTGCCGGTGGCGATCACGCACACCGGCTGCCGCGCGGTGACGGACCTTCCCCGCAACAAGACGGACCGGGAACTGCGGCTGGTCGCCGAGGGCGGCGGGATCGTCGGCATCTACTTCATGCCCTTCCTTGCGGCCGACGGCATGGCCGTGGCGGAGGACGTGGTGCGGCACATCGATCACGCGGTGCAGGTGTGCGGCGAGGACCACGTCGGCATCGGCACTGACGGCGGGACGACGGCCGTGGACGATCTCGACGCGGCGTACGAGGCGGCGCGCAGGGAGGTGGAGGCGCGGCGCAGGGCGGGAATCAGCGCGGCGGGCGAGCGTCCCGGCGTCGTCCCCTTCATCCCCGACCTTCAGGGCCCGGACCAGTTCCGTAAGCTGGCCGGCATGCTCGCGGCGCGCGGGCACTCGTCGGAGCGGATCGAGCGAATCCTCGGGCTGAACGCCCTGCGCGTCATGCGCGATGTGTGGGGCGAATGATGACGTCGGGAACGGGCGCCGGCGGTCGCCTGGCGGCGAAGGCGTCACCCGCGGCGAAGGCGGCCTTGGTGGCGACGGCGGCGCTCTCCACGCTGAGCGCCCCCCTCGGCGGCCAATCGCGGAGCGGAGACCCGCCCCGGAATCCGAACGCGGAGTCCGAGACGACCCTCTACGAAGGGGTTTCGGTGCTGGACGGCACGGGCGCGCCGCTGATGCCGGACATGTCCATCGTGGTCCGCGACGGACGGATCCAGGTGGTGGCTCCGACGGACGAGCTGTCGCTCGAAGACTGGCCCGAGGCCGAAATCGAGGACGTGCGGGGACTCTACGTCATCCCCGGACTCATCGAGAGCCACACGCACCTCGCCACGCGCGCGGACCGTGCAGCGGCCGAGTTCGAACTCAACCGCTTCATCTACGGCGGCGTGACGACGGTTCGGGACATGGCGGGGGACGTGCGCGCGCTGGCGGAACTTCAGCGGGCGGCGCTCGTCGGCGAGATACCGGCGCCGGACATCCACTACGCGGCACTGGTCGCGGGCGAATCGTTCTTCGTCGACCCGCGCACGCGATCCTCGTCCATGGGAGAGGTGCCCGGGCGCGTGCCCTGGCTGCAGATTGTCGACGACGAGACGGATCTGGTCGAGACGATCGCGCTGGCCCGCGGCACCTGGGCGACGGGACTCAAGACCTATGCCTCGATCGACGGTCCCCTCCTCGTGCGGATCGCGGCCGAGGCCCGGCGCCAGGGGGTCCCGGTCTGGTCCCACACGCACGTGGGCCCGGCCCTTCCGATGGACGTCGCGGGGGCGGGCGTCACGTCGATGTCCCACGTGTGCAGTCTGGCGAGCGCCGCGATCCCGGACGACGTGATGGTGGAGGCGTTCGCCGGCCGCCGGACCGGCATGGTCGACGTGGACCTCGACGATCCCCGCATCGACGCGGTCCTCGAGGAGATGCGGCGCCAGGGTACGGTGCTCGACGCGACGCTGAAGGTGGGCTTCTTCCGCGAAGAGCGGATGGCCGCGCTCGCCCGGGACAGCCTCGGCCCGCCCCCCGCGCGGAGGCCCGACGCCCCGAGGGATGCTCAGCGGGAGGGGCCCGAGGGTCCGCCTCCGCCTCCCGACCCGCGCCGCCGCGGCGCCCGGGCGCAGTGCAGCCCCGAACAGGGGGTCGAACTGACCCGCCGCGCCTGGCGGGCCGGCGTCCCGATCGCGGCCGGCACCGACGCGCCGCCGGCCCCGGGCTCCGAGTGGCCGGCCCTATACGACGAACTGGCGTACTTCAGCGAGCGCGTCGGCATGCCCATGGTCGACGTGGTTCGGGCCGCGACGAGCCACGGCGCGCTGGCGCTCGGCCTCGCGGAGGAGATCGGGACGGTCGAGGAAGGGAAGCACGCGAACCTCGTCTTCCTGGAGGACGATCCCACCGCGGGCGTCGAAAACCTCAAGTCCGTACTCTTCACGCTGAAGCGCGGCCGCCGCTTCGATCGCGAGGACTTCGAACTCGGCACGCCGCCCCCGCGATGAAGGTCGGCCCGGGCGGGCGCATCCTGATCGGGATGCTCGCCGGCGTTGTTCTGGGCGCGATTCTCGGCGAGCGCGTCGCCGCGATCCAGCCGCTCGGCGACCTCTTCATTGCCCTTCTCGTGCTGGCCGCCGTGCCGCTCGTCTTCTTCAACCTCCTCGCCGGGCTCACCTCCCTCGCGGACACGCGCACCCTCGGGCGACTGGCCGGGAAGACGCTCGGTTACTTCCTCACGACGGATCTCATCGCGCTCTCGCTGGGGCTGGGCGCGGTCGCCCTCCTCCGTCCGGGGGAGGGGATGCAGCTAACGGAGCCGGTGGCGGACGCGGTCTCGGGGCCGGTGGGGGACGCGCCGTCCGTCGGGGAAGTCCTGCTGGATATGATTCCGACGAACGTGTTCCGGGCCTTCGCGGACGGGAACGTCGTGCAACTCGTCGTGCTCGCGCTGCTGCTCGGGGTCGCGACGATGGCGCTGGGGGACGGCCCGCGGACGCGCCTCGCCACGCTGTTCGAGGACGCGGCGCGCCTCTTCCGGCGCCTCGTCCACATGATCCTGTGGATTGCCCCGGTCGGGATCGGCGCCCTCGTGGCGGTCACGGTGGGTCGCTACGGCGCCGACCTGATCGGCCCGATGGCGCGGTTCCTCGCGGGCGTGTGGGGCGCGCAGATCGTGATCGTGACCGGGTACATGCTCCTGCTCCGGTTCTTCACGGACTACCGTCCCTGGCCCTTCCTGCGCTCGACGGGTTCGCTGTGGGCGACGACCGCGGCCACGACCTCCAGCCTCGCCTCGCTCTCGGTCGGACTCGAGTTGGCCCGCCGCCTGGGCATTCCCCGCGGCGTGTTCTCCTTCGTCCTCCCCCTCGGGGCGCAGCTCAACAAGGACGGGACCTCGGTCATGCTGACGGCGGTGCTCCTCTTCACGGCGCAGGCGGCCGGCGTCACCTTTTCGCCGGCGGATTTCGTCACGATCCTGCTCCTGGGCCTGCTGCTCTCGCACGGCACGGGCGGGGTCCCGGGCGGCGGTTTCGTGGTCGCGCTCATCTACGTGCAGGCGCTCAACCTGCCGATCGAGGTCGCGGCGATCGTCGGCGGGATCTACCGTCTGGTGGACATGAGCAACACGACGGTGAACATCATGGGCGACATGGTCGGCGCATCCCTGGTCGCCCGCTCCGAAGCGAGGCGAGCGTGAATCGGAGCCCGACAGCGATCCGGGAGTGCGCATGAACGCTGAAGTGAGAGCGCTGTTCCCCGGCGCGGACGAGCAGCCCTACTTCGACATCTCCGCGAATTCCCTGATGGCGGCGCCCGTGCGGGAAGCGATCGAGCGGCACCTGGGCGGGCGGACGTCGGGCCGGGGGGACAAGGTCGAGATGGTCGCCACCGTCGACCGCGCCCGCTCCTCGTTCGCATCGCTCATCGGCGCGGCCCCGGACGAGGTCGCGATCACGAAGAACGTCTCCGACGGCCTCAACCTGTTCGGCGCGAGCCTCCCTTGGAGGGCGGGGGATAACGTCGTGCTGTGCCCCGCGCTCGAGCACCCGAACAACATCTATCTCTGGTACAGCCTCGCCCGCACGCACGGGATCGAGGTGCGGTCGGTCGCGCCCGAGGATGGGCACGTCCCGGTCGGGGCGACGGCCGCGGCGATGGA
This sequence comes from Gemmatimonadota bacterium, assembly GCA_022825725.1. GTDB lineage: Bacteria > Gemmatimonadota > Gemmatimonadetes > Palauibacterales > Palauibacteraceae > Palauibacter. The sequence continues at coordinate 7,344 of JAJDWE010000006.1, forward strand.
CGAACGCACACGGCTCGTGACACTCCCCACGATCACCTTCGCGCCGGGGTTCGTGACCGACGTCGCGGCGATCTCGGCGGCGGCCCGGGAGGTCGGGGCGCTCACGCTGGTGGACGCGGCGCAGTCGATCGGCGCCCAGCACACCGATGTTGACGAACTGGGCGTCGATGCGCTCGCCGTCGCGGCGCAGAAGGCCCTCCTCTCGGTGTACGGCTTCGGCTTCCTGTACGTGCGGCGCGAGGTGGCCGAGACGATGACGCCCGTCCACGTGGCGCGATTCGGGATCGAACTCGACGCGCACGAGACCGCGTACTCGGACGACGAACTCCGCTTCCGCGCGGGCGCGCTCCGCTTCGATGTCGGCAACTACAACTATCTCGGCGCGGCCGCGTCGGACGCGGCGCTGGACCTTCTCTCGGCGTGGGGCGTGGCCCGCGTGGAGGCGCACGTTCGGGGACTTGCCGCGAGCCTCTCAGACCGACTCCGCGAGCTCGGCCTCCCGGTGGTGGGCCGGCCTGGCCCCCATCTCGCGCACATCGTCTCGGTCGGTGAGAGCGGCGGCGGGCGCCACTACACGGCCGACGACCCCGCCATGAACTCGCTCTATGACCACCTGACCGTCGCCGGCATCCGCCTCGCGATCCGCACCGGCATGCTCCGCTTCTCCATCGGCGTCTACAACGATCAGAGCGACATCGACCGCGTCGTGGATGCCGCTCAAGCGTGGTGCGCTCGGACCCGGTATGGTCAAGCGGACACGGAGGAGGCGCCTTGAAAGATCGGAGTCCGGGATTGTCTGCTCACTACGGAAGTGGAGCTCGTAATGCCGGCCGCCCTGCGCTGGACCGGCGCGCGTTCATGGCGTCGCTGTCGGCGCTGGGGCTGGGGGGCACGGCGCTTCCCGCCGCTCTCTGGGCGCGCACGCGCGACGGGCAGGAGGCGCTCACCAGGGACGATATCGCCGCCGCCGTGCGCGTCGCGGGGCTCGACTTCAGCGACGATGAGGTCGAACTCATGGTGGAGGAAGTGAACGCGATGCGGGAGCGGTACGCGCAACTCCGCACGGTGGAGATGCCGAACTCCGTCGCCCCCGCGCTCCACTTCGAACCCGTGCTTCCCGGGACCTCCTATCCGGCGCCCTCGGCGTCGACCGTCTTCCGCTACACACGCCCACGGGGGCTTGAGCGCCCCGCCGATCTCGAAGCGCTGGCGTTCGCGCCGGTCACGGATTTGGCCGAACTCGTCCGCTCCCGCCAGGTGACGTCGACGGAACTCACGGAGATGTACCTCGGCCGGCTGCGGGCGCACGGCGACACGCTCCTGGCCGTGATCACTCTCACCGAGGACCTCGCGATGCGGCAGGCGGCGCGCGCGGACGCCGAGATCTCGCGCGGCTACTACCGGGGTCCGCTGCACGGTATCCCATGGGGGGCGAAGGACCTCCTCTCGGAGGACGAGACGCTGACGACGTGGGGCGCCAAGCCGTACGAGGACCAGTACATCCCCGAGGATTCCACGGTGGGGCGGAAGCTGGAGGAGGCGGGCGCCGTGCTCGTGGCGAAGCTCACGCTGGGAGCGCTGGCGCGCGGCGACGTCTGGTACGGCGGGCTGACGCGCAATCCGTGGAACCTCGAACAGGGGTCGAGCGGGTCTTCCGCGGGGTCCACGGCGGCGGTCGTGGCGGGGCTCGTCGGGTTCGCGATCGGGAGCGAGACGCTGGGTTCGATCGTCTCTCCCTCCACCCGCTGCGGCGCCTCCGGGCTCCGGCCCACCTTCGGGCGCGTGAGCCGGGCCGGGGCGATGGCCCTCTCGTGGTCGATGGACAAGCTGGGGCCGATCTGCCGGAGCGTGGAGGACTGCGCGATCGTGCTCGACGCGATCCAGGGGTCGGACGATCAGGATCCGACGGCGCGCGACATCGCCTTCGACTGGGACCCGGCGCGGCCCCTCTCGGACCTGCGGGTCGCGTGGGTGCCCTCGGCCTTCGAGGCGGAGCGGGAGGACGGGGAGTGGAAGGCGTTCGACGAGGCGTCGCTCGAGGTCGTGCGCGGGTTCGGGATCGACCCGGTGCCGCTCGAACTTCCGGACGACCTCCCCTACGACGCGATGCGGATCATCCTCAGCGCGGAGCAGGGGGCGGCGTTCGATCCGCTGATCCTGAGCGGGCGCGAAGACGAACTCGTCCTGCAGGCGGAGAACGCGCGGCCCAACATCATGCGCACCGGCCGGATGATCCCCGCGTCCGAGTACATCCAGGCGAACCGGCTGCGCACGATCGCCATGCACCGGTTCGCGCAGGTCATGGAGGGGATCGACGTCGTCGTCACGCCGAGTTTCGGGGGATCGATGCTCCTGCTCACGAACCTCACGGGGCACCCGCAGGTGGTGATCCCCAACGGGTATCGGTCGGAGGACGGGACGCCGACGAGCATCTCCTTCGTCGGCGGTCTGTTCGCGGACGCGGAGGCGCTGCGCCTCGCCAAGGCGGTCCAGGACGCGACGGACCACCACCTCCAGTACCCGCCGGCCTTCGCCACGTGATCGATCTCCGCAGCGACACGGTCACGCGCCCGACGGAGGCGATGCGGGCGGCGATGGCCGCGGCGCCCGTGGGGGACGACTGCTACGGGGACGACCCGACGGTGCTCGAACTGGAGCGGCGGACGGCGGAGATCCTCGGCAAGGAAGCCGCCATGTACGTGCCGACGGGCACCATGAGCAACCAGCTCGCCCTGCGCGCGCACACGGAGCCGGGCGACACCGTGCTCATCGGCCCCGGGGCGCACATCTGGTTCGGCGAGGGGGGCGCGCCGTCGCCGATCTCCGGGGTCGTGATCCGGCCGCTCGAGGGCGAACGCGGCATGTTCGGCGCGGCGACGCTGCGGGCCGCGCTCAACCTCGACATGGGGACCGTGCGCGCGCGCATGCAGTCGCCCGTGCGGCTCGTGTGCGCCGAGAACACGCACAACGGGGCGGGCGGCGCCGTGTGGCCGCTCGACCTCCTGCGCGAGATGCTCGCCGCCGCGCGCGAGGCCGGCCTCGCGACCCACCTCGACGGCGCCCGGCTGTGGAACGCGGCCGCGGCCACCGGTACCCCCGAGGCCGAGTTCGCGGCGGGCTTCGACACGGTGAACGTCTGCTTCTCCAAGGCGCTCGGCGCCCCGCTGGGCTCCGCCCTCGCCGGTCCGGCCGATCTCATCGAGCGCGCCCGCCGCTTCAAGCAGCTCTATGGCGGCGGCTTCCGGCAGGCGGGGATCGTGGCGGCCGGCGCCCTGTACGCGCTCGAGCACCACCGCGGGCGGCTCACGGAGGATCACGCGCGGGCGAGGAGGCTGGCCGGAGGACTCGCCGCGATCCCGGAACTGGAGGTCGACGTCGAAGGGGTGGAGACGAACATCGTCCGCTTCCGGACGACCGCGGTCGACGCGCCGGAGTTCGCCGGGCGCTGCCGGGAGGCGGGCGTCCTGCTGAACGCCTACAGCCGGCGGGATCTGCGGGTCATCCCCCACCTCCACACGACGGATGACGATGTGGCGGAGGCACTGGAGGTTTTCCGCCTGGCAGCCGCCTAGCTGCCCTTCCCGAGCGCGATGGCGACTTCAGCGTCGATCGCCTGCGTGATCTCGTCCGACCGCTCCGAGCCGAGCAGCACCGCGATCCAGCGGGTGGACTCGTTCGTCCCGAGCACGATGCGGAACATCACCGTGAGCGGCACCGACAGCAGCATCCCCACGGGCCCCAGGACCCAGCCCCAGAAGACGAGCGAACCGAAGACGACGAGCGTCGACAGGCCCACGCTGTACCCCATGACCTTCGGCTCGATGAGGTTGCCCCAGAGGACGTTGACGACGAGGAACCCGGCCGCGGCGGCGACCGCCGTCCCCACCCCCATCGTGAGCCACGCGACGAGCACGGCCGGCACGGCCGCGATGAAGGACCCGATGTTGGGCACGTAGTTCAGCAGGAAGGCGAGCACGCCCCACAGGATCGGGTAGTTGACGCCGAGGAGCGCCATGAGCCCCCCGATGCAGAGTCCGGTGCCGAGGCTGACGATCGTCTTCAGCACGACGTAGCGCCGGACCGCCGTCCCGACCTTTTCCCAGTTCTCCCGCGCCTCCGTCGCATCGGCCTCGCCGAGGGCGACCCGCACCTTCGTGGGGAAGCTCGAGATCTCGAGCAACATGAAGACCATCGTGAGGATGATCAGGAACCCGTTGGCGAGAATGAACCCCAGGTTCTCGACGAGCTGCCGCATGAGACCGAGCACCCAGCTCGGCGAGATCGAGATGAGTTCGTTGGTGTCGAGCAGCGGCGACTGGAGCCCGAAGCGCACCATGTAGTCGCTCAGCGTGGCCTCCACCGTCTCGACCTGCTCCGCGAAGAGTCGGTCGAGTTGCGCCTCCGTGCGCCCGAGTTCGACGAGAGGGGTCGCGATCAGTCCCCCGGCCACGGTCCCGAGGGCGAGGAGGACGAGCACCAGGGCGAGGACCGCGACGGACTTGGGAATCCGGCGGGCCGTCATCCAGCGGAGCGGCGTGGAGCACAGGATAGTGAGAAAGAGCGCGAGCACGAAGGAGACGATCAGCCAGTTGGCGGCCCGCATCCCGGCCACGATGATGACGAAGGCCGCCAGGTTCAGGAGGGTCCGGTGTACTCGTGTCGCGTCGTCGCGCATGGAACGAGGGTGCGGGGCGGAGCGGGCGAAGGCAACCCCGGAGACGGCGGGCGTCGACGCCGGATCGTCGTTGCAGCGCGCGCCTTTCCGCGGATACTTTCGACCGTTCCCTCGTGACCGCGAAGGAGACCGCGAATTACCGGGATGAACTCCCGAAACGAACTGCCGGGAAGAAGCGCTTGATCGAACCGAAGATACGTGTGCTCGTGGCCAAGCCGGGGCTCGACGGACACGACCGGGGTGCGAAGGTGATGGCGGCCGCCCTCCAGGACGCGGGGATGGAGGTCATCTACACCGGACTCCACCAGACGCCGGAGATGATCGCCGCCACCGCGCTCCAGGAGGACGTGGACGTCGTGGCGCTCTCGATCCTGTCGGGGGCGCACATGACGCTCTTCCCGCGCGTGAAGTCGCTCCTCGATGAGCAGGGCATGGACGGGGTCCTTCTCACCGGGGGCGGGATCATCCCCGCCGAAGACATGGAGGCGCTGACCGACCTCGGCGTCGGCCGCCTCTTCGGCCCGGGGACCTCGACCTCCGATGCCGTCGCCTACATCCGCGCCTGGTTCGAGGAGAGCGGGCGCGAAGCCTCCGGGGCGAAGGGCTAGCCGCGGCCGGTGGGGGATAACGACGACAGCCGGATGGGCGCGCTCGTGGCCGAACTGCGCGAGCTCGAAGCCCGGATCCAGCGCGGCGGCGGGGAAGAGCGGGTGGCCCGGCAGCACGCCCAGGGCAAGCTCACGGCCCGCGAGCGGGTCGACCTCCTCATAGACGAGGGCGGCGGCTTCCTCGAGATCGGCCTCCTCATCGCGCACGACCGGTACGACGGCAAGGCGCCGGCCGCCGGCGTCGTCACCGGCGTGGGCGAGGTCTGCGGGCGCGAGGTCGTCATCGTCGCGAACGACCAGACGGTCAAGGCCGGGAGCTGGTGGCCCGAGACGATCACGAAGATCCTGCGGGCGCAGGAGATCGCGATGCGATGCCGCGTGCCGATCGTCTATCTCGTGGATTCCGCCGGCGTGAACCTGCCGTATCAGGGCGGGGTCTTCCCGGGGCAGTACGGCGCGAGCCGCATCTTCTACTACAACTCGATCATGCGACACTACCTCGAGGTGCCGCAGATCTCAGCCGTGATGGGCCAGTGCATCGCCGGGGGCGCCTATCTTCCCGCTCTGTCGGACGTGATCGTGATGGTGGAGGGGACGAGCTTCATGGGCCTCGGCGGGCCCAACCTCGTGAAGGGGGCGACGGGGCAGGAGGTCGAGGCCGAGGAACTCGGCGGGGCGCTGATGCACAACCGGGTGAGCGGCGTGGCGCACTACCGCGTGGAGGACGACAGCGCGTGCATCGAGAAGGTCCGCTCGCTCGTCGCCGGACTCCCCGCCGGCCTCCGTCCGGACCCCGCCATCGATGCGCGGGAGGCGGCGCGCTCCGCGGAGGAAGCCTACGCGCTCCTGCCCGGCGACCACCGCCAGCCCTTCGAGATGGAGGCGGTCCTCGAGATGATCCTCGACGAGGGTCCGTTCGAGGAGTTCCAGGCGGACCGCGCGCAGGAGATGCTCACGGGCACGGGGCATATCGACGGCTTCCGGGTGGGGGTCATCGCGAACCGGCGGGGCATGTTCCGGGGAGAGGCGGGCGAACCGCCGAAGTTCGGCGGGATCGTGTACACGGAGAGCGCGGAGAAGGTGGCATACTTCATGGACCTGTGCGACCGGCACGACACGCCGCTCCTCTTCGTGCAGGATGTGAGCGGGTTCATGGTCGGGCCGAAGGCGGAGCAGTCCGGGATTATCCGCGCGGGCGCGCGCATGGTCGAGTCGATGGCGACGGCCCGCGTGCCGAAGATCGTGCTCACGGTCAACCACGCGAGCGGGGCGGGGTACTACGCGATGGCGGCGCAGGGGTTCGATCCCGACTTCATCTTCACCTGGCCGACGGGGCGGATGGCGGTGATGGAGGGAGAGGCTGCGGTACAGGCCGCGTTCGGACGCAAGCTCGAGGAGGCGGCGGGCGGAGAGCTGGATGAGGAGACGGCGGCCGCGATCGAGCGGACGCGGGAGAATTACGAGGAGCAACTCGATGCAAAATACGCGGCGGCGCGGGGCTTCGTGGACGCGATCGTGACCCCGGAGGACACGCGGGCGGTGCTGTCGCTCGCGCTTCGCTGCTCGCTCGGCAACCCGGGCCCGCATCTCGGACCCTTCACCCTCCCGGACAGCCTGTGAACGCGCAGCCCGGGGCGCCGGAAGCCCTCGCGCTCGAAGAGGCGTCGGCCGCGGTGGGACTCGAGGAGCAGCCGCTCCCGGCCCGCGTGGCGCCCGACGGCGGCCGCCGGGTGCGCGTCGCATCGGGACAGGGGTTCTGGGGAGACTGGCAGGAGGCCCCCAAGCTGCAGGTGCGGCGCGGCGCGATCGACTACCTGATGCTCGACTACCTGGCCGAGATCACGATGTCGATCATGCAGAAGCAGCGGGACCGGGACCCGGCCGCCGGTTACGCGCGCGACTTCGTGTCCCTGATGGACGACCTCATCGGCGATCTCCTCGAGAAGGAGGTCCGCGTGGTCTCCAACGCGGGGGGCGTGAACCCGGAGGGGTGCCGGGCCGAACTCGGGTTCGCGTTCGCGGACCAGTCGCTGCCCCGCCGGCCCCGCGTGGCGGTGATCACGGGCGACGACCTGATGGACTCGCTAGACGACCTCCTCGCGGCGGGACACGAACTCCGCCACATGGAAACGGGCGAGCCGCTCTCGACGGTCCGCGACCGGGTGGCCGCCGCGAACGCGTACCTCGGCGCCGAACCGATCATCGAGGCGCTGCGGCAGGAGGCGGACATCGTCGTGGCCGGGCGCTCGACGGACACCGCGCTCACCTACGCGCCGCTCATGCACGAGTTCTCCTGGCCGGCGGACGACTGGGACCGGCTCGCGCACGGGGTCGTCGCCGGACACATCAACGAATGCGGGTGCCAGGCCTCCGGCGGGAACTCGCTCGTCGACTGGCGGGAGATCGACCTCACGCTCCCGGGCTATCCCATCATCGAGGCGGAGGAGGACGGGACCTTCGTGGTGACGAAGCATCCGGAGCTCGGCGGACGGGTGACGTGGGCGACCGTCGCGGAGCAGATCGTGTACGAGCTCGGCGACCCGCGCGAGTACATCACGCCGGATGTGGTTGCGGACTTCTCGACCATCCGTCTTCGCGACCTGGGGAAGGACCGGGTCCGGGTCGAAGGCGTGGCCGGCCGCTCGCGCACGGACAAGCTCAAGGTGTCCATCGCGTACCACGATGGCTTCAAGGCGGTGGGCGCCCTGACCTACGCCTGGCCCGACGCGGTGGACAAGGCACGGCGCGCGGACGAGATCCTCCGGGGCCGTCTGCGGCACCTGGGGCTCGAGTTCGACGAGATCCGGACGGAACTCGTCGGCGCCGGCGCCTGTCACGGGCCGCTGGCCGGTCCTCCCTCCGACGACCTGCCCGAGGTCACGCTGCGGGTCGGCGTCCGCAGTCCGGATCGCCACGCCGTGTCGCGCTTCAGCCGCGAGGTCGCGCCCCTCATCCTCGCGGGCCCGCCCACCGTCACCGGTTTTGCAGGCGGCCGTCCGCGCGTGCAGGAGGTCGTCGCATACTGGCCCGCGCTCATCGACCGCGGGGTCGTGGAGGCCAACGTCAAAGTGGAGACGATGGAGCTGTGAGAGTGCGCCTGAGAGAGATCGCGTTTGCCCGCTCGGGCGACAAGGGAGACACGGCGAACGTGGGGCTCATCGCTTTTCGTCCATCCATTTATCCGTTTTTGGTAAAGGAAGTTACGGCGGAACGTGTGAAGTATCACTTCAAGGGAATCTGCGAGGGCGAGGTCGAGCGTTTCGAGCTTCCCAACCTGCGTGCGCTGAACTTCCTCCTCCACCGCTCGCTGGGAGGGGGCGGGACGGTGTCGCTCATGCTCGATGCCCAGGGGAAGACGTTCGCCACGGCTCTGCTCAGGATGGAGATCGACGTGCCGGACCATCTCCTGGACGGGACGGCGGACTGAGGCGCGGTTCAGGGATTTCGAGAGGCCAATGTTCGAATACCTCGACATAGAGATCGACGAACGGACCGGCGTGAACCGGATCCATCTCGATCGCGCGGAGCGCCGCAATGCGCTGAGCGGAGCGCTCGTCGCGGAACTGAAGGAGGCGCTCGCACTCGCCGAGGCGGACGCCCGGGTGCGCGTGGTCGGGATCGGGGGGCGCGGCCCCGACTTCTGCGCGGGCGCGGACTTGGCGGAGGTGCAGGCTTCGGTCGAGGAAGGGGTCATGGCGAGCCTGCGGGAGGCGGAGGCGCTGGGCGAACTCTTCACGCTGCTGAGGAAACTCTCGAAGCCGGTCGTGGCGATCGTGCACGGCCGGGCGCTGGCTGGTGGGTGCGGCCTCGCGACGGCGTGCGACCTCGTGCTCGCGGCGGAGAGCGCCCGCTTCGGCTACCCGGAGGTGCGGCTCGGTTTCGTGCCCGCGATGGTGACGGCGATCCTGCGCCGGAATCTCGGGGAGAAGCGCGCCTTCGAGTTGATGTCGCTCGGGGACACGATCGATGCGGCGGAGGCGTCGCGGCTGGGCCTCGTGAACCGGATCCATGCGGACGTGGAGTTCGAGGCGGAGAGCGCCGACTTCCTGGCCGAACTCGCGGGGCGGAGCGCCTCCGCGCTCGCGCTCACGAAGAAGCTCCTCTACGGCACGGAGGGGCAGAGCTTCGAGGCCGCGGTCGCGACCGGCGCCCGCGTGAACGCCGTCGCCCGCATGACGGACGACTGCCAGGCGGGCATCCGCCGGTTCCTCGACCGTGGCGGGAAACGGGAGAAAGGGGAGGGAGAATGAGCGACACGGGTGTGGCTTCGGCGGCGGGGTCGGCCTTCCTGTGGCGGGTCGGGGCGCTGGGCGCCGGCGCGGCGGGCGTCGTCCTCCTCGGGACGGACGGGGCGCCGCTCACGCTCGCCGTGCTCCTGCTCATCGCGGGGCTCGCCGCGGCGGGCGTGCTCCTCGGAGGCGGCGCGTACGGCGCGGATGCCGAGGGCCGGCTCGACCTGAGCGCCCGCCTCGGGCTCGGGCTGCTCGGCGGACTCCTCGGCGCCGCGGTGTCCGCCGCGGCGCGCTCGGTCGTGGCGACGTTCGGCTCCGTCGGAGCGCTGAGCATGGGACTGACCTCCGGGTGGACGGGGGCGGAGTTCCTGTCGCACCTCGGAAGCGGCGCGGTCTGGGGCCTCATGTTCGGCGTGCTCTACACGCACCTGCCCGGATCGCCGGCCGCTCGCGGCGCGATGTTCGCCCTGGCGCCGACCTTCTACGTCGTCATCCGGCTCGCGATCGGCGAGCCCGCGCTGGACTTCGCGAGAGGAGAACTTCCGCTGGTGTCCGCGCTCGCGCTCTACGCGGGGCGGGGCGTGTTCGTCGTCTTCTCCGTCCTTGCGGTCAACGTGCTGTGGGGGGCGATCGCCGGTGCGACGCTGGGCTGGGGCGAAGCGGGCGACGAGACGCCGGTCGCCCGCCCGATCGACGAATAGCAGCTTGGACGACCAGGCGGAGGCGCCGACGTCGAGCCGGGACTGGTGGCTGCGGTTGCAGATCGGACTCGGTCTGGCCGGGGGCGCCACGTGGTTCATCGGCGCGTTCACGGAGCAGGATTTCGTGGCCGGCGCGGGCTGCGGCCTCCTCGTCGCGGCCGTCGTCCTCCGCCTGGGGCGAACGAACGCCTGACCCGGCCCTCGGCCGGTTGGCGCTCCCCGCCCCCGGGACCGCGCTCGACGCCCCCCGGTTGATCCCGCGTTGATCGCGCGGCGCATCGAAGGGTGTGAACACTGACGAAGGCGCCGCCCCGGGCCGCCCCGCGGCCACGCTCCAGGACGCGCGCGACCTTCTGAGGGACCGGTTCGGCTACGACGACTTCCGCCCTGCCCAATCGCGCGTCGTGGAGGCCGTTCTAGGCGGGCGGGACACGCTCGCGGTTCTTCCGACGGGCTTCGGCAAATCGGTCTGCTTCCAGATCCCGGCGCTGCTGCGTCCCCGGGCGACCCTCGTCGTTTCGCCGCTCATCTCGCTCATCGAGGATCAGGTCGCCGGGGCCGCGCGCCGCGGCATGCGGGTGCTCGGCTGGACGAGCGCCACGCCGCGGGAAGAGGTGAACGAGGCGCTCGAGCGCGCCGGCCGGGGCGAACTCGATCTCCTGTATCTCGCGCCCGAGCGCCTCGAGAGCCAGGCCGTCTGCGATCGCCTGCGCGAAGTCGGCGTGGGGGGCATCGCGGTGGACGAGGCGCACTGCGTTTCCCAATGGGGGCACGACTTCCGTCCGTCGTACCTGCGGATCGGGCGCGCGAGGGAGAGGATGGGGAGCCCGCCGCTGACGGCCCTCACCGCCACCGCGACGTGGCGGACGCGGCGCGAGATCGAGCGGTTTCTGGGGATGGAAGGGGCGATCCGCATCTTCGTGCCCTCGAACCGCCCGAACCTGCGCTACTCCGTGGAGATGGCCTCCGATACGCGCGAAGCCTGGCGGCGCGTGCGGCGCGAGGTGGCGGCGTGCCGGGGAGCGTCGGCGATCGTCTACGCGCGCACCCGGGGACTGAGCGCGCAGCTTGCGATCGCGCTCTCGCGGACGGGGGTGCCGAGCGCGCCGTATCATGCGCGTCTGCCGATCGAACGGCGCCAGGCGACGCAGCGGGCCTTCCTGGACGGGAGCATTCGAGTCGTCTGCGCCACGACCGCGTTCGGCATGGGGATCGACCACCCGCACGTGCGTCTCGTCGCCCATCTCGGCGCCCCGGGGTCGCTGGAGGAGTACGTCCAGGAAGCGGGTCGCGCCGGCCGCGACGGTGAACCCGCGCGCTGCGTGATGGTCGCGATCCGCGAGAAGCGCCGCCGCGCCCTTCCGTTCGGCCGGCGCGAGCGCCCCCGCCCGGGCAGCTCGCCGCCCGGCTCCGACCGGGCCGCCGTCGACGCCGAACGGCGCGCCGGGATCGGCGCCTACATCGAGACCGCCGCCTGCCGCCGGGCGGCCATCGCCGCCTACTTCGGCGAACGCGCTCCCGTCTGCGATGGCTGCGACAACTGCGACCGTGACCGGGCCGCCCACGCGCGCGCCACCGGCCGGACCGTCAGAACGACCACGACACGCCGAAGATGGCGATCACGGGGAGGGAAGCGAGCGGGGCGGGACGCGTAAGCGGCTGGTCCGCCGTCGTCTGATAGAAGAGCGCGTCCCGGCGATCGAGCGCGTTGAGCACGCGCACGTACGGGGCGATCTCGACGGATGAGCTGCCGATGCTCGCGACCCAGCGTCGCGAGATCTCCGCGTCGACCCGGAGATAGGAGTCCTCCGGCGCGCCCGAGAGCACGGGCAGATCGTCGCCGCTCGGGGCGCCCGTCTCCTCGGGTCCCGCCGTCACCGATGCGAACGACAGGCCGGCCCCGTACGCGAGCCGGATTCCGAAGTCGAACTCGCGGACCTCCGAGGAGAGTCCGCCGCTCAGGAGTTGCCGGCCCACGAGCGGCGTATCTTCTTCCGGGTCGTTCGTCCACACGAACGCGATCGAATAGCCGACCCAGCCCCGGACCGGACCCTCCTTCGCCTGCGCCCACAGATCCATGCCCCCGGAGTGGAGCTGATTGGCGTCGGGGAGATCGTCGAAGGACTTGAAGTAGGTCTCGACGCCGACATCGACGCCGTTCTCGAGCGAGTTCGCGTAGCCGAACACAAGGTGGGAGGCATCCGCGATGCCGGACCCCGGCGTCGTCAGCGGGACCCCGTCGCGATTCAGCGTGGGCAGGACGCCGCCGATGGTGGGTCCGGTGAGGTCTCCCGAGAGGATGGATTCGGGCCCACGCACCACCTGGAAGAACCTTCCGGCGGAGACGCGGAGTTCCGCCGCTTCCGTGAGGTGCCAGGTGACCGTGCCCCGTGGCGCGAACTTCGCGCGACGGGAGGAGGCGAAATAGCTGGTCCGGAATCCCCCCCTCACCTCGACTTCGGGGGCCACCTGCCAGATGGCCTCGCCCCAGCCGGCCACCACGTCGGCGCGTCGCACCGCGTGGGTCAGGTCGTGCGCCGTCCTGCCGCCGAGGACCGTCCGCCGATCCACCACGGTCTCGTACGAGTCGAAGCCGCCGCCCGCGGCCCAGCGAAGCTCGCTTCCTCCCGACTCGAAGAGCGCCTCGGTGCGGGTTCGCACGGTCCGTGCGATGACGTCCGCGAAGGAGACCTCGAAGTCGAGTTCCTTGTCGCGCGGCAACGGCAGGCCCGTGCCGAACCGCCCGTGCGCGCCCCTGAGCGTGAACGTGCCGTTGGCCAGCGGGACGCGATAGCTCGCGGACCCCGCCAGGTTGCCCCAGTAGGCCGACTCCACCGCCCCCGCGTCCTCCAGGCGCCCGATGTCGAGCAGCACGGACTCGCGGTTCCAGAACCCGGTGGCCGTGAACTTCCCGGGCCCCAGGCGATAGTCGAGCCGGCCGAGGAGATCGCCGTACCCGTACGGCATTTCCTGCTCGTTCGTGATCATCGGATAGCCGAGTCCGTGAAGTGCCCGGCCGCTGAGGAGCAACCGCCCGGCGGGTCCGATGGGGCCCTCCGCCCGCAGGGTGCCGCCCAGAAGGTCGGCCGCGCCGGCCACGTGGAAGTTCTCCGCGTCCCCCTCCCGGATCTTGAGGTCGAGGACGTAGGAGAGTCCCCCGTCGTACCGGGCCGGCGTCCCGCCGATGTACAGGGACGCCTCGTCGAGCACGCCGTCGGGAAAGGCGTCGAGGAGTCCGCTGAGGTGGAACGGCGCGTAGACCGGCGCGCCATCGAGCAGCACGAGCTTCAGGTCCGACGCGGCGCCCCGGACGTAGAGCACGCTTGTCGGATCCGTGGGGTCGATGCCGGCATCCTCCAGCGTCAGACCCGCCTCCGCCACGCCCGGAGACGAATCCAGCGCGCGGAGTTCCGTTTCTCCCTCCTCCCGGAATCCGGCGCGCGTGAGGCCGGGAGCGGGCAGCCGCCGTGCGGCGATGTGGGCGAACAGGCTCGGCATCGCGACGGGCCGCCGCTCCAGGGCCAGGTCGAGCGGGACGTCACCGCCCGCCGGGACCACGACGCTGGCGGCGAGCGGGTCGCGGTCCAGCGCCCGTGCGACGAGAAAGACGGGCCCCGCCGGAATCCCTTCCGCCCGGTAGAAGCCGTCGTCGTCTGTCACGAGGAACCAGGAAAACGCGGGCAGGCGGATTTCCACGGAAGCGGCCGCGATCGGCGTCTGGGTTTCAGCGCGCAGCACTCGGCCGAAGACGGTGCCGACGGCCGGAGCGTCCTCCGAAGGGGAAGGCGGGGGATCCTGGGCAAGAAGCGGCGGAGCGAAGAAGCAGGTCGAGACCGGGCCGAGGAGCAGGGCGAATCGCCACGGGTGGGAGACGGGCCCCGGTCTTCGGTACATGGGCTTCGTCATCCCGGGATCCACCCCTCGAGGCTTGCTCAGATCGTCAGGTCACCGTCGTCCACCAGTTTGGCGTCCGTTACCTGCGCTGCTACCCGTCGGCGCCGAGAAAGATCTCCACGGGACTCGAAGCCGCCGAATCCGTGCGCCGCAACTCGCCGCCCTCGAGGCGGACGACCTCGGTCTCGTCGATGACTACAGAACCGATCGCGGCGTCACGCGGCAAGGTCACGCGGATCTCATCCACCGCTCCCGCGACCTCGATGACGCCCGGCTCCACATGGAAGCTCGCGTCACGGGCGGCCACCGTCGCCGTCTCCTCGTCGGACAGTTCGACGGTCAACCGCGTGCTTTCGCGCCCGCCGACGACCGTGATGCGCACGGTGCCCTCGCGGGGGGCCACCGACACCTGGGAAGGTCCGGAATCTCCGGCGACCTGGGGATCGCCCGCGATCCAGGCCGCAACCGCATCGATGCCGCCGTCGACCCAGCCCCTGACCGGCGATCCCGGCACCGCGTAGGCGCCCGCGGCGACGAGAAGCGAGATCCCCGCGGCCACCGCGACGGAGCGGCGGCTCAGCCTCGCCCAGCGTCGCGCCCTCGCGCTTGCGAGAGGCGCCGGCGCCCTGCGCGCCGCTTCTCGCAGCGCCGCCGGCATCTCGGGCCGCGATTCCGGCACCGAGAGCAGGTCGAGCGCCGCGGTCGCACGACGCGACAAGAAGCGCAGTTCGTCGCGGCGCGCCACGGATTCCGGGCACGCCGCCACCTGCTTCTCGACGGATCTCCGTTCTGCTGTGGTCAGCTCACCGTCGAGCAGAGCGAGCAGCACTCCGTCGTCGACATGTGGCCGTTCACGCGTAGACATACTTAATCCTCACTATTTTCAACACAGATTTCCAGTCGCATCCCGACCGGTCACCCATCGTCCCCCCCTCACCGGCCCCGCCCGGTCTCGTCCTCCACGATCCGCGGATCCAGCACCTCCGTGAACCGGCGCAGTGCCCGCGCAAGCAGCGTTCCCACCGATCCCGGCGCGACTTCGATCACCTCGGCGATCTCGGCGTACCGGAATCCTTCCTCTCTCATCAACAGCAACTGACGGTCGCGTTCGGGCATCTCCGCCAGCGCGGCTCGCACCGCCGCGACCCGTTCAGCCCGCACGACCGACTCGTCCGGCAACTCGTCCGGGTCGTGCGCGAGGTCCGCCTGCTCGTAGCGCTGCGACAGCAACCGCCGCCGTCGCGCGGTCATGCGCGCGTCGTCCCGCACCAGGTTCGTCGCCACCGTAAACAGCCAGCGCCGCACCTCCTCGTCCGGAAGAGCCTGGTCCAACAGCCGAATGAACGCCTCTTGTACGACGTCCGCCGCAAGGTCGGCGTCACCCACCATCCGGTCGACATACCGAAGGAGTGATGTCCAGTGGCTCTTGTATGCCGCCTCGAAGTCCACGGTTCTCCCTTCAACACCGTTGCCGGTACGCGAAGAGCGCCGCGGACTTGCACCCTTGCCATCCATAGGGTCAACGCCTGCCGAGGCCCGATCGTGACGCGTCCGACCTGCCGGTTGCTCCTGCCAGTTGCTTGGGCGGAAGGCCCGCCTCCGGTACGTTAGGCACGCGGCGTCCTGAAGTCACAGCCCGCCCACCGCCGGGCCACGCAACCGACCCCGGCGCGCAACCGACCCCGGCCGCTTGCGACGCCGGCCGCACGCACCGAACCGAGGAGTGAATGGGAGACCCGAGTTTCTACCTGGAAGACCACCACGAGATGATCCGCGAGATGGTGCGGGAGTTCGCCGAGGCGGAGATCGCTCCCGTCGCCGCCCGCTACGATGAGTCGGAGGATTTTCCGTGGGACACCGGCGCCCTCATGTCGGAACTGGGGTTGTTCGGAATTCCTTTCGACGAGGCGCTGGGCGGCGCCGGGATGGACCTCCTCGCCGCGTCGATCGCGGTGGAGGAACTCGCCCGCGTGGACGCGAGTCACTCGATCATGATCGGGGCGCACACGAGCCTCGCCGCGACCCCGATCGCGCGCTGGGGGACGGAGGCGCAGAAGGAACGCTTCCTCCGGCCCCTCGCGAGCGGCCGCGTGCTCGGCGGATTCGGGCTCACGGAGCCGGGGTCGGGTTCCGATGCGGGGGGCATGCGGACGACGGCACGGAAGGCCGGCGACCGGTGGATTCTGAACGGCCGCAAGACGTGGATCACGCACGGCGGCGTGGGCGAAGTGTTCGTCGTCGGCGCCCTCACGTCGCCCGAGAAGGGCTCGCGCGGCATCACGGCATTCGTCCTCACCAAGGAGACGTGCGATCTCGACGATGCCGCGCGCGTCGGGTTCGGCCACTCCGCGGATCTCGATCCGATGCCGGGGTTCACCGCCGGGCAGAAGCTGCGCAAGCTGGGCTGGAACGCGTCCGATACGCGCGAACTCACGCTGGAGGATGTGGAAGTTCCGGAGGAGAACGTACTCGGCGAAGTGGACCGGGGTTTTCCCATCTTCCTCGACACCCTCGACGGCGGACGGGTCGGGATCGCCGCCCACGCGATCGGGATCGCGCAGGGGGCGCTGGACGAGACGGTCCGCTACACGGGCGAGCGGAAGCAGTTCAGCAAGAAGATCCACGACTTCCAGGGCGTCCGCTTCATGCTTGCCGAGGCGCAGACGCGCATTCACGCGGCGCGGCTGATGATGCACCACGCCGCGCGCCTCCGGATGGCGGGGGCGAGGCACAAGAAGGAGGCCGCGATGGCCAAGCTCTTCGCTTCGGAGACGGCGATGGACGTGACGACGATGGCGGTGCAGTTGCACGGCGGATACGGCTATTCGCGTGAGTATCCGGTCGAACGGATGATGCGCGACGCGAAGATCACGGAGATCGGCGAGGGGACGAGCGAGATCCTCAAGATCGTGATTTCAAGGGAGATGCTGCGCGAAGCGGGCTCCCTCGATTAGTTTGGGTCAGCAGCCAGGACGAAACGGGCAGTAACGAACAGATACACGAACCCCCGGGCAGCGGCCGGCGGTTCGCAGCGAAGAATCGAGTCTTACAGGATGCCAGCCCTCTGGTAGCGCAATCGGGCGCGGCGAACCCGTGTGCGTGCTGACGTAACGTGCGCCGCGAGATCGTCGTAAACGCCACGACCCGCGAGAAACGGGTCGCGATCGTAGAAGACGGCAAGCTCGTCGAACTGATGTACGAACGGCCCGACGAGCGCCGCATCGCCGGCGATATCTATCTCGGCGTCGTCGAGGCGATCGTGCCCGGACTTCAGGCCGCCTTCGTCGACATCGGTGTCGAGAAGTCCGCCTTCCTGCACGCCTCCGATCTGCTGTCCGACGAAGATCCCGATGAAGAGGGGAACGGGGGACGGGAACGAAACGGAGGGCGTCGGAGGGCCCGCAACGAGAACGCTCCCCGCATCGAGGACGCGATCCACAAGGATCAGAAGCTCCTCGTCCAGGTCGTGAAGGAGCCCATCGGCACGAAGGGGGCCCGCGTCACGACGCAGGTCTCCCTCCCGGGCCGCTTCCTCGTGTACATCCCGGACTCCTCCCGCGTCGGCGTCAGCCGCAAGATCGGCGACCGGGAGACGCGCGCCCGCCTGCGAGGGATGGTGCGGGAGATCCTCGGCGACGACGGGGGCGTCATCGTCCGGACCGTCGGCGAGGAGTTGACGAAGGAGACCTGCGAGCGGGAACTCAAGTCGCTGCGCAAGACGTGGAAGAAGGTGCGGCGCCGGCAGAAGGGGATGAAGGCGCCGGCCCTCGTGTACCAGGACGCGCGGCTGACCTCCGGTATGATCCGCGACCTCTTCAGCGACCGGATCGACCTGCTCACGGTGGATTCGGCGGAGCTGTACCACGAGATCCGCTCCTACCTGGGACAGGTGGACCCGGATCTGCTCGAGCGGGTGAGCCGGTACGACGGCGCGGCGCCCATCTTCGACGAGTTCGGGATCGAGGAGGAGATCCGGCGCGCGTTCCGCCGCACTGTCCACCTGAAGTCCGGCGGCCATGTCGTGATCGAACAGACCGAGGCGCTCGTCTCGATCGACGTGAACACGGGGCGCTACACGGGTCGCCGTGACCCAGCGAAGACGATTCTCAAGACAAACCTCGAGGCGGCGGGGGAGATCGCCCGCCAGCTCCGTCTGCGCGACGTCGGCGGGATCATCGTCATCGATTTCATCGACATGAACGAGGAGGAGTCCCGCAACAAGGTCGTGCAGCAGATGAGGACGCTGCTGGGCCATGACCGCGCACGCACGAAGGTGTTCGGTCTCTCCGAACTCGGCCTGCTCCAGCTCAGCCGGCAGCGCGTGAGCCCGAGCCTGCACCAGCGGATGATGGAGCCGTGTCCGTATTGCGAGGGCACGGGGAGAATCCTTGCCTCCGAGACGGTCGTGCGCCGCCTGGAGCGGGCACTGGACCGGGTCGCCGCGGCCGGACGGGAGAGCGGGATCACGATCCTCACGCACCCGGTGATCGCCCTCCACCTGCTGGAGCGCGAACGCGAGTTCCTGGGCCGGATGAGGAACAGCGGCGGGATCGCGATCGAGTTGCGCGACAACCCTCTGCTGGGTCTCGGCGAGTTCCGGCTCCTCGCCCACCCGGCCGACGCCGACGTCACGAAGAAGTACATTTCCAGCTGACGTCCGCGGCGCGCCGGCGTCTGGGGACCGGCCCGCCGGGGCGCGCGGACCGGTCCACTGCCGGTGCCGTCGCAGCGCCATTTTGTTTGACACATCCGCCGTGCGCGGGTAGTCTCAGCGGCTCGCAATTCGTGGAATTTCAGCAGTGATCTGACGATATGTACGCGATTTTCAAAGCCCAGGGGAAGCAGTTCCGCGCGGTGGAGGACGCCGTGCTCCGCATCCCCTCCCTCGAGGCGGAGCCCGGGGATACGGTCACGTTCGGCGACGTGCTGCTCGCGGAGCAGGGCGGGGACGTCCATGTGGGCGCCCCGTGCGTGGAGGGCGCCTCGGTCGCGGCCGAGGTCGTGAGCCACGGGCGCGGCGACAAGATCATCGTCTACAAGATGAAGCGGCGGAAGGGGTACCGGCGGAAGCAGGGGCACCGCCAGGGTTACACCGAGATCCGCATCCTCGGCATCGATCTGCCCGATGAGCCGCAGGAAGCGGCGGCGAAGCCGGCAGCCGCGGCGCCCGAGCCGGAGGCCGCTCCGGAAGCCGAAGCCGCTCCGGAAGCCGCGCCTGCAGTCGAGCCCGAGGCGGTCGAGGCGGGGTCGGTGGACATCACTCCGGTGGCGCGGACGCTGGCGGAAGAGCACGGACTCGACCTGGGCGCGATCGAGGGGACGGGCAAGGACGGCCGCATCCTCAAGAGCGATGTGGACAGGGCCATTGCGGCGAAGGAAGGCGACTGATGGCGCACAAGAAAGGTGTCGGCTCCAGCCGCAACGGACGCGATTCGAATCCGCAGTACCTCGGCGTCAAGAAATACGGCGGCGAGCAGGTCATCGCGGGCAATATCCTCATTCGGCAGCGGGGCACGCCCTTCCACCCGGGTCGCAACGTCGGCCGGGGGAAGGATGACACGCTGTTCGCGCTCGCCGACGGACAGGTCGAATTCCACCGCCGGCGAGGCCGCCGCTTCGTCAGCGTCGTGACGCCGGAGATGCCGGGGTCATAGCCCGCCGCGCGCTCGCAGCCGCACCGCCACCGGCTGCAGCCGCGCCGGGCGATCCCGGTGCCGCCGAAATCCCGCCGGACGCCCTCAGGAGCCTTTGAACTCGGGCTTCCGCTTCTCCAGGAAGGCGCCCACGCCCTCCGCCATGTCGTCCGTCGAGAAGAGGAGCGAGAACCAGCTCCGCTCGAACTTCAACCCCTCATCCAGCGGCATCCGGCGCGCGGCGAGGATGGATTCCTTGGCGGCCTGAAGCGCGACGGGGCTGCGGCTCGCGATGTTCGAGGCGAGTTCCATCACGTGGCTCTCGAGTTCCTCGGGGGCGACCGCGGCCTCCACGAGGCCGATCTGCTCGGCCTTCTCGCCTGAAATCAGTTCTCCGCTCATCACGAGCCGCATCGCCCAGCCCTCGCCGACCAGCCGCGGTAGCCGCTGCGTGCCGCCCGCGCCGGGGATGAGCCCGAGGTTGATCTCCGGCTGGCCGATGCGGGCCGCGGTCGAGGCCACGCGCATGTCGCACGACATGGCGAGTTCGCAGCCGCCCCCGAGGCAGAAGCCGTTGATCATCGCGATGACGGGCTTGGGGAAGGACTCGATCGCGCTGTACATGTCGCCGCGCGTCATGCTGCGGTACTGCTCGACCGGACGCGCGTCCTTGAACTCCGAGATGTCGGCGCCCGCGATGAAGGAGCGGTCGCCGGCCCCCGTGATCACGACGACGCGAACCTCGTCGTCCGCCGCCAGGCGTTCGAGCGCGCCGAAGATGGCGCAGCGCACCGCGCCGTTCAGCGCGTTGAGCTTCTCCGGCCGGTTGACCGTGAGTTTGGCGATATGTCCGTCGAGCTTCTCGACGAGAAGAACGTCACTCATGACGACTCCAGGCTGAAGGTTGGTTGTCTCGGCGGCGCCGGCTCAGGCTTCGTGGGTGGTGCGGCCGCCGACGACGGTGCGGACGACTTCGATCTCCTTGATCGCGTACGGGTCGGCCGTGTGGGGATCGTCGCCCAGGAGGACGTAGTCCGCCAGCTTCCCCCCAGTGATCGAGCCCTTGATGTTCTCCTCGTAGGAGGCGTGGGCTCCGTTGATCGTGCAGATGCGGAGCGCCTCCGGGACGGAGATTTTCTGGCTCGGGCCCCACTCGCGCCCCTGCATGTCGGTGCGGGTGACCATGCTCTGGATCGCCATCAGCGCCTCGAACGGACCCGGCGGGTAGTCGGACGCGCCCGCCACGGGGATGTCGTAGTCGAGGAAGCGGCGGTGGGCGAACATCCATTCCATCTTCTCCTGCCCGTATTCGCCCCACTTGTTCCCGTGGAAGTGGATGTAGGTGTAGAACGGGGTGGGGATGGCGCCGATGTCCTTGATCCGCTGCAGGAGCGGGTCGTCCACGAGCGAGCAGTGCTCGAGGCGGAAGCGGGGGTCGGCCTGTGGCATCTCACGCTGGACGCGCTCGTAGGCGTTGAGGCACATGTCGATCGTCTTGTCGCCGTTCGCGTGGATCGCGATCTGGAAGCCGGCGCGGACCGCGTCGTCCACCGCCGCGTCGATGTCCGCCTGGGTCATCGTGGAGATGCCGTAGTCGTCCGGGCGTCCGACGTACGGGGTGCGCATCGCCATCGTGCGCTCCGAGGCGGAGCCGTCCGCGCTGTACTTGACCGCGCCGATGCGCAGGTTCTCGTCACCGAGGCCGGTGCGAATCCCCGCTTGCTTGAGCGCCGAGAACAGCAGGCTGCCCCCGGAGGGGAAGTAGTACATGCGGAAGCGGAGTTCCCCCGCGTCGTAGGCGTCCTGGAGCGCGGTCAGGCCCTGGCTGTTCCCGCCCGTCTCGTGGACCGAGGTGATGCCGGCCGCGGACATCAGCTCGCCGATGAGGGCGACGCCGGCGTGGCGTTCCTCCCGCGTGCTCCCGCCGGGGACGAGGCGCTGCAGCGGGCGGCGCGCGAGCGAGGCGACTTTGCCCGTGAGTTCGCCGTCCTCGCGGTAGAAGTGCCCGCCGGTCGGGTCGGGGGTGTCCACCGTGATCCCGGCGAGTTCGAACGCCTTCGAGTTGTAGACGCTGGTGTGCCCGCCCCGGTGCGTGACCTGGACCGGATGGTCGGGGACGGCCTCGTCGATGTCGCGCCGGTTGAGGGGGCGCCCCTCCTCGATCTTCGTGTCGTCGTAGAGGAAGCCGACGACCCACTCACCCGGAGGCGTGTTCTGCGCGCGCTCGCGGAGCGCGGATTTCATCCCCTCGATCGTGCGGATGTTCATGTCCACTTCCGTGAGGTGCCGCATGCCGGCGGAGGAGGGGTGGTTGTGCGCGTCGATGAAGCCGGGGACGACGGTGCCGCCGCCCGCGTCGATCCGCTCGGTGCCGGGGCCGATGAGGTTGGCGATGTCGTCGTTCGAGCCCACCGCGAGGAAGCGTCCGCCCCTCACGGCGAGCGCCTCCGCCCGGGGATTCGCGTCGTCCACCGTGTAGACGGTCGCGTTCGTCACGACCTGGTCCGCGTGCGCGGAGCCGCCGGCGTCGGCCTGCCCGCCGCTCCCGCCCTGCGTCCCGCATCCGGCCAGGGCCGCGCCCCCGGCCGCGAGCCCGGAGACCGCCATGAAGTCACGCCGCGTGAAGTCGCTCATCGGGTTTTCCTCCGACGGTGGATCGGTTGGCGTCCTCTACTTTAGCTCGACCAGTTGCTCGGGGTCCACGCGCACGACGATGTAGGTGATCGTCTCCGTGATCTCGCTGAAGCCGTGCGGCGAGCCCGCCGGAATGATGAGCATGTCGCCGGGGCCGATCTCCTGGCTCTCTCCGCCCGTGATTCCGCCCACCGCACTGGGTCCGGTGAGCGTCCGCACGGTGTTGCCTTCGGGGTCGAGTTCCCGCGCGTCGGAGAGTTCGCCGCCGGTCACGAGCGTGCCGCGGCCGGAGACGACGTAGTAGACCTCGGTCTGCTTGTGGTGCTGGATCGCCCCGAGCGAGGTGGACGGCGGGCGCTGGACGACGCCGACGCCCGCGTTGTGACCGCCCGCGTCGATGTGCCGGATCTGCTGGTCGCTGACCCGGCCTTCGGGCGCGTTCGCGATCGTGGCGAGAATGTCGGCCGCGGAGATGTAGGTGGCCGGCGGGTTGTCCGGACGGTCGCCCGGCGCCGCGCTCCAGAGGACACCCGCCGCGAGGGCGGCGACGATCAGCTTCGACATGATCCGGCTCCGGCGTCTCGATTCATGGGGAGATGAAGGATCTGCGGATTCTAGGCTGGCCTGCCGGTGCGGTACAACGGCTTGAACCGCGACCAGGGCGTAATTACAGTAATTACCAGATGGTTCACAGAAAGGAGTGTCAAGCAATGGGCGGAGCGCCAACGACTCGCACGGTGAAACTCGTGGCGATTGGGAACTCGAGGGGCATCCGGCTACCGAAAGTTCTGCTGCGCAAGTATGGGTGGGGTGAGTCTCTGGTCATGGAAGAGGGGGAAGATGGGCTGATCCTCAGGGGCGCGACTGAGCCCCGCAGCTCCTGGGAGGATACGTATCGCGCCATGGCGGCCGAGGCTGAGGACTGGAGCGACTTTGACGCCACCATGGCCGATGGCCTGGATTGATGGAGGCTTTCCCCAAGCGCTACACGATCCACTTCGCCGATCTCAACCCGACGATCGGCGCGGAAATCAAGAAGGTCAGGCCGGTCGTCGTCGTCAGCCAGAACGAGATGAACCGGCTGCTCGAAACGGTCGTGGTATGTCCCCTCAGCACAACGCTCCACCCCACGTGGCGGACGCGCGTCCAAACGCGATGCGCGGGGAAGGATGCGGAGATCGCGGTGGATCAGATCCGGGCGATCAGTAAGAATCGCCTTCGACGTCCTCTCGATCGGCTGTCAACGGAGAAGGCGGCCGAACTCCGCCGCGTCATCACGGAGATGTACGGCGAGTAGCACGTCCACTGCGCGTTCCCGCGGGAACGTTTTGGCGGCGCGCCGCTGTTCCGCGAACGGGTGCCGGGCGTACGTTCCGGGGGTCGTTTCGGGGGTCTGTGACAGACCGCGTACGAGAGGGATCAGGAGGGACGGATGACCGAGTGGAGCCGCCGCAACTTCGTCAAGACGACCGCCGCCGCGGGGCTCGCGCTGCCCGCCGCGCCGGCTCTCGCCGCGCACCAGCCGGCCGCCGCCGACACCGGCTCGCGTACGTCGCCTGCCGCCGGGTCGGACGATGATCCGCTCGGGATCCGGGGCCAGTTCCCGGTCACCGAGGAGTTCGCCTATCTGAATACGGCCTCTACGGGTCCGCTCCCGCGTCCGGTGCACGAAGCGCTCGTCGCCTACGCGGATGAGAAGCACACGTACAGGGATCCGGGGAGCCGCGGACGCGCGACGGCCCGCGCCCGCCAGCGCTTCGCGAGCCTGTTCGGGGCGGACGAAGAGGAGATCGCGCTCCTGTTCTCGACCAGCGACGGCGAGAACATGGTGGCGAAGGCGATCGACTGGAAGCCGGGCGACAACGTGGTCATC
>JAJDWE010000039.1 GCA_022825725.1 Gemmatimonadota bacterium
GAGCGGCAGCGGCTGGCGCCTGCCGAGGACCGTGACGCCGGGGTCCACGTTCGTCACGTCCCGGAGGACGCGGGGCCGGAACTCGAGACGGTGGAAGGCGTTGCAGTTCCGCGCCTGGGTGCGCTCGTCCTCCGCCGCGCCATCGATGTAGCCGAATACGCCGCGCGGGAGCCGACGTCGGGCGACGTCCCGGAGATCCTCGACGCTCGCGCAGCGGCCGAGTCGGCGCGCGACGGGGTTCAGCTCGAACTTCCGGAAGCGGACGGCGGAGCGGAACGTCTTCAGCATCGAGACTTCCGAAACCCCGAACACCACGCCGAAGAGCACGCCGCCGGCGAAACCGAGGATCGCGAGCACCGGCGGCCAGATATCGACGAGCGACGCCATCGGGAGTCCGCCGGGCAGCGTGTCGGCGAGGATTTCGATCACCGCACCGACGAACGCCCCCGCCAGGGCCCAGATGAAGGCCACCCGGACGATTCCGCGCAGGTGTCTGCGCCGCTTCCTCATGACCCCTCCGCTCACTCGGGGACGTTCCCGCGGGAACGTCCGACGCGGGCCTCGGCTTCGATCTCGACCCGGTATCCTGACCCGATGAGACCCGCCTGGACCAGCGTGTTGACGGGCCGGATGTCGCCGAAGCGGCGGCCGTGGGCACGGGCCACGGGTTCCCAGTCCTCCAGTTCAGGCACGAAGATCCGGGTCCGGACCACGTCCTCGAGGCGGCCGCCCAGCGCCTCGATCGCGCCCTCGATCTTGTCGATGACGTAGTGCGTCTGCGCGGCCGGGTCGTCGCCTCCGATCCGGCGGTCCCCGTGCGTGGCCGTCGTCCCGGAGACCGCGATGTGATCGCCCGTTCGCACGGCCCGGCTGTAGCCCGCGAGGTCCTCCCACATCGTGCCGGAATCCACTCGCGTCCGGCCGCCGCTACCGGACCGGACGGGGTACGGCGACGGAAGCTCGTCGAGGTGATCGCTGAGGTCGCCCGCCGCCGTCAGGTAGGGAGGCCGCCGATACTCATCCCCGCAGTCTCCGGGGATGGGATCCAGGGCTCCGCCCGCGGCCGCGAGCGTTTCCCGATCGTCGTCATCCAGCCGGAGCGACGAGAGGCGCAGGTTGTCGGCGATGTGCTCGCTCCGCCCCAGCCGGGCGCCGATGATCACCCCCGCCACCGCGGGCCGGTCGAGGATCGCGCGCGCCGCGACGTTCGCCATCGAGACGCCGTGCTTCTCCGACACCGACCGGACGGCCCGGAGCAGCGTCTGCAGCCGGTCCCAGCCGCCCGCCGCCTCCACGAAGCGGCGGTACTTCATCTCCGACCAGGTTCGGACGCCGTCCGCTCCGGGGTCGTCGGCGCCCAGCCAGCGCTCCGTCAGAAGACCGCCCGCCAGCGTCCCGTATGCGAGCACCTGGACCCCGTGTTCGAGACAGACGTCCGTCATGGCGCCGGCGGCGCGTCCATCGAGGAGGGAGAACGAAACCTGGTTCGACACGACCTCGATGCCGGTGTGGAGGACCATGTCGAGGTGGACAGCGTCGAAGTTCGTGAGTCCGAGGTGCCGGATCAGCCCTTCGTCCTTCAGCTCCTGGAGGGTGAAGAGGCAGTCGAGCCAGCTCGGATCCGCGTAGTGCCAGGCGTGGAACTGAAGGAGGTCGATCGTATCCGCGCGGAGCCGGTCCAGCGACCGCCGGACGGCCTCCCGCACCGTTGCCGGCGTGTGCGCGCCCGGCGCGGGCGTCCACTTGGTGAGGAGCTGGAGGTCTCCGTCCCGGTGCGGCGCACGCGACGCGCACGCCCCGGCGATCTCCTCGGCCGAACCGTAGTGGTCCGCCATGTCGAAGGTCGTGAAACCCGCCTGGCTGTACGCGTCCATCGCGGCCGCCGCGGCCCCGACGTCGATCGGGCCCTCGCGTTCCAGGTCGGCGACCTGCCACAATCCGGTCAGCACCCGCGAGATCTCCAGGCCGGGAGCGAGTTCCCGGCGCTCCGGCCTACTCAGGAGGCAGCTCGCGGAAGAGGCGGTCGACATCCGTCCCGGAGGCTCGCAGCGTGCTCATCTTCCGGAAGTAGATGAGCGATCCCAGCGCCATGACGCCGATCCAGAGCGGCGTGGAGCGGAAGTACCACGCGGCGACGTCCGAGTTGAGGTCCTTCCACGTGTGCGTCACGAGAAACGTCCCCAGGAGGACGATGCCCGCGAGGCAGACGCACGTCCGCAGCGTCGGGGCGCGGAGCACGCGGAAGTTCGCGGCGATCCCGGGGTTCCGGCGCGGGAGGACGAGCACGGAGACGCACATGATGATGAAGTTGACGAGCATCGACGTGACCATGAGGTCGACGCCGAGGAAGAAGTCCCCCGCCCACTCGCTGCCGAGGATCGCGACCGAGGCCAGCGCGGTCGACAGCAGAATGGCCGCGTGCGGCGTGCGGAACGCGGGGTGCACGCGGGCGAGGCCGGACGGAAAGATCCCATCTTCGGCCCACGCGAAGACGAGGCGCGAGACGGAGAGGATCATCGCCGGCAGGTCGTTGATGAGGGCGATCGCGGCACCGGCGACGATGAGGACCGTCCACCACGGCGGGAGCACGTAGCCGAGGAGTCCCGGAGCGGTGAGGTCCTGTTCCTGCGCCCGCGCCCACACGAACTCCCACGGGACCGTGTGATAGACGGCGGCCGTGAAGAGCAGGTAGTAGGCGCCCACGATGAAGACCGCGAGGCCGATCGCGAGGGGGAGCGCGCGGTTCGGATTCCGTGCCTCGCCGCCCGCCTGTGCGATCGCGTCGAAGCCGACGAAGCTGGCGAAGAGGAGGCCGGAGGCGGCGAGAAAGCCGGCCGGGCCCAGCGGTGGAGGCGCGGCGGCCGGCACCTCCACGCCTTCGCTCGCGAGGAGCGCCGCCGCGAAGTCGCCCTGGTCGAACGAGAATCCGGCCACGATGACGATCGCGCCCAGGGCGAACATGACGACCATGAGCGGCACCACGGTGCGTTCGTAGGCCTTGAGGCCGCGCAGGTTCACCCACGCGAACGTCCACAGCATCGCGAGCGCCAGCGCCACCCGGACGGAACCCGTGTCCAGCAGGTCGGCCAGCTCCGCCATCCCCAGCGCGCCCGCGATGTCCCGCAGGAAGGGGACGATGAGATAGGAGACGACCCCGATGACGATGGAGAGGCCGAACCACTGCGAGAAGCTCGCCACGAAGCCCCAGTACGGACCGAGCGCCCGGCTCGCGA
This sequence comes from Gemmatimonadota bacterium, assembly GCA_022825725.1. GTDB lineage: Bacteria > Gemmatimonadota > Gemmatimonadetes > Palauibacterales > Palauibacteraceae > Palauibacter. Next base: position 3,234 of record JAJDWE010000039.1, read on the forward strand.
AGACGTAGCTGCCGCCGGCCCGCGGCATGGCGGAGGCGAGGATCGCGTAGGCGAGCCCGGCAAGGACGGCCGGTAGCGCGCCGAAGGCGAAGGCCGGGAGCACGTTCTCCGCGATGCCGGGCACGTTCCGCTGGATCATGACGGGAACCACGTTGATCCCGGCCCCCAGCATCGAGCAGATGCCCGTCGCCGCCAGACCCCACAATCCGAGCTGGCGCGCGAGTCCCGTTCCGCCGGCTTCCGGCGCCCCGGCCCCTCCGTTCGCGGTCGTCAGACTTCCTCCCCCGCGAGGAACATCCACGTCTCGACGGCGGTGTCCGGGTTGAGCGACATGCTCTCGATCCCCTCCTCCACGAGCCAGCGCGCGAGATCGGGGTAGTCCGACGGTCCCTGCCCGCAGATCCCGATGTACTTGCCCGCCTTCGCGCAGGCGCGGATCGCCATCGAGAGCGTCGCCTTCACCGCGGCGTCGCGCTCGTCGAAGATGTCGGCGATGAGCCCGGAGTCGCGGTCGAGGCCGAGAGTGAGCTGCGTCATGTCGTTCGACCCGATCGACATCCCGTCGAAGTGCTCGAGGAACTCGTCCGCGAGCAGGGCGTTCGAGGGAAGCTCGCACATCATGATGAGTTGCAGCCCGTCCTCCCCCCGGGCGAGGCCGTTCTCCGCCAAGAGGTCGACGACGGCCCGCGCCTCGGCCACGGTGCGGACGAAGGGGACCATCAACCACACATTGTCGAGCCCGATGCTCCGGCGAACGCGCCGCAGCGCCCGGCATTCGAGTTCGAACGCGGGACCAAAACTCTCCGACACATAGCGGGACGCGCCGCGGAAGCCGAGCATCGGGTTCTCCTCGTTCGGCTCGTAGCGGCGGCCGCCGATGAGATCCGCGTATTCGTTCGACTTGAAGTCGGACAGCCGCACGATGACGGGCTCGGGGGCGAAGGCCGCGGCGATCGTGGCGACCCCTTCCGTGAGTTTCTCGACGTAGAACTCGACCGGATCCGCATAACCGGCGTGCTGCACCCGGATTTCCCGCTGGAGTTCGGCCGGCAGCTTCTCGAAGTCGAGCAGGGCCTGCGGATGGACGCCGATCATGCGGTTGATGATGAACTCGAGCCGGGCGAGGCCCACCCCGTGGTTCGGGATCGAGGCGAAGTCGAACGCGCGGTCCGGGTTCCCCACGTTGAGCATGATCTTGACCGGGATCCGGGGCATCGCGCCGAGCCGGATCTCTCCCTCCTCGAACTCGAGCAGCCCTTCGTAGACGTAGCCCGTGTCGCCTTCGGCGCAGGACACCGTGACGTCGCCGGCCTCCTCAAGCTGCGCCGTCGCGTCGCCGCAGCCGACGACCGCCGGGATGCCGAGTTCGCGCGCGATGATCGCCGCGTGGCAGGTGCGGCCGCCGCGATTCGTGACGATGGCGGCGGACTGCTTCATCATCGGTTCCCAGTCCGGGTCCGTCATGTCCGTGACGAGCACGTCCCCGCGCCGGAAGCGCGCGATCTCGGACGCGGACTCGATGACGCGCGCCGGGCCGCCTCCGATCCGTCCGCCGATGCTGCGCCCCTCGGCAAGCACCTGGCCCCGCTCCTTGAGCGTGAAGCGGGAGATCACTCCGCCCGTGCGGCTCTGCACGGTCTCCGGACGCGCCTGCACGATCCGCAGGCCTCCGTCGACCCCGTCCCGGGCCCACTCGATGTCCATGGGGCGCCCGTAGTGGTCCTCGATCAGGAGCGCCTGACGGGCAAGTTCGTGCACCTCATCGTCCGTCAGCGAGAAGCGAAGCCGGTCTTCCTCGGGAACCGCGACCGTCTCGACCGACGCGGCGGCGGGACCCGCGTCCGCGCCGTCCCGCGCGTCCGCGTACACGAGCTTGATCGCCTTGCCCCCCAGGTTTCGCCGGAGGATCGCGTGGCGCCCGGCGCGCAGGGCGGGCTTGTAGACGTAGAACTCGTCCGGGTTCACGCCTCCCTGCACGACCGTCTCCCCGAGACCGTAGGCGCTCGTGATGAACACGACATCGCGGAAGCCCGACTCGGTGTCCAGCGTGAACATCACCCCGCTCGACCCCTTGTCCGCGCGGACCATGCGCTGGACGCCGACGGAGAGCGCGACGTCGCGGTGCGCGAACCCGTGGTGGACGCGGTAGGCGATCGCGCGGTCGGTGAAGAGCGAACCGTAGACCTCGTGGACCGCCGCGAGGACCGCCTCCACGCCCCGGACGTTGAGCAGCGTGTCCTGCTGTCCCGCGAAGGAGGCTTCCGGGAGATCCTCGGCCGTGGCGGAGGAGCGCACGGCGACGGAAATGTCGCCCGGGGCGTTGCTCCTGGCGCCGAGTTCGCGGTAGGCCGTTTCGATTCGGGCGGCGAGCCCCGGCGGCAGCGGCGTGTCGGCGATCCAGCTCCGGATCTCGGAGCCCGTGCGGGCGAGCGCGCCCAGATCCTCGACGTCCAGCTCGTCGAGGGTGGTGTGAATGCGGTCTCCGAGTGCGCCCGAGAGGAAGTCGCGGTACGCCCGGGCCGTGATCGCGAAGCCGCCGGGGACATCCACGCCCGCGGCGGAGAGATGGGAGATCATCTCGCCGAGCGATGCGTTCTTCCCTCCGACGGATTCGAGATCGGCGAGTCCGATCGACTCGAATGGCGCGATATACCCGGACACGGCGACTCCCAACCCCGGCCTCCCGGCGACTCCGGGCAGTTGTCTCAGGCGAACTGAAGCCGGAGAATCAGCGTACGATGACCCAGCGAACGGTTTTCTTCGTCTCCGACCATTCGGGCGTCACGGCCGAGACGCTCGGCCAGAGCCTGATCGCGCAGTTCGACGCCCTCGACTTCACGAAAATCACCGTACCATTCGTCTCCACCGTCGACAAGGCGAAACAGGCCGCCAGGAACATCAACACCACAGCGCGGGTCCAGGGGTCGCCGCCCATCGTCTTCAGCACGCTCGTGAAGGAGGACGTGCGGGACACGGTGCGGGAGATCGTGGGGAGGACGGACGCCCTCTTCCTCGACTTCTTCGACTCCTTTCTCGGGCCGCTCGAAAAGGAACTCGGCCACACTTCGCAGCACGCGATGGGGGTCTCGCACGGCATCCAGAACTACCGGGAATACGACCGCCGCATCGAGGCGATGAACTTCGCGCTGTCTCACGACGACGGCTCGAACCCGCAGGGATACGATCGGGCCGACCTCGTCCTGATCGGCGTGTCGAGATCGGGAAAGACCCCCACCTGTCTGTATCTCGCCCTCCAGTACGGCGTGTTCGCCGCGAATTATCCCCTCACGGGAAGCGATCTGGAGGAGCGGCGGGTCCCGTCCGCCCTCTCCCCGCACCACGACAAGATCTACGGGCTCACGATCGAGCCCCAGCGCCTGGGGGAGTTGCGGAGCGCGCGCGGCATCGGCCGCCGCTACGCCTCGCCCCGCCAGGTGAGCTTCGAGATCCGTCAGGCACAGTCGCTGTTCGAGCGCCTCGACATCCCCTTCATCGACGCGACGCGCTGCTCGATCGAGGAACTCGCGAGCAGGATCCTCGACGCCACGCATCTCGAGCGCCGCACGACATCATGATTCCCTCTCCCACCGGAGGTCCCGCCATGTGTGATTCCCGCACCGACTCGGCTCTCGCCGACCGTACCGCTCCCGGCGCCGGTTCCGCTCCCGCCGGCCTTTCGGCGCTTCTCTGTCTCGCGCTTGCCGCGCCGGGGGCCGCGCTCCCGCAGGAAGACGACGTCTCTCCGGCGTGGGATGTGACCGCGCCGCTCGGCGAGACCCGCGAAATCGATTTCACGACGGACGAGGGGACGTGGATGTCGATCGACCTCGAGCCGGGGGGAGAGTGGCTCGTGTTCGACCTCCTCGGGCACATCTACCGGCTTCCGGCGGAGGGGGGCGAGGCGGAGGTCCTCACGCAGAACACCGGCGTGGCGGTCAACTATCACCCGGCCCTGTCGCCGGACGGGTCGACGATCGCCTTCATCTCGGATCGCGGGGGACAGAGCAACCTCTGGCTGATGGACGCCGACGGCTCGAACCCGCGGCCCGTGTTCGAGAACCAGGGGCTGCGCGCGTGGGAGCCCGCCTGGAGTCCCGACGGACGGTTCATCGCCGTGCGTCGGGCTTCGACACAGAGGGGCGGCGGGGGTCCGGCACCGGGGCTGTGGATGTACGCGCGCGACGGCGGCGAGGGCGTGCAACTCGTCGGGTCGGACTATTCCGGGGCGCAGTGGCCGTCGTTCTCGGCGGATGGAGCGTCGCTCTACTTCCACTTCCGGGCGGCGCCACCGGGGCTGGGGTCCGGCCGGCTGGACATGACGCAGGGGCACAAGCAGATCCGGCGCCTCGACCTCGAGACGGGGCGGGTCGACGAGATCACCTCCGGCATCACGGTCCAGCAGGGGCAGACATCGAGCGGCGGGGCGATCGCGCCGGAGCCGTCTCCGGACGGGCGCTGGCTCGCCTTCGGGCGCCGCATCCCGGACGGGACGATCTCCCACGACGGGCACCGCTTCGGGCCCCGCACCGCGCTCTGGCTGCGCGACCTGGAGACGGGCGCCGAGCGCGTCCTCATGGACCCCATCGAGGTGGACATGGCGGAGGGGATGAAGGTGTCCCGGGACCTGCCGGGGTACAGTTGGGCTTCGGACTCGCGCTCGCTCGTAGTGTCGGCGGGTGGGAAGATCCGCCGCGTCGGCCTCGACGGCGCCGTCGCGACGATCCCCTTCACCGCCCGCGTGCAGCGGACGATCTCGGAGATGGCGGGCCGCCCGCAGATGGCGCTGGGCGAGACCTTCAACGTGAAGTTCCCGCGCTGGACCGCCTCCTCGCCGGACGGGAGCCGGCTCGCCTTCCAGGCGGTGGGGCGGGTGTGGATCATGGACCTGCCGGATGGGACGCCGCGGCGGCTCACGCCGGACTCGTTCGAGCCGTTCGAGATGGCGCCAGCGTGGTCGCCGGACGGGCGCTCGATCGCCTTCACGAGCTGGGCGGACGCCGCCCAGGGGCATGTGTGGCGGGTGTCGGCGGACGGTGGCGAGCCGCGGCAGCTCACGACGCGGGCGGCGGAATACCTCAACACCGTGTGGAGTCCTGACGGCGGGGACATCGTCGTCACGCGGGGGTCGGGGGCGACGACCCGCGGCCGGACCGTGGCGAGCAACCAGTTCTTCGACTTCGTGCGCGTGCCGGCGGAAGGCGGCGACGCGACGCTGATCACGAAGGTGGCGCGGCCCTACACGGGCGGGCGCCCGCTCATGCCGCGGCGGCCGGTCGCGCAGGCGTCGTTCGGACCGGACGGCCGGCTCTTCTACCCGGAGGCGCTTGGGCCCGACGACGGCGACCCGGCGGGGACCGAGATCGCCTCCATCCGCCTCGACGGGAGCGACCGCCGGGTCCACTTCACGCTGCCGGACGCGGACGAGGCGGCGGTGTCGCCGGACGGGGCGTGGCTCGCCTTCCAGGAGGGCGACAACGTGTACCGGATGCCGTTCCCGTACGGCGGGACGGGGTCCAACATCGTCCGCATCGCCAAGCGCAGCGGCCAGTTCCCGGTCACGCAGGTCAGCTTCGAGGGCGGGATCCATCCGCGCTGGCGCGACGCGAGCACCCTCGAGTTCGTGAGCGGCCCGCGCTACTACATGCACGACCCGACGACGGGCGAGACGGTCGAGACGCCGATCGACCTCGAACTCCCGCGCCACATTGCCCGAGGGAGCGTCGCCTTCACCGGCGCCCGCATCATCACGGCCGAGGACGACCGGGTCATCGAGGGCGGCGACATCGTCGTGCGGGACGGCCGCCTCGCCTGCATCGGCGAGTGCGACACCGCCGGCGCGGACCACGTGGTCGACGCGGCCGGCACGACGATCATGCCCGGCCTCATCGACATGCACGCGCACCATCACCGCGACCACGTGGGCGTGATCCCGCAGCGCAACTGGGAATCCGCGATCTACATGGCGTACGGGATCACGACGACGCTCGACAACTCGCAGTGGTCGTCGAACGTCTTCCCCGCCGCCGAACTCATCGAGGCGGGCGCCATGATCGGCCCGCGCACGTACAGCACGGGCGACCCCGTCTACTCCGGCGACGGGGCGCGCCAGAACGAGATCTCGAGCTATGAGTTGGCGGACCAGAACGTCGCGCGCCTCGCCTCCTGGGGCGCGGTGATGATCAAGGAGTACCTGCAGCCGCGCCGCGACCAGCGGCAGTGGGTCACGGACGCAGCGCGGGTGCGCGGCCTGCGCGTGACCGCCGAGGGCGGCGACATCGAGTACAACATGGGCATGATCATGGACGGCCATACGGGATGGGAGCACCCCATGAGCTACGTCCCGCTGTATGGCGACGTCGCGAAGTTCTTCGGGCACGCGGACGCGGTGTATTCCCCGACCTTCATCGTGGGCGGCCCCGGCGCCTGGAACGAGGAGTATTTCTACCAGACCGATGACGTGTGGAAGGATGAGAAGCTGCGCCGCTGGCTGCCGTGGCGGATGCTCATCCCCTCCACCCGGCGCCGCATGATCCGCCCGGAAACGGACTACAGCTTCCCCCTCCTCGCGCGCGGTCTCGGGGACATCATCGAGGAGGGCGGCTGGGGCGCGATCGGCTCGCACGGCCAGCTGCACGGCCTCGGCTCCCACTACGAGGTGTGGATGGCCGCGGCGGGCACGGACGAGATGACGGGGATCGAGGTCGGCACGATCCACGGCGCCCACTTCCTGGGCCTGGCGCACGAGACCGGATCGCTCGCCGAAGGCAAGCTCGCGGACTTCATCGTCCTCAACTCGAACCCGCTCGACGACATCCGCAACACGGCGGACATCCGTCTCGTGGTGAAGGACGGGATCGTGTACGACGCGGACACGCTGGATGAGGTGTGGCCCGACCCGAAGCCGTTCGGCGACTACTACTGGGTCGACGAGGATGCCCTCATGAGCGACGACCGCCCCACCGATTACTGGGACCGGCGCCGGGAGGGACCAGGCGGCCCCGATCTCCGCAACTGACATTGTGACAGGGAGGTGGCAGCGGACGCGAGTTGATCCCAGGTTGAGGGTGACCGGGAACGTGGGGCCGAGGACCGTGGCCGGAGGCGCCGCGGCACGTCATACGTTTTCCGGAGGAGGCAGACGGGGATGGGAGCTGAACTCATAGGGATTATCGCCGTGGGCGCGACGCTGGCCGGGCTCACCCTCAGCAGTTCGCACCGGCAGCGCGACGACATGAAGAGCCTGCGAGGAGAACTGCGGGGGGAGATTCAGGCGCTGCGAGGGGAACTGCGGGCCGAAATCAACGACCTTCGGGGCGAAGTGCACGGGTTCCGCGTTGAGATCACGGAACGCGTGGCCAGGATCGAGGCCAGAGCGTTTCCGGGTGCGTCCGGCGGATCCGGTGGCGCGGGTTGAGCACGATCGGCCGTTGCGTCGATTCGAGTCACGGCCGAGTCACGGAGTTCACTGTTCGTTGCCGGCGATCGAGCGGCGGATGGCGCGGGCGGTGATCCCGGCGCGGTAATCGACGAGGCGCCGCCCGTTCCGGATCGTTTCCTCCAGCGGTGAGAGGTCGACGCCGTTGATCGAGAAGAGGCCGGCGTCCGTGCGTTGCTCCGCCCGGATCGTCTCGGGATCCACCGTCGCCATAATGGACGAATAGTGATAGTCGTCGTGGTACTCGTTGCGGGTCGCCACGCACTCGTCCGGCTGCTGGAATATCCCCAATTCCTCCTTCAGATAGTCGCAACTATAAATGTCTTCCGTATAGTATTCCGGGATGAAATGGACGCGGGCCGGACGGTCCGCCCAGGCGCGGTTCAGGGTGGCGGCCACGTTTTCCATGCCGCTGACGTTTCCTCCGCTGTCTCCGATGAGGACGAGATTCTCGAACCCGTGTGCGGCGAGGCTGCCCAGGACATCGGTGAGCATGGCCTCGAACGTCTCCTGCCGGACGCTGATCGTCGCGTGGTAGCGCATGTGTCCGGACGGCGGATCGATGCTCCCCTCCGGGACCAGCTTGATGACGGGCGCGACGAGCGCGTTCCCCAGTTCGCGCGCGATCGCCTCCGCGGTGGCCTGCAGCACGAAGTTGTGTTTCCCGCTCGCGAGGTAGGGGCCGTTCTGCTCGATGCCCCCGGTACCGATGATGGCCGTCGTCATCCCCTCGGCCAGCGCGTCGCGCACCTCCATCCACGTCATCTCCTCGATCCACACCGTGTCGAGGCGCTCGATCGGGCGCGGGGCGTCGAGATCCTGTGCGTGGAGCGGAGCGGCGGCGACGGCCGCCAGAGAAAGAAGAGCGGAGGCATTGAGGATTCTGCGGAACACGGCGGTCTCCCGGGGTCGAGGCTACGGCGGCCAGCGGATCATCCCTTACTATACGGCCACGATAGGGCGAGATTCGAGGTCCGCGTCAGAGTCCCGGGACTCGGAGGATCCCATGAAGTCAGTTGCAAACGCCAACGTCCGCGCTGCAAGGACCGGATTTCGGCCGGGGAGCGTGCCGCCGGGGGGCTTGCTGCCGGCGATCGTCCTGCTGTCCGTAATTTCGGTAGCGTGCGGCAGCCGGGCATCGGAGACGGAGCCATTCGACGTAGTCGAGGCGACGATTCCGGAGATGCAGGCGGCGATGGAGAGCGGGCAGCTCACGTCGCGCCAACTCGTCATGGAGCACCTGGCGCGGATCGCGCGCTACGAGTGGCAGGTCAACGCGGCCGTCTCGATCAATCCGAACGCGCTCGCGGAGGCCGAGGCGCTCGACGCGGAGCGGGCGACGGGCGACGTGCGCGGTCCCCTGCACGGCATCCCGGTCGCGCTCAAGGACAACATCCACACGACGCACATCCCGACGACGGGCGGGTCGCTCGCCTTCGAGGGGTACTACCCGCCGTACGAGGCCACCCTGACGACGAACCTGCGCGAGGCGGGCGCGATCATCATCGCGAAGGCGGGGCTCACGGAGTTCGCGAACTTCATGGCGGGGCCGCCGAACCAGATGCCCGGAAATTACAACGCCCTCACGGGTTACGGCCTCAACCCCTACGATCCGCGCCGCGACCCTCGGGAAGACCGCGACGATGGGCGTCCGGCGCTCACGACGGGCGGCTCCAGCTCCGGGATCGGGACGGCCGCGAGCTTCTGGTCCGCGAACGTGGGGACGGATACCGGAGGGTCGATCATCAGCCCCTCGAACGCGAACATGCTCGTCGGCATCCGGCCGACGATCGCGCGGGTCAGCCGCTGGGGCGTGGCTCCGGTGACGCTGGACCACGACATGGCGGGGCCGATGGCCCGCACGGTGACCGACGCGGCGATCATGCTGGGGGCGATGGAGGGGGCCGCGCCCGACCCGAACGACGCGGCCACCGCGCGGTGCGAGGCGCCGCCGGGCCGGGACTACACGCCGTTCCTGAACGCCGACGGGCTGGAGGGCGCGCGGATCGGGATCCCCCGAGCCTTCTACTACGAGCCCGTGGAGGTCGGAGGCGAGACGATCGGAGGCCTCGGCGAGGAAGCGGCGGCGCTCATGTCCGAGGCCATCGCGGTCCTCGAGGCGGCGGGCGCCGTGATCGTGGACCCGGCCCAGATCCCCAGCTTCGTCGATCCGGACCCCGAGGCCAACTTCAACACGTGGCCGCTCTGCATCGGCGGGCACCAGGCGAAGGGTTCGGACGAGGGGTGTTCGGTCAACTTCAAGTACGGGATGAAGCGCGACTTCGACGCGTGGCTCGAATCGCTCGGCCCCTCGGCGCCGGTCGGGACGCTGACCGAGCTCCGGGAGTGGAACCTCGCGCACCGCGACGCGGGGTCGATGAAGTACGAGCAGTCGCGCTACGACATCTCCGATGAGATGGACGTGGAAGCGGACCGCGCCCGGAACGAGGCGGACATGGCGAAGGATTCGCTCCTGAGCCAGATGCGGGGGATCGACGCCGTGCTGGAGGAATACGACCTCGACGCGATCTTCACGCCGGGAAGCCGGGGAGCCGCGCTCGCCGCGCGGGCCCAGTACCCGCACATCGTCGTGCCGTTCGGCTTCGTGCCCAACGCGCCGACGCCGGCCTTCCCCGAGGGCTTCGACGCGCGGCCCGCGCCGTTCGGCATCGGGTTCACGGGGGCCGCCTGCAGCGAGCCGCGGCTCATCGAACTCGCGTACGCCTTCGAGCAGGCCACCCTGCGCCGCGTGCCGCCCGAGAGCTTCCCGTGAGCTACACCGTACAGGATCTCGTCGACCTGTTCGACCTCGAGCCGGTGGAGCGGAACATCTATCGTGGGGAGAACCGGGATATCGGCTCGGGCCGGATCTTCGGAGGACAGGTGCTCGCCCAGTCGCTCGTGGCGGCGCGGCGGACCGTCGACGCCGAGGACCGCTCCGCGCACTCGCTGCACGGGTACTTCATTCTGGCCGGCGACCTGGAGATTCCGGTCGTCTACTTCGTGGACCGCCTGCGCGATGGACGGAGCTTCACCACGCGGCGCGTGACCGCGATCCAGCACGGCCGCGCGATCTTCAACCTGTCCGCCTCGTTCCACAAGACGGAGGACGGCATCGAACACCAGGACGAGATGCCGGATGTGCTGCCGCCGGAGGCGCTGGAGTCGGAGATCGACATCATCCGGCGGAGTGCCGAGCGCGTCCCCGAGCCGCTCCGCTCCCTGCTCACGCAGGATCGGCCGCTCGACCGCCGTCCCGTGGCCCCGCTCGACCCCTTCAAGCCGAAGCCGGACCGGCCCGTCCGGCGAGCCTGGATTCGCACCGTCGGAGAGCTGGGCGACAACCCGCTCGACCACCAGGCGGTCCTCGCCTACGCCTCCGACTACGGGCTCCTGCGTGCCGCCCTCGTTCCGCATGGGCGTACTTTCTTCGACCGCGACCTGATGGGCGCCTCGCTCGACCACGCGATCTGGTTCCACCGTCCCTTCCGGGTCGACGAATGGCTCCTGTACGTGACCGAGAGCACGGTCGCGAGCGGCGCGCGGGCGTTCACGCGCGGGAGTTTTTTCACGCGGGAAGGGGCGCTCGTAGCCTCGGTCGCCCAGGAAGGCGTGATCCGGACCGGCGGCCGGCCCGCTTCGGCCGAGCGGCCCGCAACCGATGAAGGAGACGACACATGACACGGCGAATCACACGACTCGGCGTCCTCTTCTGCCTCGCCCCTGTCGTCGCGGCGTGCGGCGGCTCCGGGGACGAAGGCGGCGCCGCGAACGCGGACGGCGCGGCTCAACAGTTGGAGCCCGTCAACGACCTGCCCGGCCCCTACGAGCGCATCGAACCCTGGGCGGAACTGCCTCCGGGCGCGGTCCAGTGGGGGCAGGTCACGGGCGTCGAGCAGGGACCGGATGGTCATCTCTACGTCATGCACCGCTGCTTCGAGAACAGCTGCGCCGACCGGCCCGAAGACCCGATCGTCAAGTACGACATGTCCGGCCGGGCGCTCGCTTCCTGGGGCGCGGGACTGTTCAACTATCCGCATGGATTTTACGTAGACGATGAGGGGAACGTCTGGGCGACGGACGCCCGCGGAAACGGGGAACTCGGACACCAGGTGTTCAAGTTCAGCTCCGAAGGCGAACTCCTGCTCACCCTCGGGCAGGCCGGCGTCGCGGGCCTCGGGCCCGACGTCTTCAACCAGCCGACGGATGTCCTCGTCCTTCCCGGCGGCGACTTCCTCGTCACCGAAGGTCACGGCGAAGGCAATGACCGCGTCGTGCGCTTCAGTCCGGAGGGGGATTTCCTGGACGCCTGGGGCGGACCGGGCTCCGGACCCGGCCAGTTCAGCACGCCGCACGCGATCGCCAGCGACTCACAGGGACGGATCTTCATCGGCGACAGGGCAAACAACCGCATCCAGATCTTCCTCGAGGACGGCACGTTCCTGGAGGAATGGAAGCAGTTCAGCCGTCCGAGCGGGATCTTCATCGACGACGACGACACGATCTACGTCGCGGATTCCGAGAGCTGGGGGCCGAACAACCCCGGCTGGAAGAAGGGGATCCGGATCGGGAGCGCGCGCGACGGATCGGTCTCGTACTTCATCGAGGACATAGAGTCCACGACGATCGAGCACAGCGGAGCCGAAGCCGTCGGCGTGGATTCGGAAGGCAACGTCTACGGCGGCGTCGTCCGCCGGCGCATGCTGGAAAAACACGTGCGGGTCAGGTAGAGAGGACCGAGCCCCGGCTACCTCGTCCAGATCACGACGGCCCCGCAGCGCGCGTCGTATCCGCCGAACTCGGGCGGCAGTTCCCCGGCCCCCTGGTACACCTCGATGCCGGCGACCTCCACCGGCAGCACGAGCGTGTCCACTTCCCGGACCGGAATCGGAGAACCATCGAGGTAGGCGCTGAGTTCACAGCCCCCGGGCGTGAATCCTCCGGCCGCCCTCCGACTCTCGACCCAGCAGTCGCGGAACCCGGAGCCGGGGCAGCGAAGGCGGATGCCGGGCGCGTCGGCGAGCATGTGCGAGACGCGTAGCGGGCGCCGCCGGTCGATGTCCTCCAGCGTGAAGTACGTGCCCCCGCCGATGAGTTCGCCGAAGTACTTGCGGTCGTAGAACCCGTTGATCTCCAGCCGTCGCGGTCGGGTTGCGGTCACCACCAGCGGTTCCATCTCCACGGGTGCGGGCACGAGGCCGACCTGGAGTTCCGTGCTCAGTCCGCGGACCACCGTCACCTGGTAGCGGAGGGAAGCGTAGCCGATCCTTTCGACCTCGAGCAGGTGCTCCCCGCCGGGCACGCCGGTGAGGGCGAACCGGCCCTGGCGGTCGCTCTGGACCTCGGCCGGCCGGCCGACGAGCGACACCGTGGCCGTGGCCACGGGATCCTCGGTGGAGGCGTCGAGCACTCGGCCCACGATTCTCCCCGGCTCGATGTCTCCGAACAGGACGCGCAGATGGACCTCGTGCGGCGCGCCGGGCTCGAAGTCGACCGCCGCCTCCTCGCTCGAATCATCCCCGAACTCCGCCCATAGCGTCGCCCCCCGCGCATCGGCGGGAACGCAGATCGAGAAGCGCCCGTCCGCCGCCGCGGGTTCGCGCAGCGGCCTGAGCACCCGGTCGCCGGTCCAGCGGAGCACGACCGTGGCCCCGGGAAGGTTGAGGGCCCCGGACTCCTCGGTCACGAGGACGTGAAGCGAAGCCCGGTCCCCGCAGTCCTGCTGCTGACCCGCGACCGCGCCGGTCGCCGCGGCCAGCTGCGCAAGAACGAGCCACGCTACGGTCGCCGCTGATCGAACAGTCCCGCTGGTCACGTCTCGACTCCCGTCAAAAGGGAACTATCTCGTCCAGGCGACGACCGCGCCGCACCGGTTGCGATCGTCCCGGAACCCGGCCGGCAGGCCCTCCAGTCCCTTGTAGACCTCAAGTCCGGCAACCTGGTTCAGCAGCACTGCTCCGCCGATGCCGTATCCGCGCACCGGGACGCCGTCGACATAGATGGCCATCGGACAGCCCTTCCAGCCCATATGCCCCGTCGTGTTCAACAACGTCACGCCACTCCGCCGGACTTCCGGGATATGGTCCGAGATGAAACGGCCGACGCTGCCAGCCCGCCAGCGCTCGATGTAGTCGGCGGTGAGGAACGTACCGGTGCCGAGCAGCTCGCCCCACAGCTTGCGTTCGTAGAAGCCCGTGATCTCCAGCCGGCGCGGCCGCGTGACCGTCGCCACCAGCGGTTCCATCTCCGCCGAAGCCGGGACGAGCCCGACCTCCATTTCCGCCGTGAGACCCCGGTGTACCGTGACCCGGTGGCGCAGCGGCGCGTAGCCCGGGCGCCGCACCTGCAGTTCATGTGCCCCGACCGACAGGCCGCTCAGGACGAACCGTCCCCGGCCGTCCGTCTCGACCGTCGCCGTCCTCTCGGACAGGGACACGGTCGCCGCGGTCACGGGAAGCTCCGTTGCGCGATCGTTCACCTGGCCGATGATCCGTCCCGTCCCCGCCGGGCCGGTGAGGATCCGCAACTCGACGTCCGTCGTCGCTCCAGGCTCGAACGCAACGGCCGCCTGTTTGCTCGAGCCCTCGCCAAACTCGGCCCAGAGGGTCGCCCCCCGCGCAGCGCCGGGAACGCACAGCTGGAAGCGCCCGTCCGGCCCCGCTGCACCGCGCACCGGCGCGCGCTCGGCGGCTGTCCAGCGAAGGACCACCGTTGCGCCAGGCGCGCGCACGGCCCCCGACTCATCGACGACGAGGACACTCAGCAAAGCCCCGTCCCCGCAGTCCTCCGCCTGCTGCGCCGTCGCGGATCCGACGCCGACCGCCAGCGGAACGACCATGAGCGCCGCTATCGCCCGTGCGCGCCTCGTATTCCAGTCGTGAGCCATGCCGTGTCCCCGGTCGTGATGTGGAGTCATTCGAGCGCCGCGTCGATGGCGGCGGCGTGCCTTCCGAGGAAGGCGTCGAATGCCGCGACGAGCGCGTCGCAATCCTCGTCGTCGTGCGCCATCGAGACCGTGACGAACCCCCGGCGGGCGACGTAGAACCCCGCCAGGAGCATCTCCAGCTGGAAGAGGTCCCGGGCCGCCATCGGCGTGTGCGCGACATCGGCGCGGCGGCGGATCGGCTTCCGCTGGAAGTGGACCGTCATGATCGATCCGCGGCCCGTGACCTGCGCGGGCGCGTCCCTCGCCGCCGCGACCCCGTTGAGCGCGGCTCGCAGGGCGTCTCCCCGCACCGTCAGCCGGCGCACCGCGTCGGGCGTGAACACGTCGCGCAGCCCCGTGAGACCCGCCGCCATGGTCAGCGAGTTGTTGTTGTGCGTGCCGGGATGGCTCAGGTGATTCTCCCGGCGCGGATCGAAGCGGTCCATGAGATCGGCGCGTCCCCCGAAGGCGCCGAAGGAGGCGCCGCCCCCGAGGTACTTTCCGAAGGTCGTAAGGTCGGCGTGGATGTCGAGCGCCTCCTGCAGGCCGCCCGGAGCGAGTCGCGAGGTCTGGACCTCGTCGAAGATCAGCAGGACGCCGGCCCGGCGCGTCGCATCCGAGAGCGCCTTCAGAAACACCCGGGTCCCGGGAATGCATCCGCCGCCCGCGAGCATCGGTTCCACGAGCACGCAGGCGAGGTCGGTCGCCCGTTCCGCGATGAGGGATCGCGCGGATTCGGCGTCGTTGTAGTCCGCAACGATCCACGGGAAGGGCACGTTGAGACGCCGATCCGGGCCCGTGAAGTTCAACGGCCCGCCGTGATACGCCCCGTCGAACACGAGCACCGCGTCGCGATACGTCACCGCCCGTGCCAGGCTGACCGCCATGAGGTTCGCCTCCGTCCCCGAGTTCGTGAAGCGCAGGCGGTCGACGGACGGAAAGCGGCGGCAGATGAGTTCGGCGAATTCCTGCTGGTTCGGACTCGGCCCGCCGAGGGTCAGGCCCCTCCCTGCCGCCTCCACGATCGCGGCCCGGATGGCGGGGTTCGAGTGGCCGTAGAGCCCGGCCGTGTAGTCGTTGAGGAAATCGACGTAGACGTGCCCGTCGAGGTCGTGGAGCCGCGACCCTTCGCCCCGGACGATGGTGACCGGGAAGGGGTCGTAGTGGTTGACCGTTCGGGTGTCCGCCCCGGGCAGGTGGTTCGTGGAGCGCTCGAAGCTCGCCTGACTCAGGGGATTCGCCGCCGCGTAGCGCGCCGCCGCGTCGGCCGCGAGTTCCTCCAGTGAACGCGTCCGGACCGGGCCAGTCGTCATCTGTTCCGTCCCCCGCTCGGGTTCCGCTACGTTGCCGGTGCCACCCGGTGCGCCCCCGGTGTGAGCGGCGGGCCCCGGACGGTTGTACCCCATCGGAGGATACCAAGATCGTGGAGAGAAGAAAACTCGCCAATACCGACCTCGAGGTGTCCCGTGCCTGCATGGGCACGATGACGTTCGGGTCGCAGACCGATGTCGATACGGCCGCGGCGATGGTCGATCTGTGCTTCGAGCGGGGCATCGACTTCTTCGACACCGCGAACGTCTACAACCAGGGCCTGTCGGAGGAGATCCTGGGAGAGGTTCTCGGGGACCGGCGCGCCGAGATCATCCTGGCGAGCAAGGTCTGTAATCCGATGGGAGACCCCGTCGAGTACCGGGGGCTCTCGCGCGACGCAATCCGCCGCGGGATCGACGATTCTCTGCGGCGGCTCGGAACGGACTATCTCGACATCTATTACCTGCACCTGCCGGACTATGAGACGCCCATAGAGGAGAGTCTCGCCACGCTGGAGGAGCTTCGCGTCGAGGGCCTCATCCACTATCCGGCGACATCCAACTACAGTGCGTGGCAGATGGCCGAGATGTTCTCCGTCTGCGAGCGGGAGGGCTGGGCGAAGCCGTGGATCGCGCAGCCGATGTACAACCTCGCGGCGCGCGGAATCGAGCAGGAGTACCTCGCGTTCACGAAGCGATACGGAATCTCGAACGTCGTCTACAATCCGCTCGCGGGCGGGCTCCTCACCGGCAAGCAGAGCCCCGGGGCGCCGCTCCCCGGAACCCGCTTCGACGACAATCGGATGTACCTGGACCGCTTCTGGCACGACGAGTACTTCCGCGCCGTGGCCGAGGTCGGGACGACCGCCCGGGACGCCGGCCTGACGCCGGTGCAGCTCGCGCTGGGCTGGCTGCGCGCGCAGGAGGGGGCGGACTGCATCATCCTCGGCGCCTCCCGCATGGAGCACCTGGAGGAGAACCTCGCCGCCTTCGACGCGCCGCCGCTCGGAGCCGAGGTGCTCGCCGCCTGCGATGGCGTGTGGGCGCGGCTTCGGGGGCCGACGCCAGCCTACAACCGCTAGCTACGCGTCGCGGGGCGAGCCCTCCAGGAGGCCCTCGAAGGGACGTTCCTCCGCGCCGTTTTCGGTGCAGACGGCGTAGTGCGTCTCCGCCGAGCCGTACAGCGCGACGCCGGCCGTCTCTCCCTGCTTGTTCAGGAGGAAGAAGCGGACGTCGAAGTTCGGCAGGCCGCGCTCGTTGAGGAGCCGCGACTCGACCGTGTTCGACCGGATCCGCTCCAGCGTCGCCATGCCGGCGTCGAGGGGGCTCATCCCCTGGCGCATGAACTCGACGGCGAGGAAGGACGAGAGGTTGTAGAGGTTCGCCTCGCCCCGGCCCGTCGAGCCGACGGCGCCCACATCGTTGTCCACGTACAGCCCGGCCCCGAGGATCGGGGAGTCGCCGGTGCGGCCGGGGATCTTCCACGAGAGGCCGCTCGTCGTGGTGACGCCGCAGACGTCCCCTTCCGCGTTCACCGCGTTGCAGTTCGTCGTCCCCCAGAACGAGTGCGCGGGGATCAGGCCGTCGTCGACCATCGAGAGCCCGGCCTCGAGACGCTTGCGGGGGTCGAGCCAGTGGCCGGGGTCGATCCGCCGGCGCCATTCGAGCCACAGGGCGCGGGACGCCTCCGTATTGAGGTCGTCCTCGATCTCGAACCCGAGTTGGCGCGCGAACGCCTGGGCGCCGGCGCCGACGAGGAGGTGATGGTCCGTGAGTTCGGCCACCGCCTTCGCGACCAGCGACGGGGTGCGCACGCCTTCCAGCGCCGCGACGCCCCCGGCCCAGCGACGGGGTCCGTGCATGCAGCATGCGTCGAGTTGGACGACGCCGTCCGCGTTGGGGAGCCCGCCGTAGCCTATCCCCATCTCGGTGGGGTCGTTCTCGGGGATGTTCACGCCCGCCATGAGCGCATCGAGCACATCCTCGCCCTCGACGATCCCGCGGAAGGCGCGTTCCACCGAGCTTTCCGGTCCGCCGTTGTTGAAGCGGATCCCGCTGAGGTCGGAGACGACGATCGGCGGGGCGGCCCGCGGGCGGCGGACGGCGGGAGCCCCTGAGCGGGCGGAGGCACCGGAAGGGCGGCGCTCGGTGGCCAGAGCGGCGGGCGTGGCGGCCGCGGCCAGGCCGGCGGCGGAAGTTCGAACAAAGTCGCGGCGGTCCATGCTCATGTTCTCAATCCTCGGTCGGGAGGGCTCATGTCCCCTCAACATACGATGATCCAAATGGCCACGGGCGCGGGCTTATGTTATCATGATCCAGAGTAGCGATAACATGATCCCGGAGTGGATGCGGCATGATGATTCGGACGCAGATTTCGGTGGATCGAGAACTCTACGAGCGAGTGAAGGAAGCCGCACGCAGGGAGGGGATTTCAATCGCGGAACTGTGCCGGAGAAGTCTGGCCGAAACCCTCTCGAGGCTGCCCGACGAGCAGCCGTGGATGGCCTATCTCGGGACGGTCGACGGTGAACCCGGGGACAGCGCGACCGTCGATGAAGTGGTCTACGGTCGCGCGACGCCTTGAAGGGACGAAAGGTCTTTCTCGACACGGGCATCCTCATCGCGGCCCTCAACCGGCGGGACCAGTACCATGCGCAGGCGCGGTCGCTGTTCGGCGGACCCCTGCCGCGCTGGCATACTTCGGTGCTCGTCTGGTCGGAGGCGTATTCCTGGTTCCTGCACCGCCACGGCGAGGAGCAGGCCCGTGCGTGCCGCCGCCTCCTGGAGAACCTCGACGGACTCGCCCTGCTCGAGGGAACATCCCGGCTCCACCGCGACACGTGCCGGATCCTCGACCGGCTGCGAGGGGCGCGCCTTACGTACGTGGACGCGTCCAGTCTTGCCCTGATGGAACAACACGAGATCGGGATTGCATGGGCCACGGATCATCACCTGGGGCTCACCGGGGCGGAAGTGTTTCCTCGATCGTGAGCCGGGATCGGCGCGCAACGCGTTCCCGCGGGAACGTCGGAAGGGCCGCCGGGCACCGCCACAGTGCCGGCGGGAACCGTTACTGAGCCGCCGTGGAACCGCCAAATGGACGGGAGCGAAGATGAGCATTCGGGTCTGCGTGGGAGGAGCTACGGGATGGACGGGCGAGAGCGTCGTGGCCGCCATCCTCGAATCGGACGAGTTCGAACTGGCGGGCGCTGTAGCGCGGCGAGCGGCGGGACAGACAATCGGCGAAGTGCGGGGAGAGGCGGACGGCTCCCCGGTGCGGATTTCCGCCGAGGTGGCGGAAGCGCTGAGCGAGCTGGCCGACGTCTACATCGACTACACGCACCCGAGCACCGTCTACGGCAACATCATGTGCGCGGTCGAAGCGGGCGTGGCCGCGGTCGTCGGGACTTCGGGACTCACGGGACGGGAATACGGCGAGATCGACGCGGCCGCACGTGCGCGGGGCGTCGGCGTGATCGCCGCGGGCAACTTCTCGATCACGGCGGCGCTGCTGAAGCACTTCTCCGGCATCGCGGCGCGCCACGTACCGCACTGGGAGATCGTCGACATGGCTTCGGCGGCGAAGCCCGACGCGCCGAGCGGTACCGCGCAGGAACTGGCGGAGTTTCTGGGAACGGTCGCGACCAACGAATTCGGCCGGCCGGTCGAGGACACGCTGGGGTCACGGGAGGCGCGCGGAGCCACGATCGGAGGCGCACAGGTTCACTCGGTGCGGCTTCCGTCCTACGTCATCTCCGTAGAATCGATCTTCGGCCTTCCCGGCGAACGCCTCTCGATCCGGCACGACGCGGGGTCGAGCGCGGAACCTTACGTGGGCGGCACCCTCCTCGCGGCGCGGCTGGCGCCGGAACGGGTGGGGCTCACGCAGGGACTCGACCGGCTGCTGTTCGAGGGATAGGCGCCCCGCGACTGAGGCCGGGAGACGGCGTCGTCGCGTTCCCGCGGGAACGTTTTTCGAGCGGCGGACGTTTCCGCGGGAACGTCTTCAGCCCTCCGGACGGTTGGCGACGATCGCGATCCGGGAGCCATCGGGGCTCACGGCCAGCCGGGTGATACCCTCGACGCCCAGCTCCGAAAAATCTCCGATCTCCGTCCAGTCGGAACCCTCCGACCAGGCGAACAGCCGCCATCTCCCATGAGCATCTCGCCCTCCGGCGTCCAGGCGTAGTCCTCGCGCCCGGGGAGCGTGAGCGTGATCCGCTCGCTGGTTTCCGCGGCAGGGTCGAGGCGCTCGATCCACCACTCCTCGTCCGACACCTTCCGGACGAAGGAGATCTCCTCCGTCCCCGGAATCCGGTGGATGGACCGGCCCGGGCGCTCCGCGACGACCCCAATCTCTCCGCTGAGCGCGTCGCCGACCTGAAGCGTGGGTGGATTGCCGAGAATGAACATCGCCACGACGTGTTCGTTGGCCCACGCGTGGTATCCCACGGGCTCGGCGGTGGCGAAGATCGGCCCCAGCGATTCGCCGGAGAGGTCGTAGCGCCAGAGGTACTGCTTGCCGCGGATCTCGTGGATCGCGGAGAAGGCGTCCTGCCCCGGGATCTGAAGCGCCGAGAACTCGCTCGCCTCCTCCGTGCGCGTCAACCGCTCCGACTCGCCGGATCCCGCGCCGTCCCCCGCCCCGGAGCCCGCGAGTCGCATGATCTCCGTCTGCCTCCGGTCCAGCGCCGCCGTGTGGAGGATCGCCGAACCGTCCAGGAGGAAGCTCGGCTGGTTGTCGTACGCGTCGCGGTCCGTCGCCCGCTCCAGACCGGAGACCGAGAGCGCGCCCCCCTCGCGGACGAGCGCGCCCATCCAGATGTCGGTGGAGGGAGAGCCCGCGGCCGTCGGAGTGTAATCGTCAGGCGCCGGCCCGATCTCCGGCATCGGCCCATCCGGTGGCTCCGCCGGGAAGGCGACCGCCGCCTCCGGCTCGCCGCCCTCCGATACTCCCTCGTTCTCCTGGGCGCAGCCCGCCGCGGCCGCGAGCCCGAACGCCAGGGCCGCCATCGTTCGCAGAGTCATTTGTGCCATGCCTTCCTCCTAACGGCCCGGCTAAGGGTCTTCCGGCAGGACGCCGAGGATGACGCGCGAGGGGTGCTCGGCGGACCGGTACAGGGTCTGCGTCGCGGCCTGGTAGTCGCCCGGTGACGCCGTGTAGGTGTCCACGAACGTCTGCGGGTTGCGGTCGTAGGCCGGGAACCAGGAACTCTGGACGTGGACCATCAGCCGATGCCCCGCCTTGAAGGTGTGGAAGCGGTCCCGGAGGTCGATCTCGATCCTCGTCACCTCCCCGGGCACCATCGGCTCCGGGTTTTCGAGGTCGTTCCGGAAGCGGCCCCGCATGATCTCGCCCGCGAGGTGCATCTGGTAGCCGCCCATCGGGACGTCGCAGTTCGCGCTCGGCGGCGCGTCGTCGGGGTAGACGTCGATCAGCTTCACGATCCAGTCGGAGTCCGTCCCGGTCGTGGAAACGAAGATCTCGGCCCCGATCGGACCCGCGATGGTCAGGTCCTCCTCCAGCGGTTCGGACTGGTACACGAGGACATCGGGTCGCTCCGAGGCGAAGCGCTGGTCCTCCACCTTCCACAGGTGCCCCAGCGTCGTGCGCTCCTCGGCGGAGAACGGCACCGGGTTGGCGGGGTCGCTCACGTACGAGTCCGAGTCCGCAGTTCGCGTCGGCGGCTCGAAGTCCAGCGTCCCGTCCGGTCCCAGGTAGAGGCTCACCGGAGTGACGCCCGCCGGAGGCCATGAATCGTAGGCGCGCCACTCGTTCGTCCCCGTGAGGAAGACGTTCGCCTCCGTCGCGTCCCATGTCCCCTCGTCCTTCAGGTGGTACTCGAAGAAGGGGTACTGGAACTCGCCCTGGAAGTGGAGCGAGGTCCTGCTGTCGAAGGCGATGCAGCCGAGGAAGTCGCCGTCCATGCGCCGCCAGCCGCCGTGGAGCCACGGACCGACGACGAGCGTGTTCTCGAGGCCCGGGTTCTCCGCCTCGACCGTCCGGTAGATGGACATCGGACCGTAGAAGTCCTCGGTGTCGAACCAGCCCGCCACGTTGAGCGTCGCGGGGCGGACGTCGTCGAGGTAGCGGAGGGCGTTCTGCCGCTGCCAGAACTCGTCGTAGTTCGGGTGCTCGATGAAGTCCCGCCACGCCGGCACGTCGCCGTGGAAGTAGAGTTCGTCCACCGCGATGGCCGAACCGGCGTTGAGGAAGAAGTCGTAGCCGGAAGGGGTGCCGTAGTCGAAGCGGGCGCCGCGCGTGTCCGTGGGGCCGTCGCGCCGGCGGGCGTTCCCGGAGAGCCAGGAGAAGGCGTACATGATTCGGAAGGCGCCGTTATGGTGCCAGTCGTCGCCGATGAACATGTCCGAGGGCGAGGCCTGGGGCGAGGCGGCCACGAGCGCCGGGTGCGCGTCCACCATCCCCATCACCGTCTGCCAGCCGGGGTAGGAGATTCCCCACTGCCCCACGCGTCCGTTGTGATTCTCGACGTTCGCGAGCAGCCACTCGATCGTGTCCCAATTGTCCGTGATCTCGTCGGTGTCGGTGGGGCCGCGGGGTTCCGCAGCGGGGGCGCGGATGACCTCGAACTCGCCCTCCGACCGGAACTGACCCCGCACATCCTGGAAGGCGAAGATGTACCCGGAACGGTCGAACTCCGCGGAGGGTCCGAGCGGGTTCCGGTATTCGCCGGGTTCGTAGGGACCGATGGAATAGGGGGTTCGGAAGAGGAGGATGGGATACTCGCGCGAGCGGTCCCGCGGTTCGTAGACGAGCGTGTAGAGTTCGATCCCGTCCCGCATCGCGACCATGTGCTCGGACTTCTCGTAGTTCGCCGCGAGATGCTCGTGGTGAGCCGCCGCGGCGGCTTCGGCCTCGGTCTGGACGGGGGGCGGCGGGGGCGGCGCGTCGGTTTCCGAGACGCATGCGGGCAGCGACACGGCGGCCACCCACGGCAACAGCGGTGCCAGCCACGGATTCGTCTTCATCTGCGGCTCTCCCACGGAACCTCCAGGTCGGCACTCGCCTTGATTGCAACGCAATCATTCTGTAGAGTGCTCAACGACAGGGAGGTAAGAGTCATGGCGAGCATCACGATCCGCAACCTGGATGACGAGGTGAAGACCCGCTTGCGCGTGCGCGCGGCGGGGAACGGCCGCTCCATGGAGGAGGAAGCGCGGCGCATCCTTCGCGACGCCGTCCGGCGCCGGCCGAGTACGGGGAACCTCGCCAGCATCATCCGTTCGCACTTCGGGCCGACGAACGGCATCGACCTGGATCTGCCACTGCGAGAACCTGCGCGCGAGCCACCCTCCTTCGACTGAGTTGACCGCCTTGCCCCTGCTACTGGACACCAACGTGGTGTCCGAGTTGATCCGCAAGTCGCCCCATCCCGCTGTCGCATCCTGGGTCTCGGGCTTTTCCGTGAACGACCTGTTCTTTTCCGCCATCGGCGAAGCCGAGTTGCGCTACGGTGCCGCCATCCTCCCGGCCGGCCGACGCCGGGACACGCTCGTATTCGAGATCGACGCGATGCTGCGCGACGCCTTCGAGGACCGGGTGTTGCCGTTCGACAGCGACGCTGCGCGCGAATATGGCAATATCGCCGCCGCGCGCCGTTCGCTCGGACGGCCCGTGGCGCCGGCCGATTGTCAGATTGCCGCGATCGCGGCGTCTCGCGGCATGGCTGTGGCCACACGCAACGTCCGCGATTTCGAGAACATGGGAATCGAACTCGTGGACCCGTGGGCAGCGGCGTGACCTGCCGACGGAACCCTGCGGACGCCTGAACCCGGCGCGGCGCGGTCGCCAAGATCACCGGGGTCAGCGGCGTCGGTGAAGCTCCGCCCAGTGCGTGAGCGCGTTTCCCAGCCTCACGTTCGGGAGCGTGATCGCGATGACCGAGCCGTTCAGCACGTCCCCCCTGAGCCTGAGTTCGACGGACAGCACGTGATCGGTGCGGTTTGCGTCCTCGGTGCCGATGTCGCCCCGGAAGCCGCCGCGCAGGTATTCCCCGTCGAAGCGGGCGTTGTTGAGCAGCGTCCACAGGTCGTCTCCCAACTGGACGTGGACGCGGCCGTCCTCGCCGATGGCGAGCACCAGGCGGTGCGGGCCGAGGTGCGTGTCCACCTCGCCGACCCAGTCCCCCGCGAGATCCGGCATGGGCACGAAATCGATCAGCGGGGCTCCGCCCTCCGTCGCGTCCTCGAGGATCCCCTCGCGCTCCAGCCGGTGGGGGTCGGGCACCTCCGGCCGCGTCGGCCTCGGCACGGCCTCCGGGAACAGCGTGTGCCAGAGGAGGTTCGAGATGTAGCCGGTGAGGGGCGTCGCCGAGTTCGAGAGGACGACGACGGCCGCGTTCTCCTCCGGGGCGATGGCGAGTTCCGTGCGGACGCCGCCCATCCCGCCGCCGTGGCGCTGGAGCGTGAGGCCGCCGGGGAGGTCCCGTATCGCCCAGCCGATCCCGTACTCGGCCCCGGGCGCGCTCTCCCGGATCGGTTGCCGCATCGCCTCGATCGAGGCGTCCGAGAGGATCCTCCGTTGATGGTCGAGGTCGCGGCCGAGGTGGAACATCCCGAAGCGGACGAGGTCGTAGGCGCTGCTGAACACGGCCGAGCCGCCGGGATGGTCGAAGTCGTAGAACGGAATCGGACTCTGGTCCGTCGCGTAGCGCGTCGCCGTGAAATCCTCTAGTCCCGGGCCGATGCCGACCGAGGTCCGGGTGAGACCCAGGGGCTGAAACACTTCGTCGCGCATAAAATCCAGGTATGACTGTCCCGAGACGCGCTCGATGATGTAGTCGAGGATCCCGAAGCCGAGGTTCGAGTAGTTCCAGCGTTCATCCGGCGCCGTCACGAGGTTCGCGTAGCGGCGGATCGTCTCGTCCATGTGCGGCCGCCGGTACGGTTCGTCCTCGTAGAAGAACTGGTAGTGGAGGGGGAGCCCCGCCGTGTGGCTGGCCACGCGCCTTACCGTGGCGCCTGCCGCGTCCCAGGCGCGTCCGTCGATCTTCGCCGGGCCCAGGTAGTCGTTCGCCGGCGCGTCGAGGTCGACGAGGCCCCGTTCCACGAGAATCATGAGGCCGGTCGCCGTGATCGGCTTCGAGATCGAGGCGAGCGAGTACATCGTGTGTTCCGTGGCCGGGATCCGCCGCTCGCGATCCGCCCAGCCGAACCCCTCCTCCCACACGACCTCCCCGCCGACCGCGACGGCAACGGCGAGCGAGGGCGCGTCCCAGGCGACGAGCGCGCTCTGGATCTCGCTCCGGACGGAAGCGAAGTCGGGCACCGTCTGGCCGTGAACATCCGCCGCGCCGAGGGCCAGCATGCCGAGGGCGGCAACGCCGAACCGGAGGGCGCCGGGCCGAGCGACGCCGAGCCGCGGGACGCCGGGACGTCTGACGGTATCCTTCATCCGCATCTCCTTCCGGGAGGGGTGGCTTTGGACGGTGGAGCGTTACGCGGGCGGGCGTCAATGGGCCGGGGGCGGGGCGGACTCATTGACCGTCGGCCGAAGCGGCTTCCATGATGCCTCCATCGACCTGGCGGGTCGACTCGGGGTCGAGGTCTTCGCCCGAGCCCGGCAGGCGGGGAAACAGGATGGGAACCATGAGTGAAATGGATCGGCGAACCTTCCTCGGCACCGGCGTGGCGGCCGGCGCCCTGCTCTCCCTCGGCGGCTGCGCGCCTCGGGGCGATGACGCGCCGTCGGGATCCAGAGGATCGGCGGATGAAACCTCGGCTGACGTGCCGGATTTCGCGCTCGACGAGATCACGATCGACGAGGTCCACGCGGGGATGCGGTCGGGCGACTACACCTGCCGATCGGTCACGGAGATGTACCTGGAGCGGATCGAGGCGCTGAACCGGCAGGGGCCGCGCCTGTTCGCGGTGCTCGAGACGAACCCCGACGCGATCGAGATCGCCGACGCACTCGACCGCGAGTTCCAGGCCTCGGGACCGAGGGGGCCGCTGCACGGCATCCCCATCCTTCTGAAGGACAACGTCGACACGGCGGACGGGATGACGACGACCGCCGGGTCGACGGCGCTCCTCGGGTCCATCGCGCCGCAGGATTCGTTCGTGGCGGCGGGGCTGCGCGCGGCCGGGGCTCTGCTGCTCGGCAAGGCGAACATGAGCGAGTGGGCGGGCTGGAAGTCCTTCGAGTTCGGGGCGTCGGGCTGGAGCGGGCGCGGGTGGGACGGCGGCAGGGGCGGCTTCTGCGCGAACCCGTACGCGCTCGACCGCACGCCGGGCGGGTCGAGTTCCGGGTCCGGGTCGGCGGCCGCGGCCAATCTCGCGGTCGCGACGATCGGCTCCGAGACCGACGGCTCGATCGTCGGCCCGTCGTCACGCAACTGCCTCGTCGGCATCAAGCCCACGATCGGCCTCCACAGCCGGGGCGGCGTCATCCCCATCGCCCACAGCCAGGACAGCACCGGCCCCATGGCCCGCACCGTGCGCGACGCCGCGATCATGCTCGGCACGATGGTCGGCGTCGACCCCCGCGACCCGCTGACCGCCGCGAGCGCGGGCAACTTCCTGACCGACTACACCGGCGCGCTCGACCCGGGCGGCCTCAGCGGGGCCCGCGTCGGCGTCCTGCGCGAGTACGCCGGCTTCGACAGCCGCGTCGACGCCCTCTTCGAGGAGGCGCTCGACACCATGCGGGCGGAGGGCGCGACCGTCGTCGACCCCGTCACGCTTCCGGAGGAACTCCGCTTCGGCAACGAGTACGAGATGGAGGTGCTGTACCACGAGTTCAAAGCGGATCTCAACGCGTACCTCGCGTCGCTGGGCCCGGACGCCCCGATCAAGTCGCTCGCCGAACTCATCGAGTACAACGAGGCGAACCACGACCTCGAACTCGCCCTCTACGGACAGGAACTGCACGTGCGCTCGCAGGAACGCGGGCCGCTCACCGACCAGCGGTACCTCGACGCGCTGGCCGCGAGCCATCGCCTTTCCCGCGACGAGGGGATCGACCGGGCCATGGACGAACACGGGCTCGACGCACTCGTCGGGATCACGGCGGGGATCCCCGCCATGCAGGATCCGCTCGATGCCTCCGGCGGGGGCGGCGGAGGCTGCTCCACGCCGCCGGCCATGGCCGCCTACCCCAACATGTCCGTGCCGATGGGGTTCATCCGTGGGCTCCCGGTCGGAATGTCGCTGTGCGGCCGCGCGTGGAGCGAGGCGACGCTCATCCGTCTCGCCTACAGCTTCGAGCAGGCGACGAACGTCCGCCGGCCGCCGACGTTCCAGGCGACCGTCCGGGTCTGAGCGCGCCCGTAACACGTGACGCTCACCGACTTCATCGACCGTCATTACCGCCACTTCAACGCGGCGACGCTGAGGGCGGCCGCCGAGGCCTACCGCGACCTGGTCGAGGGCGGAGGACGGATGCTCCTCACGCTGGCGGGCGCCATGAGCACGGCGGAACTCGGGCTCTCCCTCGCGGAGATGATCCGGGCCGACAAGGTGCATGCGATCTGCGCCACCGGCGCCAACCTCGAGGAGGACCTCTTCAACCTCGTGGCGCACGACCATTACCGGCGCATCCCGGACTGGCGCGCCCTCACGGCCGAACAGGAGAAGGACCTCGAGCGGCGCGGGCTGAACCGCGTCACCGACACCTGCATCCCCGAAGCCGAGGCTTTCCGCGCGGTCGAGGCGCCGCTGCGCGAACGGTGGCGGGCGTCCGACGCCGCGGGCGAGCGCCGACTCCCGCACGAGTACCTCTACCAGTTGATCCGCGACGGCACGCTTGCGGATGGCTACCAGATCGATCCGGCCGATTCGTGGCTCGTGGCGGCGGCGGCGGCCGATCTCCCCCTGTTCGTCCCGGGCTGGGAAGACTCCACGCTGGGCAACGTCCTCGTCGCGGAACAACTCGCCGGCGGACTGGGCCGCCCCGGGCCTGTCCTCGGAGGCACGGAGTACATGGCGGCGCTCGCCGAGTGGTACGCGCTCACGAGCACCGGCCTCCCGCTGGCGGAGGCGCCCGAAATCGACGCTGACCCGGACGCGGCGCTCACGCGGCCGGACGCCGGCACCGGCCCGGACGCGAAACCCGTCGGCCTGTTCCAGATCGGGGGCGGGATCGCGGGCGACTTCCCCATCTGCGTCGTCCCGATGATCCGGCAGGACCTGCGCCGCTGGTGCCCCTACTGGGCGTACTTCTGCCAGATCAGCGACTCCACCACGAGCTACGGATCGTACTCCGGCGCCGTCCCCAACGAGAAGATCACCTGGGGCAAGCTGGACGTGGACACGCCGAAGTTCGTCATCGAGTCCGACGCGACGATCGTCGCCCCGCTCGTGTTCGGCTACGTCCTCGGCTGGTAGGCGGCGCCGGCTTCAGCTACCCCCGTCCCCTCCGTCCTCGAGCAGCGCGTCCAGGTCCCAACCCTCCAGGGCCTCGACGGTGGCCCGGTCCGTCCAGTCGAAGCGGAGCGGCGTGATCGTGACGAGGCCGTCGTTGTACGCCTCGGTGTCGCTCCCCGCCGGGGAGGGATCGGGCGGGACGAACACGGAGCGAAACCGACGCTCGCCCTCCGCGTCTTCGGCGATGCCGCCCCCCTCGCTCGGCTCCCCGGTGACCTCCTCGTAGTCGATATCGAAGTAGCTGCCGCCCATGGGCCGGGCCGCGATGCCGCGCGTTTCGGCGGCCGTCGCGACGGGGAAGTTGAGCGAATAGACGATGCCGATCTCAGGCTCCCGGCGCCGCAGTTCGGCGACGAAGCGCGCGACGATGCCGGCCGCGTGCTCGAACCCGCCCGGCGACCCGTCCCGCGAGGCCGCCACCGCCGGCATCCTGAGGTACGCCCCCATCATCGCGGCCCCCACCGTCCCGGACATGTGCGAGATTTCACCGACGTTCGCGCCGATGTTGATCCCGCTCACGACGAGATCGAACCCGGATTCCGGCGCGAGTTCGCTCACGGCGAGGCGGACGGCGCTCGCCGGCGTGGCGTTCACGCAACTCCCCGCCGGCGTGGTCCGGACGCGGAACTCCTGGTCAATGGTGATGCTCATGCTCGTCCCGCTCTGCTGGCCGCACGGCGCCACCACCGTCACTTCGCCGACCGCCCGCAGCGCCGTCGCGAGCGCCTGGATGCCGGGAGAATCGATGCCATCGTCGTTCGTGACGAGAATGTGGTAAGGAGAGGTGTCGTCGAGGGCGCTCGCGGGCGCCTCCGACCCCGCCCCGCCGCCGCACGCGAGAGCCCCGCCGCACGTGACCGCCACCAACGCCCGTCTCGTCGCTTTCCTGGCCTTCATCGCAGTCCCCCGCTCGTTTCTTCGCTCATTCCCGTGTCCCGTGTTGTTCCGGAAACTCCCGACGAATAGTCTCGCCGGGAGCGATCCGCGGAAAGGTGACGAACACCGTGAAGACGATCCTGAAGCTGGCAGCCCTCGTCGTGCTGTTGAACGCCGTGCGCTACACCGTGGGCGGGTGGATCGAGGGCTTCACGATCATGGAACCCATGCATCGCCCGATGCCGCTCTTCCCCGAGGCGTTCGATCAGGAATTCACCACCAGCGACTTCATGATCTCGCTCGGGTACAACTACGCGATGTGGTTCGTCGCCGCCGTCGTCTTTCATCTCCTGAACCCTGTGCTGCGGGGCTCGATCTTGGTCCGGAGTTTGAAGAGCTACCTGCTGATGGCCGCCTTCTTCTGCGCGTTGGCCGCCGTCTACATGAACCACTACGTGGCGGGGATCCGGCCCTTCTACTACTGGAGCATGGTGGACGCGTTCATCGTGTTCACCGTTGTGGCGCTCGCCAACGCCCTCCTCTATCCGCGGTTCTTCCGCGACCCGCACCCCGCCGGATGAGAGTTCGATAAAGGCGCTCGACGTGGGAGCTTCGAAGACCGCCCCGAACCGAAGCGGTATCGCGATGAGCCTTTCGCTCCTCGCGATCCTGTCCTGCGGCGATTCCGCGACGGCTCCGGCTCCGTCACCGCCGCCGGTTCCTCCTCCCGCCCCCCGGCCGACAACCGTGTCGGTGAGCCCGGCCACGGCCGAGTTGACGGCGGTGGGCGCGACGGTCCAGCTGACGGCCGAAGTGCGCGACCAGAATGGGCAGACGATGGCGGGAGCCGCCGTGACCTGGGCGAGCGGCGCACCCGCAGTGGCAACCGTGAACGCGACGGGGCGGGCGACGGCGGTGGCCAACGGCACGGCAACCATCACCGCAACCGCGGGCGACGCGTCGGGAAGCGCCTCGCTGACGGTGGCCCAGGAAGTCAGCGCGGTGGCCGTGACATCGTCCGCAGACACGCTGGAGGTGGGAGACACGCTGCGTCTGGCCGCCGTAGCGACGGACGCGAACGGACATGCGGTAGAGGAGGCGTCGTTTGCCTGGTCTTCCAACGACGCGTCCGTGGTCGACGTGGACGGATCGGGGCTGGCGACGGCGGTCGCGGCGGGGACGGCGGTGGTGACGGCGTCGTCGTCGGGCGTCTCGGGGAGCGCGGAACTGGTGGTCGTTCCGGCGGTGGGCGCGGTGACTGTGCGGCCGGACACGGTGCGGTTCACCGCTCTCGGCCAGTCGGTTCGGCTGTCGGCGGAGGTTCTCGACCGCGACGGACGCGTGCTGCCGGGCGTCGCGGCGTCGTGGTCGAGCGGCGACGCCGCGGTGGCGACCGTCGACTCGCTGGGACTGGTCACGGCCGTGCGTGCCGGCGCGACCGTGGTGACGGCGGCGGCGGGCCGGGCGGCGGGCGAGGCGGTCGTGACCGTGACGCAGTCGGCGGACTCGGTAGTGGTGTCGCCGGCGGCGGCGACGATCGCGCCGGGCGACACGCTGCGGTTCACGGCGGAGGCGTTCGACGAGAGCGGCCGACCGGTGCTGGGGGCGGAGTTCAACTGGTCGTCAGCCGACCGATCGGTGGCGACGGTGGACGCATCGGGTCTCGTGCGTGGCGTCGCCGTTGGCGGGGCCACGATCACCGCCACGGCCGGAAGCGCCGGGGGAACCGCCCGGATCACGGTCGCGAACTCGGACCGGACGACGCTGGAGGCGTTCTATCGAGCGACGAACGGGCCGAACTGGGTCAACAGCGAGAACTGGCTCACAGATGCCCCGCTAGACGACTGGTATGGCGTCGTCACGGACGGAGAAGGACGGGTCGTAGAGCTTGTCCTCGAAGGCACGTTCGATCCCGAGAACGCAACGCGTACGCCGCATGGCTTGACGGGCTCAATCCCCCCGGTACTGGGTCGACTCGCGAACCTTGCCGTGCTCGGCCTTTCACGACCCGCACTGACGGGTCCGATCCCGCCGGAACTATGTAGTCATTTGTAACATGATATATTTCAACATGTTACGTCATATATCGCTATCGATGTATCACTCAAGATATGCAGACATGAGCGGGATTGGATGCGACAGCATCGGACTTCGATGGGTAACTGTTCGGTCAGCCCGTGGAAGAACGGTCGGTCGGCATACTACCCTCAAGCGCAAGCCATACTGCGTCGGTGTTGCCGCTGATCCACCAGCGCGGCGGCTGGACCACCCCCCGGACAAGCTTAGCCGAGGGTGCTCGCCGTGCCGCGAAATCCATTGCGCGGCTGGCCAACCGACCACATCGTTCCGGCGGCACGGGTCTCGGTCTCCGCTCTGCCCACTTGTCTCGATGGAGGTGGAAGTGGGGGCGCTCGTCGGTTATCGAGACCACGGCTTCACCGAACAGTTACCGATGGACGATTTCAAGCTCTCGACGGGTGGGTTCGGTTGCCCGCAAAGAGGTTCAGCAAACGTCGGTCGCCAGCATCCTCACCACCACGCTGGCCACCTCGAATTCGTCAAGCGTTTATGAACGCCGCCAATCGATCCGGGCCGAAGGCGTCAGGCATCTCCGTCGCGCCAGTGCGATAGGTGCCGAGATACATTCCCTCGGGGGACAGGGTATCGATGGGTTGGTGCCTCAGCGATTCGTCGCCCCGTCAAAAGAGTTCCCTGCGGGCGCTCTCGGCCTCGCCTTCGTCAATCTCGCCGGCGTCAGCCCCTGCAATCTGGTCCGCCAATACCTGCCCGTAGGTCGGATAGCACGACCGTTCGACTTGGCCGGCCGGATCCCAGAGCCGCGCACGGATCAGGGCCTTGGCACAGTGGAGGAACGCTTCCTCGACCGTCACCTTGAGGACCGAAATGGGCGGCTTGCCCTTGATCGAGAGCGGTTCGAGCAGCTTCGGGTCGGTGGAGATCTCGGCCCGGCCGTTAATGCGTAGCGTCTCGGTGAAGCCCGGCACGAGGAACAGCAGGCCCACATGGGGGCGCTCGACGAGGTTCATCAGCGTATCGACCTGACGGTTCCCCGGCCGGTCCGGAAGCAGCAGCGTTCTGTCGTCGAGAACATGCGCCAAAGAGCCCGGCGGATCGCCGCGCGGGGAGGCGTCGGCCCGTCCGTCAGCGCGCGCGGAACTGATGACGTAGAACGGGGAAAGGGCGATGAAATCCCGGCAGTGTGCGTCCAGACGATTCAGGACCTTCAACTCGGCCCTCGGCGCGGGCGGACGATAGACCTTGCGCAGTTCATCCATTGTGTCGATCGCCACGTATGCCTCCTTACTTGTCGGGCGAAGCATGTCTTCCAAGATAATCGCTAGGCACCAACGGGGGCCACTCGGTTTCCGCCCTCAAGTCGTTCGCCGCGCGCTTCTCGGCGAACAGGGCTGACGCGACCGGGGACAGTCACTTCGGACGGCGGCCGCCGGGCGTGCGCCGTCGGCGACGGGCAATCGCACAGGGCCGGATCGACCGCTTGTATCGGTCGCCGCCCCTCGCTAGCGTTCCTCTCCCGTCGGTTCCCCCATAGAGTGGCCTTTCCCTCAACAAGAACGCATCCGCATGACGAGACCGAATCCAAGCACAGCGGCAACGTTACCTGGGCCGCCATCTGACTTCACGCTCTTCGACCGGAGCGACGACCAGCCTCGGCCCCGGGCCGAAGCGCTACGCCGGGCACTGCTCTCGGCTGCCCTCGTCTTGTCGTCCACGGGGGCTGCGGGCTGTGCCTCGCTTATTCCGGAGAACATGGTCCTTGGCGATCTGGACCGCGCCGTCGCCCGGCACGCCCAAGGGGTGGATCTGCTTCTTAACCAAGCCTCGGACAGTCGGCTCACAGACAGGATCGCCGCAGCGGCGGAAGCGGCCGGAAACCACCGAACGGCGCAGATGATGCGTGACGTGGCCTCGTACCATGCCACCCCGGTGGAGGCTGCGGAGTCGGCCGCAGAGGCGGGAGCCGGTCACTTGCTCTTCCACCACATCGCGCCGCACCTGCCGGCCGCCCCGCTGGAGAGGATCTTCCTCAAGGGCGCCAAGGACATCCTTGACGGAGAGGTGACCCTCGGCACGGACGGCACGCTGATCTCGCTGCCTGTGGAAGGGCAGGACACGGTGGATCCCCTCCAAATGTCGGCGTTCTTGGGGGCCACGAGTCGGCGAAGAACAGGCCGGCAGATTACCGCGACGCCAGTTCACGACGAGCGTATCGGTCCAGGAGGGTTGATGTGACCCAGGACCGGCGGACTGAATCATCCGCGATGAGGATGTCGCGCATACTCTTGGGCTTGGCTGTCGCCGGATTGCTTTCTTCCGCCTGCCGCGATGGCGTCGTCGATCCGGTGCCCGGAGCCTGTGCCGCCGATAACGGCGCTCAGATCAGGTTCGGGTTCTACGCGTTCTTCGCACCCGTCAGTCACAGCGAGGACGCCGACCCGGATTCGCCGGGGTTCGCCGAGCACGCGGGCTACGAGGCCGATCTGCTTACGGCCTTCGAGGCGATGGAGCCGCCCGGGACAACCTTCCTGCGGAAGCCCGTCGCGGACTGGCCGGGCATCTGGCTGCTTCCGGCAACTCCAGAGTTCGACATGGTCGGGGGAGGCATCACGATTCTGGAGTCCCGCACACTCGATGCCTCAGGCGAGCGGGCCATCGAGTTCACATCGGGCCACATCGCTTTCCGCCAGTCACTGCTGGTTCGATCCCGGGATGTGGAGCACTTCGGTTCGTACGACAGTTTGAGCAGCGCGGTGCGCGTCGGAGTGCTCCGTAGCTCCACGGGAGAGGCCCGGTTGCTTCAGATCACGGGACTCACGAACGACGATGGGGTACTTGCGGTCGGGACGAGAGTCGAAACGCCCCACGGCGTTTTGGTTGCCGACGGGACGGCCCGCTACACGATCACAGCGGCATCCGCCTCTGCCGAGTTGGAGGGCAGGACGCACATCTTCCCGCCTTCGGCCGCGATGCCCCAAGTCGTCTACTTGGGCGACGTGTCGGGCGAGCGTGAGTTGCTGGCCGCCTTGCGTGCGGGGATGATCGACGCTGTGGCTCAAGTCGAGGTCGGCAACGGAGAGGCGGCGAGGGCATCGGAGGGCGCGTTTGCGGTGGCCGTCGTCGATTCCTTGGCGGAGTACGGCGGATTTGCCCTCGACGCCGACGATGGCCAACTGCTGGCCTGCATCGACGAGCGACTCGATTGGCTGACCGACCAGCGGCGGATCGGCTACGCCGAATGGCGAACGGATCCGGGCGTATTTCTCGCACGCGCGGCGTTGTGGAATCGGGGTGCGAGCGCGACGTAGGATCGTCCGAATCCGGTCATCCTGCAAAGTCGAATGGTGGCACCGGACTCACGCGTCGGGGGGCGCGCGACGCTCGACGACTCTATCCCAGGTTGCCGACGAACCCATTGAATCAAAGATAAGCGGCGATATCACAATGTTTTACACAGTAACGACGTTCGCATGCATCAACTTACAATGTGCAGAAATGAGCTAGAATCCGTGCGACGGTATCGGATGCCGGTGGACGGGGCGGGCGGTGCCCGCGCGTCCTTCAGCGTCGCCAAGCGCCCGGATCCGGGATCCCTCGGCTGAAGAGCACACGGTGTGCCGGTCCGGCACCGGCGTCTGTGCCCATCGCGGCGGTCGCGGCTCGCCCGCCCGGCCCGTCGCGGAGGAAGCCGGTGACTTGGCCGGAGGTCCGGTCACGGAGGATGGCCATGGGCAGGTTGTGGTCCGCGTCGAGGGTGATCGATCCGCCGGGTCCCGACAGCGTAATCGAGGCCAGTGTCCCGGCCCACCCGGGCCGGACGGGCAACGTGAAGGCGAAGTTTGAGCCCCCGTCGCCATCCTCCGCCTGGGGCATTGCGAAGCTCAGGGAAAAGAGAACGTCGTCGGCGTGCGACCGCCCGGTGATCCGGTGGTCACCGGTCACTTCGGGCATTGCGGGTGGAGCATCGAGCACAAACGCGGGTTCGAGGAACGGCGCGGAGAGGGAATCCACCCCACCCCAGATCAGGAGCGATGGTACCGGCCGTGCCGCCGCTAGCGCATTCAGCCGGCCCTCGCTGTGCAGCCGGTAGCGGAGCGCCTTGTCGAAACTGAAGTCGCTGACCCAGTAGGGCGAACAGTAGGACATCAGGTCCTTGTACTCGCTGGGAGGCACCAGTCGCCCGCCCTCGCTGAAGTCGTATCCCCAGACCCCGGGCGAGGCGTCGGCGTACGGATACGCCGGGTCCACGCCAGACGGCCTACCGCATGGCGTGTGCTGGAGCGACAGGTTGTGTCCGAACTCGTGGGCGATAACCGACGAGCTGGCGACAGAGTAGGCGGTTCGCCGTCCGAGATTTCCGATGCCGGCAGCGCCGGAAAACTCTCCCGACAAAGTCCCATATAGTAGCCGTTCCCACCCTCGATGGCCCGAATCGCTTGGACTTGGCCGATCAGGTTGCTCGCTTCGTTGCTGGAGCTCACGACGGGAGCATGGGCCGTCACCGTGAGGTCCCCCACGGGAAGAAGCGTTCGCGTGTGCCGGAGCATCGAGTGCCCTGCGGGATCGGCCTCCATGCCGGTTGCGAGTTCAATTACCGCAGAGTCCGGGTCGGTCTCCCATAGGAAGGGGATGAAGGTGATGTCGAACAGCGGCATCTCGCGTACCTCGATTTCGAGTCTTCCCGTCTCGGGGATCCGCCGCGCGACCTCCAAATCGGCATCAAGCGTGCCATCCGGGTCGATCTCGATCACCATTTCGAGCCCCGGCTGGACGATCCCGGCGGGGACCGGCGCGTTGGCCGAACGCGCCAGCGATCCCTCGTCCACCTCGGTCGGGATCGGACCCGGCTTGTCGGGAATGTCCACCGAATGCGCTAGCGACCCGTCGATATAGAAGTCGGCGCGCACGCGCGGAATGCGCTCCGCGTTGGTGCGCGCCGCCATCGGGAAGACGCGCAGCAAGGCCTCTTCGCCCGCCACCAGCGCGACGGGCAGATCAAGGGACTGGGCCGCTTGCGTCAGATAGGCCCCGGTGGGCTCGGAATCGCATCGCCGCACCCGCCGGGTGAGCAGCGCGTTCAGCCAGGCCAGCAGTGCCGCGTCCTGTGGCGCGCACAGCTTTGTGCCCGTGGCGTGGAAGTGGCTCAACTCGCCCAGGTTCGCGAGGCTTGCCGGCAGCGGCCCCGACATCTCCGCATTGCCCGTCAGGGCAAGCGACCGCAGCCGCGCGAGATCGCCGAACTCGGGTGGGATGGGTCCCGACAGGCGGTTGCTGCCAAGGAACAACTCGGTCAGGCTGGCCATTCGGGCCAGCTCCGGCGGGACGGGACCGTCAAGTTCGTTGTAGGAGAGGTTCAGGTATTCGAGCTTGGCGAAGTTCCCGAACGCGGCGGGTATCGACTCTGAGATTGCGTTGCCGGACAGGTCCAGAATCCACAACTCGGTAAGGTCGGCGAGCCCTGCCGGAAGGGGACCCGACAGTCTGTTGCCTTCAAGGTGGAGTTGGCGCAGGCCGGAGAGTTCGGCGAGTCGCGCTGGAATCGAACCGGTCAGACCGTTGTCGGCCAAGTCCAAGTGCATCAACTCCGCCAAGTCGGCCAACTCGTCCGGAATCCCGCCCGAGAGCTTGTTGCCGGAGATATGCAGCTCCCGCAGCCGGGTGAGGTTGCCAAGCTCGGCGGGTATCTTGCCCGATACGAGTATCCCGGCGAGATCCAAAAACTCCAAGTTGGTGAGTTCCCCCAACTCGGGTGGGATCGGTCCTCGCGAAAGATCGCTGCCCGAAAGCGAGAGCGATGCCAAAGCGCCGAGACCGACGATGTCGGGCGGGATCGCGCCGACCAGGCCGTTGTGGGACAGGTCCAGCCCGACGACCCGACCCTGAGTGTCGGCGTCGACACCGTGCCACTCGCGCAGCGGGGCATCGGTGAACCAGTTCCCGGTGTCGAACCACCGCTCTCCGCCCATGGCGTCGTAGAGCTTCCGCAGCACCTCTCGATCCGCCGTTGGTTCGCAGTCCTCGTCCGTACCCTCGTGCACCTCCAGGGCGTCGAGCCAGCGGCGGATGGACGCCTCCGTCGGCACGCAGAGATCCGTTCCCGAGTACCGGAACTCTCTGAGCGCCGAGAGGCGCGGCAGCGTGTGCGGGAGGAACCCCGTAAGGCTGGGATTGTCGTCGAGTCGCAACGCCTTCAGAAGCCCGAGATCGCCCAGATCAAGCGGCAACTCTCCGGACAGCCCGTTGCCGGAGAGGTTGATTCCGGTAACCCGGCCGAGCGAATCTTCCGCAGCGACCCCGTGCCACCGGCCCAGCACGGGGAATTCGCCCTCGAACCAACCGGTCGAGCGAGTCCAACCGTCACCGCCCATCGCCCGGTACATGGCTTCCAGCACCGCGCGGTCGTGCGCGTTGCAATAGTCGTCCCCCTTATGCACCTCGATTCCGGCGACCCAGTCCGCGAAGGCCGGTGTCCCCGGCATGCACAGACCCTCGTAGCTGTCCCATCCGAAGTATCTCAGCGGCAGCCCGATCAAGGCAGGAGGGACGATTCCGACAAGATCGGTATCGATCAGGTCCAGATGCGTGAGCTTCTTGAGGTTGCCAAGCTCGTGCGGGATGGACCCGGAGAAGTCGTTCGCCCATAGGGCTAGCTCGGTCAGATTCGTGAGGTCGCCCAGCTCCGGTGGGATGCTGCCCGTGAGGCCGGTGCCCGCGAGTGCCAGCTCCCTCAGGTTGGACAACTTGCCGAGCTCGGGTGGGATGGGGGCGGGAAGCGGATTCTGACCGGTGTAGTCGTAGATGGTCAGCCGGGTCAGGCCGGCGAGCTCGCCCAGCTCGGGCGGAAGAAAGCCCGCCAGGTTGTTGTTGGAGAACCGGAGGCCAGTAACTCTTCCTTGGGCATCGGTTTCCACTCCATGCCACTCCCCTAGCGGCAAGTCGCTCAGCCAGTTGGAGTTGTCGGTCCAGTTGTCGCCATCGGTCGCCCCGTACAGCGCCATGAGCGCTTCGCGATCCGCACCCTCGGAGCGCAACTCCACGTGCACCGCGGCCTGTGCATCGACGGAGCCGGAAGTCGCTATCATGTGCGCCGTTCCGTTTCCCACTGCTGCCACAAGGCCGTTCGCGGCGACCGTGGCAACTTCGGGGTCGGAGCTTGCCCAGTTGACCTCGGCGTCGGCGATGATGTTGCCCACAGCGTCGTACACCGTCGCCGTGAGCGTGGCCGTATCGCCCAGCGCGGAGAACGTCAGTTCACTCGGGGCGACCTGCACTGATGTTGGGGATAGCCGAGGATCCGGCGGGTCGGTGGGTGAGGCTGAGTCATCCGCGCATGCCCATATGGCAACGACAGCCAGTAGCGCGGCGCCACGCGTCCGCTTGCGGGAACGCTTCGATCCAGACAAGCGATAATCATGAACATCCATGTGTCCAACAATAGTCAAGAACGGGATCACCGGCCTCCGCTTGGACCCACCGGATACCGGGTGCCCAGCCGCCTTCCAAGTTTCCAAGGCGGCAAAGGGAGGGGGCAAGAGAGATTGTGGCAGGTGGTGGAAGGCGAAGCCAGTGGTTGATTCGGGCGCGGCCCTTGACGGAGGGACCGCTCATTAACGTAAGTCGTTGCCTTATAATAACAAGACTTGACCACCCATCGGAAGAGGAGAAAAGGGTGACCAAAGCCGACCTTGTGGAGCGGGTTGCCGACACAGTGCGACCGCGAGTTACCAAGAAGGACTGCGGGTTGGTGGTCGAAGCCTTTCTCGCCTCCGTGCAGGATGCCCTCGTGGGAGGCGACGGCATCGAAATCCGAGGCTTCGGCACCTTCAAGGTGCGACGCCGCACAGCCCGCACGGCCCGCAACCCCCGGACCGGAGAGCTTGTCGAAGTCCCACCCCGGATCGCGCCGGTCTTCCAGCCATCAAGACTCTTCCTCGACCGGATGAATCGCCCGACCGTATCCGCGGAGGAAGCCGAACGGGGAGTGTCAGATTTTCTGTGTAAATGGCCCTCTCACTCATACGGGCACTCGGCCCTCGAACACGATCGACAGGTGGTTCAGGGCGGCGGTCCAGTCCTGAACGGGCCGGGTCCAGCGCTGTGAGGCCCTGTCGATCGC
>JAJDWE010000005.1 GCA_022825725.1 Gemmatimonadota bacterium
CATCGGGAGAGGGTCCATCATGACCACCGCACTCCCGGCCCGCTGCCCCGCTCCGGTCGCTCCGCTCCCTGCGCGGGGCAGCCGTCGAACCGGGACATTTTCAATGCCGATAACCGGGACATTTTCCGTGCCGGTTGACAAGGCCGTCAGATGGAACTCCCCCTTTTACGGCATCGAGGGCAGGGGCTGGTTCCTCTCCTTCCACTGTTTCGCAAAGTACGTCAAGGTCACATTCCTCAACGGGGCCGCGCTGCGACCCGTTCCGCCGGTGGCGTCAAAGCACGAGCATGTGCGCTACTTTCACATACACGAGCACGACGAACTCGAAGAGGACCTCCTCGTACGCTGGATCGAGCAGGCAGCGACGCTGCCTGGGGAGGACCTCTTTTGATACGGATGACAGCAATGACCGACTGGTCTCGGAGACGGTTCCTGGAGAGCGGGTCGGCGGTCGCGGCGGTCGCCGCCGTCTGGGGCTGCGCGCCGGATGAGGGGACGCGGATGGGCGGAGGTAGGCCGGTCGCGGGCGAGGGCCCGTCCAACCCGCCCACACCGCTCACAGGACCTCGGCGCTCGCTGGCGGAGCCCGGCCCCATGCTTCCACCCGTCCCGGCGATCCTGCTCACGGTGAACGGCCGACCCGGCGACCCGGACGAGATCTCCGTGCTGTGGACGTTCGTCGTGAGCGGCGACCCGCCTCAGATCGGGGTGAGCGCGGCGTTCGAGCACCAGGCGCGGGAACTCCTGGAGATCCACGACGAGTTCGTGCTGAACGTCCCGCTCGCGTCGATGGTCGAGGCGTTCGACACCGTCGACATGAACTCCGGGCGCGTCGCCGACAAGTTCGAACTCTCGGGCCTGACGCGGGGCGCGGCGACCGTCGTCGACGCGCCCACGGTGGAGGAATCCCCCATCCACTGCGAGTGCCGGATCATCGACTCGATTGAGATGCCGCCCGAGCGGAAGCTCTTCTTCGCGGAAGTCGTGGCGACGACCGTCCTCGAGGGCGCGGTGGACGACGGCAGTCGCCTGATCGTGCCCGCCGTGGACTTCTTCGGGATGACCGCCGGGAGCGGCGAGCACTACACGATGGGCCGCCGGGTCGGCAACATCGGCATGACCGTCGGCCGAACCGACATCAAGTACTGACGGCCACAACGATTCGTCGCATCAAGGGCACCAGCCCTATTCGACGTTCTCCCGCCGACGATGGACCTGCTGCTCTGAGCCAGCGCCGTAGACATCGTTTGGATCGGGCCTGTCGGTGAGGAGACCCGGCAAGTCTGCGTCCGATTGGCGTTGGAGGTAGCTGAGCGCTGCGTTCGCCAGCAGGCCGGATCTTGACTGACCCTCGCGTACCGCCGCTTGATCCACGATGGCCAGTACCCGCTCAGGCAGCGTGATGTTGATTCGCTTGGTCTTGCTCGAGAGCTTCGAGATGTCCACGTCGGCAATAGCCCACACGCCACCTCTGTACTCGTCGTTCGCCTGGTGTGCTTCCAGTGAACCCCTGGCCGGGACCGGTTCACCGTCCATCAAGAGCCCCTCGATATGGCATGCGATCGCCTCGCGGGCCGATTCGATCACGTCGTCGAGGGTGTCGCCGGCCGAAAAGCAGCCGGGAAGATCGGGCACGGTCACGCCATATCCGCTGTCTGCATCCTTGTGAACCACGATCGGAAAGCGCATTAGCGATCCTCCCATTCCCAACCCGCCTGCCGGGAGATGCTGCGAAGCGTCCCAATTGGGATGTCCTTGCTGGGGTGCTTCACCGTCACTCGGCCAGGCTTGTCGGAATGCACGAACTGGTGGTGGCTTCCGCGGGTGTTTTGAAGCGTCCAGCCATCTGCCACCAGTCTACGAATGATCTCCCTGCTCGACATGGTGTGTATGATACACACGACATGCTGCTTCGTTCAAGGATCCGGCGTCGGGAGCGGCGCCTCCCAGATCGACCACTTCAGCGTGCGTTCCGCTCCCACTCTTCCCTCAAGAGTCCGTAGTACACGTCGTCGACCCGCTCGCCCCGCAGCGTCCGGTGGCTGCGCAGCGTTCCCTCGCGGGTCATGCCCAGTTTCTCCATCACCCTCAGGGACTGCGCGTTCCGCGCGTCGGCGTAGGCGTACACCTTGGCGAGCCCCCGCTCGCGGAATCCCCAGGCGATGACGGCGCGGCCGGCTTCCAGGGTGAGGCCTTTGCCCCAATGCTCCCTCGCGATCGAGTAGCCCAGGGCCCCCGTCGCATGTTCAACGTCGATCTCGATTCCGATGCCGCCGACGACCTTCTCTTCGAAGACCATCGCCCACACCGGCCACTCGTCCCGGGACGTGTGGATCCGATCTTCCACGAACTCGACCGCGTGTTCCCTGAAGTACGGCTTCGGCACCGTCAGGTACCGACCCCACTCCGGGTCGCGGGCGAACTCGAAGATGTCGTCCACGTCTTCCAGGCGGTGCGGCCGGAGCATCAGCCGCTCGGTTCTGATCTCGAACTCGTGTGTCTCCATCGTGTGGCCCCGGGGTCACGTCATTCACGGAACGCTGGGTGGCTCAGACCCTTCAGTACCCGAGCAGTTCCGGCAGGAACAGTACGACACCCGGCAGAAACGCAATGGTCACCGTGAGCGCCAGCATCAGCGCCAGGTACGGCCAGAGCGGGCGGGCGACCTCCGCCGGCTCAACTCCTCCAACGGAACAGGCCACCAGCAGGCTCACGCCCACGGGCGGCAGGAACACGGAGATCCCCTGCGTCGCCACGATGACGGCGCCGAAGTGCACGGGGTCGATCCCGAGTTGCGTCGCGAGCGGCAGGAGGATCGGCGTCAGGAGGACGACCGCCGGCACCCCCTCGAGGATGGCGCCGAGCGGAAGGAAGACGAGGATCGTGAGGAGCAGGAAGCCGATCTGGCCGCCACCCATCCCCACCACCGCGGACGCGAGCGTCTGAGGCACCTGCAGGACGGCGAGCACCCAGCCCAGGAGGTGCGCGGCGCCGACCACGAACAGCACCATCCCTGACACCATGGCGGTCTGGACGACCTTCCTCCACAGCTCCGCGAGGGTGAGGGATCGGTACACGAGTCCCGCCAGGAGCAGCGCGTAGGCGACGGCGACGGCCGCGGCCTCCGTGGGGGTGAAGAGTCCGAAGCGGATCCCGCCCAGGATGACGACGATCATGAAGAGCGGGAGCACGGCATCGAGCGCGGCGCGGCGGAGTTCCGCGAACGAGGCCCGCTCTCCGCGCGGCCACCCTTCCCTCCGCGCCTGCCACCCGATCTGTGTCATCAGGCCTGCGGCGATGAGGACCGCCGGCACGATCGAGGCGACGAACAGGGCGCCGATGGAGACGTTCCCGATGACGCCGTAGACGACCATCACGATGGCCGGGGGGATGAGAATCCCCATCCCGCACGCCGCCGAGACGATCGCTGTCGCGCGCGCCCGGCCGTATCCGTTCGCCGTCAGCTGGGGCACCATGATGCCCCCGACGGCGGCCGCGTCCGCGGAGGTCGATCCAGACACTCCCGAGAAGAAGATCTCGGCCATGATGACCACCTGACCGAGCCCTCCGGGGAGGTGGCCGACGAGCGCCCGCGCCAGGGTCACGAGGCGGCGGCTGATCCCTCCCACGTCCATGAGAAAGCCTGCCAGGACGAAGAGAGGGACGGCGAGCATGGGGAAGGAGTCCATCCCGGCGACGATCTGCTGCGGGATGACGACGAGCGGGAGATCCGCCACCACGATGGCGATGACGGCCGCGAGCGCGAGCGCGAAGCCGATGGGCACGGCGGCCAGTACCAGGAGGCCGAACGCGCCGAGGAGGAGGGCGCCCATCAGCCGCCGTCCTCCGCCGGGAGATCCCCGATTCCTGCCGCGAGCCGCTGGCCTGCATCGTCGTCCGCCGGACCCGCGAGCAGGTGGATCGCCATCAGCACGCCCGACACCGGCGCCGCTGCGTAGACAAACGCGACGGGCAGGTTCAGCGCGGCGGAGCGTTCTCCCAACGTGAGATCCATGAGGGCGATGCCCGTCCCGATGAGGAGGAGCGCGAACAGCAGCACGACCGCTCCGGCGAACGCCTCGACAACCTTCCTCGCGCGCGGGGCCAACCGCTGAGTGACTTGATCGAACCGGAAGTGAGACCGATGCGCCACCGCCAGCGAGGCCCCGAGCATCGACATCCAGATGAAGCAGAAGCGCGACACCTCCTCGCTCCACGGATTCGGATAGGAGAAGAGGTAGCGCATCAACACCTGCAGCAGGACGACGTCGCAC
>JAJDWE010000047.1 GCA_022825725.1 Gemmatimonadota bacterium
GCCGATCCAACCAATAGCGGGTAGACGATGTTCACGTTCCTGATCGTATTGATATCGCTGATCGCGCTCGTGCTGTGCGTGATGATCCTCCTCCAGTCCGCGAAGGGCGGCGGGCTCGCCGCGTCCTTCGGCGGCGCCTCGTCCTCGACGGACTCCTTCATGGGAGGTCGCCAGGCGGCCAACGCGCTGACGAAGATGAGCTGGTACGGCGGGGGGAGTTTCCTCTTCCTCGCGCTCGTGCTGACCGTGCTCTCCTCCCGTCCGGATACGGTGCCGGAATCGATCCTGCGTCAGGGACTTCCCGGCCAGCAGAGCCTCCCCGAAGCGCCGGCTTCGCTTCTGGAGGCGCCGCCCGACCTCAGCGAAGGCGCGGCCCCATCCGACGATGCGCCCGCACCCGGAGCGGAGGAGGGCGCCGCCGTGCCCGAGGGGACGGAAGGCGGGGAAGGGGATCCCGGCTCCGGAGACGGAAACCCCGGTTCGTAGCCGGATTCGTAGCCGGAACCGCGGTTCGTAACCGGCCTCAGTCGCCGCCGGCCCCGTCCGGGGCGGGGGGGCGGGGGTCCTCCGTGAACGCGTCGCTCGGCAGATCCAGGAACTCGACGAACCGCTCCTTCTCCTGGGCCTCGGCGAGCCAGCTCTCGAACCCGGACGGGACGAGTCCGTCGGTGCCGCGCCGGTCCCGCGCCGCCGTCACCGCGAGGTGATCCGCGTAGGAGTTCTTCACGTCGTCGGCGTGTCCCCGGGTCCAGCGCCACTCGACGCGATGCCGCGCCGCGACCCGCACGAGTTCCCGCCACAGATCGAGGTTCTCGATCGGTCCGCCCTTCCGGCGCCAGCCGCGCCGGGCCCAGCCGTGCACCCACTCCTTCATCCCTCGGACGAGATACTGGCTGTCGCTCGTGAAGACGACGCGACACGCCCGCCGCAGGGCGCCCAGCCCGACGATGCCGGAGGTGATCGCCATCCGGTTGTTCGTCGTGTCCGAATCGAAGTGGGCGAAGTCCCGCCGGTACCATCCGCCGCGCTCGTCGAACCGTTCGATGAGACCCGCGGCCGCCCCCGGATTCCGGCGATTCTCGAACTGGTTGCCGAGGCACGACTCGTCGGCGAAGATATGAACGAGCGGAGCATCGGTCCCGCTCTCCCGCCCGGGTCCGGAGTCGGTCGTCAACGCGCCTCCCGCGGCTTGGGTTCGCCCGGCACGCGGGCCTCGGGCCGATGCCCGGGTCCCCGCACCTTCAACCGCCACATTGGACGCACCACTTGAGCGAGACGCAAGCACGCCCCGGATACCTCCTGCTCGAGGACGGCCGCCGATTCGGCGGCGCCTACATAGGCCCCGAGACCGAGACCGCCGGCGAGGCCGTCTTCACGACGGTGATGACGGGCTACCACGAGGTCCTCACGGACCCCTCCTTCGCCGCGCAGATCGTCGTCATGACTGCGCCCATGCAGGGCGTGTACGGCATCCGCGATCCCGACGTGCAATCGCGGCGGCCCTGGGTCGCGGGCTTCGTGGTGAGGCACCTCTCGCACGAGATCGGGTCCGGGCCCGCCGATTCCACGCTGCCCGAGTACCTCGTCTCGCACGGG
The DNA here is from genome assembly GCA_022825725.1 of Gemmatimonadota bacterium. Classification (GTDB taxonomy): domain Bacteria; phylum Gemmatimonadota; class Gemmatimonadetes; order Palauibacterales; family Palauibacteraceae; genus Palauibacter. The sequence goes on from JAJDWE010000047.1 coordinate 1,597, forward strand.
ATTCCGACGCTGATCGGCGCGGACACCCGGGCGCTGACGCGCCACATCCGCGATGCGGGCGCGATGCGGGCCGTCATCGCGCACGATGGCGTGGCGCCGGAGCGGGCCGCCGAGCGCCTCGCCGCCGAGCCGGAGATGTCCGGCCGCGACCTCGCGACCGCCGTCTCGACCCCCGAACCCTACGAACTCGACACGCTCGACGGGTCGACCGAGCGCGGTCTCGTGCTCTGCCTCGACTACGGAGTCAAGACGCGCAGCCTCGACCTCTTCCGCCGCGAGGGATACCGCGTGTGCGTCGTCCCGTGCGACACCGACGCCGAGGCGCTGCTGGCCGCCCGCCCCGACGGCGTCTTCGTCTCGAACGGACCCGGCGATCCGGAGGCGGTGCCGGGCGCAGTCGAGCGCATCCGCACGCTGAGCGATGCCGGCGTCCCCCTGTTCGGCATCTGCCTCGGACACCAGCTCATCGCGCGCGCCTTCGGGGGCACGAACTACAAGCTCCCCTACGGACACCGGGGCGGGAATCACCCCGTGCTCAACCATGCCACGGGCGCCGTGGAGATCACCTCTCAGAATCACGGCTTTTCCGTGCTCGAAAAGGACGGACGAATCGAGGGCGGCGAGGATCTCGAGATCACGCACCGGAACCTGAATGACGGCACCGTGGAGGGGCTGGTCCACCGCGAGCGGCCGGTGTTCGCGGTGCAGTACCACCCCGAGTCGGCTCCCGGACCCCACGACAGCCGGTACCTCTTCAACCGCTTCGTCGAGACGATGCAAAATCACGGCAGCCCTGTTCCGGGTTGATCGGGCGCCGCTGTGTTCTCTAGGTTGCGGATGACCCTCGCCCACGGATCCACACACTTCACGGACCGTCGCGCCACGTGACCTACGACAAGCGAAACACGGTGATCGCCTTACTGGCGCTGCTCGGCCTCTTCGGCGTGGGTGCGATCCTCTCCATCTGGTGGACGGTGGGGAGTACGTCGTTTCTTTCGGGCGGACGCGTCGCGGTCGTCCCGCTGCGCGGCGTGATCGAGGACGAAGCGGCGTTCATGAAAGCGCTCGAAGGCTTTCGCGAAGACCCCGGCGTGCGCGCGTTCGTGATCGAGATCGAGTCCCCCGGCGGCACGGTGGGGGCCTCGCAGAGCATCTTCGAAGCCATCCGCGAGTTGCGGGACGAAGACGACCGGCCCGTCCTCGCCTGGATGGGCGATGTGGGGGCTTCCGGCGGATACTACGCCGCGGTCGGGGCCGACAGCGTGTACGCGCTGCCGGGCACGATGACGGGGTCCATCGGCGTCATCATGGAGTTCCCCAACGCCGAGGAACTCTTCCGCAAGGTCGGGGTCGACTGGGAAGTCGTGGCGAGCGGCGAGCACAAGGATCTGGGCGGCCTGGGCCGCTCCCTTTCGCCCGAGGGCCGCGAGATCCTCGAAGATGTCGTGGGAGATGTACACGAGCAGTTCGTCGAGGTCGTGTCCGAGAACCGGAACCTGGATCGGGAGACCGTCCTCGGGCTGGCGGACGGCCGCGTCTTTTCGGGCCGGCAGGCGAACGAACTCGGGCTCGTCGACGGCCTGATGACGCTATCCGAGACGATCTCGCTCGCCGGTCGGATGGCGGATCTGGGAACGGATCCGACGATCGTGCGGCCGCGCGAGCCGACCATCGGTCTGTTCGACATTCTCGGCGGGCTGAGCATCGGCGACGCGCGGGCATGGCTCGGGTCGCTCGCGCCGCTGCGTCCAGGCGCGCCGAGGCTCCTCTTTGAACTGAGATAGCCGCTCCCGTCCCGGAGCGGCACGCCAATACACAGGACCGTAAACGCTCGGAGGAGAGGGAGAATGACGAAGGCGGATCTCATCGAACAGGTCCACGAGGCCATCGGCCCCGGCGTGACCAAGAGGGACTGTGCAGCGGTGGTCAACGCGTTTCTGAACGCGGTCAAGGGAGCCGTCGTGCAAGGCAACCACATCGAGATTCGCGGCTTCGGCACCTTCAAGGTTCGGGAGCGCCGGACCCGTATGGCGCGCAACCCGCGCACCGGAGATCCGGTCCGCGTGCCGAAGAGGAAAGTGCCCGTCTTCAAGCCCTCGCGTCTGCTGCGCGACGAGGTGGCGTCGAGCCTCGAGTGAGCCGGGGCGGACGGGTCAGCCGAAGAAGCCGGCGATCCGTTCCAGTCCCTCCTCCAGGACTTCCCGCTCCACCGCGAAGTTGAAGCGCAGGTGTCCCGGAGAGCCGAACGGCTCGCCCGGCATGCACGCCACCTGC
>JAJDWE010000064.1 GCA_022825725.1 Gemmatimonadota bacterium
GGGGGATGCGCGCCGGAACGCCGGCGTGGCGAACGCGATCCAGGGTTCGTCCACGGTCCCGACCGCGGACCACCTGTGGCAGGTCGACGAGGTCTGGAACGTGATGCCGGAGTTGCTGGACCGGCTCAACGCGCTCATCGAAACGCGCATGCCGGCGCTGAACGCCCAGCTGTACGCGGAAGGCGTGCGGCCCACCGCGGGCGAACCGATCGCCCTGCCGGACCGGCCGGGCGGCTGATGGGCGGCCGATGCACCGCACCGTTAGATTGCGGCCCATGCGACCCATGACGAGACAGGGAATGAAACCGGGCCTCACGGGGCTGCCGGCGCCGCTGCTCGCCCTCGGGCTGGCGGTGGTCGCGGCGTCCGCCTCGGGCGGGCCCGTGCCGCCGGGACTCGGCACGGTCCTCGCGCCGGCTGCGCCCGTCGCGCAGTCCGCGGCCACGGTCGTTCGGGTGCCGATCTCCGGCACGATCGAGCTCGGCGTGGCCCCGTTCGTGGCTCGCGCGCTCTCGGAAGCGGCGGAGTCCGGGGCGCCCGCCGTGATCATCGAACTCGATACGCCCGGGGGCCGGGTCGACGCGGCGTGGAAGATCATCGACGACCTGCGCGACGCGGAGGTCCCGACCTACGCCTACGTGAACCGCCGCGCGCTCTCGGCGGGCGCGATGATCGCGCTCGCGACCGACCGGATCTACATGCGGCCGGGTTCCACGATCGGAGCCGCTACGCCGGTCACCGGCGAGGGCGAGAAGGCTCCGGAGAAGATGGTGAGCGCGATGCGCTCCGAGTTCCGGGCGCTGGCCCAGGAACGGGGGCTCGACCCGCTCGTCGCGGAGGCGATGGTCGACGAGAGCATCGAGGTGCCGGGCGTGAGCGAGGCCGGCCGGCTGCTCACGCTCACGACGGAGGAAGCCACGGAGGTCGGCGTCGCCGATGGCGAGGTGCGCGACCTCATCGAACTCCTCGAGGTCACGCGGCTCCCGGCTGCCCCGGTGCGGGAAATCCAGCCCAACTGGGCGGAGGCGATCGTCCGCTTCCTGACGAACCCGGCGGTCGCGCCGCTGCTGCTGAGCCTCGGCTTCCTCGGACTCATCGTGGAGGTGCGGACGCCGAGCTTCGGGGTGGCGGGCGCGGTGGGGCTCGCCTCGCTGGCCGCCTTTTTCGGGGCGCACCACCTCGTGCACCTCGCGGGCATCGAGGAGATCCTCCTGTTCGGCGCGGGGGCGGTGCTCATCGCGCTCGAAGTCCTCGTCATCCCCGGCTTCGGGATCGCGGGGATCCTGGGGACGGCGGCCGTGCTCGGGGCGACCGTCATGGGCATGGTCGGCCAGGTCCCGACCTTCGACCAGGTGTTCAACGCGGCGGGTCTGGTTTCTCTCTCCATCATCCTCGTGGGGGTCGCGACGTGGGCGCTCGTGCGGCATCTGCCGCGGAGCAACCGATTCTCCGGACTCTTCCTCCGCGACTCGACGAGCCGCGAGACGGGGTACCTCTCCGCGCCCCCGCGCGAGGATCTCGTCGGCCAACGCGGCGTCACGTCCACCGATCTGCGGCCCACGGGGGTCGCGATCGTCAATGATGAACGCATCCATGTCGTAACCGAGGGTCCCTGGCTCGAGGCCGGGACTCCCATACGCGTGCTCGAGGTCGCGAGCGGCCGGGTTCTCGTGCGCCGCGCCAAAGAGACGGCCGAATCCGAAAACAGGAACGAGGTCTGAATATGCTGCAGGATCTTGCCGGAAGCGGGATCATCTTCCTCATCGCCGCCGCGCTCGGCCTTCTCATTCTCTCGTGGATCGTGCCGATCCGACTCTGGGTCACGGCGATCGCGTCGGGAGTTCGCGTGGGCCTCGGCAGCCTCGTGGGGATGCGCCTGAGGAAAATCCCTCCGCCGCGGATCGTCTACCCGCTCATCAGTTCCTACAAGGCTGGGCTTCCGCTCCATACGAACGAGCTGGAGTCGCACTTCCTCGCCGGCGGTGACGTGGAGCGGGTCGTGAATGCGCTCATCTCGGCGGACAAGGCACAGATCGAACTGCCGTTTCGGCAGGCCGCCGCGATCGACCTCGCGGGGCGGGATGTGCTCGACGCGGTGCAGGTTTCGGTGAACCCGCGGGTCATTCAGACGCCGAAGGTCGCCGCGATGGCGAAGGACGGGATCCAGCTCATCGCGACGGCGCGCGTGACGGTACGGGCGAACATCAACCGCCTCGTCGGCGGAGCGGGGGAGGAGACGATCCTGGCGCGCGTCGGCGAAGGGATCGTGTCGACGATCGGGTCGGCTTCGTCCCACAAGGCGGTGCTCGAGAACCCGGACAACATCTCCAAAACCGTGCTCGCGAAGGGGCTCGACTCCGGGACCGCGTTCGAGATCCTCTCCATCGATATCGCCGACGTCGACGTGGGCAAGAACATCGGCGCCGAGCTTCAGACCGACCAGGCGGAAGCGGACAAGCGGATCGCGCAGGCCAAGGCGGAGGAGCGCCGCGCCATGGCGGTCGCGTCCGAGCAGGAGAACCGGGCGCTCGTCGAGCAGATGCAGGCCGAGGTCGTGAAGGCGGAGGCGGAGGTTCCCCTCGCGATGGCCGAGGCGTTCCGCGAGGGCAACCTCGGGATCATGGATTATATGAAGTACCGCAACATTCAGAGCGACACTCAGATGCGCAGATCCATCGCGAAGCCGCCGGAGAGCGATAAGGACGGCTGATGCCCGATCTCGAAGGGGCACTGCCCCTCATCCTGCTGATGATCTTCCTCTGGGTGCGCAGCATCGGCGCCGCGATGAAGAAGAACCGGCAGCGGCAGGAACAGGCGCTGGGGGAGGGGTCGGAAGCGCCGATGAACGGCGAGGACGGACCCGTGGAGCTGCCCGGGCTGCCGAACCTGCCGCCGGATGCGGGGGTCGCGACGACCGCACCGGCGAAGCGCCCGGGCCTGCGCGAACAACTGCGCGACATGGGCCGCCAGCTCGAGCAGCAGATGCAGCAGGCCGCGGAGCAAGGCCGGCCGGGCAGCATGGTCGGGCACGTGGACCCGGAGGAGGCCCCGGAGCCTCCTCCGTTCATCCGGCCTGCACCTTCACGCCGATCCCAGGGCACGACCGCACCGCTTCCGGCGCACTCCGTCCGCTCGAGCCCGCCGCGCGAGCCACCCCGGCCCGCGGTGGCTCGTCCACTCGGTGAACCGCGTCCGCCCGGCGCGGCGAGTCGGCGTGCCTTCGCAGCGGGGGACGGCCCGCTCGAACGTCTCGAGCGCTACCCCTCGCTCGCTCGCGCCGTGATCCTCTCCGAAATCCTGGGGACCCCGCCGGGGCTGTCCGACCGGGAGGGACCGACGTCGCGGGACTGACGCGCCCGGCCCCGCAGCCGGGCCCGCCAGGGATTGGCTCGGTTCTTACCTGCTGTGCAGGGCGAAGCCGGCTCCCTGCGGGTCGAGGCCCATAAGGATAAACTCGCCGCCGGGGACCTCCATCGGCCCCACGACGACCGATCCGCCCAGTTCCTTCACGACCTCCGCCGAAGCGTGCACGTCGGCCACGAGGATGTAGAGCGACCAGCACGGCGGCGGCATGTCGTCGCTCCGCGTCATCATGCCGCCCAGCTCCTTGCCGTCGCGCCCGTACATCTGGTAGATGCCGGCCTCGCCCATGTCCATCTGCGTCGTCTTCTCCCAGCCGAACAGGTCGGAGTAGAACGACCACGCCGCCTCGAGGTCTCCCGCGATCAACTCGTGCCAGGAGAACTCTCCGAGGGCGGGCGGCCCGTCGTGCCCGGGCGTGTCTTCGGAAGGCTGGTACGCCGTGAACACCGCCCCGCCGGGGTCTCGGAGGACCGAGAGTTGGCCGACTTCGGGGATCTCCATGCGGTGGATCACGCTGCCTCCCAGCTGTTCCGCCCGCGCCGTCGTCGCGTCCACGTCGGGCGTCGACAGGTAGGGCATCCAGTGGGCCGGGGCTCCGTCGGCGAGAGCGTCGTCCGGCAGCTGCATCACGCCGCCGATGGGGGTGCCGTCGTTGTTCCAGGTGATGTACGGCGGATTTTCGCCCTGCCATGTCCCGGTCTCCCAGCCGACGACCTGCCGGTAGAAGTCCTGCGCGCCTTCGAGGTCCGTGGTGAGAAGCTCGTACCAGCAGAAGCGGCCGAGCGGCGTTTCAGACATCGCCTGCCTCCTGAGGGGTGTCGGGTGAGACTGCGGCCGGGTCGTACCCGGCGGGGAAGAGATGCCGGCCCGTACGGCGGAATCCCGACGGCGGTTTCGCGAACGCCGGCATGGACGCCGCATGGGGGCGGGGGTCGGTCAGCGGTCAGTCGTCCTCGGCAAGGTCATCGATGAAGGGCGATTTCTTCTTATGCGGCTCGTGGACGTCCCCGAAGGGCGAGGCGCCCGGAGTCCCGCGACCCTTCGCTTCCGGCGTTGCGTTGCCGAGTATCGACTGGAGTTCCTGCTCGCTGAGTTCGAACGGGTCGTCCCCGGCGTAGAGCGGGGGGCGGACGCGTCGCGGCGCACCCGGGTTGCCCGGCAGCGGCTCGAACCGCCATTCGGACCGCGAGGCCACGCGTACCTCCCAGCGACTTCCCCGTCGGTCGGAGAACTTTCGATGGCTCAACGTCGCTTCCTTTCGGATGAAGAACGGAGCAGAATCGCCGTTCCGCCAAGGCCAATGACCGCGAACGCGAACCACTGGATCGCGTAGGACAGGTGTGGGCCGGCGTCGGTCTCGAGCGCGCGGGCGGGACGCAAGACGCCGCCCTCGGGAGGATCGTTTGCACGCAGGACATGGGGAGTGGGCTTGAGGGCAGTCTGTTCGCGGATCAGGTCCAGGTCGAGCCCCGCGATGACGAGGTGGCGCGCGCCGGAGATCTCGGTCCGGAGCGGTTGTCCGCCGCGTCCGTCGCGCGACGACACCAGGACGCCTTCGACTTCCGTGAGGGTTCGGGCTTCTCCTGTGGGGGCGGCGGCGTCCGGGGAATTCGGCCACCCGGACGCGAGGTCGGGGCGGAGGCCGTCGGGCGCGGGCAGCCAGCCGCGGAGGACCATCACGATCTGCCCGGCGTCGCCGCCGACCAGGAAGGGGGTCAGCACCTCCGCGCCGGCCCGTCCGTCCAGGGTGCGGCTCCGGAGGATGACCTCGCCCGCCCGGTCCCATTGGCCGGCGAGCCGCGCGCGGCGGCCGATGAGGCCAACGGTGTCGGACGGCACATCGCCGGGGTCGCGCCATTCGAGCCGCGGGGCGTCGGCGCGCTCGGCGCGCGCGCGCACCCCGGCGCTCCGCTCGCCGTGCCGGTCGAGCTGCCAGAATCCGAGGCGGACGAAGAGCGCCCCCAGGGCGAGGGCTACGGCGCACAACAGGATCTTACGGTTGAAGGTCACGGCACGCCCCGGGTCGGTACCGCCGCGGCGGAGCCTTCCGCCACGGTCCAGAGGGTGGTGATTCGTCTGGCAAACGAGTTTATCCGATCGAGGCCGCAGCCGCATGCGCGTTCGAGGCCGCCTTGCCGCGCCTCCGCCGATGCGCCGATCTTCCCGCGATGATCTTCCAGAGTCCCCATCCCCCGATCACCGTTCCGGAGCAGTCGTTCTCCGACTATCTCCTGGGTTCCCTCGGGGATCGCCGCGACAGGCCGGCGTTCATCGAAGGACCGAGCAGCCGGGTGGTGACGTACGGGCAACTCCGGGATCAGGCACTCGCCGCGGCGCGGGGCCTCGCGGGCCGCGGACTGGGGCGCGGAGGCGTCGTGGCAATCTGCAGCCCGAACCTGCCCGAGTACGCGACGGCGTTCATCGCGACCGGCATGGCCGGCGGCTGCAGCACGACGCTGAACCCTCTCAGCACCGACGACGAACTCGTCTCCCAACTGAAGGATTCCGGCGCCCGCTGGTTGATCACGGTCCCGCCGCTCCTCGACCGGGCTCAAGCGGTCGCGGCACGAACGGGGATCGAAGAGGTCTTCGTGTTCGGAGAGGCCGAGGGCGCCACAGCCTTCGCCGACCTCATCGCGGACGGGATGAAGGACGGGATGAGAGCGGACGCGGAGCCAGCGGGCATCGGCGATCCCGCCGAGGATCTCCTCACGCTCCCGTATTCGAGCGGCACGACGGGCGTGTCGAAGGGCGTGATGCTCACGCACAGGAACCTCGTCGCGAACATCGAACAGTTCAGCGCCGTCGGCCTCGTGGACGCCGATGACGTCGTGCTCGCCGTCCTCCCCTTCTTCCACATCTACGGGATGGTTGTGGTCATGAGCGGCGCCCTGAGGGCGGGCGCGACGGTCGTCACCATGCCCCGCTTCGATCTGGAGGAGTTCCTGGGCGCGATTCAGCGATATCGGGCCACGAGCCTCTACCTCGTTCCCCCGATCGTCCTCGGCCTCGCAAAGCACCCCGCGGTCGACGGCTACGACCTCTCGTCCGTGAACTGGATCATGTCCGGGGCGGCTCCGCTGGGAGAGGAAATCGCCCTCGCCTGCCAGGAGCGGATCGGGTGCCGGGTATTCCAGGGCTACGGCCTCACCGAGGCGAGTCCCGTCACCCACGTCTGCTTCGGGGAGAACGTCGACGTGGACAAGATCGCGACGATCGGGCCGACGATCCCGAGCACCGAGATGATGATCGTCGATCTCGAGTCCGGGGAGGCGCTGGGACCCGGCGGGGAAGGGGAGGTGTGGGTCCGTGGTCCGCAGGTGATGAAGGGATATCTCGGGAACCCCGAGGCGACGGCGGCCACGGTCGATGCCGAGGGCTGGCTCCACACGGGGGATGTGGGACGCGCGGACGAAGACGGATATGTGACGATCGTCGACCGCGCCAAGGAACTCATCAAGTACAAGGGTTACCAGGTGGCCCCCGCCGAACTCGAGGACCTTCTCCTCGCCCATCCGGCCGTGGCCGATGTCGCCGTCATTCCGGTGGCGGATGAGGAGGCCGGCGAGATCCCGAAGGCGTGCGTTGTGAGGGCGGGAGACGTGAGCGGCGAGGAAATCATGAGGTACGTGGCGGAGCGCGTGGCCCCGCAGAAGAAGATCCGTGCCGTGGAGTTCCTCGAGGAGATCCCGAAGTCGGCATCGGGCAAGATCCTCCGGCGGTTCCTGGTGGCGCGCGAGCGGGCCGCGGCGTCGTGAGCGAGTCGCTGCAGGAGAGGTACGCGCCCGAGTCGATCTGTTTCGGGTGCGGTCCGGCGAACCCGGAAGGGCTCCGGCTGTGCAGCTTCCCGGCGGCGGACGGTGCCGACGACCCGGACGGCAGCTACCAGGTGGTGGCGGAATGGACGCCGGGGCCGAATCACCGGTCGTTCCCGGGAATCCTCAACGGAGGGATCATCGGGACGCTGCTCGACTGCCAGTGCAACTGGTGTGCCGCGCACTACTTCATGCGTACGCGCGGACTGGACCATCCGCCCGTCACCGTGACCGCCGAATACACGGTCCGGCTCCGGAAGCCGACACCCTCGGACGCGCCGTTGCAACTCCGGGCGCGGATCGCCGAGGCCGGTGAGCGGAAGGTCGTTGTCGAAGCCGAACTGCTTTCCGGAGGGGAGCGCACGGCCACCTGCTCGGGGACGTTCGTCGCCATCGGAGAAAGGCACCTGGCGCATGGAACCCGCTAGCACGCTCGCCCCGCGCGGTCCCGGCTTCCACGGTTTCGTCCACCGGAGCCTCGTCGCCCGCGACCTCCTCGTTCGCCACCTCATCGTGTGGGGTCTCGCGTTCGCGTGGGGCGGCTCGTCGGCGGCACGGCTCTCCGCCCAGACGGGGGAGGGCGGTGCGGCGGCGTTCGAGGTGTGGGAGGCGTCGATCCCCGAGCTTCAGGCCGCGCTCGAGTCGGGTGCGGCGACCTCCGTCGACCTCGTCGACGCGTACATCGCACGGATCTCGGCGTACGACCGTGCGGGGCCGACGCTCAACGCAATCATCCGCCTCCATCCGGGCGCGAGGGAACAGGCGCGGCGGCTCGACGCGGAGCGCGCGTCGGGGCGCGTAAGGGGGCCGCTGCACGGGATCCCCATCCTCCTCAAGGACAACTACGACACCTTCGACATGCCCACGGCCGGATCGACGGTTGCGCTTGCGGGCTGGACGCCGCCGGACGACGCCTTCCAGGTGCGGAAGCTGCGCGAGGCGGGGGCGATCATCCTCGCGAAGACGAACATGCACGAGCTGGCGGCCGGGATCACGAGCATCAGTTCGCTCGGGGGGCAGACGCGAAACCCGTACGATCCGGCGAGGAACCCCGGCGGCTCCTCCGGCGGGACGGGCGCGGCGGTCGCGGCGAGCTTCGGCGCCGTGGGCTGGGGGTCCGATACGTGCGGGTCGATCCGCATCCCATCGTCGGTCCATAACCTCGTCGGACTGCGGCCGACAAAGGGGCTGTCGAGCATCGACGGGCTCATCCCCCTCTCGCACACGCAGGATACGGGCGGCCCGCTGGCGCGCTCGGTGGTGGATCTCGCGCTCGCCCTCGACGCGACGATCGGCGCGGATGCGGCGGATGCGGCGACGGAGGCGATGCGGGACCGCGAAGCGGTCGGATTCCGCGCGGCGCTCGACGCGGAGGCGCTCGACGGAGCCCGGATCGGCGCGCTGACGGAGTGGCTGTCGGATTCGGGCGCGGAAGCTCCGGTCACGGCGTCCGTCCGCGCCGCCCTCGATGCGATGGCCGCGGCGGGGGCGGAGATCGTCGATGTCGAGATCCCGGACCAGGACTCGCTGCTCGCGAACACGAGCGTGATCGGGCACGAATTTGCCGTGGATCTCGCCGCGTACCTGGCTGCGGGCGGCGGTACGCCGGTGGCCTCGCTAGGGGAAATCGTGGAACGGGGACTGCACCACGAGCAGCTCGACGGCACCTTCCGGCGGCGCAGCGAGTCGGGGCCACGCGATGAAGCGGCCTATGCCGAGGCGCTGGAGCGGCAGGCCGCGCTGCGGGAAGCGATCGTGGCGTTCATGGACGAAGAGCGGCTCGACGCGATCGCCTATCCGACGCTGCGGCGCGACCCCGCCCGGATCGGCTCGCCGCCGGTCGGGGGGACGTGCCAGCTCGCGGCGCACAGCGGGCTTCCGGCCATCAGTGCGCCCGCAGGGTTCACGCGGACCGGGATGCCGACCGGCGTCGAGCTGATCGGCCGCCCGTTCGACGATGCCCGTCTGGTCTCGTTCGCGTACGCGCTCGAACGGGCGATCGAGCCGCGCCGCGCACCCCGCCGCACGCCCCCGCTCGTGGACGGCCGCGCGCCGGAACCGCTCCGCTTCAGCGTCGCCGGCGACGGCGGATGGGCCGGGCGGCCCGCCGCCCCTCGGCTCCAGGGCAGCTTCAGCCTCGATCTTCCGCGCGGCACCCTGCGCTATCTCGTCTCCACGTCCGCCCTCGGGCCGGCCGACGTCCACGCGATCGTCCTCCAGCGCCGCGGAAGTGGAACGCGGCCGAACGCGATCGTGCGCCGTCTCTCCGGTCCGGGCTTCGCCTCGGCCGAAGGGACGCTGGCGCTGAGCGCCGCCGATCTGGACGACCTGCTCGCCGGACGGATCGAACTCGCCCTCTACACCGCCGATCGTCCACTCGGCGCCGTCCGACTCGCCCTCACGCCGGAGGGCTGAGGGACCAACCCGTCCCGCCCGAATCCGATCTCTTGCAGGCCTACTGGAACCCATGTAGACTATCGGAGTAGTTGACTATTATGGTAGTCAATACGGGCGCGGAATCCGGTGGGCGCCCGCGACGGGGACCAGATTCGGAAAGGAAATCCGACGATGAAGATCGCAATCCTGTCACTGATGTTACTCGGAGCCGCGGGAGCAGGGCTTCCCGTACTCATGCAGGGCGAACGAGCCGACGCCTCCACCGCGCCGGAACAGCAGTCCGCCGAGCAGAGCGCCGACGCGGGCAAACTCTACGAGATGGTGCGGCAGGCCCGGACCGCGCTGCGAGAAACGCGTGTGCTTGCGGGGCTCGACGCCTACGGGCCCGGCCCGCAGGTCGGCCGGCTGGAAGGCGGCGAAGGCCGCGGTGGGCAGACTGGCCGTGAGCGCGCAGCAGGGGGCGAGGAGGGGGGCGCCTACCTCGCGAAGATGACGCGGCAGAACGAACTCTTCGCGAACGGTGCTCGCCTGGTGCTCCAGTTCAACCCCAACACGCAGGCCTTCGTCGGTTCGGTGACGAACACCACGGCGAGGACCCTCTCGCAGGTGCGCGTCGAGATTCACCTGGACAACGGCACGGAGCTTGGTCCGACGAAGCGGATCGACGTCGGGCCGGGCCAGATGATCCCCGTGGAGCTCGGGACGTTCGGGAACGATTTCAGTTCGTGGGTCAGCCACCCCGAGGCCGGCGTGGAGCGCGGCCACGGCGCCGGCGGGGAAGAGGGCGGCGAAGGCCGTGGTGAGCACGGCGGCCGCGGGGAAGGCCGTGGCGAAGGCCGTGGCGAACATGGCGGCCGCGAAGGCGGCGGCGAGCACGGCGGGGAAGGCCGCGAGGAAGGCGGTGGCGAGGCGGACGGCGAAGGAGCACGTCCGAGCGACCTGGCCTACCGTCCGCTGTACAACCAGCTCCAGCTCCTGCGCGGCGAGATGCACGCGTTCGACGTCGAGCTGAAGGCGAAGTCCAGGTAGTCCGCATCGCCCGAGTGACCAATGCAGTAGTCGGTGCGTCTACCACTCGACGCATCGTAGGCAGGTACCCTTTCGAGATGAAATATCGCAACAGGAGAGGATAGAGATGAAGCTGTCGAGAACCTTGACCATGGCGGCCGTCATGACCGTCGCCGTCGCCTCCGCAGGGTGCGGCAACAGCTCGACGGAGCCGGGGGAGAGCGGCACGCAGTACCAGTTGTCGGAGACCGCGAGGGAGAGGCGTAGCGGCGTCGATCTCGTTCTTCGGTACGACCAGCCGAACGAGACGTTCACCGGCACGCTCACGAACACGACCGGCGCGCCCGTGGCGGACGTCCGCATTGAAATCCACCTGTCGAACGGAGTGGAGCTGGGACCGACGCCCCGGATCGTGATCGGGGCAGGAGAATCGAGTCCCGTCGAACTCGACGCCCGGGGTCAGAGTTTCACGGCGTTCAGCGTCCACATCGAGATCGGACCCGGAAGCTGAACGGCAGACTCCGGGAACCCTTGTTGGGGTCAGGGGTCAGTAATATGACTATCTGAGTAATCACGACGTCCCGTGCACCAGAGGGCATCCATGCAGCGAAAACGTCGACTCGGAGACCTGCAACTCGCCATCATGCGCGTGCTGTGGGAGCGCGGCGAAGCCCCGGCGATCGAGGTCCACCAGGCACTCTTCGAGGAGCGCGGGCTCGCGGTCACGACGATCAAGACGATGCTGCGCAAGCTCGAGGAGTACGGCTGTGTGGGCCACCGCCTGAACGGCCGGCAGTTCATCTACCGGCCGGAGATCGCCGAGACGGACGTTCGCGAAGGGATGGTCGGCGACCTCGTGCAGCGGCTGTTCTCCGGCGACAGCACGGCGCTCGTTAACCACCTGATCGAGTCCGGCGACGTCGACGTCGATGACCTTGAGGACCTCAAAGCTCTCGTCGAGGCGAAGCGGACGGGGGGAACCGGATGAACGAGATGATGGCGTGGCTCCTCGCGTTCCTCGTCCACAGCACCCTTTGGTGCGGCATCGCCTGGCTCGGCCTGCGTCTCTTTCCCCGGACGCATCCGCGTCTGAAGGAAACGATCTGGTACACGGCGATCGCCGCGAGCCTCATCACTCCGACGGCCCGGACGTTCGTATCTCCGGAGGCGGCGATCTGGCGGCTTCCGGCGCCCGCGTTCGTCGCCGGCGTGGAACGATCCGACGCCGAAGGCGAACGGGGCGAACACGACCGCGTGAGCGTTGCCGCTTCCATCCCCGCGCCGGCGGGCGGCGAGGCCCACGCCGAAGGGGAGGAGGCCCACGGCGAGGAGGCCGCGGCCAGCCGGGCGTGGTCCGGCCCGGCGGGTGCCTCGTGGCTCACGCTGGCCGGCGGTCTGCTCGCCCTCTATCTCCTTCGGCTGGCAAGGCTCCGCCGCCGTCTGCTCCACCGCGAGCCGGTGGCGGACCCGGTAGCCTCCCGTGCACTTGCCCGGCTGAGTCGCCGAGCGAATCTGGACTCGCCTCCCCGCCTGACGGAGTGCCACACCCTCGGTTCGCCGCTCGCGCTCGGCGTGGGAGCCCGTCGTGAGATTTGCGTACCGGTTCGTGCATTCCATGAACTGGACGAGGACGAGCTCACGGCGCTCCTCGGCCACGAGGTCGCGCATCATCGGCGCCGCGACACGATCCGGCTGGGGATTCTGAACAGCCTGCAGGCGATCTTCTTCTTTCAGCCTCTCTTCCGGCTTGCGGTGCGTGAGATCCGTTTCGCCACCGAAGCGCAGTGCGACGACTGGGCGGCCAACCAGCTCCAGGATCGTTTCGCCATGGCGAGCTGCCTGACGGAAGTAGCCGGCTGGGTGGCCCGGCGCGACCGGAACATCCCGGTACCCTGCATCGGCCGGCGTCGCTCGCAGTTGGAGTCGCGCGTGCGCCGCCTGCTGAACGAACGCGGCTCGTCGCGGCCGCCGGCGGGCGTCTGGCCGCGCATGGGCGTCGTCGGCGTCCTTGCTCTCGCCCCCTGGTTCGCTCCCGCCGTGGTTCCGACCGGAGGCCTCCCCCACGAGGACGCGCGCGCTTCCGAGCACCTGCAACCGCCGGAACACGGGCAACTGCGGGAGCACGAGGGGGAACGGTACGTGCCCGAACATGCGCCGGCCCGATACCGCGAACGGCGAGAACATCACGACGGTGGCGGGTGGAGAGCGCTACGAGATTGATCCTGCGCCGTAGGCGCCAAGGAGCAGCGCCTTCTCTTCGAATCGCTCCGGGCGATACGGTTCGAGGTCGACGTCCGGTGCCTCGCCCAGCAGGGACTGCGCGACGCAGCGTCCGATCGCCGGGGCCATCTTGAACCCGTGCCCCGAAAAGCCGTAGGCGAGGTACAGACCGGGCCGGCCAGGCGCAGGACCCAGCACCGGATTCCAGTCTGGCGTGATGTCGTAGGGTCCCACCCATGAATCCGTGAGGCGCGCCCCCTCGAAAGCCGGCATGCGGGCTCCGATCTGCGCCTGCTGCAGGGAGACGAGCTCCCCCGGAGCCGCGGCCGTCATTCGGTCCGGATCCTCCAGCGGGTCTCCGAAGTCGCCGGTCCCGACGAGCACGTCACCGCCGACCGCAGGTCGAAAATACATCTTGTTATCGACCGTAAGGTCTTTTACGACCGGCAATTCAGATCCATATGGCGATGCCCCGCCGAACGTCAGCACCACATGTCGCGACACGCGCAGTCGGAGTGCTTCGGCATCGTCCGACAGACCGGAGTCCGCGTGGAGACCGCGAGTCCAGGGCCCGATCGCGCTCACGACACACCCGGCCTCCACGACTCCGTCGGGCGTCGTCACGCCGATCACGTGACCCGCAGAAGGACCGCCGTTCGAGGCCAGATGCAGCCTCTCTACCGGTGTGTTCTCGAAGACGGCGACCCCGCGCCGCCGAGCGGCCGTGACGTACCCGTTCGTGGTGGCGACCGGATCGGCGTAGCCGGAGGCGGGTTCCCAGCCGACCGCGGCGACGTCGCCCAATTCGAGCCAGGGGTGCAGCTCACGCGCCTCCGCCCGCCTGATGGGCGACGTGTCCGCCCCCAGCGCTCGCTGCCGCGCGAGGTTGTCGGCCAGCCGGTCGGCGAACGCTCCGGGTCCCGAGAGGATCAGGTAGCCCGAGTTCACGAAGCCGCACTCCACGTCGTCTTCACCGAGCGCCTCGCGAAAATCGCGGAACACGTCGAGGCTCCGAAGCGTGAGTGCGGTATTGCTCGCCACCGAGTAGTGGCTCCGGATGATCGCGCACGACCGGCCCGTGCCCCCGCTGCACACCTCGCCCCGGTCGAAGAGCGCGATCAAGGCGTCCGACAGCTGCGCGAGGTGGAAGGCGACGGAGGCGCCGACGACGCCTCCGCCCGCGATCACGAAGTCGTAACCGCTCTTCACCTCAGGGATCCGTCAGCGGGACGTCACGCCCGGAAGATCGGCCGGCTCGTCGTCCCACCACCAGAGCGGGGCCAGCGGCCGCTGCCGGGGATGGATCTCGTCCAGCGTATCCGCGTCGTACAGGCGCCCGTTGAGCATCACCTGCTCGATCGCGTTCGTGTTGCGCAGGTCGTCGAGCGGATTCGCGGTCAGGATCACGAGGTCGGCGAGCTTGCCCGCCTCGATCGAGCCAAGATCCCGGTCGAGCCCGATCGCCTCGGCTCCGAAGATCGTCGCCGTGCGCAGCGCGTCGTGCTCGTCCATGTCGTCGGCGGCCATCGCCCACAGCTCCCAGTGGTAGCCGAGTCCCTGCAGCTGGCCGTGGCTCCCCACGCCCGCCTTGCCCCCCGCGTCGACGAGGTTCCTGACGAACTCCCCGTGCCGCTGGAATACGTGCTGGTCATCGCGGAACCACTGCGCCCGGCGCAGTGTGCGCGAGTCCACCTCGTCGTGCGGGACGAAGCGGCGGAGCTTCGGATCGTCGTGCGGATTCTCGCGGGAATAGAAGTAGTTCTCCGCCCACGGCCCCCCGTACGACACGAGCAGCGTCGGCGTGTAGACCCGACCCGTCTCCGCGAAGAGCCGCACGTAGTCGTCGTACACCGGGAAGATGGGGATGGAGTGCTCGAGACCGGGATAGCCGTCGATCGTCTCCGTGAGGTTCTGCCGGAGGTTGAGGGACCCCTCCGTCGTCGGCATGAGCCCGAGTTCACGGGCCGCCATGATGATGTGCTGCCGTCCTTTCCTGGCGGCCGAGACGTACATCTTGATCGTCTTCGTGTCGAAGTAGTCCGCGTACCGGGAGAGGACGTTCATCGCCTCCTCTTCGGTGTCGATCCCGTCCTGCCAGAAGACGCCCGGCCCCGTGGAGTAGACGCGCGGTCCGAGAATGCTCCCGGCCCGGACCATGTCCGCGTAGGAGAGGACCTCCGTGTTCCCGGTCTGCGGGTCGCGGGTCGTCGTCACTCCGTACGCGAGGTTGGCGAGGTACGGCCACACGTCGGTCCGGTGGAGCTGGTCGCGGGCCCGCAGGTGCGCGTGCGTGTCCACGAAGCCCGGGACGACCGTCCGGCCGCTGATGTCGAAGACGACGGCATCTTCCGGAACCGCGACCGAGCCGCTCGCTCCCACCGCCTCGATCCGGTTGTCGCGGACCACGATGTCCGCGTCCTCGATCACCTCGTCGCCGTTCATCGTGATCGCGCGCCCGCCGCGGAGGACCGCGACACCCGTCGGCATATCGCGCGGCGCCTCGATGAGGATGCGGTGTTCCGCTGCCCGGTAGCCCTCTTCCTCCGCTTCCTCTTCGGTCTCCTCTTCTTCCTCCTCCTCCGCGGCCTCCGCTCCGGCCTGCTCATCCGTTTCCTCGTCGGCCTCTTCCTCGGCTTCGGCCGCCTCCACGCTGTCCTCGTACGCCCGCGCGGCATCGAGATCATAGGAGAAGTGGGCGTTGCCGAGGGAGAAGTGCACCGTGCGGCCGTCGCCGCTCCAGGCCGGGAACTCGCCGCCGATCTCGGTGACGCGGCGTGCGGGGAAGGAGGCGTTGGCCGGGTTCGAGACGTTGATCGTCGGAATCACGCCGGCGCGCGGCACCGTCACGGTGTAGATCTCGCGCTGAATCTCCGCGAGCGCCTGGTCGCCGCGCGGCGCCATCTCGATGGTCGAGGGAGACAGGCCCTGCGTCGAGCCCTGAGGCGTGGGCCCCCGCACCTTCACGTGCTCCTTCTCGTCCGTCCCATCCCATCGAATCGAGACCAGTGCGTCGGGGAAACGGAAGAGGTGGATGCGGTCGCTCTCCTCCACGAAGTGGGGGTTCGCCCGTCCGTCCGTGGGCGCGATGAGCGTCGCCGGCCCGCCGCCGGAGCCGTCCGGGTCGGCGGCCACCCACACGATCTCGGTGCCCGGCGCGCCGCCCTCGCCCTGCGTCTCGTAGGCCCGCACGAGGCCGCGCACCGCCACGATCCGGCCGCCGGGGCCCCAGGCGGGAGCGAAGTACGTCGCCGCGTCGCGCGTGAGCCGCACCGGATCCCCGCCGCCGTCCGCGCGCGCCTTGTACAGGTGCCCCTCGGTCCCGTCCCACGTCGAGTAGGCGATCCACTCGCCGTCCGGCGACCAGGTCGCGAAGTGCTCCGACATGTCCGCGTCCGTGAGGCGTTCGGGGTTCGAACCGTCGGCGCCCGACACCCAGAGGCGGTCGAGCGCGGTGAAGGCGAGCCGGTCGCCGGCGGGGGAGGGCGCTGCGTCGCGGATCTGGCGCACGGTGAAGGTCGGCGTGTCCTCGATCGGATAGTCGAAGTCGACCCTCGGTCCCAGCGTGAGGTCGAACCGTACGCGGAAGGGGATCTCCTCCGCGTCGCCGCCTTCGACCGGAAGCTTCCAGATCTTCCCGCCGTAGGAGGCGAGGAGGTGTCGGGAATCCGGCGTGAACGACATGCCGGGGAGCGCGTCCAGCGTGGCCCGCGACTCCTGGTCGTCGTGCTGCACGGGATAGGCGAGCCAGCGCTCGTCGCCGCTCTCGAGGTCGCGGATCATGAGCCCCGTGTGTGCGTCGTGGCGCGTGCCGAACACGAGCCAGCGGCCGTCGGGCGAGAGCACAGGCCGGATCGCGGAGCCGTACCGCGAGGAGCGGGTGTATCGTTCGCCCGACTCGCGGTCGTACGCCTCGAGCTGGTACTGCGGGAACTGCGCGTTGTAGGTCCAGTCGCCGGTCCGCCGCGCGTACCAGATGTAGCGGCCGTCGGAGGAAACCGCGGCCCCGAGCATCTTCAGGTTGTCCGGTTCCGAGACGAGCTGGATGCCGCTCCCGCCGTCCACGTGGAACAGCTTGAGCTTCGGGAGCCCGCCCCCGCGAAAGCCGCCCATCGACGCGACGATGTAGTCCCCGTCCGGCAGCCACTCGGGAGACTCGGCGCGGTTGGCCGCACCCTTCGAGATCTGCGTCGTGTCGGAGCCGTCGAGGGAGCGGACCCAGATGTTCTGCCCACCGTCATGGTCGGACGTGTAGACGATCCGCTCGCCATCGGGAGAGAAGCGGGGCTGGGCGTCGAAGGCCATGCCCGCTGTGAGTTGCGTCGCGTCCCCGCCGCCGATCGGGATCGTGAAGAGATCGCCGAGGTAGTCGAAGACGATGGTCTCGCCGTCCGGGCTCACGTCGAGCGAGATCCAGCTCCCCACCGTCATGTCGATCGGCACGGTCCGGTCGACGGGAAGCGGGAGGTTCTCGTTCTCCGGTTCCCCGTCTCCGTTCGAGTCCTGCTGTGCGGCCGTCGCGCTTGCGGTAGCGACCAGGAGTGCGAGCGAGAGAGTGTACGGGGTGGCCACGAGCATCGCGCGGTTCACGAACGAAGACTGTTTCATCGGACGCCTCCTCGAAGTGTGACGTTCCCGGGAAACGTCGCTGCGCGCGGGGAACGTCGCAATTTGCGCGCGGTCCCTGCGTGGCGCACTCTCCGGCCCATGACACACCGAACAGATTCGGCGGCGGCATCGGATCCGGCGCCGCTCTCCGTGCTCGCCATCGCGGGCAGCTGCCGACGACGGTCGTTCAACCGGGCGCTCCTGCGGGCCGCCATCGCGCGGGCGCCGGACGGCGTCGAGACCCGGGAGTTCGATCCGTCCCGGCTGCCGTTCTACGACGGAGACGTGGAGGCCGCCGGCGATCCCGACGTGGTCGCGGAATTCAAGGCCGTCGTGCACGCGGCGGACCTCGTCCTGCTCGTGACGCCGGAGTACAACGGAGGCCTGCCGGCCGTGCTCAAGAACGCCGTGGACTGGGGGTCGCGACCGCCCAGGCCGCAGGCGTGGGACGGGAAGCCCGTCGCGATCATGGGGGCGACGCCCGGCCGCCTTGGGACGGCGCTGGCCCAGCGCTCACTGCGCGAGTCGCTCTGCGGCCTCAACGCCCACGTCATGCCGCAGCCGCGGATCCTGCTGTCGGGGGCGGGCGCGGTGTTCGACGAGGATCTCGAGTTGGCGGACGGTCCGACCGGGAAGCACCTCGACAGATTCATGTCCGCCGCCGCAGAATGGGCGTACCGGTTCCGATAGACCTTTCCTGAAGACGGGAGCGAGGGTTCTTGTCCGACGCCAACGGCGCCCGTGTCATTTTCGAGAAGCTGGCGGACGGTGTCCGGGTCCCGACACGCGCCACGGAACAGTCGGCCGGCTACGACATCCGTGCGCACCTCACGTGCGGTCCCGTCCGAGTCCACCGAAGCACGAGCGACGAGACCACCCCGGTGGACGCAACCCACGGCGAGGGAGGGCGGCTATGGATCATGCTCGAACCCGGCGACCGCGCGCTCGTGCCGACGGGCTTCCGCGCCCGCCTGCCCGATGGCTATGAGGCGCAGATCCGCATGCGGTCGTCGCTCGCCTGGAAGCGCGGGCTCACGGTGCCCAACGCGCCCGGCACCGTGGACGCGGATTATCCGGACGAGTGGTTCGTCCTCGTCCTGAACTCGGCGCCGCACCCCATTCGGATCGAACACGGCGAACGGATCGCCCAGGTCGTCCTCCACAAGTACGAGGTCGCGCGCTGGGAGGAGGGGCCGGTCGCGATCTCGACGGATCGCGCCGGCGGGCTCGGCAGCACCGGCAAACGATAAAGGAGAAGACACAATGCCCGAACTGCAGGAATGGCTCCTCGCCATCCCCGTCCTGATCACGCTGCTCGTCATCTTCCTCGTCGAGGTCACCGGCTCGTCCAGGCGCTGAGGCGCCCATCGGCGAGCAGGCTACCGAGGCTTCAGCCGAACGGCTCCGGGCGGGGGCGCTCGACCGGTTCCGTTTCCTCCATGCGGTCGACCTCGATCGTGTCCGCGTTCGGGCAGGCGACGGAACGGGACGCGGACCCCTCCACGATGAGGTGATCCCCGGTCCCGGCGTCTCCCAGGTCGCCGGCCAGCGTGTAGAAGTACCCGTCCCGATCCTGGAACGTCACGCACCCGTTCTCCTGTCCGGCGATCGTGCCGGTGCGCTGGATCCGGCCGTCCGCATCCGTCACGTGGAACGGGTCGGAGAGCCCGGTGGGCGCGAAGTTCCCGTTGAAGATGATGAAGACGACCGCGCGGTCCCACGTCGCCGTCTCCGGCACGTGCACGGTGGCTCCGATCTCGCCGAACTCGCCCTGGTCGCCGGTCCCGAGTTCCTCGAAGCCCGTGCCGATGGCTCCCAGACCGACGACGACCCTCGCCTGGAGCGGGATGTTCTCGGTGTAGAGGCTGACCTCGGTGCCCGGCGGCCCGATGCGCGGCTCCATCGTCTGGATCTGCCGCAGCGAGTCGGGCGTGGCGGGGTTGGGGTGTGCCTGGGCGAACCCGGCGCCGGCGGTCAACAGCAGCAGCGGCAGCGCGGCGAAGCCTGGCAGGAAGCGTCGTTTCGGGCATCGGTTCATGGCGGCCTCCCGGCGAAATCCCTGACCCATGCTGGGCCCGCCGCCGCGTGGTTCGCAAGGCGAGGCGACCCGGCGGACGAGCGATGCCGGCCCCGGCGCGGCTGCCCCGCGCGTCGCCGAGGCGTTAGCTTCCGGGCCCCACCCAACGCGCCGGGGTGGCGGAATTGGCAGACGCATCGGACTTAAAATCCGAAGGGGTCCATCCCCGTGTGGGTTCGAGCCCCACCCCCGGCATCCGGCTTCGATGGTCGAAGGGGGTGCGGAGGACCAAGCCCCCGCACCCCCTTCCTTCGCAACCGAACCGCGGCCTCCTGCCAGAGAGGCGCGGGCTGCTAGAACGGGTTGAAGTCCCAGCGCATCCTAGCGAGCACCACGCGGCCGATCGCCGGCGCCCCCAGCATGCTCTGGTACGCCTTGTCGAAGACGTTGGACACGTCCACCTGGAACCAGAGATCCTCGTACCCCGGGATGCGGAAGCCGAAGTTCGCGTCCAGCGTGGTTATGGCCTCGAGGTCGCCCACCCAGGGTCCCGAATTGAACGGGAAGCCGTTCTGCGCCCGGAAGCGCAGGCCCCCGTTGACCCCCGAATCGTCGTTCCGGTACGTGAGCGACGCGGTCCCGCGGACCGTCGGCGAGTTCAGCGACACCTCGCTCAGAAGTTCGCCTGCGGTCTCGAAGGTGTTCCGGTTGATGAACGAGAGGGAAGTCGCCATCTCCAGACGGTCGCTCAGGAGGAAACCGGCGCCCAACTCGCCCCCCATCACGTCGAACCCACCGGCATCCTGGTATCCGGCCACCAGCGCCGAGGCCGTGCCGCCGGCGCTCGTCGGAGTCACCGTCCCCAACGGAATCTGCGCCGCCTGATCCGCTATGAAGGCCGCCGTCCCCAGCGCCTCCGCCTCCGTCGCGAACGCCACGCCGACGAGCTGTCGGAACACGCCCGACAGATAGTTCCCCAGCTGCGGGCCGTTGAGGAAGACGTGCGGCGAGAGCAGCCGGAGGGGCGCAATGTAGCTGTCGTAGCGGGTGAACCAGGCGTTGGCCCCGATGGACACGTTGTCCCCGAACACTCCCTTGTACCCGAACTCGAACGTGTTGCTGACCGTCGGCCCCAGCGCCTCGATGTCCTGGAGGTTCGCGAGGTCTACGGCCTCGCAGAACGGGGGGGCCACGCAGCCCGGAGGCGGCGCGCCGCCTCCCGCCACCTCCGTATCGAGCAGCAGCGCCAGCACGCCCACCTGGTCCGCCGACGGGACGGGGATCAGGGGCACCAGCGGGGCAGCCTGAGGGAGGAGGGCGCCGATCAGATCCACGGCCGTGGCCCACAACTGCGCCGTGGTCGTCGGCAGGAACTCACGAGGACTTCCGCCCCGCAGCACGTTGAAGGGCGACATGTGCATGGGGATCCCGCCCTCCCGCATGTACGTGTAACCGTTGCCGCCGGAACCCGTGGCGCGCAGGTCGTAGAAGAACGGCGTGCCCGGGATGGGGACCGTTCCGCCCGAGATGTCAAGGAACTGGTTCGTGGACGTGGGCGTCGAGAACGCCCGGTTGAAGGTGACGCGGAACGAGTTCGAGGCGTCCGGCTTGAAGACGAGCGCGGCGCGCGGCGAGAAGACGGGATCCGCGAGGTTGCTGTTGTAGTCGTACCTGAAGGCGCCGGTGAAGTCGAACTTCGGGCTCAGCGCCCACTCCCATTGGACGTAGCCGCCGACCTCGGTCGTCTCGTCGTCATCCTCGAACTGCCCGTTGATCGTCCCCTTGCTGTCCGGGTTCGTCCCGAGGTAGTCGACCCCGTAGATGAGGCGGTGCGCCGATCCGATCCGCGACTGGTACTGCAACTGCCCCACCAGCAGGGAAGAATTGTCGGAGAGCGGCCGTCCCGAGCGGAGGAGGAAGGTCTCGTCGTTCGTGTTGTAGTTGTAGAAGAGCTGCGCAAACAGGTCCCTGTGCCGGAGACGGGCCTGCCCGTAGGTGACGCCCCAGTTGGTGACGTTGGACGCGCCCAGCCCGGTGAGTTCCGTCGCCTGGGCGGCCACATTCCGTCCGGCAGCCAGTACGAGCGACGTCCCCGGCGACGGCTCGAAGTCCATGCGCGCGTCCACGCCCCAGTTCCGGTGCCCGTCGTCGCGCCCCATCGCCGCGTTGCGGGCGGACTGGGCCAGCACGCCCTGGTCCGTCGGATTCGTCAGGTCGAGCCCCGACGTGAACGGCCCGCAGGCCGGGGAGGTAGGGTCGAACCCGGCCCCGATGCAGGCCTGCCCGGCGCCCGCCACCTGCGCCTCGACGAGATCGGTGAAGGCGTACTCGGTCGCGTCGAAATACTGCCCGGAAATCTTGAACCCGAACTTGTCGCTCGGGGCGACCGCGATGCGCCCGTCGAACTGGAACAGCCCCGCGTCTCCGCCCTGAATGGGACCGCTGCCGATCCCGCCATCGTCCCCCTGCTGCCGGAGGCCGCCACCGACCGAGAACGTCGCCCCGGGCGAGCGGATCGGCGACTTCGTCATGTAGTGGACGACGCCGCCCGCCGCGTTCGGGCCGTAGAGGGCCGATCCCGGGCCCAGCACGGTCTCGACGCGCTCCATGTCGAGTTCCGACGTCGGGTTCAGGTAGAAGATGTTCACCCGGAGCGACGGCACGCGCGCGATCCGGTTGTCCGTCATGAACAGCGTGCGGCCCGAGAAGATGTTGTTGAAGCCGCGCAGCACCGCGGTGCGGCCGCGGATCCCGGTGCGGCCCACGGTCACGCCGGGCTGGTGCTCCACGTGTTCCACGGGAGACGTGACCTGGCGTTCCTCGAACTGGCGGGTCGAAACGACCTCCACCGCCGCCGGGGCCTCCAGCGCCTTCTCGTACGTGCGGGAGGTCGTCACCGTAAGCGGGTTGAGGTCGTACGCGCGGGCCGTCATGGTCGACGACATGAAGGTCGTCGCGCCGTCCGGCACGGACCGCGCATCCGTGACGACGGTCTCCCAGCCAGGGGACGTGAAGCGCACCGAATACGTTCCCGCGGGAACGCCGGTGATCACGTACTCCCCGCCCGGTCCCGTGATCGCTTCCGCCACGACCATGCTCTGGTCGCCCAGCAAGTCGACCCGCACCGCGGCGAGCGGCGCGCCCGTCGCCTCGTCCGTCACCGACCCGGCGATCCGGACCTGGGCCCAGGCCGCGCCGGGGAGAGCCCCGAACGCGATGATCGCCGCAAGAAGAAAGGTTCCCCTGCTAGCATTCCGACCGAAACGAACTCCGAATCCCGTCATCGCGAGCGCCTCCCGCCCTTCGGTTGAACCTGCCGGCCTCCCAGGTAACAAGCTAAGCCGCGCCCCCGATTCTGTCAGCCGCGATTCGAGCCTCAACAGGCGGCCGGGAGCGGCGGGCGAATCTCAGGGCACTCGGCCGAAGCGGACGTCGCGCGTGCGGACGTTGGAGAGGTAGAAGCCGATCACCTGTCCGTTCCGGTCCCGCTCGAAGGCGAACGACAGGCCGCCCCCCGAGAACTGATCTTCCTCGCCGGGTTCGAGTTCCGCACGGTCGAGCCTGCGCTGGTGCAGCGCGAGAGATCCGTCCTCCACGGTGAAGGCGTAGAACGTCTCCAGCTCCTCGCTGAAGAATCGACCGGCGAAGTCGGCGAGATCCTCCGCCGTCGGCTCCCAGGCCGTGGCCTCGCCGTCCTCGAGGCGGGTGGCGTGGTTGTCCCCGTTCTGGTGCAGCGTGAGCCCCTCGACGTCACCCTCCGGATCCCGCAGGAAGGTGACGGAAGCCTCGACGGCGAGCAGGCGGAAGGTCGAGTCGGAGGTGGCGACGATCTCGAGCCGCTGCTGTCCCGTGGCCTGCGTGTAGAAGGTGTCGTCCTCGCGCGTGAACGTGAGGATGAAGTTCGGCGCCGCGTCGAGCGCGTAGCGGCCCGCGAACTCGTCGAAGGCCTCGGGGTCGAAATCTTCCGGATCGAAGTCCCCGGCTTCGTCGGCGGCGTCTTCCTCCTCCTCCATCGCGTCCCCGAAGAACGCCGCGGCGAGTTCGTAGGCGACGCCGCTGTTGAACTGCGCGTGGTTGCTCTGGGTCGTGAGGCCCGCGTTGATCTCGGGGAAGTAGACGAACATCGAGCGGTGCGCGACGTCCGCGCCCCCGTGGCTCACCCGCTTCAGCCCGCGCTGCTCGTCAACGGAGAGCCCGTACCCATACCCGGTCTCTTCTCCGTCGTTGAGCACGAACGACGTCATCATCTCGTCGATGCTTTCGCGCGTGCCGACGCGCGGGTTCGCGTAGTTCTCGGCCCACGTCTGGAGGTCGCCGATCGTGCTGTAGATCGCCCCCGCGCCGACCGCGCCGCCGAGGTCGCCGATCTGGCGGTATCCGTCGGGGCCCGGGGTGTAGCCCTCGGACATGTTCGGGACGATGTGCCGGGTGGAGGGCCGCACCATGGTCCCGGTCATCCCCAGCGGCCCGAACACGTGCTCCTGCATGAAGACGGGGAAATCCTGCCCGGAGGTCCGCTCCACGATCACCGCCGCGAGGCCGAACGCCGTGTTGTTGTAGTTCCACTCGCCGCCGGGCTCGTTCTGGAGCGCCGGCTGCCGCTGCACGATGTCGACGAGTTCCGAGCGGTCGATCCAGTCGCCGTGGTCGAGGCGGCGGCCCGTCATCCGCAGCAGGTTCAGGAATTCGCGCAGTCCCGACGTGTGCGTGACGAGGTGTTTCACCTGAATCGTGTGCTCGAACTCCGGCAGTTCGGGAATGTGCTTGCGGATGTCGTCTTCGAGGGAGAGGAGTCCGCGCTCCGCCTGCAGCATGACCGCGAAGGCGGTGAACTGCTTCGAGGTCGAGCCGATGTTCGTGCGCGTGTCCTCCTCGAAGGGGAGACCGTAGGCGAGGTTCGCCATCCCGTAGGTCTTCGAGAACAGGGTGCGGCCGTCGCGCCAGGCGCGGACCGCGCCTCCGGGGGAGTGCGGACCGTCGAAGCGCGACAT
This sequence comes from Gemmatimonadota bacterium, assembly GCA_022825725.1. Lineage (GTDB taxonomy): Bacteria > Gemmatimonadota > Gemmatimonadetes > Palauibacterales > Palauibacteraceae > Palauibacter. Next base: position 24,417 of record JAJDWE010000064.1, read on the forward strand.
GATCTGGTCGGCGAGTTCCTCTGGATCCGTCGCGACGGGTTCGCGCCGCAGCAGCGTGACCTCGTAGCGGCCGCCGGCCTCGGCGTCGTCTCCGGCGACGAACAGTTCCAGCGTGTGGACGCCGGCGCCGTCCGGCCGTCCGCCGAAGCGCTGGACGCCCCGCCCCAGCCCGCCGAAGCGGCCGACCTGCGTCCCCTCCGGGTCGAGGACACGCGCGGTCACGTCGACGGAAATCTGGTTCACCTCGCCGAGGATGAAGTCGTTCTCGTCCGCGTCGATCGTATAGCGCGCCGTGTCGCCCGCGGCGAGCGTGCCCGGCAGCGTCCGACCGACTTCGAGTTCCGCGCTCTGCGCCGCGATCTCCGCGGTCGCGAGAAGGGCGAGAAGTCCGGCGCAGAGCGCGGAACGGGACGAGTGGCGGGGACGGCGACCGAAACGCGTGTTCATTTGGGTAACTCCGGGGGCGGGTTCCAGGGAGCGCGCAAGAGACGGTAAGGAGGCCGGACTCCAGCGGGCAACCGCACGACACCGTAAATACGGGGTCGATACCGGATCGATACGGTCGGCCACAGATACCGGTTTCGACGCCTCCGGACGTACAATCAGGCGGCGTCAACGGCTCGACCCGGGACCACCCCAGATTGAGAAGGATCCGATGAAGGCAAAACTGAAGGCACGCTCGCTCCTCCTCCTCACGGCCATGCTCCTCGCGGCCTCGTTCCGTCCCTCCTGGGCACAGGACGCGACCGGCACGCTCATGCTCGCGCAGCCCGCCGTGAGCGCGGACCGGATCGCCTTCGCTTATGCAGGCGATCTGTGGGTTGCCGGGATCGACGGGAGTGCGCCGCGGCGACTCACGTCCCACCTCGGCGTCGAGTTCAACCCGCGCTTCTCGCCGGACGGGGAGTGGATCGCGTTCTCCGGAGAATACGACGGGAACACCGACGTCTTTCTCGTACCCGCGGCGGGCGGCGTGCCCGAACGGCTCACCTGGCACCCGGGACCCGATCTCGTCCAGAGCTTCACGCCCGACGGATCGGCGGTCCTCTTTTCGTCCGGACGCAACGCCTACACGGGCCGCCACCAGCAGTTGTTCACGGTCGCGACGGGCGGCGGGCATCCCCAACAGCTGCCCGTTCCGCACGCGTTCAAGGCGGCGTATTCGCCGGACGGCGCGAAGATCGCCTACACGCCGCTGTACGAAGCCTTCACCCAGTGGAAGAACTACCGGGGCGGGACGACGACGCGGATCTGGGTCTACGACGTGGCGGACCATTCCGTTGTCCAGATTCCGCAGCCCGAGGGCCGCTCGAACGACACGGACCCGATGTGGATCGGAGATCGCGTCTACTTCCGTTCGGACCGCGACGGGGAATTCAACATCTACTCGTACGGCGCGGGGACCGGGGACGTCTCGAGGGTCACCGCTCACGAAGACTTTCCCGTCCTGAGCGCGTCCGCCGGCGCTGGCCGGATCGCCTACGAGCAGGCGGGGCGGTTGCACCTGCTCGATCCCGGCTCGGGCGCAAGCGACCCGGTGCGGGTGCGGATCGCGACGGATCTCCAGGAGGTGCGCCCCCGGTACGCCGGCGGTGAGAACTTCGTCCGCGGCGCGAGCCTCTCGCCCTCCGGCGCCCGGGCCGCCTTCGAGTTCCGGGGCGAGATCGTCACGGTGCCGCGCGACAAGGGGGACGACCGCAACCTCACGCAATCGACCGGCGCCCACGAGCGGAGCCCCGCCTGGTCGCCGGACGGAGAATCGATCGCCTGGTTCTCCGACGCGTCGGGCGAATACCGGCTGTACGTGGCTCCCCAGTCGGGCGCGGGAGAGGCCCGCAGCTACGATCTGGATGGTGCCGGGTTCTATGTGGATCCGGTGTGGTCGCCCGACGGCACGAAGATCAGCTACACGGATAATTCGCGGGCCGTGTACTGGATCGACCTTGATTCCGGGGACACCCACCGAGTGGGTGCCGACGTGATGTACGGGCCGCTGCCCCCGCCCTCGCACGCCTGGTCGCCGGACTCCCGCTGGCTCGTCTACACGCGCAACAACGAGACCAACATCCGCACCGCCTACGTCCACCTGCTCGAGACGGGGGAGACGAGGGCCGTCACGGATGGACTCAGCGACATCTCCGAAGCCGTCTTCGACGCCGGGGGCAAGTACCTCTATCTCACGTCGTCCACCGACGCCGGCCCCGTCGTCCAGTGGTTCGCCCAGTCGAACAACGACTTCGAGATGACGAACGCGATCTATCTCGCGGTCCTCGAGAAGGGCACGCCGTCCCCGCTCGCGAGGGAGAGCGACGAGGAGGCGGGGGACGAGACGGAACCGGAGACGGAGGGCGGGGACGATGCGGACGAGGTGACGGTCCGCATCGACTTCGACGGACTCGACCAGCGCATCCTCGCCCTGCCGCTTCCCGAAGCCGGCTACGCGAACCTGCAGCCCGGCGACCCGGGCCAGCTCTTCTACATCCGGAGCGCGACGGCGAGCGGGTTCGGAAGCCCCGGCTCGGGCCCCGGCCTTCGACGCTTCTCCCTCGCCGACCGCGAAGAGGCGACCGTCGTGGACGGCACGCGCTTCTACGACCTGTCGGCCGACCGCGGGAGCGTGCTGTACGCGACGTCGGGCAGCTGGTTCATCGGCAACGCGGGCGGGACGGACATCGGGTCCGGCGCGGACCGGCTCGGCGTCGCCGACGTGGAGGTGAGAATCGATCCGCGAGCGGAGTGGCGTCAGATCTACGATGAGGCCTGGCGGATCAACCGCGACTACTTCTACGACCCGAACATGCACGGCGCGGACTGGCCCGCCATGAAGGAAAAGTATGCGGTGTTCCTCCCCCACCTCACCTCGCGGGCCGACCTGAACCGGCTCATGACGTGGCTCCATTCCGAGATCGCGGTGGGGCACCACAGGGGCGGGGGCGGCGACTTCCTGCACGAGACGGACAACGTGCCGGGCGGGCTGCTGGGCGCGGACTTCGTCGTCGACCAGGGGCGGTACCGGTTCGAGAAGGTGTACGGCGGTCTCAACTGGAATCCGGGACTCCGGTCCCCGCTCACGGAGCCGGGCGTCGAGGTCGAAGCGGGCGAATACCTGCTGGCGGTCGAAGGGGTCGCGCTCTCGGCTCCGGAGAACCTCTACAGCCGGTTCGAGAACACGGCCGGCCGGATCGTCTCGATCACCGTCGGTTCGTCGCCGGATGGAGCGGGGTCCCGCACGGTCGACGTCGTGCCGGTGGCGAACGAAGGCGCGCTGCGGAACCGGGACTGGGTGGAGGGCAACCTCGCGCGGGTGGACGAGGCCACGGACGGGCGGGTCGCCTACGTGTACGTGCCCAACACGGCCGGCGCGGGACACGAGTACTTCAAGCGCTACTTCTTCCCGCAGACGAACCGCGAGGCCGTGATCATCGACGAGCGGCACAACGGGGGCGGCCAGATCGCGGACTACTACATCAACATCCTCCGGCGGCCCTACATGTCGCACTGGGCGATGCGCTACGGAGCCGACCTCGTGACGCCGCAGGGCGCGATCCCGGGCCCGAAGGTGATGCTCATCGACGAGACCGCCGGTTCCGGCGGCGACATGCTGCCCTGGATGTTCCGCAAGCTCGAGATGGGGACGCTCATCGGCCGCCGCACCTGGGGCGGGCTCGTCGGCGTCCTGGGCTTCCCGATTCTGATGGACGGCGGGTCGATCACGGCGCCGAACCTCGCCATATGGACGGAGGACGGATTCATCGTCGAGAACGTGGGCGTGCCCCCGGACATCGAAGTGGAACAGTGGCCGGCCGACGTGATTGCGGGCGTCGACCCGCAGCTGGAGAAGGCGATCGAGGTCGTGCTGGAGCAGCTCGAGGCGTCACCCGTGGCGACACCCGAGCGCCCGCCTTTCCCGATCCGCGTGCGGCGCCCCTAGCGGACGGGGTGCGACCGCCGGCGGGACGGGCTCCACGTCCGGGAGCCCGTCCCCGCCGGGGGGGAGTCAGGTACAGGTGGAGGGATCGACCGTGATCGTGACCGCCTCGGCGGTCAGCGAGTTCCGGTTCCACCGCCAGTTGATCAACGCGTTCGCCCCCAGGCGACGCGTCTCGACGATGACCTTCTCGAGCGCTTCGCGGAAGGTCCCGGCGCCGGCGCCGGTGATCGTCGCCTGAACCTGGCCGTGTTCCTCTTCCTTGGGACAGCGCTCGAGCTCCTGCCAGCTCGTCTCGCAGCGGACGAGACGCGAGTTCTGCATGTTGATCTGGTTGTCGTCGGCGCCGAAGCAGGCCCAGATGCGGTCATCGTCGCCGCCGCCGCCACCCACGCCGGCGAGAGAGAACACCAGGTCCAGGCGAGTGATCTCCTCCGTGAGATTGGCCGTTGTGGCGGCCCCGTCCGTGCCCATGAAGAGCGGCTGGACCGCGATCTCGACGCCGAGCGGCACGTAGCACAGCGTGTACCCGCCGTCCAGCGCGGTCTGCCCCTCCATCTGCCCTTCCTCGCCGTCCTTCTCCCAACTGGCGACGACGGTGGCGCTCGGCAGCCCCATCTGCGTGTCCGGGTCCGAGACGAGTCCCCACAGGGCGCCCGTCATGTCCGGCGAGTCCGGACACACCTCGTTGAGTTCCTGGGCGACGGCGGCCGCCCCCGTGAGGACCAGCGCCAGCGCACCCACCGCCATCCCCGAAGCGAATCTTCTCAGCGTCATCGTCTCTTCTCTCCTGCAAGCAGCCTGATCAGTTGCGCACCAGATGGCGCATTAATTACCACGCGTGTACTTCGTGACTCCGCCCTCGGCGGCGGCCCGCGAGTTCGGTCCCTCCGCAGCATAAACGTTCCCGTCCGCATCGACCGCGACACCTTCGCCGGCCTCGCCCTGCGGATCGTCCGACTCGTGCGGCGGGATGAAGGCCGTGACCCGGTCCTCCGACGCGTGGCCGATCCGGACGCCGGTCAGCCAGTCGGCGTGCTGGTTCGGGTTCGACTCCGAGTCGATCGCGTACACGTTGTCCGCGTCGTCGATGAAGAGTCCGCTCACCCGGCCGAACTGGTAGTGGGTGTCGAGCAGGTTCCCCTCCTGGTCGAAGATCTGGATGCGGTGGTTCCCGCGGTCCGCGACGAAGAGGCGACCCCGCGAGTCCATCTCGAGCGCGTGCGGGGTCCGGAACTGGCCCGGTCCGTCGCCGATCACGCCCCACTCCAAGAGGTATTCGCCTTCGGGCGAGAACTTGATGATGCGGCCGGTGGAGCCCTCCGGCGGGTTCGCGTTCTGCCCGCTGTGACCGTCGGAGACGAAGATCGACCCATCCGGAGCCGTGATCACGTCGCACGGCTCGTTGAAGAAGGTGCCGGGCTCGCTGTTCCGGACGCCCATCTCCCCGAGCATCATGAGCACCTCGCCCTCCGGCGAGAACTTCACGACGATATGCCCCTTGTCTTCCGTCCCCTGGGAGTCCGTGATCCAGACGTTCCCGTCATCGTCCACGTGGATCCCGTGCGGCAGAACGAAGAGGCCGGCCCCGAAGCTCGCCAGGATCTCGCCCGTCTCGCGGTGGAACTTGAAGACGGGGTCGACGAGGTTCTCCGCGCACCCGCCGGCGAGCGCGATCCCGCCACAGCGGTCGTAGGCCCAGATATGCCCGTCGATCGGGTCGATGTCGATGCCGGCCGTGGAGCCCCACGCGCGGCCATCCGGGAGCGGCGCCCAATCCTTGATAACGTTGGGCGTGGGGTTGGGGAGACCCGCCGCCGCCGGATCCGTGACCTCGGCCGAGTCCATCATCTCGTCGTCCGCCCCGCAGGCGGCGATGCCGAGGAACGCGACCCCCAGTGCGGTGAGGTGTGCCAGTCCGGTTACGCGCAGCTTATTCATGTCTCCTCCGGCCGTTCAGTGTTGCGCAACCCGTACCCCGCCCTGCGTCGCCCCACTGTTTCAAATGTGCCTCCGAACTGTCGATCTGGCCAGAGAATGGGCCGGGTCGCAGTTTCGACCCGACGCAGGCGGAACGATCAACCCGGAGGTCGATGCCGATGGCGAACTTCCCGAGGAGACGCGCGCTTCGTCGCGCCGAGCGAAACCCCCGTCGCGCGAGCCGTGTCGTGAGCGCCCTTCTGGCCCTGGGGCTGGGGACGTTTGCCGCCTGCGCGCCGGACGACGGCATCCCGCGAACGGCCTCGGGACATCCCGACTTCAACGGCATCTGGGCCGCGCTCGGAAATGCGTACTGGGACGTCGAACCGCACATGGCGCGTCCCGCGCTCGCCATGCAGGAAGGCCCCGTCGTGCCCGTCCCCGCCAATGAGGTTGTCGCGCTCGGCGCCGTGGGGTCCGTGCCGTCGGGCCAGGGAATCGTGGTGGGCGGGAGCATCCCCTACCTCCCGGAAGCGCTGGAACGGCGCGACGAGAACCGCGAGCGCTGGCTCGAGCGCGACCCGGAGATCCGCTGCTACCTTCCCGGCGTCCCGCGCGCGAACTACATGCATCTCCCGTTCCAGATTTTCCAGAGCGAGTCGAAGTTCTTCATCGCCTACGAGTACGCCGGCGCGGTGCGCGACATCTATCTCGAGGATCCCGGTCCCCCGCAGGTGGATTCCTGGATGGGCCAGTCGGTGGGACGCTGGGAGGAGGACACCTTCGTCGTCACCGTGAACGGGTTCAACGGACAGACCTGGTTCGACCGCGCGGGGAACCATCACAGCTACCGGCTCGTGGTCACGGAGCGGTGGACGATGCTCGGGCCCGACCATCTCATGTACGAGGCCACGATGGAGGACCCGGAGACGTTCTCGGAGCCGTGGACGATCCGCCTGCCGCTCTACCGAAACGTCGATCCCGACGCGCGGCTGGGGCAATTCAAGTGCGTCCCCTTCGTGGAGGAGCTGATGTACGGGCACCTCCGGAAGAACCCGATCCGGTAGCCGGGGCCGGTACGCACCGATGAGATTCGCGAGTCGTGGGCGGCGCCCGCGAGGACTCTCCGCCGCTATCCTGCTCGGAGCCGGACTCGGAGTCGCTTCTTTCGCCGCCTGCGCCGGGACCGGCGGCGTCCCCGGGGAAGACGGGGACCGATGGGTCGTCCCGCGGACCGCGGACGGGGATCCGGATCTGCAGGGCGAGTGGACGAACGGGACGATGACGCCGCTCCAGCGCCCGGAGGGCGACGCCCTCGTGCTCACCGCGGAGGAAGTCGCGGTCCGCGAGGGCCGGCGCCGGGAGTACATCGACGACCGCAACGCGCCCAGCGACCCCGACCGCGAAGCGCCCCCCGTTGGAGGCGATGGGTCCACGGGGGCGGCGGGCGGCGTGGGCGGCTACAACTACTTCTGGATCGACGCGGGCGACCGCGTCGCCGTGTTCAACGGCGAGCCCCGAAGCTCGCTCATCACGCGCCCGGAAGACGGCCGCGTTCCCGGCCTCACTCCCGAGGGACGGCGGCGCCGGCTGCAGGCTTACGGCCGGCTGGCGGGGGAGTTCGACAACCCGGAAAACCGCCCCATCGGCGAGCGCTGCATCCTCTCCTTCGGTTCCAACGCCGGCCCGCCGATGCTGCCGAACTACTTCTACAATAACAACTACACCATCGTGCAGACGCCCGGTCACGTCATGATCCTGACCGAGATGGTGCACGATGTCCGCATCATCCGGCTGGGCGAGCCGAAGCCGACCCCCGGCGACGTGCGTCCCTGGTTCGGCGAGTCGTGGGGCCGCTGGGCGGGCGACACGCTGGTCGTCCGGACCAGGGACCTGAACCCGGATCAGATGGCGGCATACGTCTACCTCTTCGGCCCCGGCTCGGAGAAGATGACCGTGACGGAGCGCTTCACACGCGCGGACGAGCACACGATCCACTACGAGTTCACCGTCGAGGACCCGGACACGTTCGTCGAGAGCTGGGGCGGGGAAGTGCCCTTCACGCGCCTCGACGGACAGCTCTACGAGTACGCCTGCCACGAGGGCAACTACGCCCTCTCCAACGTCCTCAGCGGAGCCCGCGCCCAGGAACGCGCAGCCACGCCGTCCAGCCCGTAGCCGTCAGGTCTCCGGCCAACCGTCGCGGAGACCTGCACGCGGTTGTTATCTTGCGAAGTGACGTTGCGAGACTGTCGTTGTTGCGTCGGAAAGTTGGTTGAGACCTGGGTGAAATCCATGCGGAAGCTTCCTCCATACCTCCTGGCGGCCGGGGTCGCGCTGGCCGCGGCGGCACCTCTGATCGCGCACCACGCCTTCGGCGCCGAGTTCGACCGGAACGCTCCCATCCGGCTCCGGGGCGCTGTCGTGCGGCTCGAGTGGGTGAACCCGCACACGTGGATTCACCTCGAGGTCGAGACCGATGAGGGCTCCGAGGTCTGGATGGTCGAGGGCGGGACGCCGAACACGCTCCTGCGCCGCGGCCTCCAGCGGGACTGCCTTGCGCCCGGCACCGAACTCATCGTGGACGGCTACCAGGCCAAGGACCACTCGCTTCAGCGGGCCAACGGGCGCGACGTCACCTTCACCGACGGCAGCAAGTTCTTCATGGGCTCATCCGGCGCCGGCGCCCCTCCCGGCGGCGCGCCGAGGCCGAACGACCCGGCCTACGACGCGAACCCCTGCCAGCCCCCTCCGGGTTGGGAAGGCGAGATCGTGGAGGTCACGAGCCACAGCATCCTCGCGGAGCACGAGTAACGCCCAGGCTCCGCTCCGTACCTGAAGGGTTGCTCAACAACAGGCTCGCAACCCGGTAAGCTCGACTCAGGGTGAAGGAATTGCGCCGTACCAGCGCCTGGATCGTCGTACTTCTCGCCGCCTGCGATGGCGGTGCGATGGTCCCATCCCCCCCTCCCGCAGCGCCCCCGCCACCGCCGCCGCCGCCCCTCGCGGCAAACGTGGTCATCGAGACGCGCAAGATCCTCAACGATTACCTGAGCGACATCGAGCTGGATTTGAACGAATGGGTGCGCACGGACACCCTGATCATCCGACCCGGCCTCACATCCCCGGTCATCCGCGTCACGGCCAGGCAGGAGGACGGGAGCCGTGTTACCGGTGCGGAACCGATCGTCAGGTTTTCGACGGGCACCGATGAGGTGACGTACCGCACGCTCGTCGGTGACAGCCTCAGGCAGATCTGGCTCCAGCGGGAAAGCTCCGAGCACTGGACGATCTTTGACCTGGGAACTCCCGCCGAGGCGCAGGTTCTCACGGCTGTCGCGAGGCTGGGGACCGTGGCCGACAGCCTCGTGGTGATCCTCCCGACGGCGCTGGACACCGCCGCGGCTCCGATCACAGGGCCTGAAGGCGTCACCCTGGACGCCGTCGGGGAGCGCGTGTCCACGCCGCTCAACTGGTTCACCTCGCGCGCGGGGGCCGATATCTCCTACGAGTTTCACGTAGACGAGACCCCGGAGGAAGACGACACGGGTCCGGCGATTCTCGACGTCAGGCAGAACGACGGTGAGCTGGAGATCACGGCGGTTCGGCGAGGGAGACGATACCTGCACTACCGGGCGCTGTCGTCCGCCTTCGAGATGAGCACAGGGCGGATGCTGACGGCCGTCGATGACTGCTACCCGCCGGAATTGGAGAGCCGCCCCGTCTACGACCGCGCCTCCACGGGGTTTCGGGTCGAGCTGGAGTATGAGGAGCCGGTCGATTGGTCACAGTGCGCCAGAGTGCTGTTCGACCACGCGGTCGGGTTCTACGAAGCCGCCTTGAAGGACAACACCGAGCCACCGGTGTTCCGGGTCCGCGTGTTCGACGGGGATGAAGACTGCCCGGGTTACGCCTGCGGCGGACCGATCGGCCCCCGCGTGGGACGAACGGAGGGCGAGGGGTCCTACCACCCCGCCGGCGGAGTCTACTGGCCCACGGAGCGTCCATACGCTCCGACGTTCGGCCGCGTCCCGGACAACTTCGACTACGAGGTGATGCTGCACGAACTGGGCCACGTGTTCGGCATCGGGACGTACTGGTACGCGGGCGACGTGCAGGTCGTGAACCTCCCGAGCAGCACGAGGAGAGTGGATACCCATTTTCCGGGACCGAACGCCGTTGCCGCGTTCGATGCGGCCGGCGGGGGCGGCTACTCCGGAGGGAAAGTGCCGGTGACGAACGACCCCGCCGAAGATGGCGACGCAGGCGCGCATTGGCGGAACGTGGTGTGCGGCGAGATCATGACCCGAGGCAACTGCCCGCCGCTCGAGCTGGAGTTGAACTTCGTTTCCGCCATCACCTTGGGTGCGCTCGCCGATTTCGGATGGGTCGTCGACATGTCCGTGGCCGAGGAGTTCACGCTCCCCGCCGGGGACAGGGCCGCGTGGGTTCCGGCCGCCCCGCCCCGCCGTTACAGCGACATCATCATGCGGGTGGAGCCCCCGGACAGGCGCTGAGGCCTCGCTCAGGCCGAGAAGCCGATCCAGCGCCCGGCCGCGGCCACGGTGAACCAGAGTCCGAGGGAAATGAAGGCGATGAGCCGCGTGCGCCAGTCCGCCCGTTCCGGGGCCGCGGCGACTAACCACTTTCGGGCTCCGAAGGTGAAGGTCAGCGCAAACGGCAGCGAGATCATCTTCACCCAGAAGGACGTGTTGTAGTAGCACTTCACGGCTTCCGAGAGGAACAGCGGGACCCCGGTCAGGAACATCAGCGCCACCCCGGCCACCAGCCACGGATGCGCGTAGCGCACGACGCTCGCGATCGGCTGCCGCGTGAGCCCGGTCCCCCAGAGCCGCAGGTCTGCGAGGAGCACTGCGCCGCCCAGGAGCCCCAGCCCCAGCAGGTGGACCGCTTCGATGATGGGGAAGGCCCAGATCGACTCGCGGACCACCGTGCCGAGCGCCGTGTTCTCCATTCGCTCGAAGAAGGGGAGCCACGCCTCCGGCGCGAACTGACGCCCTCCCATCAGTCCCCCGCCACGGGACAGCCCGCCGCCCAGTTCACCCAGTCCGGCTGGCCGGGGATGTCACAGTCGAACCAGTTGTAGGCGATGAGACGGCCCGCGACGATGATGAGCGCCCACGCCGCGAGCGAAACGGCACCCGCCACACGCGCTCGACCCGGCAGGACGGGCAGGCGTTCCCACTCCACGACCCGGCGGTGGATCCCCCGGTGAAAGAGGAAGGCGTTGAGTCCCGCCACCGCGAAGAGCACCACCTTCAGTCGAAAGAAGATGTTGTGATAGTAGCGGACCGGGTTCGAATAGAAGATGAGAAACCCGGTGATGACCATGATCGTGAATCCGATCCGGGTCCACGGAAGGAGCCGGCCGGTGACCTCGGAGACGGGCACGCGCCGCATCGTCCAGCCCAGCAGCCGGAGGTCGTTCATCATCACGGTGCCGAAGAAGAGGGCCACGGCGAGGACGTGGGAGGACTCGATGAGCGGCCACGCGAGCGTGGATTCCAGCAGGGCGATGCTCCAGGGCGTGTCTCCGAGCCACTCGAGGAATCGTTCCATGAGCCGTCGCGGCTAGTTGCCGTCGCGGCTGTGGGGGTCGCTCGGTCTGAGCGTTTCCACCGCATACCGGGCGTGGCAGTCGCGGCAGGCGTAGTAGACCTCCGCGCCGGCGTCGAACACGGCGTCCGGGCTGCGGCGGTCCACCGCGTCCAGCGCCAGTCGGCCCGTCTCGACCATGGTCCGCGAGTGCGCCATCCAGTCGCCGCGGTCGCGCGCGCGGCCGTCCATCATCATCAGGTTGCCGGATTCCGCGAGGACGAAGGCGGCGTTGCGGAGCGTGGTCCAGTCCTCCTCGGTCAGAGGCCGAAACTGGTGCACGCCCTCCTCGGTGAGGACCTCGCCCACGCCGTCCCAGTAGGCCTCCGCGGCGGGTTCGAGCACGGAGACCATCAATTCCTGCACGTCCGCGACGGGGACCGGCCGCTCCGGCGCCTCGCCCGTGCACGCCGTAGCGCACCAGAGGGCGAGGAGCGACAGCCTGGAGTTCTTCATGGCCGGGGAACCTATCCGGGCCGCGCCGATTCGCGCTACGAACCCGGAGTGCGGCCGACGTCCGTGTCCCGCCACGCCTGATCCGCGGGTTCGTCCGGGTCGGAGCGCAGGAACCGGACCAGCTCCGCGTGGAAGGGCTCCGGAATCTCGAACTGCGGCGAGTGTCCGACCTCCGGGAAGATCACGAGTTCCGCGTTCTGCAGCTCCCCGGCCACGTTGCGCGCGAGCGCCGGATAGTCGGCCACGAGGCGGTCCTCCGCGCCGCCGATGACGAGCGCCTTCGTCGCGATATGCTGCCACTCGTAGACCACGGGATCTTCGTACAGGATCTGCCGCTGCGCCGCCCGCACCCGCGCCATGCGCGGCCAGTCGCCGCTCAGCGTGAGGCCGTACTGGACTTTCACCCACTCGAGGTACTCCGGGCGCCAGCCGTTCGGGTAGTACCGCATGTGTCCGCGCAGGACCGATTGATACGTCGTCCCGTTGAGCACGGACTCGTACGTCTCCGCGCGATCCCTCCACGCCCGTCCCGGCCGCGAATCCGTGAGGCCGATCTGGTTCACCATGACGACGTGCGTCGTCGTCTCGGGATAGGTCGATGCGAACCGGGTCGCCACCATGCCGCCCATGGAATGTCCAACGATCGCGGCGCGTTCGATCCCCAGCGCGTCGAGCAGCCGCTTCGCGTTCCGGGCGGGGATGTGGAGGTTGTAGTGGATGATGGGTTTCGAGGATCGGCCGAAGCCCAGCCGGTCGATCGCGATCACGCGGAACCCCTCGTTCCTGAGCGCTTCGATCGTGGGCCGGAACCCTGCGGCGAAGAAGTTCATCCCGTGAAAAAGGACGACCGTCCGTCCGTTCGGCGACCCGGCTGGAGTCACATCCATGTACGCGAGCCGATAGTCGTTTCCGTAGACCTCGACATCGAGGTACGACACCGGGTGCGGATACGGGACGTTGCTGTAATCGATCGCCGTCGCTTCCCAGTCGGCCGACGGTTCCGCGGGCGGCTCGGTCTGCGCCGAGGCCGGTGCGGCGACCGTCACGACCGTCGCGGCGGCGAGGAGCCAACGGGCCCGTCTTGCGTCGACTCCGCGTGTCTTCCGACGGAAACCGGGATGGCGGGCATGCGACATGGCGATCCTCCTTCCGGACGGTTGCGATCCTCCTGGAGCGAACCTACGGTGCGCAACACCGGCTGTCCCCTGCGCTCACCCTTTCCTGTACACTCTCGTGATGCGCACGGGCGGGGTCAGTCGCTGTGCCTCGTAGGGCGCGCGATGGATGGCGAGGACCACATCCATGCCGGCCACCACGCGACCGAAGGCGGCGAAGCCCTGGCCGTCGGGGTTTCGCATTCCGCCGAAATCGAGCGACGGCTGGTCGCCGATGCAGATGAAGAAGCTCTGCGTGGCCGTGTCGGGGCCGCTACGGCCCATCGAGATGGCCCCGTCCACGTGCAGGAGCCCCGTCTCGGAGGTGCGTTCCAGCGGGATGGGCGGGAAGGATTCGGCCTCCAGGTCCGGGTTCCGCCCTCCCTGCACGACCGCGATCCTGATCGAGTCGTTGGGTTGGTTTTCGGCATGCACCGTCCGGAAGAATCTACCGCCGTCGTAGAACCCGCCGTCCACGTAGCGGAGGAAGTTCGCCGCCGTGATGGGAGCCGCGTCGATGTCGACTTCCAGTTCGACGTTGCCCATCTCCGTTTCGACGACCACCCGGACGGGGTCGCCGGCCTCCGGTGCGATGGCCGCGAAGCCGGTGGCCCCGAGACCGAGGGGCATCACGATCGCCGCGATCGCCCAGCGAGTGTTCACGCTCGTCTCCTCTCTTTGCTGACCCGATCCGCACAACCTTACGTTTTCGGACCGACCCCGGGCGACCTCGCCCTCGAACCGACTGCATGAGCGTGCACCCGACATGAGCGAAGAAAAGAGAGAACCCGACCGCGGGTCGTCGACCGACCGCGACCGCAGGAGTTTCGTCAAGTCCGTGGCCGCCGGCTCCGTGCTGGCCGCGGGCGTGCCATCGCTCCTGGCCGGAGCCGAATCCGGCCCGCGGAGCGGTCCCGCCGTCCGCCGCACACTCTCGCGGGAGCCCGAATCCCGACGCGGGGCGCCTTCCGACGACATCGGGCTGGCCGTCGTCGGCGCGGGCGGGATGGGCATGGCGGACGTCGCGACCGCCCTCCGCATCCCGGGCGTGAAACTCGTCGCCGCCTGCGATGTGTTCGACGGCCGGCTCGAGGCCGCTCGCGAGCGCCACGGGGAGATCTTCACGGCCCGCGACTACCGCGAAGTCCTCGCCCTCGACGACGTGGACGCCGTCATCGTGGGGACGCCCGACCACTGGCATCAACCGATCTCCGTCGACGCGCTCCGCGCCGGGAAGGCCGTCTACTGCGAGAAGCCGATGGTCCACAGGATCGAGGAGGGACACGACCTCATCCGCGCCGAGCAGGAGTCCGGGTCCGTCTTCCAGGTCGGCAGCCAGGGGATGAGTTCGCTCGGCAACGAGAAGGCGAAGGAACTCTACGAGGAGGGGGCGATCGGCGAACTCAACTACGCCGAGGGCTTCTGGGCGCGCAACGACCCGATCGGCGCGTGGCAGTATCCCATCCCGGCCGATGCCTCGGAGGAGACGGTCGACTGGAAGGGCTTTCTCGGGCCCGCGCCCGACCGGCCGTACGACCCCCTGCGGATCTTCCGCTGGCGCAACTACCGCGACTACGGGACGGGCGTCGCGGGCGACCTCTTCGTCCACCTCTTCTCCAGCCTCCACTTCGTCGTGAGTTCGCGCGGACCCACCCGGATCCAGGCGGCCGGCGGACTGCGCTACTGGAAGGACGGACGCGAGGTGCCCGATGTGCTTCTGGGCGTCTTCGACTACCCCGAGACGGAAACGCACCCGGGGTTCAACCTCTCATTGCGGGTGAACTTCGTGGACGGGACCTCGGGCAGCACCTTCCTGCGCCTCGTGGGGAGCGAGGGCGCGATGGATGTGACGTGGACCGAGGTCATCCTGCGCAAGAACGTGGCCGTCGACCCGATGGACGCCTTCTCGCAGGAGAAGATGGCGGAGGCGGCGGCTTCGGGAGACGGGCTCCCGGCGCGCGTCCGGATGCTCCCGCCGGCCGAGGTCCGGTACGAGGTCGAGCGCGGATATCGGGGTGCGCACGTCGACCACTTCTTCAACTGGTTCGAGGCGATCCGCGGCGGCCCTCCCGTGCGCGAGGACGCAACCTTCGGGCTGCGCGCGGCCGCCCCGGCGCTGGCCTGCAACCTCTCCTACTTCGAGGACCGCATCGTCCGCTGGGATCCCGACGCCATGAGGCTCGTCTGATGCCCGCCCCGACACGACTCCCGCTCCGGGCCCCGCTTCCGCTCCGCACCCCGCTCCAGCTCCACGCACCTCTCCTGATCGCGGCGGCGGCGGGGCTCACCCTCGGCTGCGCCCAGGCACCCGAGACCTCGCCCGGCACGGGGGAGACGGACGCGGCACAGACGAGGCCCAACACCCTCACGGACGCGGAGCGCGAGGCCGGCTGGCGGCTGCTCTTCGATGGCGAGACGACGGCGGGCTGGCGCGGCTACGGCCAGGAGACCTTCCCCGACACGGGATGGGCGGTGATCGACGGCGCGCTCGTCGTGGGCGCGACGGCGACGGATCCCGACGTGGCCATCGGTGGAGACATCGTCACGACCGAATCCTTCGCGGACTTCGATCTCAGGTTCGAGTTCATGCTGTCGGAGGTGGCCAACAGCGGCGTCCTCTACCGCGTGATCGAGGAGGAGGGCGCCGCGATCTGGTACAACGCGCCCGAATACCAGGTGCTCGACGACACGGCGTACATCGAGATGGGCACGATGGACATGCACACGCACCTGACCGGCGACAACTACGATCTCCACGCCTCGGGCGAGAAGACGCTGCGCGGACCCGGCGAATGGAACGAGGGCCGGATCCGGATCCAGAACAACCTCGTCGAGCACTGGCTGAACGGAACGAAGACGGTCGAGTACGAACTGGGGTCGCCCGAGTGGGAAGCGCTCGTCGCGGCGAGCAAGTTCGCCCCGTATCCCCGCTACGGGCGGGCGGAATCCGGCCCGATCGGCCTCCAGGACCACGGACGCAACGTCTGGTTCCGCAACATCAGGATCCTGCCCCTCGAATCCGTCTCCCTCTTCAACGGGGAGGACCTCGACGGCTGGCGCGTGCACGGGACCGAACTGTGGTACGTGGAGGAGGGGGAAGAGGGCGGGGAAATCGTGTGTGAGAGCGGCCCCGACGAGGAGTACGGCTACCTCGCGACCGAGGCGACGTACCGCGACTTCGATCTCACCGTCGAGTTCATGCAGGAGGCGGACGGGAACAGCGGCGTCTTCCTGCGCTCGAGCGTGGAGGGGACGACCGTCAGCGGCTGGCAGGCCGAGGTCGCGCCCCCGGGCCTGTTCACCGGCGGGATCTACGAGTCGTACGGGCGCGGCTGGCTCGTGCAGCCGGACCCGGAACTGGACGCCGCGCTCCGCATGGGCGACTGGAACACGATGCGGATCCGGGCCGAGGGCGACCGCGTCGCCACCTGGCTCAACGGCACGAAGATGGTGGACTTCGAGGACGGGCAGATCGGTGCCGCCGATGGCTCGATCGCGCTCCAGATCCACGACGGCGGCGGCATCAAGGTCCGCTGGCGCAACCTCCGGCTCACGAACCTCGGCAACTGATTCGAGCCGACCCGCAGTCCGAGGAGATTGACCCGGCCTTTGCTTGCTGCGTACCCTTTTTCGAGCGAATCCTCCCGCAAGGAGCCATGCGATGCCGCCCGATACGCGGATCCTGTCTTTCGCCGGAAGATCTTCCGTTCCGTTCGCCCTTCTGCTGCTCTCCGCGACAGGACTCGCGGGGCAGAACGGTGAGCCCGGGGCCACGGCCCGCCATGTTGCGGCAGCCTCGACGGGCGATGCGCCCGCGGACGTCACCTTCAGCCGTGACATCGCGCCGATCCTGCAGCGGGCGTGCGTCCGCTGCCACCGCGATAACGGTGTCGCGCCGATGCCGCTCGTCACCTACGAAGACGTCCAGCCGTACGCGAGCATGATCGCCCGCCGGACCCAGATCCGGGACCGGGCCGGTGCCATGCCGCCGTGGTACATGGAGAAGGACATCGGGATCCAGCACTTCAAGGACGACATGTCCCTCGACGAGTGGGAGATCGAGGCGCTCGACGCCTGGCGGCGCGCCGGCACGCCGGAGGGCGACCCGGCGGACCTCCCGCCGCCGCTCGAGTTCGACGACGATGTCGTGTGGGCCGCGGGTGAGCCCGACCTGATCGTCAAGCTCCCCGAGGTCCTCGTGAAGGGCGACGCGCCGGACTGGTGGGGGGACATCGAGAGCGTGCCCACGGGTCTCACCGAGGACCGCTACGTGAAGTCCGTCGAGATCCGCGAGGTGAACGACGTGCCGCAGCGGCGTGACGGGGAACACGGCGGGCGCCACACGGTCGGCGGACGTTTCGTCGTCCACCACATGATCTGGAGCACGCGCGTCCTCGAGGGTCAGGAGACGGGGCCCGGCTCGCGGCGCGCCTCCGCGGACACGGGCTGGCCGGTGCACGAAGTCGGCCGCGAACCCGACCTCTTCGACGAGGAAGCAGGCCGCCTGCTCAGCGCCGGTTCCTCCGTGGTGTCGAACTCCGTCCACCTCCATTCCAACGGTCGCGACACGCGCGCCCACCTGGAGATCGGGTTCCGCTTCCATCCGAAGGACTACGAGCCGAAGTACAGGCGGACGATCCTCGGGCTCGGGAACGGGAGCGACATCGACATCCGGCCCGGCGCGGCGGGGCAGGAACTCCACGCCTACAAGGTGCTGGACCAGCACACCAAGATCGTGACCTTCGAGCCGCACCTGCACGCCCCCGGCATGCGCATGTGCCTCGAGGCGATCTGGGGTTTCAACGTCGAGACGCTGAACTGCGTCGGCTACGACCACAACTGGGTGCGCGGCTACACCTACGCGCAGGACCACCAGCCGCTCCTCCCGAAGGGGACGGTCCTTCACATCATCGGCTACATGGACACCTCCGAGGCGAACCGGAACGTCCCGGACACGCGCAACTGGCAGGGCTCCGGGAACCGTTCGGTCGCGAACATGTTCATCGACCTCGGCATGCGCGTGGAGATGTCGGATGAGCAGTTCGTGGAGGAGATGGCGATGCGCCGACACCGGCTCGCGCTCGGCCCCAACGACCACGTCGTCGGCTGCCCGCTCTGCATGGTCATCCCGGCCAACGGCGACATGAGCTACTTCGCCGACGCCGAGTGGTGGCAGCCCGATGCCGCCACCGAGGCCGCGTCCTCCGGCGAGGGCGAATCGGGGTCCGGGGACAGCCGCGACCCCGGCGACCGCCGGGAACGGTAACCGTGGCCGAACCGGTTTCCATGCCCCGGGTCGCGCGGCCCGGGGCGCTAGCCGTGCCGCTCTTGGGGCTGATCCTCGCCGCGTCCGCGCTCCCCGCCGACTCCGCCGCCCAGACCTACGCCCGGGGCCAGAACGTGGCGCCGGCGTACGAGGGATGGGAGCAGAACGAGGACGGGTCGTTCAACTTCCTCTTCGGCTACATGAACCGGAACTGGGTCGAGGAGATCGACGTTCCCGTGGGCGAGGACAACACGTTCTCGCCGGGCCCCGCCGACCGCGGGCAGCCGACCCACTTCCTCCCGCGCCGCAACCGCTTCGTGTTCAAGGTTCGCGTGCCCGCCGACTGGGGCGACCGGGAACTCGTATGGACGCTGACGAGCCACGGGGTTACCGAGAAGGCGTATGCCACGCTGCGGCCCGACTACATCGTGGACAACACGGTGATCATGTCGGAGACCGGCGCGCTCGGCGCGGGTTCGAGCAACGCCGAGATGCGGTCCAACGAGCCGCCGAAGATCACGCTCGAAGGGGAGCGCACGCGTGAGGCGATCGTCGGCCAGCCGGTGACGGTGAGCGTCACCGTGGAGGACGACGGCCTGCTGCGGGCGTTCCGCCAGGGGCCGCCGGACCCGCCCGAGACGGCGGAGGACTCCGCGCGCGTCGACTCGATCGCGAACGCCTTCCCCAGCTTCAGCAGCCGCCAGCTCAGGCCCCCGTCGCGCGTGACGGTGCAGAAGGTCAACGGCCTCTTCATGTCGTGGTTCGTCTATCGCGGCGAGGGGGAGGTGACGTTCGATCCGCCGCAGGTGAAGGTGTGGGAGGACACGCGCACGGGCGCGAACTCGCCGTGGGCGCCGCTCTGGCGCCCTCCGGACCTGCCGGAAGACGGCCGCTGGACGGTGACGGCGACGTTTCTTCAGCCGGGGACCTACATCCTCCGCGGCCGCGCCGACGACGGCGGCCTGTTCGCGGACGAGGAAATCACCATCGTGGTGCGCCCCGCCGCCAGCTGACGGGACCGGGGTAGGCCCGCTACCGCTGCCCGTACTCCACGGCTTCGAGCGCCTGGAACACGTGGACGGCCGCGCAGACGATGAAGCACATCAGGTCGAGCGGCTCGCCATCCGCGAGCCAATGCGTGACCGCGTACACCAGCAGGGCGGCGTTGGCCAGCGACACGCCGGCGGCGCGGACCCGGCGCTGCGCGAGCTGGCCGAGACCCGGAACGAGAAGGCTCGCGAACCCCGCGGCGGGCGCCTTCAGCGTCATGCGGCCGCGGCTCGCTTGCGCCAGTAGCGGGCGAGCCCCCACCACGAGTCGCCCGCGCCGAACGCGTTGACGTAGGTGTCCACGGGCTCCGCCGGCATGCGCCCGCGCAGGTCTTCCTCCACCCACGCCGCGAAGGTCCGGGCCCGGGCGGGATCGGCGGACGTGTCCGGGTCCGCCGGGTCCTCGTTCCCCAGCGACTCGTGCACGGTGCGGGCCCAGCGCGCGAGTTGGTGGCGGAGTTCCGCGAAGTGTTCGACCGGATCCCCGACCGCTCCGAAGTGGGTTGGGATGATGCGGTCGGGATCCCACGCCATGACCCGCTCCATGCTCGCGTTCCAGCCTTCGACGTCGATGTCGGGCACCGGCGTGACCGGGATCACCCCTCCCGGCGGTATGCGGATGCCGCCCACATCGCCCACCCACGCCGTCCCCCCGTCCTCCTCGAAATAGGCGACGTGGTGCTTCGCATGGCCGGGCGTGTAGGCGATGCGTAGCGCACGGTTGCCGAGTTGCAGGGCATCCCCTTCGTCCACCTCGGTGACGGACTCCGCGGGCACCGGAAGGAACTCTCCCCACAGCGTCTCCATCCGGTCGCCGTAGATGCGGCCGGCAGAAGCGAGGAGGCGTTCGGGCCGGATCATGTGAATCGCCCCCACGGGGTGCACGTAAACTCGCGCCTCGGGCACACGGCTCACGATGGTCCCGGCGGCCGTGGCGTGATCGAGGTGGATGTGCGTGAGCAGAACGGCCCGCACGTCTGCGAGGCCGAACCCGACTTCCCCGAGCCCGGCCTCCAGCGCCGGGAGACAGGTCGTGGGCCCGGGGTCGACGAGCGCGATTCCATCCCCGGTTTCCAGGACTCCGGTGCCGATGGCGAGATCGAAGCCCTGGAACTTCAGGTCGACGATGGAGGTCCGCGCGTCGAGCGTATGGATCGTCATCCGTTCTCCTCGGGGTCGGCCGGGCCGGCCGGATTGGGCGGATCGGAGCCGGCGTCGGAAGGCCGCAGTTCGATCCATAGCCCGCCGGCGTTGCCGAGTACGATGTTGTCGGAGACGGACTCGGGCCCGCCGCGCACGGTCAGCGACACGACCGGGGCGGACTCCGGATCGGCCATCCAGAGGCGCGCGTCGACGACGTACACGGTGCCGCCCCGAATGCCGACGGCGCGCCCGTGCAGGTGTTCGGGGTGTCGCGACGGGCCGCAGTCGCGGGCCCCGAAGGCGAGCAGGAACCGCGTGAGGCGCTCCGGGTCTTCCACCATCACCCACACCGCCTCAAGTCCGCGGGCGCCGTTCGGGTGCGGCGCCGGGTCCGCCGACGTCGCGCTCTCGGGATCGGAGGTCACGAAGAACACGGGATGCAGGGGGTGGCCTCGGGGGAAGGTGCCCCGGCTACCCGCTCCGCCCGAGATCGCGGCCAACTCCGGTTCAAGTTCGCCCGCGATCTCCAGGACGCCCGCCGGCGCCGGACCGGAGAACGCGAGGTACGCCCCGCCTCCGCCATCGGCGATGAGGTCCGCGTAACGCTGCGCCTCCAAGAAGCCCGGCGCATCGGGGCCGGGGTCGGGGCCAGACTGCATCGTTCTTAGTTCGAGCCGGGTCCCGTCGCCGAACGGAATCGATGCCGTCGCGAGACCGTTCTCGTCCGGCTCGGAACTCCCGATCCGGAAGCCGAACTCGTCGGTGAGTCGCTGCGAGAGAGCTTCGAGGTCCCCGACGGCGATGGGTAAGTGGTCGAGGCGCAGCGAGGATCCCGGGGCGACGCACGCCCCCGGAGCCCCCTGCGCGAGGGCGGTCGAAGCCGTTCCGAGGAGGGCACAGATGACTGTCGCGATGGAAATTGAGCGGTGGTTCATGCGGACAAGATGTCGCCGGGACGGCGAGGTCGATAGCTTGCCGGCCATGAAACGACCTGGACCTGACGAACACGGCGAGTACTACTCCACCTACATCGACCGCGTGCCGGACGACCGGCCCCTGGTCGATGTCCTCGGCGAAGCGCCGGACGAACTCGACGCGCTTCTCGGGGATCTCCCGGCCGAGCGGGAGCACTTCGCGTACGAACCGGGGAAGTGGACGTGCCGCGAGGTGCTGGGCCATGTGATCGACACCGAGCGGATCTTCTCGTATCGCGCGCTCCACATCGCCCGAGCCGATTCGGCGGAGCTGCCCGGGATGGATCAGGACGAATGGGCCGCGAGCTCCAACGCGGCCGATCGTCCCATCCCGGAACTGCTGCATGAATTCCGTGCGCTGCGCACCGCGAACGCGGCCTTTTTTGCTTCGCTCGACGAAGACGCGCTTTCGCGCCGGGGAGTCGCGAGCGGCGCCGAGTGCACGGTGCGGGCGCTCATCCATATCATCGCCGGTCACGAGCTTCACCACCGGGACGTGCTCAGGGAGCGATACCTGGCCGCCCCCGCCGCGAACTGACAACCCTCCCGCGAACCGAGGAGATCGAGATGACCGAGATCACGCTCTACTACCAGCGCCCCGGCTGAACGAGTTGCAAGCGCACCCGTGCGGTGTTCGACGAGATCGGCGCGACGATCGTGGAGGAACGGTTCACCACGAAGTCGCCGCTCACGGATGACGACGTGCGGGCGCTGCTGGCGGCCGCCGAACGCGTGGTCATCGCGAAGGGAAGGAGCCGGCGCGACCTGAAGCCGGCCGAGACCGAACTCGACGCGCTCAAGGGGCGCACGGGGAAGTACCGCGCACCGATCGTGCTGGCGGGAGCCACGCTCCTGGTCGGCTTCAACGCCGAGGCGCTCGCGGAATTGTAGCGTCGCCTGCCGGCCGGGGCCGGGATCAGCGGGCGGTTTGCACCGTGAAGCCGAAGTCGCCTCGGATCGTGTGGCCGTCCTGCGACATGGCCCGCCACATCACCTCGTAGCTGCCGTCCGCGAGCGTCTCGCTCACATCCAGCACGACGACGCTCGGGTCGTCCTCATTCGCGGTCGCCGGCTCGAGGTCGAGCGGTTCGCCCCCCTTAGGCAGGAGCCGGACGGACGTCCCGGCCATCTGCGGGGCCTCCGTGAACCACAGCGTGACCGTCTCGGGGCTGGTCGTCACCGTCGCGTCCTTCTTCGGAGACGACTCCTCGAGGGCGAGGTGGGCGCCGACAAAGACGCCCGCCGTCGCGAACGTGGCGGTCGCCACGACGGCTGCCCCTCTTCGAATCCATCTGCCCATCGACTTCGTCCCGATCCTGGTACGCTCCCCGAGTCGATCCGAGGTCGAACGACGGCGCGCCCGCCGCTCGCCCCCGAGGCTTCAAAAATCCCGAGTACACCTTACAGGATGCTACCCGTTCCGCGATCCGCGGCAACCGCCCGGTGCGGAGGGGCCGCCAACTTGACTCGTTCCGCCACCGAACGCAGCTTGCCTGCACTTGATCCGGAGTGCCCTTTGGCGGCATCCGGAATACTCTGGCGGCATAGCTGTGAAGCGTATCTCTCCTCAACAGCCGCGGGATCTTCGCCGGCTCGGCGTTCAGGCCCTCGTCCTCCTTCAGGCCTTGGTGTTCGCCATTCTGCCAGCGGTGGATGCCGTGCTCGAAGCCGAAGCGCCGAGCGCCGACGTGCACGTTCAAGGGGAGCACAGCGAGCGCGACGCCGGGCACAGCCACCTGCTGTGCCAGTTGGCTCGTACCGTGACGCCGGGGTTCCCTCCCCTGATTCCGATCGAGCTGTCGGTGGTATTCGAGACCAGCCCCGACACCCCGACCGCGAACGTCTGGCAACGCCGCCCGATACCGCCCGGCGGGAGCGGTCCCAGAGCCCCTCCTCGAGCCTGACCCGCTGCCGGGCCGTCGTCCCGGAAGCCCTCCGATCGTCCCGTGGGAGGCGGATCGCAGGTCTCCCGCAACACCCTTTACCCGCTAAAGCGATTTCAGCGAGATGCACCGCGCCTCTCCAGCAGAAGCGATTGCGGTTGCGTCTCGAAGAAGGCTGTCCATGGTGATAAGGCGTCTGGCCGGTCTCATCCCGGCCGTATTGGCAATGGCTCTTGGAGCTGTCGGCTCGTCCGCGCAGGTGGAGCGCGCGGGTGAGATCGAGGGCATCGTGCGCGATGCCGACTCCAACGAGCCTCTCGCCGGCGCCCGGGTCTCCATCGCTGCGTCGGGTGGCTGGGCGGTCTCGCACGGCGACGGGACGTTCCATGTCCCGGTGCCGGGCCCGCGCACCTACACCGTGCGGGTCGAACGGCTGGGCTACCGCACGGTCTCGCTGGAAGTCGATGCGTCGGGGGAAGAGATCGTGGTGGTGGAGATGGAGGCCAATCCCATCCCGCTGCCGGATCTCGTCGTCACGGGATCCGTGGTGGCGCGCGCGGCGAACGAAGTGCTGCGCCCAACCAGCGTATTCGCGGGGGAGAATCTGCAGCGTCGCCTGGCCGGGACCCTGGCGGAGACGCTGTCCTCCGAGCCGGGACTGGCGGTGAGCACCATGGGGCCGGCCTCCGCGCACCCGGTGATCCGGGGGCTGAGCGGCGACCGCATCCTGATGCTCGAGGATGGGGAACGGATCGGCGACGAGTTTGCGAGCGGCCCCGACCACGCCACGGCGATCGATCCGGCGTCGGCGCGCCGCGTCGAGGTCATCCGCGGACCGGGTGCGATTCTGTACGGAAGCAACGCGCTGGGGGGCGTCATCAACGTGGTTCGCGACGACGTGCCCTCATCGGTGCCACGCCACCTTACGGGCGCATTCACCCTCCAGGGACAGAGCGTCAGCAACGCGGCGAGCGGAAGCCTGAATCTCACGTATGGCGTGACGGACCATATCCCCGTGCGGCTGGAACTCTCGCGTCGCAGCAGCGGCGACCTGGAGACGCCGGTCGGACCTCTGCAGAACACGAGTACGGACATCCGGGAGATTTCCGGCGGTACTTCCTGGGTGGACGACTGGGGCCATGCCGGCGCGACCTTCCGCTACTACGGCAACGACTACGGCATCCCCGGAGGATTCGTCGGGGGTCACGCGGCCGGGGTTCGCGTCGAGATGGAGCGGACCGCGACCAGGCTGCGCAGCGTACTCCGGCCCTCCGAGCTCTTCGAGAGCATCGAGATCGACGCGGGACACACGTGGTACGAGCACCGCGAGATCGAACCCCCCGACATCCTGGGGACGCTCTTCAAGCGCCAGACGGTAAGCGGCGAGGTCCTCGCCCGGCACAGCGGCTGGGGCCCCTTCTCCTCGGGAGGGGTGGGAACGCGCCTTTCCTGGGAAGATTTCGGATTCGGAGGCTCTCTCTTCACGCCGAACTCGACGCAGACCTCCTTCGCCGTGTTCGCGCTGGAGGAGGTCGATCTGAATCCGATACGCCTGGAGGCGGGCCTGCGCTACGACTGGGTGCGCGTGCGGCCCGACCGGGAGGACCCGTCATCCGACATCGGCCACATCCGCGAGAGATCGTTCGGTGCCGCATCCGGGTCCCTGGGGGCCCTGGCACAGCTTACGCCGAGCTTCACGGTGGGCGCCTCCGTCGCCCGGGCCTTTCGCACCCCAAGCGTCAACGAACTCTTCTCGGAAGGTCCCCATCTGGCGGCCTATGCCTTCGAGGTCGGGAACCCGTCGCTCGAGGTGGAGCGCGGGACGGGGATCGACCTCTTCATGCGTCTTGTGGGGGACCGGCTGAACGCCGAGGTGACGTGGTTCCATAACGCCATCGCGGACTACGTCTTTCCGCTCGAGACGGGAGAACTGAGCCGCGTGCGGCTGCCGATCTTCCAGTTCCAGGGGGAAGACGCGGTGCTCACGGGATTCGAGAGCGCGCTCGAGTGGGCGCTCGTCGGGGACCTGACCGTGGAGGCGGTGGCTGCATACACCCGGGGCAGGATCGAAGCGACGGACGAACCGCTTCCGCTGATCCCGCCGCTGCAGGGGCGCTTCGCCATCGGCTATGCGCCTCGCAACTGGTTCGTCGAAGCGGAAACACGGGTTGCGGCTCGCCAGGACCGGACGGGTCCCTTTGAGGGCGCAACTGACGGATATACAGTGTTCGATCTCTCCGCCGGCATCCGCATCACGGTTCTTGGGCGGCTGAACGTGATCACGGTACGGGGGGAGAACCTTGGCAATGCAGTGTACAGAAACCATCTGTCGCGCGTGAAGGAGATCATGCCCGAAGCGGGCAGATCCATCAGCGTGGCCTATCGCGTCGTCTTCTGAAGCGAGCGGTCCGAAGCTGCACACGGAGTTGCTTCGTGACGGGAGCGACCGGAACATCAACACAACGAGGTGAAGAAAGATGAGACATTTCCAGCCGAAGTTGCCACTCACCCTGCTGACCGCGGGACTGCTGGTCCTTGCCGCCTGCGGCGACGATGGCCCCATGGACCCCGAAGACGATCACGAAGATCACGCCGAGGAAGTCGAGGGCGTGATCCTCTCGCTGAGCGGCCAGCCCATCGCGGCCTACAATGGGGAAACCGGACAGTGGACGGGAGAACTCGAGGTCGAGCCCGGCGAGGAAACCGCCCATATCCAGGTCGTGTTCGTGGACCACAACGCGCAGGCGGTTGCACTCGACGACGATTTCTACCTGCTGGTCGAGGTCGAGGACGCATCCGTCGCGGAGTTCGAGCAGGACACCCCCGGCGAGTTCGGAGGACACCTGCACGGAGTGGCGGAGGGCGATACGGACGTCACGTTCAGCCTGATGCACGGTGCGGTCGGTTCGGGACACGCGGATTTCGTGACGGCACCGCTCCACGTGCACGTCCACGAGCACTAATAGCGGCACCCAGCCGATAGCAGGAGTCCAGCAAACCCTCCCCGGGGTCGATTCCCGGGGAGGGCTTGCCGGACAGGATCAGCGCTTGACCGCCGAGCTGCGCGCGGCTCAGGTTCACGACCCGTGTCCCGCCGCCCGTACGCGGCCCGGTCGACTTTCTCGTCCCCATTGAGAGGTTTCGATGAGCAGAGCGCGCTCCACATCCCAGGCGCCGCCGTCCTCGTTCCGGCGAATCCCCCTCCTGCTCGCGTTCGGCGTCGCCGTCGCGGGCTGCGCCGAAGGTGGCGGGGACGCGCCGAACAACGCCGAGTGGAAGAACATCGCGGGCAACGACATGGGCCAGCGCTACTCGTCCCTCGACCAGATAGACCCCGAGAACTTCGAGGATCTCGAGATCGCCTGGGTCTGGGACGGATCGGACTACCCGGCCGTGAACGCGCGCGCCACGCCGATCCATGTCGACGGGATGCTGATCTCGGTGGCGGGAGAGAAGCGGCACACCTATGCGATCGACGCGGGCACCGGGGAGAAGATCTGGGAGTACGTCGAACCCGAGACTTTCCGCTGGGAGTACTCGATGCGGAAGAACCACGGGAAGGGTGTCGCGTACGGCGAGATCGATGGCCGCGCGGTCGTCTACATGGTGAGTCCCGCCTTCTTCCTGCACGCGCTGTGGGCCGACACCGGCGAGCACGTGGAGGGCTTCGGCGGGCCCGTCGGCGTCCCGGGTTTCCCGGAGTCGGGGGTCGTCGACCTGCTCGCGGGGCTCGGGCACGAGTTCGACCCGTACTACGGCATCCCGCTCGAGACCGGCTACATCACAAGTTCGTCCCCTCCGATCGTCGTCAACGGCGTGATCGTGGTCGGGAACTCCGCCGAGCAGGGCTATAACCAGTCGCGGCGCGAGAACGTGCCGGGCGACATCCTCGGCTACGACGCCCGCACGGGCGACTTCATGTGGAAGTTCAACGTCCTCCCGGGACCGGGCGAGTTCGGCCACGAGACCTGGGAGAACGATGCGTGGGAGTGGACAGGTGATATCTCCTCGTGGGCGCCGCTC
Source organism: Gemmatimonadota bacterium (assembly GCA_022825725.1). GTDB lineage: Bacteria > Gemmatimonadota > Gemmatimonadetes > Palauibacterales > Palauibacteraceae > Palauibacter. The sequence continues at coordinate 51,829 of JAJDWE010000064.1, forward strand.
TCGGCGGACGAGGAGCGGGGGATCGTCTACATCCCGACCAACGGGGCCACGATGGACTTCTGGGGCGGCTTCCGGCCGGGAGACAACCTGTTCTCCACAAGCTTGATCGCGCTTGATGTGCAGACAGGAGAACGGGTTTGGCACTATCAGCTCGTGCATCACGACATATGGAACTACGACACGCCGCAGATCCCCGTGCTGATGGACGTGACGGTGGATGGCGAGGATATTCCGGCGATCGTGCAGGTCACGAAGCAGGCCTTCGCGTACACGTTCAACCGCGAGACGGGCCAGCCGATCTGGCCCATCGAGGAGCGGCCGGTGCCGGAGGGTCTGATGCCGGGCGAGGCGCTGTCGCCGACGCAGCCGTTCCCGACCTGGCCGGCGCCGTACGACATGCAGGGGCTGACGCACGACGACCTGATCGACTTCACGCCGGAGCTGCGGGAAGCCGCGATCGAGGCGCTCGACGACTACGTGATCGGGCCGCTGTTCACGCCGCCGCTGCACCGGGACAACGATCTCGGCAAGATGGCGTCGATGTGGTGTCCGGGAGATGTGGGCGGGACGAACATCGACGGGACGCCGGCGGCGGATCCGGAGACGGGCATCCTCTACGTGACGTCGCAGAAGGGGTGCGGGTCGCGGATCATGGTGCCGGGTGAGGAGCGCGACGCCCGCGAGCCCGCGCAGACGGGGACGACGATCACGAGATTCGCGGTGGGCGGGTTCGCGGGAGTTCGGCGGGTGCAGGGTCTCCCGCTCTTCAAGCCCCCATACAGCCGGATCACGGCGATCGACATGAACACGGGCGAGCACCTGTGGTGGATTCCGGTCGGAGACACGCCGAACAGCGTGCTCGAGCATGACGCGCTCCAGGGCATGGACATCCCGAACACGGGCACGGGACGGCAGGCCGCGCAGATCGTCACGAGCACCCTGCTCATGTACACGGGGGAGGGAAGCGACGGGACCTCCTACCTCTTCGCCGTGGACAAGGTGACGGGCGAGCGGCTCGGGCAGGTCGAGCTGCCGGCGCTGCCGCGGTACGGGATGATGACGTACATGCACGAGGGACGTCAGCACGTCGTGATCCAGGCGCCGAACACGCTGATCGCGCTGCGCCTCGCCGACTGACCTCCGGCCTCCGGCGGCCCGGGTTGGCGCCGATGGCGGCGCCTCGCGAAATTCCGGCATGAGGACCCGCTTCGTAGGGCTGCCATGGCTCGCGATGGCCTTCATCGCCACGGCGTTCGCTTCGCCCGCCGCCGCCCAGCGGATCAACGGCACGGTACGCGAGGCCGATGGCGGACCGCTTATCTCGGGCGGTTTCGTCAGCCTTCTGGACGCCTCCGGCGAGGCCGTGCAGGCCGACTTCACCGCGGCGGACGGCCTCTTTTCGTTGCTGGCGCCCGTCCCCGGGCAGTACCGCATCCGAGTGCAGCGCATCGGATACGCGAACTGGCTCACCGAACCCCACGAAGTGGCGGCGGGGCAGACGCTGACGGTCACCGTCGAAGTCCCGCCGCGACCGGTGCGGCTCGTGGACCTCCGCGTCGAAGTCACCGCGGCCTGCCTCGACGATCCGAGCGAGGGGGAGGCGCTCGCCACTGTCTGGGAAGAGGCTCGCAAGGCGCTCGAGACCGCGGTGTGGGCCGAAGACCGGGGCGAAGTGACGTTCACGCTCACGGAATACGAGCGCACGCTGGATCCCGAATACCTCTCGACGCTGGAGTCCGAGAGCCGCGTCCGCCGACATGTGCGCCTGCCGCCGTTCCGGAGCCTGCCCGCGCGCCGGCTGACGACGTCGGGCTACGCGCTCGTGGACCCGGATTCATCGGTCTTCTACGCGCCGGACGCGAACGTGCTGCTGTCTCCGGAGTTCAGGGACACGCACTGCTTCGGGCTCCGCCGCGACGAGGTGGATGACGAACCGATGCTCGGCGTCACGTTCCGCCCGAGGGACGACCGGCATCTCATCGATATCGAGGGCACGCTCTGGCTCGACGAGGAGAGCGCGGAACTCCGCCGCGTACAGATCCGGTACCGCAACGTCCCGCTGCCGGAGGGTGCGCGCCGTCAACTTGTCGGCGCGGACCTCACCTTCGACCGCCTGCCGGAGGGCCCCTTCTACGTCCGGGACTGGTGGTTGCGTTTCCCGATCGGGGGCTACTCCCGGCGCATTGGGACCGCGGGCCTCTCGGCTCGTCCGCGGGCCGTGCTCGTGGCGTATCGGCAGACCGGCGGAACGGTGTCCGACGCGTTCGTGGGCGGCGTCTCGTTCGAGGTGGGAGAAGGCGTGGTGGCGGGCGTCCTGCGAGACAGCACGAGCGGCGCCCCGCTGGGCGGTGCGGATGTCGTGCTTCGGAACTGGGATGACGCGGCGGCGTTCGTGCCCCGGCCCAATGCGGCCGACGCCCCGTTCAGCGCCGTCACGGACCAGGCCGGCCGGTTCCAGGTGGGCGGGCTGCCGGACGGCGCATACGCGCTCGGTGTGGATCATCCGAGACTGCGTGCCGTCGGCGTTCGAATGAACGAGACCCGCGTCGTGGTGGACGACCGGGTCAGCGAGCCCCTTGAGCTGTGGACGCCGTCCGCCGACGCCCTCTTTGCGCGCGTCTGTCCCCGTTCCTCTCCCCGGGGGAGTACGGGCGCCGTGGTCGGGCTCGCACGCGACGCGGAGACGGGACTGCCGGTGCCCGACGTCGAGGTCGAGGTCGTGTGGCGGGTGCGCCGGCTTCAGGGCACGGCGCGGACCGCCGTCGTGTCCGAACAGTCGGAATACGCCGGCGGGGCGTCCGACGAGCGAGGCAGGTTCGCGATCTGCGGCGTCCCCCTCGGCGAGCCGGTCGTCCTGCGGCCGCGGGGCGTCGACGAGGGCGTGGAACTCGAACTCGTCACGCGCCTCGCGTGGCGCGACGTGCTCGTCGAACCGTAGCTCCTCGCCGCGGCGCTCCCGCGGCTCCGACGGTCAGTCGGTGGACGGGCGGCGCGACTTCAGGTAGTCGAGGAGCAGGTTCGCCATCGCGCGCATCCCGATCGGAATCGAGGCGTCGTCGGCGCGGAAGTCCGGCGTGTGGTGGCCGCCGGAGCCGAGTTCGGGGTTTACCGAGCCCAGCCGGTAGTAGAAGCCCGGCACCTCGTTCGCGAAGTAGGCGAAGTCCTCGCCGCCCATCGTGGGGTCGATGACGAACACGTTCTCCTCGCCCACGATCTTCGCCAGCGTCGGCGCCATCTCGACGGTGAGGTCGCGGTCGTTGATCGTGGCCGGCGTGCCGCGGTCGTAGTCGAGCACGTAGCTGCCGCCGCCCGCGCGGGTGATGCCCTCGAGGATCTCATCCATCCGCCGTTCGACCGCGTCCCGGACATCGGGGTTATACGTGCGGACCGTGCCTTCGAGCCACATCTCCTGCGGGATGATGTTGAAGCGCTCGCCGCCCCTCATCACGCCGACCGTGATCACGCTGGGTTCGAGCGGCGACAGGTTGCGCGAGCGGATGGTCTGGAAGGCCGTCACCGCCTGCGACGCCATCACGACGGGGTCGATGCCGCTGTGCGGCTGCGCGCCGTGCGCCTGTTGCCCGATGATCCGGATCTTGAAGTGGTCGACAGCCGCGAAGGCGGGGCCGGGTGTGTAGCCGAGTGTCCCGACGTCCATCGAGGAGAAGGTGTGGAGCCCGAAAATGGCGGAGGGGACGACGCCCTCCAGTGCGCCCTCGCGGACCATGAGATCCGCGCCGCCCTCCTCGCCCGGGGGCGGTCCTTCCTCCGCCGGCTGGAAGATGAACTTGATCGTGCCCGGGATCTGGTCGCGCATCGAGGCGAGGACCGAGGCCACGCCGAGTTGGACGGCGGTATGGACGTCGTGGCCGCACGCGTGTGACACGCCGACTTCTTGTCCCCCGTACTCGGTGCGGACGGTGGAGGCGAAGGAATACCCCGTGTTCTCGGTGACGGGGAGCGCGTCCATGTCTGCCCGCACCGCGACGGCATCGCCGGGCAGTCCGCCCTTGAGAATGCCGATTACGCCGGTGTGCGCGACGCCCTCGACGACCTCGTCGAAGCCCAGTTCCCGCAGGTGCGCCGCCACCATCGCGGCGGTCTCGAACTCGCGGTTGCCGAGTTCGGGGAACTGGTGGATCCGGTGGCGCATGTCGACGATCCGATCGATCACGCGGTCAACCGCCGCATCCACGGCGGGATCCTGCCCCGCAAGCGGCGTAACGAGTGTTCCGGCGAGGAGCGAGACTGTCCCGAGGATTCGATGTGTGCGCATTCTCCAGTCCTGTTCCGTTCGGCTGTCGGATTCCCGCGACCGGGTCCGGGGTCGGATGGAACGTTGTGTGTCGCCGCCGGCGTCGGCAACGGGGCAGGTTGTCCGCTTCGGTTGCGTCCTTTCCGCGCCTCGCTCGTCTTAGAGGGCGGAGGAAGGGGACAGGATCCGACATACCACGACAGGCAGCCACGGGCTGCTCGGGAGGTTTCCAACATGAGACTGCAACTCGCCCTCAACGTGCGGGACATCGACGAGGCAGTGGACTATTACGGCAAGCTCTTCGACGCGGCGCCGCACAAGCGTCGCCCGGGCTACGCCAACTTCGCGATCGACGAGCCGCCTCTGAAGCTCGTGTTGTTCGAGAATCCGGACGCGACGGAACGGGTGAACCACCTCGGCGTGGAGGTGTTCGAAGACGCGCGGGTCCGCGAGGCCGGCCAGCGGCTGGAGGCGGCCGGGATCCTTACCAGGGTGGAGGAAGAGACGGTGTGCTGTCACGCAACCCAGACGAAGGTCTGGTCCGACGAGCCGCAGGGTCTGCGCTGGGAGTGGTACCAGGTTACGGATGACACGCCGGACGGCGAGGCGCTGATCGCGCCGTCGGGGACCGCGTGTACCGACGAACCCGAGACCTGCTGTGCCTGATCGCGCGACCCGGGCCCTGCCGGCATGGTCCGAGTTTCAGCGGCGCATGCGGCGCTACGTGGGCGGTCGCGTCGACCCGGCGTGGGCCGATGATGTGACCGGCGACATCTTCCTGCGGCTGCTGCAACGCCAGGAGAGTCTCGCGGAGGCGCGGGATCCGCTTGCGTGGACCTACCGGGTCGCGGCCAACGTGATCGCGGACCACCACCGGCGCCGGTCCGTCGAACGGCGGACCCTCGAACGGCTGGGCGCCGAGACCGAAGCGCCGGATTCGGACCCCGGCGCGCGCGACCATGAAGCGCTGAGGACGGATCTGGAGGCGTGCCTGCTGCCGTTCGCGCTGGAGTTGCCGCCGAAGTACGCCGAAGCCCTTCTGCTCACCTACTTTCGGGGGATGAGCCAGGTGGACGCAGCGCAGCGGCTCGGCCTGAGCGTCTCCGGCATGAAATCGCGGGTGCAGCGGGCGCGGGCGATGCTCAAGCGGCAGCTCATGGACTGCTGCGACTTCGAGCTGGACCGGCGTGGCGGCGTGATCGACATGCGGCCCCGCGAAGCGGCCCACGGCGGGCACGCGGCCGGCGGGAACACGGGCGGCGGGAGCGCCGCCGGGTGAGGGTCGCGGTCATCGGCGGCGGCGTCATCGGGCTGTGTGTCGCCCACTACCTCGAGCGCGGCGGAGCCGACGTCGTCCTCCTCGAACGCGACGTCGTGGGCGGCGGATGCTCGAAGGGCAACGGCGGCTGGGTGTGTCCATCGATCTCCCGACCGCTGCCCGCGCCGGGCCTCACGCTGACCTCGCTGCGCTGGATGCTCCGCGCCGACAGTCCCCTTTACATCAAACCGTCGGCCATGCCCCGGCTCATGGGCTGGCTGTGGGCCTTCCGGGGGCATTGCAACGCGGAAAGCTACGCGGCGGGCGTGACGGCGCTCGCGGCGCTGAACGCCGCGACGGATCGGCTGTACCGCGGACTCGCCGAGGACGGCATGGAGTTCGAGCGCGCCGAGAGCGGGACCATCCTCGCCTACGATAACGAGAGCGAGCTCCGACAGACCGAAGAGTTGCTGACACGATTGGGAGAGGGACGGGTGGGGCCGGTGGACGTCCTCGACCGCGAGGCTCTCGCGGACGCGGAGCCGGATCTGCGGGGCGGTTTGATCGGCCTGCGGATGCGCGGGGACACGCATGTGCGTCCCGAATCCCTGTGCGCCGAGCTTGCCGCGAGTCTGGAGGCACGTGGCGTCGAAATCAGGACGGGAGAGCGTGTCGTCGGCTTCACGCCCGAAGCCGGCGGCGTCCGGTTGGCGCTCACCTCGACCGCGGGAAGCGGCAACGCAGCCAACGGGGAACCGGCGGGACTGGGTGCGGATGCCTTCGTGCTCGCCGCGGGGGCCGAGACGGCTGCCCTCGCGGCGACCCTGGGGCGGAAGCTTCCCGTGCAGGCAGGGAAGGGCTACAGCATCACCGTTCGGAACGCGCGCGTCCGGCTCTCCCAGCCCCTGCACGTGACTCCGGCGAGGATCGGCTTCACGCCGTTCCGCGAGGCCGTGCGCGTGATCGGAACGATGGAATTCTCGGGCATCAACCAGCGCCTGGACCCGCGCAGGATCGCGATCCTCGAGCGCGCCGCGCGGCGATACCTGCCCGGGGCGCTGGAGGGGACGGAGCGTGCCGACTGGGTGGGCATGCGGCCCGTGACGCCGGACGGCCTCCCCGCGATCGGCCGATCGCCCGGCTTCTCGAACGTGTACGTGGCCACGGGACACCAGATGCTCGGCGTGACGCTCGCTCCCTCCACCGGTTACGCGCTGGCGCAACTCGTGCTGGAAGGCCGGTCGGAAGTCGACCTTACACCCTTCGACCCCGCCCGCTTCACCTGACGTCGCGGGCCCTCGGGCACCGCCCGAAAGAGTGCCCCCGGGCTCTACATGAGCTATTGCAGCCGGGCATCGGCGACGGCATAGTGGTGCGCCTCGCCCATGGTGGTCGACTTTACGGGGCCGGGTGAACGATGGCACCTCTTCGCACACAACCCGGGGCGCGATTCCCGCATCCTCACCGGTGCCGGGTCCTGCTCCTCGCTCCGCTGCTGGCTCTGGCCTGTGGAGACGGCGAACCCGGGACTGCACCGCCGGGGACGCCCGTACCCACCACACTGGCGATCACCCCCTCGTCCGCAGTGCTGGCCGCACTGGGACAGACCGTGCAACTGACGGCGACCGTTCGC
>JAJDWE010000069.1 GCA_022825725.1 Gemmatimonadota bacterium
CGGGGTCTCGCCGATCATCCTCGAGCGCAGCACGCAGGCGCAGTTCCTCTCTCCCATGGCGGTGAGCCTCGGGTTCGGGATCCTGTTCGCGACCTTCATCATCATGCTCGCCGTGCCCGCGCTGGCGATGATGAACTACACATTCACGATGAGGGCGAAGCGGGCCTTCGTTCGCTGGCGGCGAAAGCCGAGACTCGGTCTGGCCGCGGGAGGGATCGAGCGCTGAGCGATCTCTCGGGCACCTGGCTGGCGTCGCTCGAGTCCGAAGCCATCGAAATCCTTCGGGAGGGCCTCGCGGCGGCCTCGCGACCCGTGATGCTGTATTCGATCGGGAAGGACTCCTCGGTGCTCCTCCACCTCGCCCGAAAGGCCTTCTGGCCGGCCGCGCCGCCCTTCCCGCTGCTGCATATCGACACGACGTGGAAGTTCCGGGACATGATCGCGTTCCGGGACCGCACGGCGGCGGAAGCGGGCGTGGAACTCCGCGTTCACACGAACGAGGACGGGCTGCGCGAGGGCATCAATCCGTTCGAACACGGATCCGAACGCTACACCGATGTGATGAAGACGGCGGCGCTGCGGCAGGCGCTCGACGAGGGCGGGTACGACATCATCTTCGTCGGCGCGCGGCGGGACGAGGAGAAGTCGCGCGCGAAGGAACGCATCTTCTCGCTGCGTAACGCGGCCCACCAATGGAATCCGAAGGCGCAGCGTCCCGAGCCGTGGAACCTGTACAACACTCGCCTGGCTCCCGGCGAATCCCTGCGCGTCTCCCCGCTCTCCAACTGGACGGAAGCCGACGTCTGGCGGTACATCCGCGCGGAGGAGATCCCGATCGTGCCCCTCTACTACGCCGCCGAACGTCCCGTCGTCGAGCGGGATGGACGGTGGATCATGGTCGATGACGGCCGAATGCCGCTGCTGCCCGGCGAGGAGCCCCGGAACCGGCGCATCCGCTTCCGGACGCTCGGCTGCTACCCGCTGACGGCCGCAGTCGAGAGCGACGCGGATACGCTCGACGCGGTCATTGCAGAGACGCTCGCAGCGGACGGTTCCGAACGCGAGGGGCGTCTCATAGACCACGACCGGGACGGCTCGATGGAACGAAAGAAGAAACGGGGCTATTTCTGATGCCGCCGGCCCTTCGCTTCGTGCTCTGCGGCAGCGTCGACGACGGCAAGAGCACGGTCATCGGCCGACTCCTGCACGACTGCCGGCAGGTCTTCTCGGACGAACTGAAGCGCGTGGAACAGGACTCGGTGCGCTACGGCACGCAGGGGAGGGCGACGGACCTCGCCCTGCTCGTAGACGGACTGAGGGATGAGCGCGAGCAGGGCATTACGATCGATGTCGCGTACCGGAGCTTCGAAACGCCGCGCCGCCGCTTCATCGTGGCCGACGCGCCCGGCCACGAGCAGTACACGCGCAATATGGCGACGGGCGCCTCGACGGCCGATCTGGCCGTCGTCCTGGTGGACGCACGCAAGGGCGTTCTGCCACAGACGGCGCGGCACACGCGGATCGTGGCCATGTTCGGCGTCCGACGTGTCGTTCTCGCCGTGAACAAGATGGATCTCGTCGGGTGGGACCGGGACGCCTTCGAATCGATCCGGGATGCCTACCGCGCGATCGCCGACGAGATCGGTCTCGCCGCGATCGAGGCGATTCCGGTCTCTGCGGTGACCGGGGCCAACCTCACCCGAGACGGCACGTCGGCGCCGTGGTACGCAGGTCCGACGCTCCTCGCCCATCTCGAGACCGTGGACGTCGAGGAATCTCCCGCCGGCCGGCCCTTCCGGATGCCGGTCCAGTACGTGAATCGGCCGCACGCCGACTTTCGCGGATACTGCGGGCGCGTGGCCGCGGGCACGGTGGCGGTCGGCGATGCCGTCGGCATCTCGCCCGCCGGCACCGGGAGCCGCGTGGCGTCGATCGCGGTGGGGGACCGACCCCGCGACCGCGCCGCCCGGGGCGACTCCGTGACGTTGACGCTGGCGCCCGATGTCGATGTCACGCGCGGCGACGTCGTCGCGGGCGCCGACGGACCCGTCGAGGTCGCGGACCAGTTCCAGGCCCGCCTCGTCTGGATGCACGACGAGCCGCTCGCCGTGGGCCGCCCGTACGCGATGAAGCTCCACACGCGGGAGGTGGGGGCCGCCGTCACCCGGATCCGGCACCGGCTGGACGTGTCCAACGGCAGCGAACTGGCCGCCTCCGTGCTGGAATTGAACGACCTCGGGACCGTGAACCTCGCGACCGACCGTCCCGTGCCCTTCGCGCCCTTCGATGAGTCGCGCGCGCTGGGCGGCTTCAGCCTGATCGATCTCGCCACGAACGCGACGGCCGCCGCCGGCACGATCCTCTTCCCGCTCATGCGGGCGGCGAACGTGACCTGGCAGCAACTGGACGTATCGAAGGACGTCCGCTCACGGCTGAAGCTTCAGCGCCCCCAGTGCGTGTGGCTGACCGGGATGTCCGCTTCGGGGAAGTCCACCATCGCCAACCTGCTCGACCGCCGGCTGACCAACGAGGGACGTCACACGTATCTCCTGGACGGCGACAACGTGCGTCACGGCCTGTGCCGCGACCTGGGCTTCACCGAAGCGGACCGAGTGGAGAACATCCGGCGGGTCGCGGAGGTCGCCCGCCTCATGGTTGACGCCGGCCTGATCGTGATCGTCGCCTTCATCAGCCCGTTCCGGTCGGAACGCGACTACGCCCGCGGCCTGTTCGAGCCGGGCGATTTCATGGAAGTTTTTGTGGATGCATCGCTCGAGGCGTGCGCGGAGCGCGACCCGAAGGGCCTCTACGCCAAGGCGCTCAGGGGAGAGATCAGGAATTTCACGGGAGTCGACAGTCCCTACGAACGGCCCGAAGACCCCGATCTGCGGCTGGATACGGAAGAACTCTCTCCGGAGGCATGCGTGGACCTGTTGACGGAACGACTCGACCGCGAACTCCCGACACCCATGAGGGAGGACCGCTGATGGCGAACGGACCCGGCTCGGACGTCGCGGAACTGCGGTTCGCGGCCGACGAACGCCCGCCGCGGGCGGTGAGCGCCGTGATCGGCGTACAGACCGCACTCCTCGTGTGCGTGCCGGTGGTCGTGGTCACGACGATCGTCACGCGCGTCGCGAACCAGAGCGACGAATACCTCTCCTGGGCGATCTTCGCGAGCATGGTGATCGGGGGCTTTCTCACGATCGTCCAGGCGAAGCGCTTCGTCGGCCTCGGGGGTGGAACGCTGACCGTGATGGGCGCTTCGGGGGCTTCGATCGGGGTCGGCGTGCTCGCTCTCGTCGCGGGCGGCCCCGCGTTGCTGGGGGTGCTGGTCCTCGCCGCGGGGCTGTGCCAACTGGCCCTGGCGGCCCGTCTGGCGCTGCTCCGGCGCATCATCACGCCGGTCGTGTCGGGCACGCTGACGGCGCTCGTGGCCGTGACGATCATGCCGCTGGCGTTCGCCATGCTCACCCGCGTGCCCGAGAACGCTCCGCCGGCCGCGGCCCCCACCGTCGCCGCGGTCACCATGCTGTGCGTCGTGGGCCTCCTGCTCCGGGGCAAGCGGTTCGTGCGGGCGTGGAACGCCCCCATCGGCATCGCCGCGGGCTGCGTGACCGCCGCGCTGTTCGGGATTCTCGACTTCGAACGCGTGGCCGCGGCCCGCTGGATCGGGATCCCCAACGCGCCGCTGTCCGGCCTGGATCTGAGTTTCGACGCGAGCTTCTGGCTGCTCCTGCCCGGGTTCCTCTTCGTGTCGTTCGTGATCACGATCCGGCAGGTCAGCGACAACGTTCGCATGCAGCACCTCTCCCGGCGCGAGCCGAGGGCGGTCGATTTTCGCCGCGTCCAGGGGTCCGTCGCCGCCTGCGGGGCCGGGACGCTCCTGTCGGGTTTCGCGGGCGTGCTGCCGCCGTGGCCGTACGTCGCCGGGATCGCCCTCGCGAGCGGCACCGGCATCGCCGCCCGCAGCATCGGCGTCGTCATCGGGGCCGCCTTCATCGGCCTCGCCTTCATGCCGAAGCTTACGGCCGTCATCCTCTCGATCCCGGCGCCGGTGCTCGGCGCCTACATCATGGTCGTCTTCGGCCTCATCTTCGTGCAGGGCATGCGGATCCTCTTCCGGGAGGGGATCGATCGGCAGTATTCGCTGGCCGCCGGGCTGGCGTTCTGGATCGGGGCGGGGATCCAGTTTCAGGCAATCTTCCCCGCGTACCTGGCCACGCCGATGGGCCGCATGCTCGCGAACGGCCTCACGGTGGGCGGGCTGTCCATCCTCGTCCTGAACCTGTTCCTGGATGTGACCGGCCCCCGCCGCCACCGGATCGAGGTCGCGCTGCGCGCGGAGAACCTCCCGGAACTCGACGGGTTCCTCCGGGACTTCGCGACCAGGTACAAGTGGAGCGGCAGGGCGACGGACCGCCTGCGGGCGGCCGCCGAAGAGGCGCTCCTGAGTCTCCTGCGGCAGGAAGAGAACGGAGACGCTCCGGCCGCGGGGGAGCGCCGGCTGCGCGTCGTGGTCCGGAACCTCCGTTTCGGCGCCGGGCTGGAGTTCACCGCGGCGACGCACGAGGGCAACCTGGAGAACCAGATGGCGCTGCTCGGCGACCGCCCCGACCCGACGAGCGAACGGGACCTGTCGCTGGCGCTGCTGCGCCATCACGCCTCCTCCGTCAAACACCACCAGTACCACAACGCGGACGTCCTGACCGTGCACGTGAATCGCGCCTGGACCGCGGGCAGGTCTTGAGGCCACCTCCCCAAGATGGGGGGCGGTTGACCGAAACGGGTCGTCCCTGCATGATTTTGACGCGACAAACGGAATCTTGACGCGACACACGGAAGCGACCTCCAAAACCCACTCAGCGAGGATGGAGCAGATGAGCGAGCCACGCCCGGCCCCGACCATGCGGAACGCGGTCGATCTCAGCGTCGTCGGAGACAACATCCTGGACATCGCCGACTTCGCGATCGAGAAGTACGAGTTCACGAGCGGAACGACGCTGTCGGATGAGGCGCGGACGGAAGCGATGGAGAAGGTCCGCGACGCGCTGTGGGAAATGGTGAACGCGTTCCGGGCCCGCCGGAAGGAATGGCGCGCGAGGCTGTTCGCCGCCGCCGACGAGGCCGTGCGCGAATGCGCCGAAGGATCCTGATTCGCATGGAATGACCGGCTGGCGACCGGAACAGGTCAACATGCCAAATGCCCTGCTGCTCTACCCCAGGCACCCGCCGACATACTGGGGCCACGACTACGCCCTGGATCTCATGGGCATCAGGGCGGCCTTTCCTCCTCTCGGCCTGCTCACCGTGGCCGCGATGTTTCCGTCGCGGTACAACCTGCGCGTCGTCGACCTGAACGTGACTCCGCTCGAGGACGCCGACCTGGAGTGGGCGGACCTGGCCTTCACGTCGAGCATGATCCCGCAACGCCCCTCGCTGGAGCAGATCGTGGGGCGCTGCAACCGTGCACAGGTTCCCGTCATCGCCGGCGGCCCGCACCCCACCACCTTTCACGAGGAGATGGAGGGCGTCGATCACTTTGTGCTCGATGAGGTCGAGGAGACGTTCCCCACCTTTCTTCGCGACCTGGAGAACGGCGTCGCCAAGGCCGTCTATCGCGCCCCGCGGAGGCCGGATGTGACCCTCGCTCCGCTGCCCCGTTTCGACCTGATCGATCTGAACCACTACTACTCGATGTGCCTGCAGTTCTCGCGGGGATGCCCATTCGACTGTGAGTTCTGTGACATCACGAAGCTGTACGGCCGCGTGTCCCGAACGAAATCCCCGGAACAGATGGTAGCCGAGTTCGACCTTCTGTATGGGCTGGGATGGCGGGGTCCTCTCTTTCTCGTCGACGACAACTTCATCGGCAACAAGCGCGAGGTCTCAAGGCTCCTCCCCGCGATCGCCGAATGGCAAAAGGAGCGCGACCACCCCTTTGCCCTGTTCACGGAAGCGAGCGTCAATCTCGTCCGAATGGACGACTTGATGGATGTCATGATCGAGGCCGGCTTCGACTCCGTCTTCCTCGGAATAGAGACGCCCAACCCGAAGGCTCTCAAGAAGATGAAGAAACCTCAGAACATCGACATGCGCGATGACGACTATCTGTTCAAGGCTGTGCGCAAGATCCAGGGGAAGGGTATGCAGGTTCTGGGCGGCTTCATCCTCGGGCTCGACGACGATGATGACAACGCGTTCGATGCCCAGATCAATTTCATTCAGGAAGCCGGGATTCCGATGGCGCTGATCGGGTTGCTGACCGCACTGAAGGGAACGAATCTCTGGACCCGGCTGGAGCGGGAGAATCGATTGTTGGACAGACCGGTCGAAATCGACGACACCGCCCTGAACTTCAAGCCGCAAATGGACCCCACGGCGCTGGTGGAGGGGTATCTCCGGGTCATCGGGACCATCTACGATTCGACGCTGGAGAACTACTTCGACCGCTGCCTTACTCTGCTGGACCACCTCAATCCCGTACCGCACCTCCACAAGCAGGTGAACGCGCACATCCTCTACGGGGGCATCATGGGAATCCGCCGGCGCCTCACGCCGGAACAGCTCCCGCCGTTTTCGCGCTACATCGCCAAAGTCTCCAGCGACTACCCTCGATTCCTGCCGCTGGCCATCAGTCTGGCCGGCACCGGCCACCACTGCGAGAAGTTCACGCGCCAGCAGACCGCTCTCCGCAGCTTCAAGGACTACCTGAAGTCGGAGTCGGCAGCGTTCCATGAAGCCGGACGGGATCCCGGTTCAGTCGCCGGCCCGGAGGACCCTCTCGTACGGAAGGCCCTGCAACGGGCCAAGAGGCGTCGGAACGCCATCCCCGATGAATTCCGGTTTACGGGAGACGGTGTCCGCGAGGCTCTGGCGGACTTCGAGCTTGCGTTGATTTCGGAGCCGACACCCGCCGGACCGTTGAAGGCGACGCTGCCGGTTCTCGGAGCCACCACGCGCTCCTGAAGGTGACCTTCCCCCGGCGGTGCATGGCACGTGCCCTGCTGCGTTCGGGCCCGCTCCAGGGACGTTTGCTGGCGGGGGGACGGCTCGCTAACGTGGCCGCGGCCAGTCCAGAAACGCCCACAGCAATCTCGACACAACAACAGGCCGGCGTCCCGGCGTCCGCGCTTGGGGGCGCCCGCCGAGCGGAGGCCAAGTGACTTCCATCGCGGGTACATCCGGCGATCCCATCGCCATCGTCGGTTACGCCTACCGGATGCCCGGCGGCCTCCACACCGACGAAGATTTCTGGCGGCTCCTCAGCAAACGCGAGGTCGTCCAGGAGTCCGTCACGGAGCGCTACGGCCGTGGCTACCAGCCGATCGGCCGGTTCTCGGGTCCGGGCCGGTTCGGCAGTCCATACGAAGGGCTGCTCCTGGACGATCTGGAGCAGCGGATGGATCCGGGTCTGTTCGGCGTCTCCCACCATGAAATGGCCTATATGGATCCGCAGATCCGGATGCTGCTGGGGTGCGCGTGGGAAAGCTGTGAACACGCCGGCTGGAGCCTGAACGCCCTCCGCAACAGCCGCACGGGCGTCTTCATCGGAGCCCAGGTCGCCTCCACCGCGAACTGGCGCGCCCTGTTCGGGACCAACGAGTTCTCCATCCTGAGCATCGACGCCTCGATGCTGGCGAACCGGATCTCCTACCATCTCAATCTCATGGGACCGTCGATCGCGACCTCCACCGCCTGCTCGGCGTCGCTGACCGCGCTTCACACGGCCGTGAACTCGATGCGTAAGGGCGATTGCGACCAGGCTCTGGTGGGCGCCGCCACCTACCTGGGATCCGCCCGCTGCAGTGCCTCCTTCAACGCACTCGGCGTCATCAGTCCGGATGGCCGGTGTCATTCCTTCGACGCCGACGCCAACGGCTACATGCGGTCGGAAGGCGCGTTCGTGTTCGCCGTCAAGCCGCTGGAGGCGGCCGAGCGGGACGGAGACCACATCTTCGCGGCGATCGAAGCCACGGCGGTCAACACGGCCGGGACCGCCGATGACGCCGCCGGATTCGCCCAGGGGCGCTACATCACGGCGCCGACGCGCCATTCGCAGGTCGAACTCATGCGCGAGGCCTGCGGGCGTGCGGGACTGCGGCCGGAGGACTTCGACTACGTGGAGGCGCACGCGACCGGCACGGTCGTGGGCGACCGCATCGAAGGAAACGCCATTGCCGAGGCGTTCGGAGGCGTCGAGCGCGAGGTGCCGCTCCGCGTGGCCAGCGTGAAGAGCAACGTGGGACACCTCGAGGCGGCGGCGTTCAGCTGTGCGCTGCTGAAGGTCATCCTCATGATGCGGCGGCGGACGTTCGCTCCCATCTCGGAGAACTACCTGGTTCCGAATCCGGAGATCGATTTCGACCTCGGTCCCATCGAGGTGCAGACCGCCTGCGAGCCGTTCCCCGACCGCCCGGTCGTGGTCGGGATCAACTCCTTCGGGTTCGGCGGTGCGAACGGACACTGCGTCGTGCGCGAGTACCGGCGGGACCGATCCGGGGAATGGTCGGTGCCGCTGGCGCCCGACGCCGGCTACATGATCCCCCTCTCGGCGCGGACGCCGAAGGCCCTCGAGGAGAGCGCGCGACGCCTGCGCGAGTTCCTCGACGGGCGGGAGACCGACCTCTACACGCTGGCCGGGAATCTGAGCCGGCGCCGCGCCCGGTTCCCCGTGCGTACGGCGTTCGCTGTCCGCAGCCGCCCGGAGCTGGTCGAGGCACTGGACGCCTTCGTGGAAGACCCTGCCGCGGTTTCCACGGTGGACGCGGGCGACCGCCGGGTGGCCATGGTGTTCTCGGGACAGGGTACGCAGTGGGCAGGGTGCGGGCGCGATCTCTACAACTCGGATCCTGTATTCCGGCGGGTGGTCGATGCCATCGAGGAGGAATGGCGGAAACACTCGGACACGTCGCTGCGCGACGCCTGTTTCTCGGCGAGCCAGGAGGAGTTGAACGAGGTTCAGCTCGCCCAGCCGGCCATCTTCATGATTCAGTGCGCCCTGGTGGAGATGCTGGCGGCCTGGGGTGTCCATCCGGAGTGCGTCGTCGGACACAGTTCGGGCGAGGTCGCCGCGGCGTACGCGAGCGGGGCGCTTTCCCTCGCCGATGCGACGCGGCTCGTCTATCACCGGGCCACGCTGCAGCAGCGGGTGGCCGGCTCCGGCCGGATGCTGGCGATCGGCCTCGACCGGCCGGGCGTCGAGGATCTGCTGAGAAACCACCGGCCCGTCGATGCGGAGATCGCCTGCGAGAACTCGCCCGCCAACACCGTCATCTGCGGGAAGGAAGCCGCGCTGCGGCCCGTGATGGCCGAACTCGACCGGCGCGGCCTGCAGAACCGGCTGATCCCGGGGAACATCGCCTTCCACTCCACCGCGATGGATCCGCTGCGGGACGACGCGCTGCAGGCGCTCGCCTTCCTGAACGAGTGCGACTTCGACGGCGACGTGCCCATGGTGTCCTCCGTCACGGGGGAGACGGTGGAGCGTCTGGACAACGCCTACTGGTGGTCGAATATCCGGAACCCCGTCCTCTTCGGCACGGCGATGGAGACCGTGAGGCGGGAATGCCGCCCCGACGTGGTCCTGGAGATCGCCCCCCACGGCGCACTGCAGCCCCTGATCCGGCAGTGCCTGGAAGCGGCCGGCCCGGCCGCGGTCTGTCTCCCTACCCTGATGAAGGATGAGGATGCGTGCCTGGGCTTTCAGGAGGCCCTGGGGAACCTCTACCGGGCCGGCGTCGCGCTGGATTTCGCCTCACAGTATCCGCGTCCGGAACCCATCGCCCATCTCCTTCCCGGCCATCCCAGGGAAGAGACCACGAGCAATGACGACCTCGTCGACGACGAGATGTTCGTCCAGCGCGGCGAGTATTCCCACGGCCCCTTCGTCGGACACCGCGTGGCCTGCGACCACATCCTGTTCGAGGCGCGGCTCTCCGAGAAGGACTTTCCCTGGCTGACCGACCACCGCGTCCACCGGGCCCCGATCATTCCGGCCGCCGGATACATCGAACTCCTGCTGCAGGCGTTCTCCGGGGACCCCGTCAACATCGAGGAGATCGAGTTCCTGCAACACACGCCGGTGAATCCGACACCGGTGCGGCTGCAGACCGCCCTCTTTCCCGTGCCCGACGCTCCAGGCCAGTACACGTTCACCATCTCCACCCGATCCTTCGAGGATGATGAAGCCGGGACGCTGCACTGCCGCGGAAGGGTGCGGCGCGTGGATGAAAACCATGCGGTCGACGCCTTTCCGACCTTGGACGATCTCCTCGCTTCCGATTTCGATCCCTCGCCCCTCGCGACGGGAGAGGAGTTCTACGACCAGATTGAAGCGGTCGTCGGGGATGCCTTCGAGTTCGGGCCCGAGTTCCGCAGCGTCCAGCGGATCGAGATGGACTCGGGTTCGACGGACATGCTGTTCGAAATCGAGGTCGATGAGGAGCTGTGGGCGTCCGGCCGCGATGAGGGATATCTCCTCTATCCCCCGCTTACCGACGGCGGGCTGCAGATTTTCCTGCGCTACCTGATGCGCCTGCCCGACTTCTTCTCCATGCCGCAGCGGGCGTGCGACATTACGTTCGTCCGCCCCCCGACGGGGCCGCGCATCACCTGCTTTCTCGTCGACACGGGCGACTGGTTCGACGTGGACGAGCGGGGCCAGTACAACAAGCCTCTCGGCGAGCTGTACATCGGGCGGCTCAGCCTCTACGACACCGATACGGGGCAACTGCTCGCCCACATCGGAGAGTATCACTCCTTCAACAGCAATCCGCGCTGGAGCGACGTCCCGGACAGCAAGCACCTCATCCGCTGGCAACCGAAGTTCGTGCCTCCGACGCCCCGGATCGAAGACGCGGTCCGCGACGGGGATGTCGATCCCGCCGCCCTCATCGCCGCCCTCGAACAGGGTGCGGCAGGCAGCCCGTACGCCTGTCACGTCATCGAGATCGCCGGCCGACGGGAGGCGGAGCAGACCTCGCTCAACCGATGCCTGGAGCATCTCGCCGGCCCCGACGCGCAGAGCGAGTACTGGCTGCTCGGGAGCGACGAAGAGTCCACGCACGCACTCTACGAAACCTTCAATCACCGCGATGCCGCGATTCGCTTCGCCTCGCTGGAAGCCACGGCGGAGGGCGCCTCCGAGACGGATATGGCGACGGGCCTGCTACGACCCGCCGCGGCCGAGATCGTTCTTCTTCACCGTGACGCAGGCGAAGGCGGAGCGGGCGGGGATCGTTGGGCCGAGGCGTGGGCGCTTGTCGAACGGCTGGCCGTGCCCGGGGGACTCGCGCTCGTCTCGCATGACGAGAGCGACGTCATCGAGCCGGGGAACGGCTGGAGCACGCTTCACGCCGGCCCCCGCACGACGCTCCTGCAGGCTGCGCAGGAGGATCCCGCGCCGACCCGCCCGGCCGCGGCTTCGGCGGGCACCGCCGGTCCTCGCTGGGTGATCGGCGAACCCGGCAGCCCGGCTGCGGAGTGGATCGCGCAACTCGACTCCAGCCAAGCGTATAGCGTCCCCTGGAGCGCCTTCGAGGACAGTGACTTCACATCGCTGGAAGAGTGGCCGTGGGGCGCGGATCTGGAGGCGATCGATTTCTTTGTCGGAACGGCCCCGGACGATCCGACGGGCGAGCGGGTAGTGTGGCGCCTCGTCGCTTTCCTCCAGGCCCTCGCGCCCTTCCGGCTGGAGAGCGCGAACCGGACTTGTCGCCTGAACGTTGTGACGCAGGGCGCCGTTTGCGGCGTGGAGGCGCCGCGAGGAAGCGCGCTTTGGGGAGCCGTACGCAGCCTGGCACTCGAGCTTCTCGCCGAGGACACGAAGATCGACTTCCGTCTCGTGGATCTGGGCACGGCGGGCGACCTCGAGGCGCTGGCACGACTCGACGCGTGCGATCCGCGCGAACGGGAACTGGCTGTCAGGGACGGACGCCTGTGGGTACCGCGCGTCGTGAGCGTTCGGGATCGTTGGCCGCTCGTGCCCGCGGGCGCTGATCCCCC
>JAJDWE010000059.1 GCA_022825725.1 Gemmatimonadota bacterium
CGCGAAGGACGAGCGGATCTCCCCCGCCAGCAGCGGCTCGAGCCACTCCTTCCGCTGCGCCGGCGTCCCGTAGCGGGCCAGCGTCTCCATGTTGCCTGTGTCGGGCGCGTTGCAGTTGAAGACCTCGGGGGCCCATTCCACGCGTCCCATGACCTCGCATATGAGTGCGTACTCGAGGTTCGAGAGACCCGCCCCGTAGTGCCCGCCGGCATCGTCTCCCGAGACCTCCGCCGGATCGTCCCCGGGCTCCGCGTCGGGTGGAAGAGGTTCCACAGTCCCTCGTCTCGCGCCCGTCCCTTCAGCGTCTCGAGGATCGGAGGGGTCGAGAACCGGTTCTTCGCCGCTTCGATCTCCCGATCGAAGGTCTCCTCGTTGGGGTGGACCTGTGTCTCCATGAACTCGCGCACGCGCGCCTGAAGTTCGAGAGACCGTCTGGAGAAGAGGGCTGGGGCGTTCACTCGCGCTCCACCGGGGTCGCCGGATCCGTGTCCGGGTTGGGGTGACATTGTCGGGGTGGGCCCCAAGATTAGCGGGCCCTCCGGCGGAAACAACGGGCACCGCCAGCAGCACCGTTACCGACACGGCGGCCGGGTACGGCGGCCGGCACCTCCCAGGGACTCGGGGATGAGCGAACGGCACATGGGGCTCTACGGCGCGACGTCGCTCGGCGTCGGCGCGATCGTGGGGGGCGGGATCCTCGCGCTCGCCGGCGTCGCGTTCGCGACCGCGGGTCCCGCCGCGATCCTCGCCTTCGCTTTCAACGGGGGGATCGCCTTTCTCACCGCGATGAGCTTCGCTCGCCTCGCGCGCCGCTTCCCGGAATCCGGCGGCATCTACACGTACGCGAAGAAGGTGCTCTCGATCGAGGTCGCCTTCATCGTGGGCTGGGTCGTCTGGTTCGCCTCCATCGTCGCGGGCGTGCTGTACGCGCTGGGCTTCGCCGCCTTCCTCGTCGAAGGGCTCGTGCGTCTGGCTCCCGCGCTCGGCTTCGGGTGGGAATGGGTCGGACAGGGGTGGGTCCAGATCGGTCTCGCGATCGCCGCCGTGGGCGCCTACACGCTCCTGCTCGTCCAGAGGACGGCCGGTGGAGGGGACACGGCGACGATCGGCAAGGTCGTGGTCTTCGCCGTCCTTCTCGTCGGAGGCTTCATTGCGTGGCTCGCGGGCTCGCCCGGCGAGGCGCTTCAGCGGCTGAGTCCGTTCGCCCCGGAGGGGTCGCTCGGTCTCCTGCAGGCCATGGGCTACACTTTCATTGCGCTGCAGGGGTTCGACCTCATCGCGGCCGTCGGCGGAGAGGTGCGGGATTCGGAGCGTACCGTGCCGCGGGCGATGTACCTCTCGCTCGGGATCGCACTCGTCATCTACATCCCGCTGCTGATCGTCGTCTCGACGGTGGGTGCGCCGCCGGAAGGGATCCAGGCCGCGGCGCGGGCGAATACCGAGGGGCTCGTGGCTGAGGCGGCGGAGCGTTTCATGGGTCCGGCGGGGTACTGGCTCGTCATCGGCGCGGGTCTCCTGGGGATGCTGTCGGCGCTCCACGCGAACGTGTTCGGGGCCTCCCGCGTCGCGTTCGCGATGGCGCGCGACCGGACGCTGCCGCACCGGGTGGGCGAGATGCGGGGGCGGACGGGGACGCCCGCGATGGCCGTGGTCGCGACGGGCGCCATGATGACGCTCATTGCCGTCGCCGTGGGGAACGTCGCCGCCGCGGGCGCCGCCGCGAGCCTCATCTTCCTGATCTCGTTCGCCATGGTCCACTGGGCGGCGATGCTCGCTCGCATGCGTTCCGGCCACCCGCGTCCCGCCACGCTTCCGGTGGTCGGCGCCGCGCTGTGCGTGGGGCTCGCGATCTTCCAGGCCATCGCGGTTCCCGAGGCGGGGCGGGTGGTCGCGGTGTGGCTCGGCCTCGGCGCGGTGCTGTACCTGACGCTGCTCGCGCCGGGCGCCCGCCTGGCGGATGCGAGCGCCCAGGCGCGCGATCCGGATCTCGCCCGCCTCCGCGGGCGCAGCCCGCTCGTCGTCGTTCCCGTCGCGAATCCGGCGAGCGCCGCGAGTCTCGCCGATATCGCGAACACGGTTCGCGCGCCGGGCGTGGGCCGGATTCTCCTGCTGTCGGTGATTCCGAGGGAGGGTCGTCCCGCCCTGTCCATCGATGCTGCGGTCCAGGATGCGAAGGACATTCTGGGCGAGTCCGTGCGGCACGGGATCGAGGACGCGGCCTCTCAGGAGACGCTGTTCACGATCGCGTCGGACGTATGGAGCGAGATCGCCCGCGTGGCCAACAGCAGTACCTGCGAAACGTTGCTCATGGGTCTGACGCGGCTCACGGAGCCCGGGGTCGAGTCGCGGCTTGAAGGCCTCATCTCCAGGGTCGACGCGGACGTCGTCATCGTGCGGGCGCCGCTCCGCTGGCGGATCGAGCAGGCGAAGCGCATCCTCGTCACGGTGAAGGGACGGCGCGACCACAGCGAACTGCGCGCCCGCCTGCTGGGCAGCCTTTCGCGCTCCTCGGAGCCCGCCGTCACGTTCCTGTGCGCGCTCCCGTCCGACGCTTCCCCCGACCAGCGGCAAAGAGTGGAGCGCACCGTCCGGCAGCTCGCGAGAGATGAAGCCGCGGGTCCCTACGGGGTCGAATTCGAATACTCCGATGACCCGCTTGAGCCGATCGTGCGCATGGGAGAGGGGAGCGACCTCGTGGTGATGGGGATGGAACGCCGCGCCCGGGGCGAGCCGGCGATCGGCGCCTTCGCGCTGGAGGTGGCCCGGAGGACGGACGTGCCGCTCATCCTCCTCGGCCGGCGGCGGCACGCCGGGACGCTCGCGGCGCAGGGGCTCGCGCAGGCGGTGTCGACGATCCAGAGGCCGGGGCAGAGGTCGGAACCGTGACGGCCGACGTCATCATCGTCCTCGCCATCGTCGCGGTGGCGGTCGTCCTCTTCGTCACGGAGTGGGTCCGCTACGACGGCGTGGCGCTCATGGTCCTCCTCTCCCTGGCGATCTCCGGCGTCATCCCGATGGCGCGCGCCATCGAAGGGTTCGCCAACCCTGCCGTGGTGACGATCGCGGCCGTGCTCGTGCTGAGCGGCGGGCTCTACAAGACCGGCGTCGCGAACGTCGTCGGCGCGCAGGTGCTGCGGCTCGCGGGGGATTCTCCCGTGCGGGTCACTGCGCTGCTCATGCTCACGTCGGGGCTCATGTCGGGGGTGATGAACAACACGGCGGCGGTCGCGCTCCTCATCCCCGTCGTAATCGATATCTCCCGCCGCCTCGGCATGCGTCCCTCCCGGCTGCTGATCCCGCTCTCCTTCGCCGCTCTCCTCGGCGGCATGACGACGCTCATCGGGACGGGGCCCAACATCCTCCTCTCGAGCATACTCGAGCGCATGGGGCAGGGCGGATTCGGCTTCTTCGCCTTCACGCCAGTCGGCGCGACCGCGCTCACCCTGGGGGTCCTGTACGTGGTCCTCGCGGGGAGGCACTTCCTGCCGGACCGTTCCACCGGGGACGGGGACGACGAAGGGGGCGACGAGATCGACCTGACCGGTCGCTACCATCTCGCCGAGTCGCTGCTCACGCTCCGGATTCCGCCGGATTCCGCGCTCGACGGGTGTTCGCTCATCGAGGCGCGGCTCGGACAGGCGCTGGGGTACGACCTCCTGGCCGTGCGCCGCAAAGGACACCTGGTGCTGGCGCCGGAGCGGGACTTCCAGCTTCGGAGCGAAGACGTGCTCATCGTGGAGGGGCGGATCGAGGCGCTCGAGCGCCTGCGCGCCTGGGGTCACCTCGCCAGGCACCGGGAATCGAACGATGCCCTGGGACGTCTCGTGAAGGACTCGACGGTGCTGGCCGAGGTCGAGATCGCCGAGAAATCGGACCTTGTCGACAGTACGGTTGGGGGCATCGATTTCCGCAACCGGTTCCAGGCCCACGTCGTCGCCATCCGGCGCGGCGGCCGGGTTCTGAGCGGCTCGTTTCAGGCGGTGCGACTCGAGGCGGGGGATGCGCTCCTCCTCCTGGGCCGCGAGGACCAGCTCCAGCAACTCCGCTACGCGACGGAGTTTTCGGCGATCGGCTGGACGGACATCGGGTCCGCCACCGAGGAATACGAGCTGTACCGATGGCTGATGCGGCTCCATGTGCCGGACGGGTCGTGGCTGGACGGGAAGACGCTCGCAGCTTCCCGTCTGCGGCGCGCCTTCGATCTCACCGTGCTGGAGATCGAGCGCGAAGACGGCGACATTGCCCTGCCGCACGCGTCGGAGCGGATGCGGGCCGGCGACCGTCTCATCGTCGAGGGGGACCCGGCCTGCTTCTCCGTGCTGGAGGCGCTGCAGGCGCTCGTTCCGGTGGACGAACGACCCTCGGTCGACGAGCTGGAGTCGGAGGAAACGGGGTTCGCGGAAGTGACGCTCGCGCCGAGTTCGGACCTGGTCGGCAAGACGTTGCGCGAGGTCCTCTTCCGGGAGTCCTACGGACTGAACCTGATCTCGATCTTCCGGGGCGGGCGCGCCTTTCACTCGAACATCCGCATCTCGCGCACGGCGCTCGAATTCGGGGATGCCCTCCTCGTCTACGGGAACCGGAAGAAGATCGCGCTCCTCGCCCGCGACCCGCGATTCCTCGTCCTCCACGGGCAACTCCACGAGGTGTTCCGCGTCCACAAGGCGTGGACCGCCAGCGCAATCATGGCGGTGTTCATCGTCGCGGCCTCCCTCAACCTGCTCCCCGTGTACATCGCGGCGCTTCTCGGCGCGCTCCTGATGGTGTTCACGGGGTGCGTGAAGGGGAACGAGGTCTACACCTTCGTCGAGTGGCGGGTCGTCATGCTCCTCGGGGGGATGCTGGCGCTCGGCCTCGCGATGGAGGACTCCGGCACGGCGGAACTCATCGCCCGCGAAGTCGTGGGGCGGGCGGCGGAGATGGGACCGCGGATCCTCATCGCGAGCATCTTCCTCATCTGCGCGCTCGCGGCGCAGTTCGTCCCCACCTCGGCGGTCGCCGTGCTCGTCGCGCCGATCGCGCTCAGCGCCGCGACCGAACTCGATCTCTCGGCGCGCGCCCTGCTCATGGTCGTGGCCGTGGGCTCCTCCTGCGCCTTCCTGAGCCCCTTCGGCCACCCGGTGAACCTGCTCGTGATGGGCGTGGGCGGTTACAAGGTGGTCGACTACACGAAGGTCGGCGCGCCGCTATTCCTGCTCCTGCTGCTGATGGTCGTCTTCTTCCTGCCCATCGTCTGGCCGCTCTGAGTCGACCGGGGGGGGGCGCGCGAGGCCGTCTGCCCCGGCTCCTCCGGAGGTCTTCAGTCGAGGTGGGCGAGTTCGGTCTCGATTCGTTCCCAGGCGCCGATGAGTTCGTCGAGTTCCGCCTGCCGGGCGGTGCGCTCGGTTTCGAGCGTGCGGACCTCCTCGATCGGGGTCTCCGCATAGAAGGCGGGGTCGGCGAAGATCTCGTCGATTTCGGCGAGGCGGGATTCTGCGGCTTCGATCCGCTTCGTCGTGTCGTTCAGCTTCTTGCGGAGCGAACCGCCGCGGTAGCGGTTCCGGTTCCCCTTCGCCACGCCTGAGCGGACGCTCCGTCCCGGCGGCGCGTCGCTTGTGAGCGCGCCGGCGTCGCGGGTTTCGGCGGCGGCAGCGCGGGCGACGCGCTTCTCCCTCCGAGCCTTGAGGACGACGGTGTCGACGTCGAGGTGGTCGTCCCCGCAGTAGTGGACGTACTCCTCGTAGCTTCCCTTGAAGTCGCGGATCCCGTCCTCGGAGATCTCCACGATGCGGGTCGCGAGCTGCGAGACGAACCAGCGGTCGTGCGAGACGAGGATGAGGGTGCCGTCGTAGCTCCGGAGCGCCGCGACAAGCGACTCGATGGATTCGAGGTCGAGGTGGTTCGTGGGTTCGTCGAGGACGAGGACGTTGGGGCGCTCGATCGCCATCCGGCAGAAGACGAGGCGGGCGGCCTCGCCGCCGGAGAGGTTGCCGACCCGCTTCTTCGCGTCGTCGCCGGAGAAGAGCACGCGCCCCATCTCGCCGCGCACGAAACCGAGCGTCCGGCCCGGGCAGAAGCCCGCGATCCAGTCTTCGGCGGTCTGCCCGGGCGAGTCGAAGCGGGCCTCCTGGTCCTGCGCGAAGTAGCTCGGGTGGGTCTCGTAGCCCCACGCGACGCGGCCGGCGTCGGACTGGAGTTCGCCCATGACGATCTTGAGCAGCGTGGATTTTCCGATCCCGTTGGGACCCATGATCGCCATGCGGTCGCCGCGTTCGAGGGTGAGGTCGACGCCGTGGAGGACTTCGTTCAACTCCTCGCCGTCGCCGAAGGCCTTCTTCACGCCCTCCACTCCGAGGACGGTGCGTCCGCTCGGACGGCGGGACTCGAAGCGGAAGTTCGGGTAGCGGCGGGAGGAGGCCGGGAGCGGCTGCAGCGCCTCCGCCTTCTTCTCTATGAGACGCAGTTTGCTCTGGGCCTGCCGCGCCTTACTCGCCTTGGCCCGGAAGCGGTCGACGAACTGTCGGTGGTGGGCGATCTCGCGCTCGCGGTTCGCGAGTTCCTTCTCGCGCCTCTCCTGGTCTTCCCTCTTTCGGACCAGATAGTCGTCATAGTTGCCCTTATATGTCGTGACCGTCTCATAGTCGATGTCGAGGATATGCGTGGCGATATTGTCGAGAAACCGGTGGTCGTGGGAGATGACGATGATCGCGCCCTTGAACTCCCGGAGGAACTTCTCGAGCCAGCGAATGGAGAGGATGTCGAGGTGGTTCGTCGGCTCGTCGAGGAGGAGGACATCGGGCGCGCCGGCGAGCGCTTGGGCGAGCAGCACCCGGAGCTTGAACCCGCCGGAGAGCGTGGAGAGCGGGCGCCGGTGGATCTCGCTCGGGAAGCCGAGGCCCTCGAGGATCTCGCCCGCGCGAGCCTCCGCGGTGTAGCCGTCGTGGCGCTGGAAGATCTCTTCGAGTTCGGAGAAACGGTCGGCGTCGAAGTCTCCGTCCTCCGTCTCGATCAGCGCCTCCCGTTCGACCATCGCGCGCCACAGGTCGGGGTTCCCCATGAGCGTCGTGCCGAGGATCTCCTCTTCGTCGTGGAGGAACTGGTCCTGGCGGAGGACGCCGACCTGGAGGCGTTTCGGTACGGTGACGGATCCCTCCGTCGGGTCCTCGGTGCCTCCGAGGATGTTGAGGAGCGTCGTCTTGCCGGACCCGTTCGCGCCCACGAGGCCGTAGCACTCGCCGGGGTTGAGGAGGAAGGTCGCGTCGCCGAAGAGGACCTGGCCGCCGAACGCCTTGCCGAGGCCGGAGACGGTGATCACGTGAAGGTCATGTGAACGGCCGCGGTGCGCCCGGTCGGGTCAGCAGGACACGCAGTTGTGGTTGTTCTTCGAGCCGAGGCTCTCGAGCAGGGCCACGGCCTCCGGGAAGGGCTGCGTGCGCTGGTAGGGGCCGTTCGCCATGTCCGCGGTGGTCTGGCCGACGCGGCTCACGGCGGTCGGGTCGGCGCCGTGCTCGACGAGGAAGCGGATGACCTCGAGGTCGCCGCGCGAGGCCGCGTTGTGGAGCGGGGTGTAGCCCTCGTCGTCGCGCTGGTTCACGTCCGCGCCCAACTCTTCCACCAGGTAGCGGACGGCGGGCAGCCAGCCGTCCGGGACGTAGCGGTGGGCGTTGCTGGGGAAGCCCTGGCCGTAGCCGATGCCGGTCGCGGCGTGGATCGGGTAGTCGGCGGGGCCGCCCACGGGCACGGGGGGAACGCCGGACAGGTCGCGCTTCTCGCGGTCCCACGCCGGGAGTCGGCGCGGGGGCACCTTGATCGTGGCGAGGTGCGGGTCGGCGCCGTACTCGACGAGGAGCTTCATCGCCTCCACGTCCAGGGAGTACGCGGCGCGCCAGAAGGGGGTCGCGCCCTTCAGGTCGATCTGCAGGAGGTCGAAGTTGTACGACACCCACCACAGGTGCTTCTCGAGACGGGCGTCGGGATCCACGCCGGCGTCGAGGAGGCGTCGCATGACGTCGAGATAGCTGTGCTGTTGCTGCCCGTAGGCGTGCTGCTGCGGGTAGCGCGATTTCGGCGCCCAGTGGGCGTTGAGGGCGGCGAAGAGCGGCGTCGCGCCGGCGGCGGAGGCGAGTCGGGGATCGGCCCCGGCCTCGAACAGCTCGATCGCGAGATCGAAATGGCCGTTGATCATCGCGATGAGCATCGGGCTCGTGTGGTCGCCGCCGCTCACCTGGTTGACGTCCGCTCCGCCCTCGAGGAGGGCGCGCACGGTGCCGGCGTGTCCTTCGCGGGCGGCGTGAAGCAGCGCGGTGAGACCGCCATGGCCGCCGATGAGGTCGCCGTAGCCGAGCGGCTCGGGCTCTTCGATCGGGCGCTCGTAGTCCTCCTCGTCCTCCGCCGGGGGACGGTCCGCGGGGGCGTCGGAGGCGGCGGCCAGCGGCGCATCGGACGGCGCGGGGCGGGGCGGCACCGGCGGTTCGGGCTCTCCGCGCATCCGCGCCGCGCGGGCGCGGCGGTCGGCCTGCGACCATTCGGCCAGCGCCGTGATGTCGGTCACCCAGGTGGCGAGCGCGGGATCTGCGCCGCCCTCGAGCAGCGCCCGCACGGCGGCTTCCCGCCCGCGGGCGGCGGCGTACATGAGCGGCGTCTGGCCCCAGCGCGCTTCGCGCACGTCGGCGTCCCCGCCGTGCTCCAGGAGCAGGCGGACGGCATCCGCTTCGCCCGCGCCGGCGGCGAGGTGCAGCGGGGTCGCGCCGCCCACCTCCGCGGTGGTGGCGGTTTGCTCCGCGCCCGCTTCGAGGAGGAGGCCCACGACTTCCGAGCCGCCGACTTCGCTCGCGAGGTGGAGCGGCGTGTAGGCGCCGATGCGCGTGGCGGCGTCGACATCCGCGCCGGCCTCGAGGAGCAGGCGGGCCAGATCGGCGTTCGTGGCGCGCGCCGCCCAGTGGAGCGCGGTCATTCCGTCGCCCTGCGGCGCGTTCACGTCGGCGCCATCGGAGAGCAGCGTCCGAACGGAGGCGAGGTCGCCCGTCATCGCCGCGTCGGCGACCGGCGAATCGGTCGACAGCGCGCCGCTCAGGAGCACCGCCAGCAGCGCGACCGCCGGCGCCTTCAGCGCCGCGGCGATCCGGAGGCGCCCGTCCCGCTTCACGAGCCGGCCGCGTTCGCGCTGGGGGCCGCGAGCGAAAGCGGGCCCGTGCTGTCGCCGAACTGTTCGATGTCCTCCAGCCCGAGCTGGTGCATGAGCGAGAGCATCGCGTTCGCCATCGGCGTGCCCGCCGGCGCCCGCAGGTGGAGGCCGCCCTCCAGCTTCCCGTTCGCGCCGCCGGCTACGAACAGGGGGCAGCGCTTGTGGTTGTGCACGTTGGGGTCGCCCATCGGCGAGCCGTAGATGACCATCGTCTTCTCGAGCAGGTCCGTCTCGCCGTCCATCGTGTTCCGCAGCCGCTCGAGCAGGTACGGGACCATCGACACATGGAACCGGTTGATCTGCGCGAAGTCGTCGATGTTCCCCTCGTCGGCGCCGTGGTGCGAGGCCGGGTGGAACGGCTTGTCGACGCCGCTCTCCGGGAAGACGCGGGCCGACGAGTCGCGTCCCAGCTTGAACGAAAAGACGCGCGTCATGTCGGACTCGAACGCGAGCGCCTGGAGGTCGAACATCAGCTGCACGTGCTCGACGAAGGAATCGGGCACGCCGGCCGGTGCCTCGGGCAGCGTCCGCTCCTCGCCGCTCCGGTTCTGCGTCTCGACGCGCTCGATGCGCCGCTCGATCTCCCGCACGTTGTCGAGGTAGCGGTCGAGCCGGCGGACATCGACGGGTCCCAGCTCGCGGCGGAGTTCCCCGATGCGGCCCGCGATGAAGTCGAGGACGCTCCGGTTCGCCCGGCGGCGGGCGGCGCGCTCCTCGGCGCTCCCCCCCGCGCCGAACAGCTGGTCGAAGGCGACCCTCGGATCGCGGATCATGGGGAGCGGTTCCGTCGGCGACGCCCAGCTGATCGTGTCCGTGTAGACGCACGCGTAGCCGTACGCGCACCCGCCGGACTGGTCCACGTTCTCGATGCAGAGCTGCATGGAGGGGATCGGCGTGTCCTGCCCGAAGCGCTGCGCATAGATTTGATCCATCGACGTCCCGGCGCGGATGTCCGAGCCCTCGGTCTGTCGCGGGTGGGAGTGGGTCAGGAAGGTCGCGCTGGACCGGAAGTGATCGCCGCCGATCTCCTTGGGTATCCTCGCCTCCGCCGCCGCGATATCGGTGTCGCTGATGATCGTGAGCCGGTCCCGGAACGGTTCGAGAGAGGCGAGCGCCCCGGTGCCGAGGTCGAAGTCACGGCCGGTCTGCAGCGGCGACCAGTAGCCGCGCGACGCTCCGTACGCGGTCGAACCCGCGGCGCCGTGCACCATCTCGATCGCGATCAGCCGCGTCGGATCCGCGGGACGGATCGATCCCCAGAGCCGTCCCGCGGGAACCATGGCGTCCAGCATCGGAAGCGCTACCGTGGCTCCGACTCCGCGGAGGAAGGTGCGGCGCGGAATGTGCTTTCCCGTGATGATGTCCATCTACATCCCCCGGTTGGTCTGTTCCACGTCCCCCTGCTCGACGATGGCGCCGCCACGGCTCATGAGGAAGGCCGGGCTCTCCGCCACTCCGAGGATGAAGGCGGACATGCGGTAGTCCTCCGCCTCCGCGCGGCGCGTGATGCGGCGCACGGTAGGCATGTCGAAGTACTCCACGCGGCGTCCGAGCGCGTAGGCCATGAGACTCTCGGTGAACGCCCTCGCCAGCGATTCGCTCCGCGAGAGCAGGGCGGTCCGCAGATCGGCTGGCCCCGCCAGCGGCGTCCCGTCGTACAGGTCGCCGCTGGGATCGACCGTGCGCCCCTGGTCCTTGATCCGGTACGCGCCCGTCACGTCGAAGTTCTCGAGCGCGAGCCCCAGCGGGTCGATGACGCGGTGGCAGGAACGGCAGGCGGGACTCGCCCGGTGCATCTCCAGCCGCTCGCGCACGGTCAGGAAGCGGCCTTCCTCGGCTTCGTCGATCGCCTCGAGATCCGGCACGTCCGGGGGCGGCGGAGGCGGCGGCGTCCCGAACAGGACCTCCATGACCCACTTGCCCCGCAGCACGGGCGAGGTCCGGTTCGCGTGCGAGGTCGAGGTGAGGATGCTCCCGTGCGACAGCACGCCGCGGCGGACGTCGTCGGGATAATCGACTTTCCGGAAGTGGGTGCCGGCCACGCCGGGGATCCCGTAGTGCCGCGCGAGCCGCTCGTTGACGAAGGTGTAGTCCGCCGTCAGAAGCTCGAAGAAGCTGCGATCCTCGCGCACGAGGTGCTCGAAGAGAAGCTCCGTCTCGCGGCGCATGTCGCGGGCGAGTTGCTCGTAGAAGTCGGGGAAGCGGAGCGCGTCCGGGTGCACGTTGTCGAGGTCCTGCAGCCGCAGCCACTGCGCGGCGAATCGCGTCGCCAGCCCCTCGGCGTTCGCGTGCCCGAGCATGCGGCGGACCTGGGTCTCCACGCCGGCGTCCTCGTCGAGTCCGCCCGTCCGCGCCGCCTCGATGAGCGCCTCGTCCGGCGGCATCCCCCACAGGAAGAAGGCGAGCCGGGAAGCGAGATCGAGCGGTGCGATGCGGTAGGGTCCCTCGGTCGCGGCCCCGGCGGGCGGCTCCTCGAAGCGGAAGATGAAGTCCGGGCTCGCGAGGATGCCCTGGAGCGCCGTCCGGACGCCGACCTCGAAGCCGTCCTCCTCCGCCCCCGCGTCGTACAGGCCGAGTAGCGGGTCGATGTCCGACGCGTCCACCGGCCGCCGGTAGGCCTGCGCCGCCAGCCGTTCCACGATCTCCCGCGCGCAGCGGCGCTCCGCCGCCTCATCCCCGGTTTCGGGCCGGCACGTCAGCACGCGCGCCCGCGTCGGCGTCTCCGACACGCCCGACACCCCGAACGGCCCCCGTATCGTGAGGTCGCGGAGGTGGGCGACGACCGTGATCCCGTGCGAATAGCCGATCTTCTTGTCCGCGAGACTCCATTCGTGCGGAGACACCAGGTCTTCGATGGGTCCGTCGAAGCGCTTGATGAAGGCGGCGGACACGCGGTGCGGCCCCGCCGTCACGTGAATCGGCGGCGTCTCGACCTGGACCCCGTTGGGATCCTGCCGGTGCATCCAGCGGTCGATGTCGATGAGTGCCCGCCGTTCCCCGTCCACGGAGAGTTCGACCTGCTCGTCGAAGGGTGTCGTCTGCCCGAAGAAGTTCCCGGTCGACTCGTGCTGGAAGGCGAGCCGGAAAACGTAGTCCCCGTCCGCGGTGAAGTTGTGCACGACGGAGATCCCACCGCGCGTTCCGATCGGAGTGCCCGGCACGTGCTGCCGCTGCTCGGCGTAGCGGGACACCTCGTATTCCGTCTCGCTCGGTGTCACGGTCGGGTCCCCGAGCGCGAGCCGGCTGATCTCGCTCGCCGCGGTCAAATATCCCTCGAGCAGCGTCGCGGAGAGGTTCTGGACGTCGGCGATGTTGTCGAAGCCCGCGCTGATCGTCTCGTTCGGCAGATAGGCGGAGGCGTCGATCTCGAGTCCGAGGAGCGCCCGGATCGAACGCTCGTACTCGGCCCGGTTCAGCCGCTGGAAGGAGCGGATGCCGGGGTCGGGTCGGTCCGCCGCCACGGCATCGACCCGCGCCTCGAGCGTCTCGGCGAGTTCGAGCAGGTCTTCGGGCGGCGGGCGCCGGATCCCCGGGGGCGGCATCATCCCGGCCCGCAGCTTCCGGATCATCTTCTCCGCCGTCTCCGCCTCGAGGTGCGCCATCTCCACCTCGAAACGCTCCAGCGAGAGGTTCCCCAGCACCCGGGTGTCGTTGTGGCAGTTCGTGCAGACCTGGTTGACGATCGTCTGCGGGATCGTGTCCGGGACGAACTCGCGGGCGTGCGCCGGGGCGGGCCCGGAGCGCGAAGGACCGCCGGGAAGCGCGGAAATCGCCCCCCAGAGCGCGATGCAGGACAGCGCAACCGCGAGTCTCTTCATGGAATCGCTCGTCCCCCGCGAGGGAAGTGTGACGTTACCCTTCGACTTCAACCCTTCAATATAGGGACGCCGACCGGATTTCGCCCTACGCGGATCCTCCGTTCGCCCCGGCTCCCTCCCGCCGCAGCTTGTACAGCCCGATCGTCAGCAGCGGCAGGACGAAGATGAAGATGAAGGCCCAGCTCAGGGCTCCGTAGCCGGTCGCGATGAGGTCGATGATCCCGAACCTCGACAGGAGCGACGCAACGACGAGGAGGATGATGGCGACGGCGGGCCGCATCGTCGCGGGCATGCGGGCCTTCCGCGCCGCGAACACGCCGGCGACCCGCTCGTTGAAGGCGTGGATCACGCCGGCCCCGGATTCGATGAGCGTGCCGAAGAGGACGACCTGAAAGGCGATCTGGAACGCCCGCGAGCCCAACAGTTCGAGCAGATGGTTGGCCGGCACGGGACGGTCCACGATCCCCGGGTAGTGGCCCGCCATCGCCACGAGGAA
Organism: Gemmatimonadota bacterium; assembly: GCA_022825725.1. Taxonomy (GTDB): domain Bacteria; phylum Gemmatimonadota; class Gemmatimonadetes; order Palauibacterales; family Palauibacteraceae; genus Palauibacter. The sequence continues at coordinate 13,478 of JAJDWE010000059.1, forward strand.
GAGGATGGCCGGGATCATCGCGATCGGCCCCGTGAGGGCGCCGGCCCACAGCGCCTCCCGCCGCCTCCGGATGTGCCGCGTCGCGAACAGCATCGCCGGGAGGAGCGACACCTGGAGAACGCCGTACCGGAACCCCGACAGCGCCCAGCCGTCCCGGGCCTCGCCCGACGTGAAGGCCGCCCCGATGCCGTCCCCGAAGCGGGCGATCGACCAGGCGAAGAAAACGAGATACACCCCGTACAGGAGGAACGACCAGCCGGAGAAGAACCGTTCGATCGTCTCCGTCCCCTTGAAGACGAGGAAGCCGATGGCGACGAGAAGCCCGGTCACGCCGGCTGCGAAGGGGAGGCCGAACGTCTCGAGGAGGAAGGTCCCCGAGGCCGCGCCGATCACCGCCAGGAAGAGGAGGACGGCGCACAGGTAGCCGATCTCGTAGATGACCCACCCGCGCCCGAGCAGCCGCTGAAAGAAGGTCCGGTAGTCGTACGTGCCGAACACGCGCACGAACTCGAAGGACGCCATCGAGGTGAGGCTCACGAGAATCGTCGCCGGAAGGAGCATCCCGAGCAGCCCGCCCAGCGGTCCGAAGCGGAGAAAGAACTCGACGAGTTCCCGCCCGGTCCCGTACCCGCCCGCGACGATGATGGACTGGAAGACGAACCCCGGCAGCAGATACCGCCTGAACCACGAAGTCATCGGCTCATCCCGACCTTCCCGATCTCCTGAGCCTGGCTCCCCTCCTGGCCCTGGCCACGGGGGTGCCCGAACGGTTCGCGGCGATACTCGACCAGCACCGACCGGCCGAGGATATCGAGTACCCGGATCCAGCGCTGGCGCCCATCGGCGTCCTCCAAATGAAGTTCCTCGCCCGGCCGAATGTACACCGACCGCTGCGGTTCCCCCGAGACCGCGCCGGGGACCTCTCCGTTGACCGCGATATTCTCAGCCCGGATGCCTGCCCCTCCGAGCGCCTTACCGAACGGTGAGACGAACGCGGCCGAAGAGCCGCCGCCGGTGACGGTCAGACGCCCCGCCAAGCCCGGAATGTCGCCGGAACCCTGTGGGAAGATGACGCCGCCGCCTCCCGGGAGCCGGGCGAGGTCGACTGCTATCGCCCGCTCGGCCGGGAACCACTCCCGCTCCAGCCATGCCTCGAAGCCGGGAACTGCCACGAACAATGTGAGTGGCAGCGTCAGCGGCAAACCCGGTGGCGGATAACCGACGGCCAGATCGAGGATCGCCTCGCCCTGCGCGTCGGTCCTCGCAGACTTCCATCTCTCATTCGGATGATTCGGAGACACCACGAGGATGTTCGCAGCGGCGATCGGCCGCCCGCCCGAGAGTACTTGAACGACGCCGGCCCCATCACGCAGGGACGCGGCCCGAGCCATCCGCCATGGCAGGAGTTCGCCATCGGCCCACCGCTGGCGCTCATCGCCGCCGTAAACGACGACAGGATCGTTGGCAGGCGGCTCCGGGATGTGGCCTCGCACGCGCCGAACGATGCGCAACATGTCCAATGAGGGCACATCCGCGGTACTCGTCCCGATCAGGGTTCGTCCTCTCGGGTTCTCGATCACCAGATCCGCCTCGACCCCGTTCCGATCCCGATAGAAGGTCAACCCCCGTTGTCCCAGACCCAGATTGGCCCGGTTCTTCAACGCTTCCGAGACTACCCAGGTCTCGAAGATGGCGCCGCGCAGCGGGTGGGAACGAAGCTGGCGCGGTTCGTGAATGCCCAGGAGCCAGCAGACCAGACCGGTGTCGCAGAAGTAGAGCTTCGGCGCTTTCACGGGGCGGTTGCGGATGTCGCCGTCGAACGCGGGCAAACGGAAGGCGATGACGCTGGTCTCGAGGACGTCGACCCACCGCCTGGCCGTCGGTGGGGTTATGCCAGAGTCGTTTGCAAGCGACGAGTAATTGACGAGTTGGCCGGTGCGGCTCGCGCACGATCCAACGAATCGCTGAAATGTCGCGAGGTCGCCGACGTTCAGGATCGCTCGAACGTCCCGCTCCAGATACGTCCCGATGTACTCGCGGAGGAACGCGGTCGGATCGAGCGAATGATGATGGACTCGTGGGTGTCCCCCGGTGAAGAGCGCCTCATTGAGACTGGCGGGAGGGTGGGCGGAGCGTCGGATTTCTCCCCATGCCAGCGGCAGAAGCTCGTGTAGCTCGGTACGCCCGGCCAGCGATTGGCTGATGGACTCCAGCAGAAGCCGGTTCTGGGAGCCGGCGAGAATCCAGCGACCGGGTGCTGGGTCGTCGTCAACGAGAGCCTGCAGGTAGGGCAGCAGATTCGGTGCGCGCTGGATCTCGTCGATGACGGCGCCACCCGGGAGTTCGCGGAGGAAGCCGCGTGGATCGTCGAGCGCGAAAGCCCTCGCGTCCGGCTCTTCCAGCGTCCGGTAGGCGTGCCCTGGGAACAGGGCCCGGCACAGCGTCGTCTTCCCACTTTGCCTTGGCCCCGTGAGCGTCACGACGGGCATGGTCGCCGCGGCCCGTCTGAGCAGCGGCGCGAGATCTCGCACGATCATGGGTGAGTCTGACGCCCCCTATGTGGGCTTAAGCCAATCGAAAATCTGATTTTGAATTGGCTTAAGGCTTTGCAGCGCGGTCATGCAACACCCAGTCGCACGGACCAGAGGTCGCGTTCGTCGAAGTTGCCCCCGGGTTGCCGAATGGAGGGACTAGCGCCGGCCCGGGATTGCGTGTCCGTCGCGCCAGGTGGCGAGCGGGATCGGACTCGGGCGGCGTTCGCGGATCGAGGAGGACAGCATCTCCAGCACGCGCATCGAGATGCCGCCCAGTCGCTCGCGCCAGCGCTGGCGGCGCTCGTCCGCCGGCTCCCGGCAGCGCGCGAGATCGGGATCGAGTATGCGCTCGCCGATCTCGCGGACGAGACCGGGTGCGCTCGTGATGAGCACGACTTCCGGCTGCATGCGAAAGCTCACGTAGTCGAAGTTTGCCGAACCGAGGACGACCGAGTCGTCGATCCGCATCACCTTCGCGTGCGTCATCGGACCGGGCAACATGAGGACCTCGAAGCCTTCGCGCCGCGACGCGTCGAGCGTGCCCCACTTCATCACGGCCCGGTTGTGCGCCTCCGGCATCATCACCGTGACGTGAACGCCGCGGCGGTGCGCCCGGCCGAGGGCGCTCCAGAACGGCTCGCTGATGTACGGGCACTGGAGGACGATCCGGCGCGTGGCCCGGTCCAGAGCGCGGGAGACGGCATCGCGCAGTCCGGCGTTGCCCCGGCCTTCGCCGACGACGATCTCATCGCCGTCGATCTCCGCGGAGGCCGCCCGGTCGTGTCCCCGCCACGTGTGCTCGAAGTCCTCGCGCAGGAACGCGGCGATCCCCGGGCTTTCGATGCGGATCATGAAATCGTGCCAGGCGAAGTTGTGGTCGCTGAAGTTGATCCCGCCCAGGTAGGCGATCCGGTCGTCGATGGCGATGAGCTTCTTGTGGTTGCGGGCAATGAGCCGGTGAAAGCGCCGGCCCACGGGCCAGGCGAACCGTACGGGCACGCCGCCGCGCTCCAGCCGGTCGCACATTTCGCCGGTGGCCGCGACCTCGCGCTGGAGATCCGCGTCGCGCCGCGCCGACGGCAGACCGATGAGGCGGTCGTTGATCAGGTATTTCGTCACGGCGTCCACGACGATGCGCTTCCGGGGCGCTTCGCAGGCGAGCAGGGCCTCGGCCAGGCCCAGGCCGGCGTCGTCGCCTTCGAACGAGAGCGTCTGTACGTAGACGTAGTCGCGCGCGCCGAGGATGTCGCGCTCGAGGTGCTCCCAGAACTCGGCGCCCCCGAGGCAGAGGCTCGCCTTCACGCGGTTCCGCCCGTCTCGTCGGCCCGAACCTCGCCGACGTGTCGCCGCGCCTCTCCCAGCAGCACGAACACGCCCAGGATCGTCCCGAAGAATGTCGTGAGAAGGCGCCAGCCGACGACCCACAGGACCGTCACTTCCGCGAGAAGGACCCGATTCATCAACAGTCCGGTCGAGGCCTCGGCGACGCCCGAGGCTCCCGGCGTCGGCGCGAAATAGAGGACGATGTGCTGAAGAAGCTGGAGTCCTATGAAGGAGCCGTCGACCGGCCCCTGGAGGGCTGCCGCGAGGACGTAGCCCATAAGATACTTGTTGAGGTATAGCAGGGCGGTCGCGGCGCACACGCAGACGAGCGTCACCTTTCCGCGCGCCACGACCGTCCGGATCCCCGCGGCGAGCCGCTCGATCTCGCTGCTCAACAGACGCCGGCCCGCCGCCGCCCAGCGCCGAACCCGCGTGCCCCGTCTCGAACCCGCGTTGAGCAGGCGCCGGATCACCCGAACGGTGGGCCGCTGGGCGACGACCGCCAGGCCGAGCAGCCCCGCGAGCCCCGCAATCGCCACCACCGCGACGACGAGCGCGACCAGCACGCCGCGCGACAGCGCCTCGCCCGGCAGGAACGCCAGGGCTGCGAGGCCGCCGAGCGCGAAGAAGAGGAGCGTGGCGACGAACGTGAGCAGCGAACAGAGAATGGCCTCGGACAACCGCGCCCCGCGCCGGCACAGCACATAGAGCTGCGCGGCGCCGCCCCCCGTCTGCGCCGGCGTGATCGCGCCCAGCAGCATGTTCGCCCAGTTCGCCCGCATGCAGTGCCACAGCGAAACGCGCGAGAAGACGCGGCCGTCGAGGAGCAGTCGGTACCGGAGGCCGCCCAGGGTGAAATCCAACGCGAGCAGCGCGAGCAGGGCGATGGCGAATCCCGGTGTGATGCGGGCGAGGATGCTGTCGAGTTCCGACGGAGGGCGCCACCGGATGAGCGCCACGAGTCCCAGCGCCGTGAGTCCCGCGAAGGCGAGCGCGCCGATGACCAGCTTGCCTCGCGCGGGGATGGGGGAACTCGGTTGGGGACTCGCCACTCGTCCTTCTTTCGTGGAGCCGGCCGAAAGGAAGTGTTACGCCTCGCGGGGGGCCGAGAGATTCAACGGGCCCGCGCGGACGGTGAACCGCGCGGGCCCGGAGCCGGGGAAGCGCGCGCTACGTGCCGGCGTTGGCGATCGACTCGCGGATCTTCCCGACGGTGAGCGCGGTCCGGTAGGCCTGGAGCTTGAGGCCGATCTCGATCGTCTTCTCCTTCGGGGCGATCGGGACGCCGTTGATCTTCGCGAGGCCCGCCTTCACGCGCTGGTCGTAGCGGACGACGGTGGGATCGACGGTCATCATCAGACTCGTGATGCCGAAGCTGTCGTGGATGCCGTCGTTCTCCGTCTCCACGATCCCCAGTTCGGATTCGAGGAAGTCCCCGCCTCCGTAGCGGTAGTACTCGGGGATGTGATGGGCGTGGGCGTCGTCCCAGCGCTCGTTGAGGCGGGCTGCGACGTTCGCCATGCCCTGCACGTTCCCGCCGCTGTCCCCGATGAAGACGATGTGCTCGAAGCCGTGTGCGCGGAGGCTCGAAGCGACGTCATCCAGCACCGCCTCGAAGGTCTCCTGGCGGAGCGAAATCGTGCCGGGGTAGCGCATGTGGCCGGAGGGTTCGTCGATGTTCCCCTCCGGAACGAGCTTCATGATCGGCGCGCAGAGCGCCGTGCCCAGCTCCCGGGCGATGGCCTCGCACGTCCCCTCCAGGACGTAGTTGTGCTTGCCGGTGGCCACGTACGGTCCGTTCTGCTCGATCCCGCCCGTGGAGACGATCGCGATGTTGTACCCGTCCGCCATCATGTCGCGGACTTCCATCCACGTGAGTTCTTCGATCCAGATCGAGTCGAACATCTCGATCGGCCGCTCGGAGACGAGTTCGGCGTCGATCCGGGCCTCGTATTCCGCCATGAGGCGGGCGCGCTCCTCCGGCGTCATCTCCTGGTTCTGGCCCGCGGCTCCGGCGGGGAGGGCGGCGACCGCCACGGAGACCGCGACGGAGATCGCCGCGAGAGTGGCGAGCGGGGTCAGCGTCGAACGGGCGGCTCGCATGTTCCTTCTCCTCGGTTTTCTTTTGGTCTCGGACAAAAAGAGCGATATTTCCGGGGAATCAATCTCCGGCGGACGGAAACCGAACGGCAAGGGGACCCTGGGTGACGACAGACAACCGATCCGGCGTCCGCTACCAGCCTGACGAGAAGCCCCCGCCGGCTCTCGCCCTCGGTGTCGGGCTCCAGCTCGCGGTGCTCAACATCGCGGCGATCGTGTTGATCCCGATCGTCGTGATGCGGGCGGCGGGCGTCGGCGAGGACTACCTCTCCTGGGCGGTGCTGGCGTCCGTCACGGTCTGCGGTCTGGCGACGATGCTGCAGGCGGTCCGGGCGCGGCGCCTCGGCGCCGGGCATGTCCTCCTGATGGGTACCTCCGGCGCGTTCATCCCGGCGAGCATCATGGCGCTCACCGAAGGCGGCCCGGCCCTCCTCGCCACCCTCGTCGTCGTCGCCGCGTTCATCCCGCTCCTGCTCTCCTGGCGGCTGTCGCTCTTCCAGCGGGTCCTGACCCCATCCGTCTCCGGCACGGTGATCATGCTGATCCCGGTGACCGTGCTGCCCTTCGTGTCGGGACTCCTCGCCACCGGGCCTGACGGCGGCGCGCCGCCGGGCGCCCCCCTCAGCTTCAGCGTCACGGCGCTCCTGATGGCATGTCTCGCTCTGCGCGGAACGGGAGCGCTGCGGTTATGGGCCCCGGTGATCGGCGTGATCGTCGGGACCGCGGTCGCCGCCGCCTACGGCCTCTACGATGTGGGACGCATAGCGGACGCGGACTGGGTCGCCCTTCCAAACGCGCAGCCGCCGGGCTTCGATCTCGGATTCGGGCCTGCCTTCTGGACCCTCCTGCCATCCTTCCTGCTCGTGGCCGTGATCGCGGCCATCCGGACGATGAGCAGCACCGTCGCGGTCCAGCGGGTGTCATGGCGGCGCGCGAGTCGCGCGACCGACTTCCGGGCCGTGCAGGGCGCGGTGGCCGTGGACGGCGTCGGCAACGTCCTGGCGGGGTGCGCCGGCACGGTGCCGGGCAGCGCGACCACGACCAGCGTACCGCTCACGCAGCTCACCGGGGTGGCGGCGCGGGGCGTGGGACTGGCGGCCGGCGCCGCCTTCATCGCCTTCGCTCTCCTTCCCAAGGCCTTCGCGGTCGTGCTCGCGATCCCGGATCCGGTCTTCGCGGCGTACCTGGCCGTCCTCCTCGCGATGCTGTTCGCGATCGGCCTCAAGATCGTTCTGCAGGGCGGACTCGACTATCGCAACGGCATCGTCGTCGGCCTCGCCTTCCTCACCGGCGTCAGCTTCCAGTACGGGCTCATCCTCCCCGAGCAGGTGTCCGGCTTCGCCGGCGGCTTGCTCGCCAACGGGATGAACGCGGGCGGCTTCACCGCTATCCTCCTGACCCTCTTCCTGAGCCTGACCGAACCCCGCCGAGCGAGCATCGAGACGGAGTTCGGTCCATCGGCGCTACCGCGGATCCGGGAATTTCTCGGGACCTTTGCCGCGAAGGCTGGCCTGGACTCGGAGGTCGCGGACCGCCTGGCCGCTACCGCCGAGGAGGCGCTCCTTTCGCTGGCCCGGCCGGACGGTTCCGGAGACGACGCCTCCCGACGGCGACTCGTCATGGCCGCGCACCGCGACAAGGGTGAGGCGGTGCTCGAATTCGTCGGCGCCCCGCGGGACGAAAACCTTCAGGATCGCCTCGCGCTGCTGAGCGGCGAGGTCGAGGAGACATCCGCGGAGAGCGAAGTATCGCTGCGCCTGCTGCGGCACCTCGCTTCGTCGGTTCGCCACCGGCAGTACTACGACACCGACATTGTCACCGTTCGGGTGGAGATCTCCGCCGCCTCCGACCCGTAAGGCCGCGGCAAACTCCCTGGGCGCAGCCTACAACAGCCCGTGGCGCTCGAGGAACCGGCACATCAACCGCACGCACTCGTCAGGCTGCTCGATCTGCAGGAAGTGCGTGGATTCCGGGATGAAGTCGTAGTCGACCGTATTCATATGGCTCAGATTGAACGTCGGCAGGTACGCAAACGACGTCGTGGGGTCCGATCCGATGACCTTGGTCGGACACGGCAGGTCGCCGAGGTCGACGAGGAAGGCGTAGGTGCGGGCGTACGCGAAGATCTGAGCTTCGTAGTCGCGGGGACACCGAAGCTCGAGGCCTTCTCCGTCCGGGGATTCCCGGAGCACGGTGCGGGCCATCAACTCGGCGGCGCCCGGCACGGCCCTCGTGAGCAGCAGGTGGTGGAAGAGTTCCGCGAGTTCGCCTGCCTCGCGGAAGCGGTCCATTCGGCGTCGCGCGATCTCCGCCAGCCGGTCAGCGGCCTCGTCGGTTTCCTTCTCGGCCAGTCGCGGCCTGAACAGGGGTGGATCGAAGAGAATCCAGGCCGAGAGGTCGCCGGTCCGACCGGTGCCGAGCGACCGCGACAGGAGAGCGGTCAGCGCCGAAAGGGAATGGAAGACGCCGACGGAGCGCGTCCGACCGTAGCGGGCGGCGATGGCCTCGACGACATCTTCCTGGTCCTGAATCAGGTTGGGGATGTTGTGCGCCTTGCGCGGGCCGATCGGGTTCCACCCGTGGTTCCTCAGATCGTACACGAACACATCGAAGTCGTCCGTGAACCGCGACCAGAACGGGTAGTAAAGGTCGACCGCGAGGCCGTTGCCGTGCCCCACGATCAACCGACGCCCCCCGGGAATTCCGTGTCGCCGTACTCTGGTGACGCTCCCGTCGCCGTGCCGCACGTCGTACACGGATCGTGGCTCCGGGATCTTCCAGACAGCGCCGGAAGTCATGTCAAGCCGCGCGCCCCTGCGCAGGCGATCCGGGGGGCGCTGTCAAAAGTCCAGCGACGCGTTCAGCCAGCCTTGGAGTCGATGAATTCGACCAGCTTGCGCAGAGTGCTGAAGCACTCCGGCGGGATCGTGATGTTGAACTCCTTCTCGACGACCTTCTTGAAGGCCACCGCATCGAGCGACGAAACGCCCGCCTGACCTGTCTCGGTATCCCAGCTGGGCTCGCGGCCGAGATCGAGGTGTTCGTTGATGAGTTCCCTGAGGCGAGCTTCACATGACATTTGCATGGCCTTCCGTAGAGGTTGGTACGACCGTCCGATTGGGGACGACGATCATCTCGTCGCGTCTGAGCGGGATACTTCACCGCCTGACCGGAATCGTCAAGGAGTCAGGCAGGCGGCCTGCCGTCACGGTAGCGCGTCCAACCAATAGCGTTTGCGTTGGAAGGGGTAACCGGGTATCGAAATCCTCCGCCGCGATTCACCGGCGAACAGCCCGGCGAAGGAAACGGGAATGCCTGCGGCATACACCCGCGCCACCCATTCCTCGAGTGTGTCGGCGACCTGATCCGCGCCGTTCGGCCAAACCTCGAGCGGCGTGGGACCCAGCCCCGATCCGGGACCGATCTCGAGGATGAGATCAACACCGAGGCCCGCCAGCCCCTCGGCCCGATGGCGCGGTGCGTCCAGCGAGTGTGCCGGGTCGCGCCAGTACGATCCGTCCACCATCTCTTCGAGACCGACGACCCGTCCCGTCTCCTGACTCAGGATCGATAGCGCGGGTGGTGAGAGTGTGATTCCGGAGGCGGCCGCCTGTATACCGTCCATTCCCTGTCGAGACGAGATGCGCAGTCCGTCTTCGAGATCGACGACCCCTGCGGTCCATGCCGCTGCCAACTCCCCGACCCCGCGCCCCGACACCACGCCGGGCCGGACACCCACGCTGGACCAAAGCGCGGTGACCGCACACTCGATGGCGAAGGTCGCCGGCCGGCTCCAGGCCGGGTCATGCACGTCCGCCTTCGCGCCGGTCGGTCCGAACATCACATCCAGCAGGGAAGTCCCGCTACGTTCGTCCCGCAGAATCTCATCGCACCGGTCGAGGACCGCGCGCACCACGGGCTCCGTCCGGTACAGCCTCTTCCCCATTTCCGTCCACTCGGTGTCCTCGCCGGCGTACGAGAAGGCCAACTTCGGTGGCGTCGCGGCAGCGTCCGCCGTCCCTGATGACATCGTCCCGTCCGCAGTTGCGACCGCGTGTAACTCCTCGCGCAGCGAGCCGATCTCCTGAAATACGACGCCCGCCCGGTGCGGGAAGTGGTCGCGCCCCACTCCGGCCGTCCACGCCATGTCCGACAACAGAGAGTCCCCAGCCCCGCTCGCAGCGTCGAGATCGTCGGCGTGGGTGTCGAGCCAGGCGAGGTACCGTTCCGCCAACTCGCGCAGCGCTTTGTCCGACTTGCCGGAAAGGGGCAGGACGCGGGCCGCGCGGGGGTCGAAGTCGCCCGATGGAGGCGGAAGTTCCGCCAGGGATTCCGGCAGGGCGATGCCGATGGTCCGTGGGGCCCCGGCGGGCTGACCCGCAGCGCCGGTCGCGCGGGGGACATCGTCGGGCGGCCGGTAACCCTCCACGACGACATGCGCGTTGGTCCCCGATATCCCGAAAGCACTCACGCCGGCAGATGGCGGACGATCGGGATCGTGCGGCCAGCGCAGCGACTCGGACGTCACCTGCACGGGAAGCGCGTCCCAGTCCACGTGCTCGTTCGGCTTCGTGAAATGGAGGTGCTTCGGGATCACGCCCTGCTTCATCGACAGCATGACCTTGATCAGTCCGGCAATGCCCGCGGCCGACTCGAGGTGGCCGATGTTGGTCTTTACGGACCCGATCAGGAGAGGACGGCCTGCCTCGCGTCCCTCGCCGTACACGGCGGCCGCCGCCTGTACCTCGATGGGATCCCCCAACGTGGATGCCCCGCCATGGGCTTCGAGATAGTCCACCTGCCCGGGCGCGACGCCCGCGCGCCCGAGCGCCTCGCGGATCACTCGCTGCTGCGCTCGCCCATTCGGCACCGTCGGTCCGGCGGTGGCCCCGTTCTGGTTGACTGCCGTGCCGCGCACCACGCCCCAGATCCGATCACCGTCGGCCTCCGCGTCGTGCAGCCGCTTGAGGACGACCATGCCACAACCCTCGCCCCGCACGAAGCCGTCCGCCGACGCGTCGAAAGTCTTGCATCGGCCCTCCGGCGACAGCAGCCCCAACTCTACCATCTCTCTGGTCAGCCCGAGCGAAAAGAGGGCGTTTACGCCTCCGACCAGCGCCAGATCCACTTCACCCTGTTGCAGGGCGGTTACGGCGTGGTGCACGGCGACCAGGGACGCCGCGCAGTTGAGGACGACCGGCATGGTGGGCCCCATGAGCCCCAGCTTGAATGCAACTCCGCCGAGCGCCATGGAACTCGCGGTGCCCAGATAGTTCAGGCCTTCCCCGCCCGCCGTCATCATCAGATCGCGGTACTCGCTGGTCGAGATGCCCGCGTAAACCCCGGTGCCGCTCCCCCTCAGGCTCTCCAGATCGATTCCGGCATCCTCGAGCGCCTGCCAACTCGTCTCCAGGAGAAGCCGTTGCTGCGGGTCCATCATGCGGGTGCCGATCGGCGTCATGCCGAAGAAGCGCGCGTCGAAACGGTCGATCTCCTCGACGAACCCGCCCCGGCCCCACGCGTCGTCGCGTGCCGCGGGGTCGCCCGCGATCCCGGTCCACGACCCGTTGTCCTGCCGGCCGTTGGTCACGGCATCGCGACCCGCTTCGAGCTGGCTCCAGAACGCCTGCAGGTCCGGGGCGCCGGGGAAACGGCACGCCATGCCGACGATGGCGATTGGATTGCCCTCCCGCGGGACCGGCTGCGGGGCCGGCTCGGGAGTCGACTCCGCAGCGGGAGCCGGCTCGCCGGGGGCGGGGGCCGCCTCCCCCAGCGCGTCCACCAGGTGGGAGGCGAGATCGGCGATGGTCGGGTAGTCGAATACCAGCGTATTCGGCGCGACATAGGTGTCGGAGAAGGCCCGGTTGAGGCGATTGCGCAGTTCGACCGCCATCAGGGAGTCCATCCCCAGATCGAAGAATCCGACCGCGGGCGCCGGCGCCGACGGCAGCCTCAGGACCGCCTGGACTTCCCGCTGCACGAAGGACACGAGCAGGTTCTCGCGCTCCGCCGCCGGCGTCTCGCCGAGCTGTGCCAGCAGGTCGTCCGATGAGGAGGCATCGGCATCGTCGGTGGCGACGGCGAGCAGATCCTCCAGGAGGGGCGGACGGCCTCCGATGGATTCGCCGAACACCGGCCAGTCCACCACAGCCACCACGCCGCCCGTCGCATCCTCCCGCAGCAGGCGCTCGAACGCCAGGAAGCCCTGCTCCGGCGGGAACCAGCCGGTTCCCGATGCCTCCCGCCGCTCGGCGATCCGCTCGCGCTGCTCTTCCGCTTCGCCGAGTCCCGACCAGGCACCCCAGGCAATGGATTGCCCCGGGAGCCCCAGCGCGCGCCGGTGCGCGGCGAGCTGATCCAGGAACGCGTTGGCCGCCGCATGATTGGCCTGGCCCGGATTGCCCAGGACCCCGGCTACGCTCGAGTACAGAACGAACATGTCCAGATCGCGTTCCGCCGTCGCCCGGTGAAGATGCCAGGCCCCCAGCATCTTCGGCCACAGCACGGTCTCGAAGCTCTCCCAGTTCTGATTCCCGAGAGCGGCGTCCGAGAGCACGCCGACGCTGTGGATCACGCCGGAGAGCGGCGGCAGGGTCCCGTCCATCCGCTCCAGCATGGCATCGAGGGCATCCGTGTCGGTCACGTCCGCAAGCTCGACCTCGATCCTGAATCCCCGAGCCCGCAGCGTCTCGATCGCCCGTTCCGCGTCCGCGTCCGGCGCCCTTCGTCCGTTCAGCACGACCGTTCCTGCGCCCCGCTCCGCGAGCCATTCGGCGAGCGCCAGGCCGATGCCGCCCAGTCCGCCCGTCACGAGATAGGTCCCATCCCGCCGCAATCTCCCTGCGGCGAGCGGAGGTGTCGTCAACACGATCTTGCCGATGTGCCGGGCCGCGCGCATGTAGTCCATCGCGGCGCTCGTTTCGGCCAACGGCCAGGTGGTGTGCCTGAGCGGCGCCAACTCGCCCGTCGTCATGCGCGCGAGCACGTCTCTCAGAGCCCCGCCGGGCCCCGCCGGAGCCTGTTCCTTCAGCGTGTAGAGGTCGAGGATCGAATAGGCGACATCCGGCCGCAGCGCCGCCATCTCTTCGTGGCTCAGGATGTCCCGCCGGGCGAGTTCCACGAAGCGGCCGCCCTGCGAGAGGCAGGCCAGGCTCGCCTCGATGAAGCCCTCCCCGGTGAGGCTGTTCAGCACGACGTCGATCCCGGCGCCGCCCGTCGCGTCGAGGATGTCCTGGCCGAACGCAATCGAGCGGCTGTCGAACACATGCTCCACGCCGAGCGAGCGCAGGAAACCCCGCTTGGGCGCGCTCGCCGTCGCGAACACCTCCGCGCCCGCAGCCTGGGCCAACTGGATGGCCGCGAGCCCCACGCCGCCCGCACCCGCGTGGATCAGTACGCGGTCGCCGGCCTCGAGCCCGGCCAGTTCATAGGAAAGCACGCACGTCACGAAGACCGAAGGGATCGTGGCGAGCGCGGTCGCCGACACGCCCGGCGGCGCGAGCGCGACCAGTTCCTCCCGCGTCACGACCTCCGGCCCGAAGGTGCCGAACGCGAAGCCGGCCACGCGATCGCCAACGGAGACGGAGGTGACGTCGGCGCCGGTCTCCACGATCCGGCCGCAGAACTCCTCGCCGAGCATCCCTTCGTCCTCGACCAGGCCCATGGCCCGGAACACGTCCAGGAAGTTGAGCCCGCAGGCCTCGACCTCGGCGCGCACCTCCCTCGGCTCCAGGGCGCGCGGCGCCAGCTGTTGCACGCGCAGCGTTTCGACCGCCCCTCCCTCGTCCGGGGCCAACACCCAGTTCGCCTCCTCCGGCAGGGCGAGGCGCTCCACACCTTCGCCGGTCCGGACGAGCCGGGGCACCTGGCGGCGCTCTCCGCGATGCGCGATGTGGTTCTCCGAATCGGGGAACAGCAACTCGTCCGCCAGGACCGTCTGAGGTTCCGCCGCCTCGGGATCGAGATCGAGCATGCGCGGTTGCAGTTGGGGCGCCTCCCGCGCCACGACCCTGCCGAGACCCCACAGGGGGGAGCCGGCCAGTTGCCCGACCCGTTCCCGTTCCAGCACCTGCGCACCCCGGGTGACGAACCACACGCCCTTCTCGGGTGCGGCATCGGCGTCCGCGATGCCCTGAACGAGCGCGAGCGCGCTCGCCGCCGCCCGTTTCGCATCCCCCGCCATCTCCGCCGTTGTCGCCGCTGCCCCGCAGCCGTCCTGGGCGACGAGATGCACCGCGCCGGCAAACGGCACATCCGAGGGAAGGCCTTCAACGAGCGCTTGCCACGATTCGCGCCGGTCCATCTCGACCGCCGTCGCAACGATCCCGGCCTCGCTCTCCTCCGCCGTTCTCGCGTCCTCCGGATCGTCGCCTGCCAGCACCACCCGCTGGTTCTGCGCCGCCAGTTCCGCCGCCAGCGCCGCCGCCGTCCCGCCCCGGTCGGCGGCCAGAATCCACACGCCCTCCGGCAAGGCGATCTCCGCCGGATTCTGAGCCACGATCACGCCGCGATCGGGCAGCCCGGCCACCTCCTGCACGTCCAGGCCGAGAACCTCGGATTCCGCGAACCCCATATCGGCGAGCGCGCGATGCCACACCTCGGGCCCGGCGAGGGCGTGGTTCGAGCGGTAGCGGTCGTCAAAGCGCCACCATCCGTCCAGCTGGCCGAATATCAGATCCATCCAGCCCCGGCCGCGCTGGTTCTCGAGCGCCACGAGCAGCCCCGATGGCGCCAGGAGCGCCCCGCAGTGGGCGAGCGTCTCGTCCAGATGCCGGGTGGCGTGGAGAACGTTGGCCGCGATGACGAGGTCGTAGCCGTGGGGATCGAAGCCCTGGTCCATCGGGTCCTTCTCGATGTCCAGTACCCTGTAGTCGATCGAGGTGTCGTCGACGCTGAAGCGCGTCTCCGCCTCCGCGAAGAAGCCCGCGGAGATGTCGGTGTACATGTAGTCGAACCGTCCCGCCGGGAGCTCGGGCAGGACGTATTCGGTGGCCGAGCCGATCCCGGCGCCCACCTCCAGCACGCGAAGCCTGCGGTCGCCGGGCAGTTCGTCCACGAGCGTGCGAACCACCTCGCCGATCATCCGGTTCGCGGCCCGCCAGACCGGCGCCAGCCGATACAGATCGCCCGCCGTCGGCTCCGCATCGCCGAACAGCAGCGACAGCGGATCCTCTTCGCCGCGGAGCACGTCGGGCAGGGCCCCCGCACAACGGCGGAACAGCCCGATCTCGTTCGCCGCGTGCGGGAAGCGCTCCGTCACCTCGGTTAGAAACGCCTCGGAGTCGCCCGGCATTCGATCCGGCAGCGGCTCTTCCGATCCGACCGTCACGACAAAGCCCTCGTCCTTCGCCTCGAGCACGCCGGAACGAGCCAGGATCTCGAGCATCCGGCGCAACAGGTTCGCGTGCTCCGGTAGAACCTCGAGGCGCTCGCGCAGCTCCTCCGGCTCCACGGGCGCGCCCGCCCGGCGCCCCCACCCCAGCTCTTCCAGGGCCGACAGCGAGTAACACCATGCCGCCCGCTCCATCACTTCCTGCAAGCCGGTCTCGTCTTCGACCTCGACGCCCTCGGCGGCCAGATACCGGGAGAATGGCTGCGAGCGGGACGCCGCGGCGGACGGACTCGGGAGGAAGTCGGCCGGGGGCATGCCCGGCGGCAGGGCACGGTCGCGCCAGATGATTTCGTAGAGGAGCTCCTCCACCCCCTCCACCGGGGGGAGCAGCGCACTCCGCGTTGCCCGCTTCACCGTGTATCCGTCCAGCGTGCCGACCGGGGACCCGTCGAGGTCGTAGAGGGTCAGGTCCGCGCTCAGCACCTCCGGCAGTTCGGCGTCCGCGCCGTCCGGCGCCTCCCTCATGCGGACATGGCAGAGCAGCCGCTCCGGCAGCGGTTCCGGCACCGAGAGCCGCTCCCACCCGAAGGGCAGATAGGTGACGTCGCCATCGGAGTCGTCGGATCCGATGGCGCCGCGGGCCGCGCCCATCACCTGGAAGCAACCGTCCAGCGCGAGCGGGTGAAACGCCAGCCCGCCGCGGTCGGCGGAATCCGCGAGGGATATCTCGCCCAGCGCCTCGCCCGGCCCGGCCCAAAGCGCCTCCACCGTGCGGAACGAGGGGCCGAGGCCGATCCCGACCTCCGCCTTGGCGCGGTAGTAAGCCGCGAGATCCACCGGCGTCAGGTCGGACTTGAGCCGTGCCGGATCCAGCGCGCCGGTCGGAGGCAGGTCCGAATCGGCGCCGGCCGAAATCCGGCCCTCCGCGTGCGGCGTCCATTCCTCGTCGGCCGATCCCCTGCTCAGGATCCGGACGCGGCGCGACCCGTCCTCCTCGGCGCCGTCCAGCAGCAGTTGCAGCCGACGACCTTCCTCCGCGCCTTCATCTCCATCGGTTCTCGCCGGGAAGACGAGCGCGCTGTGCATCTGGAAATCTTCAACGACCGCCGGGCCGGGGTCCTCGACGGTGGAGGCCGATGCCGCCATGGCGCCGTAGAGCGCACCGGGCGCCACCACCCGGTCGAACACGCGGTGGTCGTCGAGCCACGCCGGGTCGGAGGGGAACAACTCGGTGTCGAAGCTGATCTCGCCGCTGGCGGACTCGTGGCGGCTGCCGAGGAGCGGGTGATCGGCGCTCGACCGCCTCCGTCTCGGCGCGTCGACCCAGTGGCGGTCGCGGCGG
>JAJDWE010000012.1 GCA_022825725.1 Gemmatimonadota bacterium
TGGATCAGCAGGCGGGAGTCGACCGCGGCGGGGTAGGCGCCGGGGGCGACGCGTCCGCCCACGAAGAGGTCGAGATCGCCGTCGCCGTCGATGTCGGCCTGGGCGAGCGGGCCGGTCGCGGCGGGGAGCTGCCCGGGCAGGGCGCCGGGAGCTTCGATGAGCGGGGGCGCCGGCGCGGACGCGCCGAGGGGCGCCGCGATGACCGCGGGAACGGCCGCGGCCTCCGCGGGCGTGCCCGCCTCGTACGCGCTCGTGCCGATGAGCAGCGCGACGCGACCGTCGGCCGCGCGATGCGGCAGCACGGCGGTCGCGTCCCACGCCAGCGCGGGCACGAGGGCGCGCGGGGCGGCGAAACCGTCGCCCTCGTTCCGAATCACGACGGGGCTGCCTCCCCGGCCGCTCCCGACCACGAGATCCGCGTCGCCGTCGTCCTCCACATCGATCCACGACACTCCCGGGCCGGGGCGATCGAGGGAACGGGGCAGGAGCGGCTGCCGGAGCCGGTCGTCGAAGGGCGATTCGACGTGCCGGTGCCCGAGTCCGTCCGAAACGTCGACGAAATGGGCGGCGCCCGTCGGCCGCGTCGCCGCGTCGTCGGGGTCGGGCGCCGAGTCGGGACCGACCGCCTCGGCGGTGGCAGCGTCGATGACGTATTCCCGGTTCGCGACGATCCCCTCCAGCCGCGTGCGGCGGCCGTCCGGCCAGTCGACGATGAGGGTCATCTCTCCGCCGGCAGGCGCGGCAAGGCTGGCAGCGGGTTCGGGGGACGAGAGGTAGGCGCCTCCCGCCGTGATCTCGCGCACCTGGGGGGCCGGCGCCGCGGCCGCGCCGGGGGTCTCGAGGCGGATCCGGGCGCCGATCCCGCGGGTGTTCGGGCCCGGACTCCTGAGGCGTACGAGGATGCGGGGGGCCGCGGCGTCGTTCCGGTACAGGAGCGGAGGCGCTCCGAGTCGGGTCACGACGACATCGAGGTCCCCGTCATTGTCGAGATCGCCCGTGGCGAGGCCGTGCGAGATGTCCGGCTCGCCTCCCCAGCGCCAGCTCTCGCTCACGTCGGTGAAGCCGCCCGGCCCGCCGCGGAAGGCGACGTTCGGCTGCGGGAGCCCCGGGAACATGCGCAGCGCCTGATCCGCCGGCAGGCCGGGGATCGCCGCGATCCGGGCGTTCGCGTCGCCATCGAGCTGATCCCACGCGTGGCCCGTCGTGACCAGGATGTCGTTCCAGCCGTCCAGGTCCGCGTCCATGATGAGCGCGCCCCACGTCCAGTCGGAGGCGGCGAGCCCGAGTTCCCACGCCGCCTCGGCGAAGGTCCCGTCGCCGCGGCTCAGCTGCACCGCGTTCCGGTTCAGCTGCACTCTCGTGTCCGTGACCCCGGGCGGCTCCGGGGCCTCCTCGTAGCTCGGCGTCTGGACGAGGCGCTCCGCCGCATTCCTGGCGAGCATGTCGGTCGTGAGGAGGTCGAGGTCGCCGTCGCGGTCGAGATCTCCGACGTCGACGGCCATCGAGGAGAGGCTCGTCGCGCGGACGGCCTCGTTCGAGACGGGCGAGAAGGTCCCGCCGCCCTCGTTGAGCCAGATCCCGTCCTCGCTGTTGAAGTCGTTCGCCACGTAGAGGTCCGGGTCGCCGTCCTCGTCCCAGTCGCTGAACCTCGCCGCGAGTCCCCAGTCCCGAGCGGGCGCCGAGACGTTCCCGCGGGAACGCGTGAGGGGCGGGCCGGCGGCCGCGGGGGCGAATCGTCCGTCCCCGAATCCCGTGTAGTACTCGTCCGGCTCTCCAAGCTCGAAGCGGCGCACGAAGCGGCCATCGAGCAACTCCACGCGGTAGTGCTCCGCGTACAGTTCCCGGAGTTCGGGCGGGATGAAGGGCCCGCCGTCCTCGCCCCGCCGGATGTGATTGATGTCCAGCACATCGGGCGGATGGAGGTCGTCCACCTGCCGCGTCTTGTAGTTCGCGATGTAGAGGTCGAGATCGCCGTCGCCATCCGTGTCGGCCAGCGTGGGGGTCGTGCTCCCCCACGCGCCGGCGAGGCCCGTGTCTTCGAGTTCGGAGAATCCGCCCGCGCCGTCGCCGAGGAAGATCCGGTTCCGGCCCCCGTGGACCGTGATCACGAGGTCGAGGTCATCATCTCCGTCCAGGTCGACGAGCGCGGCCCCTCGCGCGAGCACGCCTTCGAGCGCGAGGGAGGGGGGCGTGATCTCCTCGAAGCGCCAACCGCCGAGGTTGCGGTAGAGGGCGCTCGCGCCCCCGAAGCCGGCGAAGAAGACGTCGGCCAGACCGTCGCCGTCCACGTCCCCGATCGCCACGCCCTGCCCCTCGGCGAGCACGCGGTTGTCGAGGCGCGACGCCTCGTCGACGTCATAGAGGAAGGTCACGCCGCGACGCGACGCGTCGAGCGGACGGAAGCCTCCGGAGCCGCGCGGCTTCAGCTCCCGCCACCGGTATCCGTCCGCCTCGACCCAGGGGCCGGGCTCCGGCGCCCCGCAGGCCGAGGCGAGCAGGGCCGCCGCGAGGAGGGCCCGTGTGTTCAGCCACCCTCCCCGTTGGGCGATGCGCCGTTGGCCGATGCCCCCTGGCCGTCGCCGATCACGCGCTCGAACAGCTCGTAGATGCGCCGGTATTCGTCGGTCCACGACGAGGGCTCCACGAACCCGTGGTTCTCCACCGGGTACACGGCCATCTCCCAGTTCTCCTTCCCCAGTTCTATGAGACGCTGGGCGAGGCGCACGACGTCGGAGAAGTGCACGTTCGTGTCGTACATCCCGTGTGCGATGAGGAGGTGTCCCTCGAGCCCCTCCGCGAAGTAGATGGGCGAGGACCGGCGATAGGCTTCCTCGTCCTCGTGGGGGAGGTTCAGGATGCGGCTCGTGTACCAGTGGTTGTAGTGCGCCCAGTCGGTGACGGCGCGGAGCGCGCCGCCCGCCGCGAAGGACTCCGGCGCGGTGAAGAGCGCCATCAGCGTGATGAATCCGCCGTATGACCCGCCGTAGATCCCCATCCGGCCGGGATCGACGCCCTCCTCGCGGACGAGGTACGCGGCGCCGTCCACCTGGTCGGAGAGGTCCCAGCCGCCCATGTGACGGTAGATCGCCGTGCGCCAGTCGCCCCCGTATCCGGCTGAGCCGCGGTAGTCGATGTCGAGCACCGTGTAGCCCTGGGCCGCCAGGAAGTGGTGGAACATGTATTCCCGGTAGTAGTTCGACCACCAGTTGTGGACGTTGTGCAGGTATCCCGCCCCGTGGACGAAGATGACGCCGGCCCCGTTGGGTTCGACCCCGAAGTCGGCCGGGCGGTAGATGCGGGCGGGCACGGGCACCCCGTCGCGGGCCTCGAAGTGCACGATCTCGGGCCTGAGCCAGGGGAAGCCGAGCCACGTCTCGGTGGGGGAGGTCGTGACCTGGGCCATCGCGGCGCCCGGCGCGGCGTCGGCGAGGTAGAGTTCGGGCGGCCGGTTCGCGCGCGAATGGAGGACGGCGAAGCGACGCCCGTCGGGCGATGGCGTGACGGTGAACGAGCCCTCTCCCTCGAGGAGCTGAACCCGGTCCGAGCCATCGAACTCCATGCGCCACGGGTGCTGGTCGAAGGGTGACAACTCGCTCGTCTGCATCAGGAACGAATCCCACCCGTCGGGGATCGTCACGCCGAGGACCTCCCACTCGCCGGCCGTGAGCGCCTCGCGGTTCCCGCCGTCGGCGTCGATCGCGTACAGGTGGGAGTAGCCGGTCTCCTCGCTCACGTACCAGGCGCGGGGCATCTCGCCCGCGGCTTCCGCCGGGAGCCAGCCTATGCAGCCCGCACCCTGGAAGCCGAAGCAGGGGCCGCCGACCCACGCCTCGTCGTAATGGGTGTCCAGCATCGTGAGCGCGCCGGTCGCCGCCTCCCAGGCGTAGAGGCGCCACGTCTTGTAGTCGTAATCCACCGCGAATACGAGCCCGTGGGAGCCGGAATCGTTCCAGCCCGCGAAGCTCGCCACGGCGAGGCGGTCGTCTTCCTTCGGGCCGCCTTCCGCGTCGCCCGCTGCGCCGGCATCGTCTGCGCCGGCCATGTCGCCGGTCTCTTCCCCGGACTCCGCGCCCGAGCCGTCGCCCGTGAGGTCGAGCCACGTCGCCTCGCCCGTCCCGGTGTCGACGATGGCGAGGCGTGAGACGCCCTGCTCGTCCCCGACCTTGGGGCGCATCTCGGTGTTCTCGGTGTAGCCGGACTGCGTGACCCAGAGGGGAATGTCGGTGCGCCGACCACCTTCGTTGAAGCTGCCGCGCGTGACGGTGACCGCGACGCGGCTTCCGGTGGGGTCTGCGGCGAAGAACTGCGCGCGTTCTCCCTGCGCGAGGTGCAGCGTCTCGCGTTGCCCGGCCTCGCGGAGTTCGCGCCGCTCCTCGGCGCGCTCCTCACGGATGTCCTGGACGCGGATGTGCTCGAACAGCTCTCGCTGCTGCTCTTCGAGGAAGGCCTTGTGCCCCTCCGCCTCCGGGTCCTCGGGCTGTTCCGGGCCGCCCACGGAGGTGAGTTGCCGGATCTCGCCGTCGGCGATGTCGAAGGCGAAGAGGTTGTTCCCGCGGCGGAAGAAGATGGAAGCGCCGTCACCGGAGAAGACGGGGCTCGCCTCGAAGTCCTGCGTGTGGGTCAGCCGGCGCGTCGCGGCTCCGTCCCGCTCGATGAGATAGAGGTCTCCGTCGGAAGAGGTCACGCGCCAGCGGCCATCCGGGGAGACGTCGCCCTGCGCCAGGATGGGACCGAGGCGAAGTTCTTCCTCGTCATCGACCCGCTCGGGCGTGCCGCCGGTCGAACGGACGCGGTAGAGGGCGCGGGGCTCGTGCCACTCGGCGCCGCCCGGGAGCCACCGGAAGTAGATCCACTCGCCGTCGTCGGACCAGCTGACGCCGACGGGCGCCTGCCCCACGTGCTCGGAGCCCCGCATGATGGACTCGAGCGTGAGCGCGAAGGCGTTGTCGCGCGCGGGGACGGGCTCGAAGCGGGCCAGACTCTGCGCGTGGAGCGGCGGGGCCGCGGCAACCCACGCGGCGGAGACCGCGGCGACGGCGATCCACGCGCGTCCGGGTCCCGCGGGCCGGAGGGCGGTACGCCGGCGGGCGGCGCGCCAGGACGTCGGGGAAAACTTCACGGGGTACCTCCTCCGTTCCTGGAGGGCAGATACTGTCCCGGGATCGGCAGGTCGGACCGCTCCCCGGCCCAGTAGATCGTGACGACGTACCAGCGGTCGCCGTCGTGCATGAGCTGGATCGAGTTGATGCCGCGGGCGAACGGTTCGGGGTCGTCCGCGTTCCGCTTCGAGTCGTAGGTTGAGAAGGCGTGCACCACGGGGCCGAAGCGTTCCTCCGTGCGGGCGATCTCCCGTTCGAAGAACCCGTTCTGTTCGAGGAAGCCGCCCGCCTGTTCCGCGTATTCTCCCGGGCTCCACACGTTGTAGCCGTGCTCGCCCTGCGGGGACCGGCCCGTGGGAATGAGGCGGGCCTCGGGGATGAACAGGGAGCGGAAGCGGTCCCAGTCGCGCGCCTGTCCGGCGGGGCCCGAGATGACGTCGTAGAGCGCAGTCAGGATGCTGTCGACCGACTCCACGTCGCCGGGATCGGCGTCGGGCCAGCTCTCCGCCATGGCCGCGTTCGGTCGGCCCTGGGCGAGCGAGGGGGTGGGCATCGCGAGCGCCAGGGGTCCGGCGGCCAGCGCGCCAAGGAGGAAGAGTGTGCGCAGTCGTCGCATCGTTCCGCTCCGGTTCTGGTGGAAGGCGTCCCCGAATCTAGCCCGGACCGGACGCCGGGTGCGACCCGGAGGCGGAGACGCGGGGGGCCGGGGCGGCGGCGTTCGGTTGCATCGGACGCGGGCTGCGTCTACCGTTTTCGGCTCGCGGCGCCCGCGCCCGTAGCTCAATTGGATAGAGCGTCTGACTTCGGATCAGAAGGCTGGGGGTTCGAGTCCTCCCGGGCGCATGATCCCTCGTCCGATGACCCCGAGAACGCCGAGCTTCGACGAACTTCACCGACATGAAGCCGAATCCGAACATGCCCCGGGGCCAGACGGCGACCCCTCCGCAGGCGGCCCAATGCCCGGTCGATCACCGGGCGGCGGAGCGCGCCGCGAGGGCGCTGCCGGGTCCCGTGCGACGAGCCGTCTTCCTGGGCGTCGGGACGCTGAGCGTGACCGCGGGCATCATCGGCATCGTGGTGCCGCTCTGGCCCACGACGTGCTTCCTGCTTCTCGCCGCCTGGTGCTATGCGCGCAGTTCCCCGCGCGCGGAGCGCTGGCTGCTGGAGAACCGCGTGTTCGGACGCTACCTCACCGCATACCGGGAGCGCGGCGTGATCTCCACCCGCGTGCGGCGCGGCGCGACGATCTTCCTGTGGAGCGCGATCCTCGTCTCGGCCGTGCTGGCCGCCGGACACCTCTGGGTCGTGGCCCTCCTCCTCCTCGTCGCCGCGCTGGTCACCGCCCACCTCTACTCCCTCCCCGGAGAAGGCTGAGGCCGGCTCCTCAGGCGCTTTCGGCTCCCAGGGCCGAGATCAGGTCGGAGCGGGTGAGGATGGAGAGCGTGCCGTCTTCTCCCCGGACCAGCACGGCGGGTTGGTCTCCGCTCAGCTCGTTCGCGAACGCGTGGACGGGGCTCGAAGCCTCCACCACCGGGAAGGGCGGGCCCATGAGGTCGCCCACGAGGCGTGCCCGCGCGTCGGGGTCTCCCATGAGGAAGCGCAGGATGTTCTGCTCGATGAGGCTCCCGACGACTTCTCCCTCCTCCATCACGGGAAGCTGTGAAATCTCGTGCTCCCGCATCGACGCGATCGCGTCGTCCAGCGACAGGTCGGCCGGGGCCGACACAAGCGGCCTTTCGGCCGAGCGGCGTGCGACGAGCGCGCCCGCGGTGAGGGTCTCGCCCTCGTCCAGGAAGCCGTGCTCCTGCATCCAGACGTCGTTGTAGACCTTGCCGAGGGCCCGGTAGCCGCCGTCGGGCATGATCACGACGAGCACGTCGTCGTCCGAGAGCGTCTCTCGGTTCGCCTCCATCCACTGGAGGACGCCGGCCATCGCCATGCCGCACGAGCCGCCGAGGAACATCCCCTCCTCGCGCGCGAGACGGCGGGTCATGAGCATCGACTCCCTGTCCGTCACGCGCACGTAGTCGTCCACGATGTCGAAGTTCATGTTGCCCGCGAGGATGTCCTCCCCCACTCCCTCCGTGACGTAGGGATAGATCTCGTCCTCGTCGAACTCCCCGGTGTGGAAGTACTTCCAGTAGACGGAGCCGAAGGGATCCACGCCGATGATCCGCACGCCGGGGTTCCGTTCCTTGAGGTAGGCGGCGGAGCCCGAAATCGTGCCGCCGGTGCCGGAGCCGACGAAGAGGTGCGTGATCCTCCCCTCCGTCCCCTCCCACAGTTCCGGGCCCGTCGTCCGCAGGTGGGCCGCCGTGTTGGCGGGGTTGTCGTACTGGTTCATGTAGAAGGAGTTGGGCGTCTCCTCCGCGAGCCGGCGCGAGACCTGGTAGTAGGAGCGCGGATCCTCGGGGTCCACCGCCGTGGGGCAAACGATGACCTCCGCCCCGAGCGCCCGCAGGATCGCGATCTTCTCGGGGCTCTGCTTGTCCGTGGTCGCGAAGATGCACTTGTAGCCGCGCGCGATGGCGGCGAGCGCGAGGCCCACGCCGGTGTTGCCGCTCGTGCCCTCGACGATCGTGCCGCCGAGCGCGATCTCGCCCCGCGCCTCCGCATCCTCGAGCATCGAGATCCCGATCCGGTCCTTCACGGAGCCGCCGGGGTTGAAGTACTCGAGCTTCGCGAGGACGGTGCCGGGGAGGTGCGCGGTGAGGCGGTTCACGCGGACGAGGGGCGTGCCGCCGATCGTGCCCAGGATATTGTCATGCCACATGGGTGCTATCCGGTCAGGTTGAGGAGCCGGCTGTACTTGACCACGAGCTGGCGCTGCTTCGGTCCCGCCATGATTCCCGTGCGCTCGAGCGAGCCGGTGTGATTCGTGTCGTTCCACACGATATACAACCCGGTTCCCGCCGTATCGAGCCACGCGAGCCGGATGTTGGTCCCGATGTCCTTCGTGTCGTCGTTGTACTGGACGTTCGTCTGCAGGTACAGGCGGGGCGTGAACGAGTAGGACGCGTTGAATCGCACGACGGCCGTTCTGAAGCTGCCCTCGTCGAGGCGGACGTCGAAGTAGTTCGTGATCAGGTTCGCGCTGAACGTGTCGCCGTAGCGGTAGGCGAGCGTCGCGTTCGGTCCGAACCGGGTCCCGCTGTAGAACCCTCCGAGCTCCCATCCGACCGACAGCGAGAGGGGGGCGCCGCGATTCGTGTTCGCCCTGAACTCCCAGTCGATGTTGTGGTAGGTGCCGGGCGGAATGACGATGTCCTCCCGGATCGCGAACGGTGCCTCGAGCCCCTCCCCGGTGAAGTTGAAGCCGGGGAGCTGGAAGAACGCGCCGTTCTCGAACTGGAAGTGGTTGTCGATGTGCAGCAGATAGGACTCGTTGAAGCCGCCCAGCGTCCACCAGCTGTTGCCGGAGATGTGGGGGCGGAATTCGCGGAACCAGGACACGCTCTCCGTGCGATAGTGACGGAGGAAGCGCCAGTTCAGCTGACGGTACCCGCGCCGGTTGACGAAGCCGACCTCGGGGTTGAAGGCGTCGCCGATCTGGCGGTACCCGGTCGTAACCTGCCAGTCGCGGGTCACATACCGCATGCCGCCCGCGAAGCCGTACTCGCCGTCGTTGAATCCCGATCCCGGCGCGGCTTCCCCGGCGGCGGTCGGCGTGGCGGTGAGGCTCGCCCAGCCGTCGAACGTCAGCGCCTCGCCGATGCCGAGCCGGCCGTCGATCCCGTACGTGAGATTGTGGTCGTCCGCATCGCCGGTGTTGAGGCGCGACACGAAGATGGCGCCGAGCTGCGACCGGTTGCCGAACTCCCGGTACGCGCGCAGCACGCCGAAGTTGTTCGCGGGTGCGATCCGCTCGCTCTCGCCGGTGTCGTCGTCGAAGGCGAAGGCCTCGTCCGTCTGGATGTTGAGCATGCCGACCTGGAAGGCGCCGACCTTGCCCGTCAGCCGGGCCCCGGCCCGGATCGGCACTTCCCGTCCGCCCTGGAGACCGATACGGCGGCTGAAGAAGAGTTCGGCCGAACGGTTCGCCCCGACGGCGAAGGTCCCCGCATTCTCGAGGAAGAAGGCGCGCTTCTCGGGGAAGAAGAGGCTGAAGCGCGTAAGGTTCACCTGCTGGTCGTCCACCTCCGCCTGTGCGAAGTCGGTGTTCACGGTGAGATCCAGCGTCAGGCTCTGATTGAGGCCGATCTTCGCGTCGCCCCCGATCTGCTGCCCGAACTCCGTCTCCGGCGACGGTACGCGGTAGTCCCTGAAGCCGTCCACGAGCGCGTACGGGCTGATGGATACCGTCCGCCGGGCGGGGGCCTCCAGGGCGAGAGTCCCGGCGAGCGAGACCCGGTACACGCCGAACTGCCTGGGCAGGGGGGCCCACATCGACTGCTCGCTGTTGCGGCGGATCTTCCGCTCCAGGTTCAGGCCCCAGTCCTGGGCGCCCCCGGCTCCGTAACGGAGGGTCGAGAAGGGGATCCGCATCTCCGCGTACCAGCCGCGTTCGTCCCGGGTCGTGGCGACCTCCCACGAGGCATCCCAGTTGAGGTTGAAGCCGCCCGCCGAACCGCGCTGCTGGCGCCCCCCGCCCCGACCTCCGCCCACCCCCTCGCCGGTGACCTGGCCGTCGTACTCGATGCCCGCCGGAGTCGTGCCGAAGACCAGGGCGTTCTGCCGGTCCAGGTAGGTGTCGAGCACGACGACGAAGGCGTCGGAGTCGTCGAGCGAGGCGTCGCGCAGCGTCTGGCCCGTGACGATGCCCGAGGGCTCCTCATCGAAGAGCCAGGCGCCGATGTACAGCGCCGCGCCGTCGTAGCCGATCCGGACCTCCGTCGGCTGCGACACGGGCTGGCCCTCGGTGGGCTCGCGCTGGGTGAAGCCCTCGAGCGGATCGAGGCCGGACCAGGCTTCGTCGTCGAGCCGCCCGTCGATGACCGGAGGCGCCGCAATCTCCGACGCCCGCGCCCGGGGCGCCTGCTGTCCGTGGAGCTGGGCGGTGGCCACGAGCCCGGAAAGCACCGGGATGGCGACGAGGCCACACACGGTGCGCACGCGCGTCCTGTTCCCTCTCACGTGACGATCGGCTGAGAAGACGGGGCCGTGCCGCGGATGGCGGCGATCTCGGCGGGGCCCACGCGGCAGCAGCCACCGACGCCGTCGGCGCCCTCCCGCCGCCACTCGGTGGCGCTCCGGGCCCAGTCCAGCGGGGTCGCGGGGCCTGTCCAGCGCTTGGCTTCCGCGTCCCATTCCTCCCCCGAGTTGGGATAGACGAGGATCGGTTTTCCGGTCGCCCGCCGCGCCGCGTGGATGAGCGGCGCAACAAGGCGCGGATCGACGCAGTTCACGCCGACCGCGACAACGTGGGGTTCGGCCTCGCACAGGGCGACGGCGGTCTCGAACGGCGTGCCATCCGCGAGGTGGGCGGCGTCGCGACACTGGAAGCTGATCCACGTCGGACGGTGGGACACGGCGGCGAGGCGGCAATAGGCCTGCGTTTCCTCGAGGGAGGGAGTGGTCTCGCACGCGAGGACGTCGGCCCGGGTCTCGGCGAGGACCTCCCAGCGCCGGGCGTGGAAGTCGTACAGTTCGGCCGCGGAGAGCCCGTAGTCGCCCCGGTATTCGGACCCGTCGGCGAGGAAGGCGCCGTAGGGTCCGACGCTGGCGGCGACGAGGGGTCGCGGGCGATCGGCCGGCTCTGTGGCGGCGGCGGGGCGCTCGGCCACGAACCCGTCGCGCGCGGAGACGGCGATCTCGACCGCCCGGCCGAGGAGACGCGCCGTGTCGGACGCGTCGAGACCCCGGGCCGCGAAGCCCTCGAAGGTCGCCTGATAGGTCGCCGTGGCGATGCAGTCTGCGCCCGCTTCGAGGAAGCGGCGGTGCGCGGTGCGGATCGCCTGAGGGTCGTCGATGAGGGCGCGGGCGGACCACAGGGGGTCGTCGAGGTCGCAGCCCAGCGTCTCCAGTTCCGTTGCCAGGCCCCCATCGAGGACCAGAAAACCCCGCTGCTCGAGGACGTCGCGGATGGGATCGGTCAAAGCTGATCCCGTCGCAACAGGATGGTGAAACCCTCGAACACGAACTCGACCCCTCCGCCCGGCAGCGCGTTGCCGATGGCAATGCCCTCGAACATGGCCTCCACGGCATCGTGCAGGTCGAGAAGCCGGGAGGGCTGCGCGACCGGCGTGTTGTGGGCCGTGAACAGCGTGGTCAACTCGGGCACGAGTTCGGCGAGCCGGGCCACCGAGGTCCGGTACGCTTCCAGGTCCGTCTCGGGCGCGAAGAGCCAGATCGGGCCCTCGTAGAATGCATCCCCGGTCCAGAGGAAGCCGGCTTCGCGGTCGAGGAGGGCGATCGCGTCGGGCGCGTGGCCAGGAACGGAGATGACCTCGAGCGTGCGTCCGCCGAGGTCGATCCGGTGTCCGTCTTCGATGAAGGCGGCGATCTCGAAGGCGGGCGTGTGGTAGTTGTCCTCCGTGATTCCGGCGGGCAGGGCCCGGCAGAGTGAGCTCTCGGCCACCTCTCCGCGCACCTCGGCGTTCGTGCGGCCACGCGCGTGCGTGCGGGTGAACTCCGTGTCCATGGCGAGGACGCGTTCGAACTCGGCGTTGCCCCCGACGTGGTCCATGTGCGTGTGCGAGTTGAGGACCGTCACGGGCAGCGCCGTGAGTTCGTCCACGACGGTGCGGATGCGGCCGATCCCCATTCCCGTGTCGAAGAGGAGGGCGCCGTCTTCACCCAGAATCAGGTAGGAGATGACCTCCTGGAACTGGAACGGCTCGTAGATGGCGTACACGTCCGGCGCGACGCGATAAACCTCGAACCAGTCGTCCGCGACTTCGACGCGCTCCAGGTCGGCGTACTGCGAGCGGGGCACTTCCGAGCAGAACCCCGCCGTCGCGGCGCGCGATTCGGGGGCGGAGTCAACCCCCGGCGCGCAGGCGAGCGCTCCCCCGGCCAGCGCGCCCGCGGCCGCCAGCCGGAGGATCGCTCCGCACACCGACTGCTAGTCCTGGTCCGTCGTGATGACGCGGCCGACCCTCGCCTGGAGCATCTGGTTGAACTCGGCGAGTTCGTCGGCCAGCACGGCTTCCAGCCGCACCTGGACCTCGTCGATCTGGTCGCTCAGGAGCTGCGCCACCTCGGCGTGCTGGTCGGTGGGCGGGAAGTCCGCCGTCCCCACCGTGCGCTGGAGGTAGGACAGGCGGCCGCCGATCATCGAGGGCCAGCGGACCCCGTCGGCGCCCGTGTCCTTCAGCTGCACGAGTTCGCTCTCCACCTCGATGAGCGATTCGTCGAGCGCCTCTCCCGCCTCGATGACATCCTCGGCGTCGCCCGCATCTTCGAGCACGGGGCGCAGGTCGTAAATCTGGCGCCGCAGGAGTTCGATCTGGTTGACGAGGTCGGCGAGCCGGTTCCGGTCGTCGACGATGTCGTCGAGCAGAGCCTTCTGCGCCAGGATATCCGCCATGGACCCTTCGGAGCCGGGATCGCGCAGGACGGTCAGTTCCTCGGACCCCACGTCCTCGCCGTCCACGACCAGCGTCACCGTGTAGGTTCCCGGCGGCTGCCGGGGCCCACCGCCGAAGCCGAAAAAGCCGCCGCCGACCTGCCGGGACACCTCCGGCATCGGCATCCAGTCCGCGAACTGCGGCTTCGTCCGGTACTGGATCGGCTTCGCGTCCGGCCCCCGGAAGTTCCACCACACGCGGTTGAAGCCGTCGTGGCTGGAGCCGTCGAGCGTGGCGAGCGTCTCGCCGTCCCCGTTCTCGACGCGGACCTTCACCTCGCGTCCCTCTCCGTCCGCGAGCCAGTAGTTGATCGACGCCCCGTTGGGCGGGTTCTCGCCCACGGACCAGTCCTCGTACATCACCTGCGGTTCGGAGATGTCGTTGAAGCGGTAGGCGTCGCGCGGCGCGAACAGGTGCGCGTCGGAGGCCGCGATCTCGGGGGTGAGCTGCTGGACCGGGCTCAGGTCGTCGAGGATCCAGTAGCCGCGGCCATAGGTGCCCGCCACGAAGTCGTTGAAGTGCTCCTGGATGATGAGCCCGTAGTACGGCGTCGGCGGGAGGTTCGGCATGAAGAGCTGCCAGCTTTCCCCGTCGTCGTAGCTGATGTAGACGTTCGTTTCCGTGCCGAGGTAGAGGAGGCCCGGCCGCACCGGGTCCTCGAGCAGGTAGCGGGTGTAATCCACGGGGTAGTTGTCGACGCCGTTCGTGATCTGCGTCCACGTCTCGCCGAAATCGTCCGTCTTGTAGGCGCGCGCGTCGAAGTCGCCGACCTGGTGGTGCTCGATCGTGATGTAGGCCTTCGCGACATCGAAGCGGGATGCGTCGATGCTCCGCACGATGCCGTCGGGAGGCAGGTTCGGGATGTTCTCCGTGACGTTCGTCCACGTCGCGCCGTCGTCCCGGCTCACCTGCACGAGGCCGTCGTTCGTGCCGGCCCAGAAGACGCCCTGCTCGATGGGCGACTCGTCGAAGGCGTAGATCACGCAGCAGAACTCGACCCCGATGTTGTCGGGCGTGAGCCCGCCGGAGATCGTCATCTTCGAGCGGTCGTTCGTCGACAGGTCGGGGCTGATGACCTCCCAGCTCTGACCCCGGTTGCGCGTGCGGTGCACGTGCTGGCTCGTGACGTAGATCGTCTCGTTGTCGTGCGGCGAGATGAGGAGAGGGAAGGTCCACTGGAAGCGGTAGCGGATCTCCTCCGCCGGGTATCCCATGGTGGACTCGGGCCATACCTCGACGTCGCGGAACTGGCCGCGCTCCCTGTCGTGGCGCACGACGATGCCGCCGACCGCGCCGGCCCCGGAGGCGCTCGACCACACGATGTTGGGGTCCGTCGGGTCGGGCGTGGCGAAGCCGCTCTCGCCGCCGCCCACGGTCGTCCAGTCGCCGCGCGGGATGAGTCCGCGCGCCCAGAAGCCGGTGTAACGCGTGTTCGACGGCCCGTGGTAGGAGGGCCCATCCTGCCGGTTCCCCATCACGTTGTAGGGGATCTCGTTGTCCACCGTGACGTGGTACATCTGCGCGATCGGAAGCTGCATGCGGGACCACGACCTCATCCGGTTCTCCGTGATCGCGACGCCGCTGTCGCCGCCGATGAAGACGCGGTCCGCGTTGTTCGGATCGACCCAGATGTCGTGCAGGTCCCACCCCGGGGCCGCCGGATCGCCGCCCGGAGGACCGCCGCCCAGGAAGTTGAACATCTCGTACGTCGCGCCCCCGTCGCGGCTCACGCTGAAGCTGGACGAGAGGAAGTAGACTTCGTCGCGGTCGTCGGAGGCGACGCCGCAGCGGGTGTAGTAGGCCTGCCGGGTCGCGAGGTTGTGGCTGTAGTTCACGAGCGTCCACGTGCGGCCGCCGTTATCGCTCCTCCACAGCTCGCCCGTGTCGGCCTCGTACCCCTCCATCGGCACGCCGTCGCTCGTCTCGATGAGGGCGTAGACGCGGTCGGAGTCCGAGTGGGACATGCAGACGGCGATCTTGCCGAGCGTGCCGGTCGGAAGCCCGTTCCCCTCGAGTTCGGTCCACGTGTCGCCGCCGTCCATCGTGAGGTGGAGGCCGCTCCCCGGCCCGCCGCTGTCGCGCTTCCACGTCTTGAGATCGATGTCCCACATCGTGGCGAAGATCTTCCGCGGGTTCGCGGGGTCCATGACCATGTCGTAGGCGCCGGTCCCGCGGTCTACGAAGAGAATCTTCTCCCACGAGGCGCCGCCGTCCGTGGTCCGGTATACGCCGCGCTCGTCGGATTCCGCGTAGGCGTGGCCGAGCGCCGCGACATACACGATGTCCGCGTCGGTGGGGTGGATCAGGATGCGGCCCACGCGGCCGGTTCCCTCCAGTCCCATGTGGGTCCAGCTCTCGCCGCCATCCGTCGACTTCCACACGCCGTTTCCGATCGAGACGTTCGAGCGGATCGAGGTCTCGCCGGTGCCGGCCCACACGACCGCATGGTCGCTCGGGGCGACGGCGAGGGCGCCGATGGAGTGCACGGGCTGGTCGTCGAACACGGGCCGCCAGTGCAGGCCGGCGTCGTCCGTCTTCCAGATCCCTCCGGTGGCGGCGCCGGCGAAGTACGTGTTGCGGTCACCGGGGACGCCCGCGATCGAGGAGACGCGGTTCCCGACGGGCCCGATGTGGCGCGCCCGCAGCCCCTCGTACTGCTCGGGCGCAAGTTGCTGCGCACCCAGCGGCACCGCGGCGGCGAAGGCGAGGGCAAGACTGATGGAGAAGCGGCGAACGTTGGACATGGCTCTCTGCCTCGTGAAGCGGGTCATTTGAGCGAAGAAACGTGCGGCGAAGAAGGGGCGCAGACCAGAGCCCGAACCCCTCCGGACCCCGGTGGGCGGGATCAGTGGGGGCGGCGGGCATCCCCGGATGCTTCGTCAACCGCATCGTCCCCATCCGGGCTGGCGGCTGTCGAGAGACCCTTCCAGAACCCGGCACGGACTTGGTGTCTGGCTTTCTCGGAAAGCGGGTCTCCGAAACGGTTCGCGGCCTCCTTGATCAGCCACACGTCGATGAACGGCGGGATTCGCGGCCGGTGCGCCAGAATCCCCGCGACCGCCTCCGCGTCGCGCGCACCTCGTACCGCTCGACCACATGCTTCGCCAAAGCCGGCCGGTCTTACGTCCGTTCCGACGTTCACCGGTATGTTGAGGCGAGCCTCTCTCACCTTCCCGGCGCTTCGTGTAATGAATCGGGTGCAATCCTTGCGCGATAACGTGATGAGGTCATCGGCTTCCCGAACGAGCGTCGCCGCCTGATTGGCGCTTCCCGGCAGGGGTTCTATCCCAAGGAGAATCACAGAAACGCCGAACTCTTGCGCCTCGACGACACCTTCCCGCACGTCCTCATCTCCGCTCATGAGGTATGCCGTGCGTACGGCTTCGTTCCTGGACAGTACGATGAGGTCCCGCACGATGCGGGAATCTACCCCTTTCTGGCCGTGTTTCGTCAGGCGACCCAAGCGAAGCTTGACCCCCTGCTGTCCGCCGATCAGCAGCTGATCGTCCGTGGGAACGGCATCAGGTGCAGCGTCGTACCAGTAGGTTCTGAGATGCGCCTGCTTCGCATGGCTATCGCAGCGCGTCCTCAGGGAGAGGGTTGCCTTCTCGGGGTGGAGGATCAGGTCACGTCGACGGCTGGTACCGAAACAGAGATGCCCGGCAGCCGCAAGGAGATACCCGGCGTCGACGAAGATCGCATACCGATCCATCCGATGGATCCTCCTGGGGAGAGAGAAAAAAAACGGGTCCCCGCTACAAGAGCGGGGACCCCAAGATCAGGGCCGCAGAGGCCCCAGACCAAAACTGCTATTCGCAAATACGCTAATCGCGCAGCGTGGGTTCCACAAGGTCCCGCGGGAGCGAGCGTCTCAGCTGTAGGCCGGGAGCCCGGTCGCGTCGTGTCCCAGGATGAGGGAATGGATGTCGTGGGTGCCCTCGTACGTGTAGACGGACTCCAGATTCGCCATGTGACGCATCGAGGCGTACTCGGCGAGGATCCCGTTCGCGCCGAGCAGCCGCCGCGACTCGCGGGCGCACTCGCACGCCATGTTCACGTTGTTGCGCTTCGCGAGCGAGACGTGCTGCGGCCGCATCGTGCCCTCGTCCTTCATCCGGCCGAGCCGGAGGCAGAGAAGCTGCGCCTTCGTGATCTCGGTGAGCATGTCGGCGATCCGGACCTGCTGGATCTGGGTCTGCGCGATCGGCGTCCCGTCGAACTGCACGCGGTTCTTCGCGTACTCGACCGACTCGCGATAGCAGCCCATGGCGGCGCCGACGGCCCCCCACGAGATCCCGTAGCGCGCCTGCGTCAGGCACTTCAGCGGGCTCTTGAGCCCCCCGCTGCCCGGGAGGACGTTCGCCCGCGGCACCCGCACGTCCTGCAGGACGAGTTCGGAGGTGTCGGACGCCAGGAGGGAGAGTTTCCCCTTCTGGTCGCTGGCTGAGAAGCCGTCGCGCCCCGTCTCGACGATGAAGCCGCGGATCGAGCCGACGTCGTCCAGCTCCCCGGTCTTGGCCCAGATCACCGCCACGTCGGCCAACGATCCGTTCGTGATCCACATCTTGGCCCCGTTGAGGACCCACTCGTCCCCGTCCTCGACGGCCCGCGTGATCATGCCGCCGGGGTTGGAGCCGAAATCGGGCTCGGTGAGGCCGAAACACCCGATGGACTCGCCGCTCGCCATCCGCGGCAGCCACTCGCGCTTCTGTTCCTCGGACCCGAAGGCGAAAATCGGGTACATGACGAGGGCGCCCTGCACGGAGACGAAGGAGCGGAGGCCCGAGTCCGCCCGCTCCAGTTCCTGCATGATGAGGCCGTAGGCCACGTTGTTGAGGCCGGCGCAGCCGTACTCCTCCGGGAGGTTCGCCCCGAAGAAGCCGAGTTCGCCCATCTGGGGGATGAGTTCCCGCGGGAACGTGCGTTCGATGTAGTGGTGGCCGATGATGGGCAGGACTTCCTGGTCCACCCAGTCGCGCACCAGATCCCGAATCGCGACCTCCTCTTCGTCGAGGAGCGCATCGAGATTGAAGTAGTCGACACCTTCGAAAGTCATTCGCGAGTTTCTCCGGATTCCGGGCAGCCCGTGGCTGCGGGGTGAGGGACGGCGGACGAATCCGCACGGAAACAATGGACGCCGAGCGCGACGCCGGCGGCAGCGAGGAGGATGCCCGCGGCGACTCCCGGCCAGCCGTACACGTGCGCGTTGATGACGAGGACGATCCCGACCATGGTGGCGAGCGCGGCGGCCGGAAGCCCCAGCACGGTCCGGATGCCGGCGCGCCTGCCGGGCCGGGCGCCTATCGGCCGATCCGCCATCGCGTGTAGCCCTTCACGACCTCGCGGCCGATGCGGAAGCCGAGATAGTACGCCGCCACAATCGGCAGGCCCCACGCGTACGCCGGCAGGAAACCGAGGTCGGGGGAGGTGCGGAGCCAGATGATGACCCAGACGGCGAAGGGCAGCGTGATGCACGCGGCGACCACATGGCGCCCGCGCCGCATGCGCCGCTGCATGCGGGGTCCGCACGCCTCGCACGAGTCGTTGTCGTCCAACTGTCCCTTGGGGAACATCTGGCCGCAGGCGTCGCACATCACGCCCTTGAAGTGAAGCTCTTCCATCCGCTCGCGCTCCGTGCCGATCATGCCGGGCCGGTCGTTCCGCGCCGGTCATTCACCGGCGACATCCAGTCGTTCGATGACCGCGCCGGCGAACTCCGCCGTGCCCGCGGAACCGCCGAGGTCCGGGGTCTGGGCGGCGCCGTCCTGCAGGGTCCGGTGCAGGGCGGCGCGGATGCGCGCGGCCACCCCGGGTTCATCGAGGTGGTCGAGCAGGAGGCAGCCCGCGAGCAGGAGGGAGGTGGGGTTGGCGATCCCCTTCCCCGCGATGTCCGGCGCGGATCCGTGCACCGCCTCGAAGATCGCCGCGCGCTCGCCGAGGTTCGCGCCCGGCGCGAAGCCGAGCCCGCCGATGAGTCCGGCGACCTGATCCGAGAGGATGTCGCCGAACATGTTCTCGGTCACGATCACATCGAAGCGGTACGGATCCAGCGCGAGCTGCATCGCCGTGGCGTCCACGATCTTCTCGTCGAATTCCACTCTTCCCTCGTACTCGGCCGCGACGTTGCGCCCGACCTCGAGGAAGAGACCCTGCGTGTACTTGAGAATATTCGCCTTGTGGACGAGGGTCACGAGACGCCGGTTGTGGGCCAGGGCGTACTCGAACGCGAAGCGCACGATGCGGCGCGACCCGTAGCGCGTGATGAGCATGACGGATTCGGCGACGGCGCGGGGATCGTTCTCCATCCCGATGAAGTGCTCGATCCCGGCGTAGAGGCCCTCCGTATTCTCCCGCACGATGACGAGATCCACGTCCTGATAGCGGGCGGCCGGGAGAAGGGTGACCGCGGGACGGACGTTCGCGTAGAGGTCGAAGTGCTTGCGGAGCGCGACGTTCACGGATCGGAAGCCGGAGCCGATGGGGGTCGTGAGCGGCCCCTTGAGCGCGACGCCGGTCGCCTCGATCGATTCGAGCGTCGCCTGCGGAAGCGGCTCTCCGACCGTTTCCATGGCGGTGACGCCGCCGAGGCTCTCGCGCCAGCGGATGGGCGCGCCCGCAGCCTCCAGGATCGCGACGGTGGCTTCGGATATCTCCGGGCCAATGCCGTCGCCCGGGATCAACACGACGTCGTGTAACGGTTTCATCGTCAGGAAGGTGCGAGTTGATCGGCCACGCGCAACGCGAGCGTGGTGAGGGCGAAGGGGGATGCGGCCTCCGCGACCGCCCCCGCGACGGGGCCGTGCCAGAGGACGGCGCTGCGCCGCACGTCGATGATCGCGAGGCGCAGAACGGCCCGACGCTCCCGATACGAGACCGCGAGCGGCAGGACGACGAGGCGGGCTCCGAAGAGGGCCGCTACCTGGCGGAGCTGCGTGTGGAGCGGCTCGTAGAGTTGCGCCCGGGAATCCGGCGCGGTGAGCAGGCCCCGGTAGGCGAGTCGCCCCGGGTCGACGCCGATCGTCGGGTTGCGGGCGAGGCGAGCCTCCACCGCGGGCGCGAGAGCCCAGTGTGCGGCTCCCTCTTCCTCTCCGAACGCAAACTCGATCTCGGCGTTGAGGAGGTCGATCGTGCTCTCCGCGCTCTCCGTCCCCCCGATCCACGTCCCTCCGGGGTCCGGAAGGGCCGACTGCACCGGGAGGACGACGACGGGCACGCCCGCGGGCACCGCCGGAGGGTCGTCGGCCGGAGGCTGCTCGGCCGCCAGCGCCCCGGCGGAGAGAAGAACCAGCGCGCAGGACGACGCCGTCCGCCGTCTCATGCCCGCGCCGCCGCGATGCGTGCGATCTCGGCTTCGATTTCCTCCTGCGAGAGCGTGTGATCGCACTTCTTGGCGAGCCCGAACACGGCCTCGCACAGCCTCTCGTCCCCCGCGTCGTATCCGTGCTGGCTCAACCAGAAGCGGACGTTGCTGAGACCGGACACCGGAGAAATCTCGATGGTCTGTTTCCGCCCCACGATCGAAGCCGGGACGCCGCTGTAGACCCGGTCCTCCAGCCAGCCGTCCCCCTTCTGCATGGCCTTGATGATCGCGGCCGCGTGTACGCCGGTCCCTGTCCTGAAGGCGTCGTCCCCGATGACCGGATAGTTGTGGGGCACCTCGACTCCGCACATCTCCGCCGTGAGCCGGCAGTAGTCCGACAGCCGGTCGATCGGGTGATTGTGCGTCCCGAGCAGGTGGAGGTTCACGAGCAGCAGATCCATCTCGACATTGCCGATCCGCTCGCCGATGCCGAGCGCGGTGGCATGCACGCGGTCGACACCTTCCTCGATCGCCGCCAGCGCGTTCGCCAGCCCGAAGCCGCGGTCCCGGTGTCCGTGCCAGTCGATCTTCACGGACTCTCCCGTGCCCGCCACGATGTCCTTCGCGAAACGCACGAGTCGCCGCACGCCGTGGGGCGTCGAGTGACCGACCGTGTCCGCGAGACAGATCCGCCGGGCCCCCGCCTCGACCGCGGCCGAGAAGAGTCGCGCGAGCGTCCTGGGCCGCGACCGCGTCGTGTCCTCCGTCACGTACATGACGTCGAGTCCCTCGCCGATGGCGAACCCGATGGCGTCGCGCGTCGAGGAGAGGATCTGGTCGACATCCCAGTTCTCGGCGTACTGGCGGATCGGCGAGCTTCCGATGAAGGTGGCGACCTCGATGTTCAGACCGGTCGCCTGCTGGACGCGCGCCACGGGTTCGATGTCGGCCCTGACCGTGCGGGCGGCCGCGTTGGCCTCGATCGGGAGTTCGCACTCGGTGATCTCCCGGGCCAGCGCGAGGCACGCTTCGTGGGCACGGGGCCCGGCGCCCGGAAGACCGATGTCGACGGCGTGGATGCCGAGGTCCACCATGAGGTGGAGGAGTTCGATCTTCTTCTCGATGGGCGGGTCCTTGACGGACGGATTCTGCAGGCCGTCGCGCAGCGTCTCGTCGTCGAGTTCGACGCGGGTCGCCTCGTAGTCGTGGCTCCCCGGAAGCGCGTTCCAGTCGTATATGAGTTCGTCCTGGCTCACGTCCGCTTGCCTTCGACGACCCCGTCGTCGCCCACGTTCACTCTTCCGCGCACGCCCCGCAGCGTCACGCGGTCCCCGACGAGCGAATCTACGAGGTCGCAGTCTTCGATGACGCTGTCCGCGCCGACGATCGTATGGCGGAGGCGCGACCCCCGGACCCGGCTTCCGGATGCCACGCTCACGTTGGGGCCGACCGCCGAAGTCTCGACGACGGCGTCCGCCGCGACCGCGATGGCCCCGTCGACGGCGACGGAGTCCGGGAGGTCCGGGTCCCCTCCGTGTCCGCGCTCGAGCATCGTCCGGTTCGTCTCGAGCAGCGTCTCCGGCTTCCCGCAATCAAACCAGCCGCCCACTTCCGCCGTATGGAGACGTGCGCCGCGGTCGATCATGTACTGAAATGCGTCCGTGAGATAATACTCCCCGAGCCCGGGATCCCGGTCCATCACATGCCGAACCCCCTCGAACAGCAGCTCATGATCCTTCACGTAGTAGACGCCGATGTTCGCGAGCTTCGACACGGGTTCCGACGGCTTTTCGATGATCCGCTTCATG
This sequence comes from Gemmatimonadota bacterium, assembly GCA_022825725.1. Lineage (GTDB taxonomy): Bacteria > Gemmatimonadota > Gemmatimonadetes > Palauibacterales > Palauibacteraceae > Palauibacter. The sequence goes on from JAJDWE010000012.1 coordinate 21,716, forward strand.
GTTCCCGCTTCATCGGTGAGGATGACGCCGAACCGCTGGTAGTCCTCGACCTCCTTGGCCCAGATGATGCCGGACGCGGAGGCGTGGCGGTGCAGCACGCTGAAGTCGGCATCGAAAAGCGTGTCCACGAAGACGATGATGACCGGCCCGGTCACCCAGGGTTCCGCCAGCGCCACCGCATCGGCCGTCCCCCGCTGATTGGCCTGCTCCACGTAGGTGATCGAGAGGCCGGGGAACTCCTCGGCCATGAAGGCCCGGATCTGACCGGCGAGGTGCCCGGTGATGAAGATGAACTCGTCGACGCCCTCGGCTCTGAGCTGCTCGACAACGTAGGAGAGCACGGGCCGATTGGCCACGCGGAGCAAGGGTTTGGGACGGGTGTGGGTGTGGGGACGGACCCTTGTACCCATTCCCGCCAACGGTATTATGGCCTGCATGTTTAGCCGTCAGAGTTTCGGGAGAGTGGTCCTGCTGTCTGCGGGGGCCGGGAGCCCGGGCCAACCGGGCCCCGCGGACCGCCAAGCTATCCGACCGCGGCGGACGCGGGCAACCGGGGAAAGGGGATTTTCGGGGTGACGGAGGCATCTCCCGACGGCGGGCAGGCCGGCGGGCTCTCCCGCTGGTTTCACCAGAATTCGGCGGATACCCGTGCGCCGGACGGGCCGGAGCCGCGCCTCTACGAGGTGGCCTTCTCCCGGGTCTGGGACCAACTGCTGAAATACGCGGGGCGGCGCTGGTTGTGGACACTCGCCCACCGCGACGAAGACCTGGGACTCATCTCCGTGAGCTGCACGGTCCCGCTCCTGCGGTGGGTCGATGACCTGACGATCTGGGTCGCCCTGGATGCGAACGGGCTCACGCGGGTCGAGGCGTTCTCGCGCGCGCGGCGGCGAAATTTCGATCTCGGCGTGAACCGGCGCAGGATCCGGCGCATGCTGAAGTCGCTCGACCGGGCCCTGGGACCGCGAGCCAGGCTGCCCGACCCCGCTCCCGGCGGGGACGCGCGGGACGCGCCGGGGGAGACGTGATCGGGCGATGGCCGTCCGGGGTGGCGGGCGCCGCCCTGGTCCTTTTCGCCTGTGCAGGGCCTCCTCCGGATGGAACAGCGGAGGCTCGCGGAGAAATCGCCGGCGACCCGCTCACGCCGGCGGTCGACGCACGGTATCTGACGCACCTGCTCTTCGCCGCCGACGACGGGACGGCGTTCATCGGCTCGTTCGATCAGACGGCCGAGGGCGAAGACCTGCTCCTCGACTACGACGTGCGACTCGCGGAGGAAGACGCGTGGCGGTCCCTCGTTCTGACGCACGACACGGTGTCCGTGGCCCGCGCGGCGTGGCGCCTTCTGCCTACGCCGGCGATGGCGGTGCGTATCGGCGATGCCGGCCAGGTCGTGAGCCTTCTGTTCACCGAACCCGAGGGCGGAGGCACGGATTCGGTGCGTCTCGTCGCGGGCGAAGAAGTGTCCGTCTGGACCGGACCGACGGGGCAGCGCGAGTCGCTGGGGATCGCGGCGATGGTGATGAACGACAGGACCGTGCCCGGCATCCTCTTTTTTCGTCGCGCCGCCCGCGCGCTGAGCATCCCCGTCGCGTCGACGGATGGCCAGACGTTCGTGTTCGCCGACTCGCTCGGAAACGGACTCGTCGTCCACGCGGGCACCATCGGCCAACCCACCGTTGCCCACACCTGGTTCCATGGGATAGAGGCGGCCTGGGGCGACGTCACCCTCGAATCGCCGGAGCCGGGTCGGACCGGCGGTCCGGACTCGGCCTGGCGGTTCGAGATCTCCGGTACGACGGTCCGCGGGAGCTTTCGGCCGCTGATGGACGAGGATCCCGGCGACGGGACGCTCATCCGCATGGAGGCCATCGTCTACGTCGGAACGGAGGTGCTTTACTTCAACGGGTTTGCCGCCACGCTCCCATCTCCCTGATGGAATTCGACTGGCTGCGCGCCCTCGTCACGGTGGCCTTCGGCGCCCTGGCGGGCGGGATTACGAACCGGATCGCCGTGTGGATGATCTTCCATCCCTACCGTCCACCGAAGATTCTGGGCCGCCCCGTACGCTGGCTGCAGGGCGCCGTGCCGAAGAATCAGAAGCGGCTGGCGGATTCGGTCGGTGGCGTCGTCGGCGGCGCGCTCCTCACGCCGGAAGACATCACCTCCGAACTGCGGGAACTCGAATCCGCTTTCGGGGAGCGACTGCGGGAACTCGCGGTCGAACTCGGCGAGGTCGAGCAACCCGCGCTCGCCGACCTCCTCCCGGAGGCCGCGCTCGACGAGGTCCGCGAGATCCTCACGCAGATTCTCGGACAGGGCCGGGAGTTCCTGGCCGGGACGCTGGATTCCCCGGATTTCGGGGATGAATCCGGGCGCCTCCTGGAGTCCATCCGGGAGTCGCTGAGCGACGAATCCCTCGCGCGGACGCTGGAGCCGGAACGGATCGCCGCCATCCGGGACACGATGGACGGCTGGCTCGCGCGGCTCGCCGATTCGTCCGCCTTCGAGATGACGGTACGCCGCCACCTGGACGAGGCCGCGCGGCAACTGCTCAGACCGCACCGGACCTTCGAGCAGCTGATTCCCGCGGGGCTCGTGGCCGCGCTGGAGCACGCGATCAAGGACTATCTCCCGGTCGCGATCGAGCGTCTGAGCCGTTTGCTCGACGACCCGGATGCGAGGGAGCGGATCGAACATGTGCTCGGTGAACTGTTCGACCGCTTCATGCAGGACCTCCGCTTCCACCAGCGCGTCGTGGCCCGCCTCATCGTCACCGAGGAAACCGTGACGCACGCGCTCGATACCCTGCGGGAGGAAGGCGCGGATCGCCTCGGCGGCGTGTTGCGCGAACCGGAGGTCCAGACGGCGATCGCGCGGCACGTCAACGATGGCGTCGTCGAGTTCCTCCGGCACCCTCCTTCGGAGGTCATCGGCGGCGCGGGCGATCCCCAGGTCGAGAGCGCGCTCGATGCGTTGGCGGAGTGGATCGTGAAGGCGGCGCGGGACCCGGGCTCGCGCGCCTTCCTCCTCAACCGGCTCGAGGGACTGCTCGAACGCTTCGGCGAGAGGAGCTGGGCGGACGTGCTACACGCCGTACCAGCCGACCGTGTGGCGGCCTCACTCGCCGCGGGATTCCGGTCCGACGCGGGACGCGTCCTCTTCGACTCGATCGCCGAGCCGATGGCGGACCGGCTCCTTCACACGCCGATCGGGCGGCTGGGGCGCTTCGTGCGCGAGGACGCCGCGGTGCGGCTGGCGGATACGCTGGCCGCGCCCGCGTGGGACTGGATCGTCAACCGGGTGCCGGAGGTGGCGGGGCGGATCCGGATCGCCGAACGTATCTCGACGAAGATCGAGAACTTCTCCATAGATCGGATCGAACACCTTGTTCGCGATATCAGCCAGCGCGAATTCGACCTCATTGTGCGGCTCGGATACCTGCTCGGCGCCGGCATCGGCACCGGGCTCGTGATCCTGGATTCCGTCCCGGTCCTCGAGTTCCTCCGGGGGCTGTTCGGATGAGGCCGGCGCGCGTCGCCGCGCTCGGCGCCGTTGCGTGCGGCGTCGGTCTCGCCCTGGCCGCCTGCGCCTCCCCCGACACGGCGATCGACCGCACGGAGGGCACGGGCGAGTTGCGCGGGCTGGCGCTGGAGCAGCCGTTCGAGGTGCCGGAGTTCGCCCTCACGGATTCCCGAGGGCGCCGCTTCGACTTCCGGCCGGAGACCGCGGGGTCGCTCACGCTCCTCTTCTTCGGCTATACGCATTGCCCCGACATCTGTCCGGTGCAGATGGCGGTGCTCGGCGCCGCGCTCGACGATCTTTCGTACGCGGACCGCCGCGAGATCGAAATCGTCTTCGTGACGACGGATCCCGCGCGCGACACGCCGGACCGGCTGCGGAGCTGGCTGGACCTCTTCGACGCGTCTTTCGTCGGCCTCAGCGGGGAGTTGGAGACGGTGAACGAGATACAGGCCGGATTCCACCTCCCGCCGGCGCGGATCGAGGAGACCTCGCCCCCGCCGGGCGCGGGAGAGCCTTATCTGGTGGGACACGCGACGCCGATCGTCGCCGTCACTGGCGACGGCGTGGCACGGGCGCTGTACCCGAGCGGCGTGCGCCAAACCGACTGGCGTCACGACCTCCCCCTGCTCCTGCGCCTCAACCGGTCGGTTTCACGGCCGACGGGCGGAGCGGACACGAGCGGCGACTGAGGCCACGCGATGCAATGGTGGTGTGCGGCCCAGAGCATCCCGTGGGACTGGTCGTGGCGCCCCTATCCGGGCGTCTGGCTCTTCATCGCTTTCCTGTGCCTCGCCTATCGCGCCTTCACCCGTGGCGCCGCGCCCTCGCGACTCGAGATCGCCCGCTTCGCCGGCGGGGCGCTCGCACTCTGGATCGCGCTCGACTGGCCGGTGGGTGCGCTGGGCTCGGGATACCTGGCTTCGGTGCACATGGTGCAGTTCCTCCTCATCGCGCTGCTGGCCCCGCCTTTCCTCATCGCGGGGCTTCCGCGCGAGGCGCTGGAGCGAGTGCGCGGCGGCAGGGCCACCTCCGTCCTCGAGTTCCTCGCGCGACCGCTCATCGCGCTGCTCTTCTTCCACGCGATCGTCGTCGCGACGCACTGGCCGGAGGTCGTGGACGGCCTCATGGCTTCGCAGGCAGGCTCGCTCGCGCTCGACATGGCCTGGCTGGGCGGCGGACTCGCCTTCTGGTGGCCCGTCGTGAGTCCGGTCCCGCACCGGCCGCGTTTTCCGCTCGGCGTGCGGATCTGCTACCTGATCGCGAGCACGGTGTTGATGACGCTGCCGTATGTCTTCCTGACGTTCGCGGAACTCCCCTTCTACGCGACGTACGAACTCGCGCCTCCGGTGGGCACGCTTTCCGCGGGCGAGGACCAGCGGCTCGCGGGGCTGATCATGCGGATCGGCGGAGGCACGATCCTGTGGGCGGCGGCGGGCGTTGTCTTCTGGTTCTGGTACCGCTCCGAGAACGACGCCGTCCGCTGAGGCGCGGTAGCGCTAGTCGTTCACCTGTTCGGTGACCCAGTCCATGTAGGGTGGGGAGCCGGCGGCCACAGGGATGAAGAGGACCTCCGGGACGGCGTAGGGGTGGAGTTCGCGGATGCGGCGCTCGACGGCATTGCTGCGGGACGCGGTCGTCTTGAGGATGCCGAGGGCTTCCGCTTCCTCGCACACCTCGCCTTCCCATCGATAGACGGAGGTTACGCGGTCGACGACGTTCAGGCAGGCGATGAGTCGTTCGCCGACGAGGGCCCGGCCGATCCGCACGAGTTGCTCGCGGTCGGGCCCCGTGACGAGCCCGGCCACGACATCGCTCACGGGCGGTCTTGCTCTCTTTCACGCCCGCTCATGGTGTCCTCGGCCCGCTCGTAGAGCGCTTCGATCGCGCCGGCGAAGCGGGTCTCGATCACGCGACGCTTGACCTTGAGCGTCGGCGTCAGCTCCCCGCCCTCGACGGTGAACGGCCCGGGGACGAGGAGCACGTCGCGTGGCCGCTCGTAGTGCGCGAAATCCCGACAGCGTTCCCGCACGGCGCCTTCGATCATTTCCCGCGTTCGGGCGTCCGTGACGAGGTCGGCGTCCGCCGCTTCCTCGAAGCCGTGCAATTCCGGGCGGACAGCCTCGAATTCGGGCACGACGATGACGATCGGGAACTTTCGTCCGTCGCCGAGCATCACCGCTTCCGCCACCATCGGGTGCCGCTTGATCTCCGCTTCGACGGGCTGGGGGGCGATGTTCTTTCCGTAAGCGGTGATGATGAGGTCCTTCTTGCGATCCGTGATCCGGAGGTACCCGTCCCCGTCGATCTCGCCCACGTCGCCGGTGTGGAACCAGCGGTCCCCGTCGATGGCCTCGGCCGTCGCCTCGGGCTTGTTGTAGTAGCCCGCCATGATCTGCGGCCCGCGGATGAGGATCTCTCCGTCCTCGGCGATCCGGATTTCGGTGCCGGGGATCGGTTTCCCGACCGTGCCGAGTCGGATGGCGTCGATCGGATTGAAGCTGACGGCGGGCGAGGTCTCCGTGAGCCCGTAACCCTCGACGATGGGCAGGCGCGCGGCGAAGAAGAAGCGGGCCACGGCCGGCGAGAGGGGGGCTCCGCCGCTCACGAAGTAGCGGACCCGCCCTCCGGTGCGGGCGCGCAGCTTCGAGAACACGAGGCGATCAGCGAGCGCGGACTGGAGCTGGAGACCCGGCCCGACCCGGCGGCCCTCGAGTTCCGCCATCGCGCGGGCTTCGCCGACGCGACGCGCCCAGTTGAAGATCTTCTGCTTCGCGCCCCCCGCCTCCCGGGCGGTGGCTTCGGCCCTCTCGAGCACCTTCTCGAACACGCGCGGAACGGCGGCCATGAAGGTAGGCGAGACTTCGCCGAGGTCCCGGGCCACCGTGTTGGGGGACTCCGCGTACGCCACGGTGACCCCCGCTCGCCACATGATGTAGTGGCCGACCGTGCGCTCGAATACGTGCGCGAGCGGCAGGAGCGCGAGGGCCACGTGGGTGGAGTCGATCGGGAAGACCCGCAGCGCCATGTCCGCGTTCGAATGGAAGTTGGCGTGCGTGAGCATCACGCCCTTCGGGTCGCCGGTCGTGCCCGAGGTGTAGATGAGCGTCGCCAGGTCTTCCGGACGCGTCGTTCGGGCGTGCGTTTCGTAGGTCGACGCGAGCGCTTCGGGCGCGGATTCGCCGAGATCGGAGAGGGCGTCCAGCTGCATCGTGGCCAGCGAGGAGCCCTCGGGTGCGGTCACGGGCCCGAAGGCGATCGCAAGTTTCAACGCGGGCAGGTCCTGCTCTACCTCCGCGACCTTGTCCAGTTGCTCCTGATCTTCCACGAATACGGCTCGCGCACCGGAGTCCGCGAGGATGTAGCGAACCTGGTCGGCGGGAAGCACCGGATAGACGGGGACGGAGGTGAGCCCCGCCATGACGATGCCCCAGTCGGCCAGGGCCCACTCGAGGCGGGTCTGCGAAAGGATCGCGATGCGGTCGCCCGCCTCGAACCCCCGTGTCCGGAGCCCGAGCGCGATGGCGCGAGCGCGGCGTCCGATGTCATCGGTGGAGGTCGAAACCCAGACGCCGTCCGCTCCCCGCGTCCGCGCCGCATCATCCCGGGGCCGCGAGAGCCCGTCGAGGAAGAGTTCCGGCAAAGTGCCGGGCTGATAGTCGTCCGGGAGCGGGCTCGAGGCTTGCACGTTGCCGGTGCGCGGGCCGCTAGTGGGCGACCGATTCCGCGGCCGGCACGCCCAGCCGCTGCAGCGTGCGCCGGGCGTGCTCGAGGTGCCTCGGTTCCTCCCGGTCTCCGCGCGCGTAGGCGAGAAACTCCTGGAGGTGGCGCGAGGCGTCCCGCTCGGCGCCCTTCTTCAACAGGAGGAACGCCAGGCCATAGTGCGCCGCGGTACTGCGCGGGCGCTCCTCGAGGGCGGCCCCGTACGCGCGAACCGCATCATCGGTCAGTCCAATGTGCGTGTACACCACGGCCATCTGTTCCAGCGTGGCCGGATGCCGCGGGTTGTACTTCAAGGAGAGACGAAACGAGATGAGCGCCTCATGGTAGAGCTCCTGCCGAACCAACTCCACGCCTTCCTCATAGAAGTCCGGCTGCTTGCGTCGGCGCCGTCCGTCACTGTCCCAGATCTTCCACCACACCATTCCACCCTCCCCCGAGCGAGCTGGATCTTACATCTCACTCAACCACCTTCCACACACCCCCGCACATCTGGCGACAACGGGGAATTATAGCGTCTTGTCAAGCTGTGGCAACTTTTTTGTCAAGCCGTGGCAACTTGCTGGCTCCGTTCACCGACCCAGACGGTGGCGTCGGAGGCGACCTCCGTGAACGCCGACGCGGCGAGCGCGTCGAGATCCGCGGGGGTCGGGGTCTCCACGACGAGGCGCGCGCCGGGCCGGGCGCAGCGCGTGATCTCGGACAGTGGGAGCGCGATGGGAGCTGCGAGCGCGATGCCATGCAGTGCGCTGGAGCGGATCGGCCAGCGGTTCGGCGCGGCGCCCAGGAGAGGATCGACGCCGGCAACGAGGTCCTCGACGCCCGCGGCGGCCGAGGGGGAACGGCCGGCGGCGTCCGGCAGCCAGACGAGTACCTCGAGACGGTCTCCGAGGCGGGCGATCGCAGCGGCGTGCGCGGCGAGCCGGGGGCCGAGGAGCACCACCATGCCCGCCCGGTCGCTCACGCCCAGCAGCGCCGCCAGTCGCAGTGGCGCCTCCGGAGCGGTCTCCCCGGCGGGCTGCTCCGTCGCGTCGCGCGGCGTGGCGCGTCGCGCGGCATCGGAAAGATCGAACCGCATCGTCCCGCGACGGATGGGCACCTCGATCTCGCACAGGGGGCAGCCCAGCCGTCCCTCGACCACGCGACGCGACTCCGCCTCGTCGACGAAGGTGACGAGCCCGACCGACTCATCGCAGTCGGGACAGTCCAGGACCTCAGCGAGTTCAAGAAACATGTCGCCGCCCAGTACCGCCCTCCGCCGTCACGCCCCGCCCGGGATGCAAAAGGGGCGACCCGTGGGTCACCCCCCCTGTAGAATCGGATGCAAGGAGATTTCTTGAAGCCCTCCGCAACACGGTTCGGCCCCTCCCATCGGTTTTCGCCGTCCCCGCAGGGCATGACGTCCGCCTCCGGATCGGAGACTCTATGGGCAATTGTTGGCTCAAGAAATATGGCCCTGCATCCGTCTTCGTGAAGGTTAGTGCGGCTTCGGGTTCGCGGCAAACCCCTCTGGCGCACGCGGAACGGGCGACGGTGGCGCGCGGCGATCATCGAAGTCATGATCCTTCCGAACCTCTTCCCAACGGAGGCGCCATGGCCCGCCGACCCGCTCCGCCGCGTTCGGTCACGTCATCGCAGGAGGTGACGGACGAACAACTCGACGCGTACATCCACACGCGCCTCGCGCTGCTCGGGGTCGATCTCTCCGTGCTTCCCGCCGACGATGAGGATGCGCCGGCCGATCAACGCCGCATCATGGCGTCCGCGCGACGCTTCCTGCGGTCGACGCCCGGTGCGATCGCCGATTTCGAGTTCGACCCGATGGGGCCGGCGCCCGTCATCTATCCCGCCGAAGTGAGCGCGTGGAACCGTGGGTGAGGTGAACCGGCGCCGCTTCCTCGAGCGAATGACGGCGCTCACCGCGACGGCCGTAGCGACGCCCGCAACGCTGGGCGCGATCGCCAACGCCGGGTCCCGATTCCCCGGAGAGACCCGAGCGGGCAGCCGGGCCGCGGCCGGACGCCCTGACGAACTGAAGCTTCCGCCGGCGGGCCGTCCGCAACCTGCGGAGCTGACCGAACTCACACTCGCCGAGGCGGCGCGACTCCTCCGCGACGGCGATGTCGGCGCGGTCGAACTCGTGGAGGCGTACCTCGCGCGGATCGGCCGCTGGGACGCCCGCTATCAGGCGTTCAACACCGTGGTTTCCCGGGACGCGCTCGAGGCGGCCCGGACCGCCGACCGGACGCGCGGCCGGGCGCCGCTGACCGGCGTGCCGCTCGCGATCAAGGACAACTACTTCACCGCCGGGGTCCGCACGACGGCCAACTCGTTCATCTTCGAGGACTTCGTACCGGACTTCGACGCGACCTCGTGGGCCCGGCTTCGCGACGCGGGCGCGATCCTGCTCGGCAAGACCCAGATGGGGCCGCTCGCGACGACGGCCGCCTCGACCCCCACCGGAGAGCGCACGACGGCGAACGCGTGGGCACCTCACCACGACGATGTGAGCCCCGGCGGATCCTCGAGCGGATCGGCGACGGCGGTCGCCGCGCGCATGGCCGCGTCAAGCACCGGGACGCAGACGGGCGGCTCGATCACGAATCCCTCGAACGCCCAGGGCCTGACGGGGATCAAGCCGACGATGGGCCGGGTCTCGCTGCACGGCATCCTCCCTCTCACCTACACGCGGGATCACCCGGGCCCCCTGGCCAGAGACGCCGTCGATGCCGCGCTGATGCTGCAGATCATGGCGGGCCCGGACCCCGCGGACCCCCGCTCCCTCGGCCTCCCGCCGGTCCCGGACTATCTGGGGGCCGTACGCGAGGATGCCGGCGCGCTCACGCATCCGGAGCGCGGAGGGGCGGTGCGGATCGGCGTCCTGCCCGGCTTTCTCGATGAGCCCGAGCCGCCGGAGGATCCCGCGCCCGACCCGGACCCCGATATCGACCGCATCGGGAGTTCGTTCCCGCGGCGGGAGCGGACGCAGGCGGCGTACCGTCGCGAGGTGGCGACGGTGGAGGCGCGGCGGCGCATGCTCGCGACCCTCGAGGAGATGGGAGCGGAAATCGTCGCACTCGACTTCCCCACCCACTGGGAGGCGCTGACGAGCTTCAACTTCAACAACGTGCGGCTCCCGGAGCGCTCCGAGATCTTCCTCGAACACCTTCGGGATGACGTGAGGAAGTTCGGCGTCTCGCTCGCGCCATGGATCAACGGGCTGCTCCTTCCCGCGGCGGAGTACGTGCGGGGCTCACGGGCCCGGCTCGTCCTCCTGAGGGAGGTCCTCGACGAGGTGTTCGCCCGCTGCGACCTGGTGACGCAGACCGCGCCCTTCCCCTTCGACATGGTGGGGCTGCCGCTCATCGGCTTCCCGATCGGGTTCGAGACCGGGTCGACGGGATACCCGAGGCCCATCGGCGGCATGTTCGGCGCGGAACCCTACGCGGAGCACCACCTGCTCGCCGTCATCGCGGCGTACCAGCGCGCAACGGACTGGCACCTGCGGCGACCCGCGGACCCCGGCGAACTCCGGCCCGCCGAAGGGAACGGGGGCGGTCCGCGCGGCGGAGCCGGTGGCTCGGCCGGCCGCGACCGTTCACCGGGGCGCTACGATCTGTTCGACGTGATGGAGCGCGGCGAATAACGAGTCGTCACCATGCGATGCCGTAGTCGTCGCCGTGGTGGCTCGATCCACCCCAGAAGGCGTCGTTCTCCCAGTCGAAGAAGATCGCGTTGATCGGCCCCGATGTGCGCTCCGAGAAGGTGAGGTCGTATCCCATCGACTCCAGCGCGGAACGGATCCAGGGCGGCGTCGCGTCCTGCAGGAGCATCCGCCCCGGGCGCGTCTCGTGCTGGCCGAACGAACCGCGCATCTGGAAGCTGTTCATGTTCGGCGCCTCGACCGCCTGCTGCACGTTCATGTCCCACTCGACCACGTTGAGGAAGAACTGGAGCAGGTTCTGGTCCTGTCCGTCGCCGCCCTGGACGGCGAACGAGAGGAAGGGACGGCCGTCCTTGAGCGCCATGCCCGGCGTGAGCGTTGCGCGCGGGCGCTTTCCGGGCTCGATCACGTTGTACGGGTTGTCCGCCTCGTCGAGGACGAAGCTCTGGGCCCGCTGCGAAAGCCCGATCCCGGTTTCCCCGGCGACGACAGCGGGGATCCAGCCGCCGGAGGGCGTGATGGAGACGACCCAACCCTCGGCGTCCGCCGCCTGTACGGAGGTCGTGCCGAGGTAGAAGTCTTCATCGAGTGTCGCGTGGTCCCCCAGCGACAGTTCGACCCCCTGTTCCGTCGTGACGGCGGCCCGCGTCCCCCAGCGCTCGAGCAGGTCGGCGAAGGGGTTCTCCTCTCCCTGGAAGGGATAGGGATCGCCGGGCCCCGCGTTCGGATCGTTCCGGTCCCAGTCGATGGTTTCGAGCCGGGCCCGTGCGTAGTCCTTCGAAAGGAGTCCCTCGATCGGCTCCGCGGGCGGGAAGTAGGGGTCCCCGTAGTAGAAGTCGCGGTCGGCGAAGGAGAGGTTCATCACCTGGTAGAGCGCGTGGAGGTAGTTCGCGCTGTTGTATCCCATGGCTTGCAGGTCGAGTTGCTCGGCCATGTTGAGCGCCTGCAGCATCACGGGCCCCTGGACCCACGTCGTGAGCTTGTAGACGTCGATCCCCTTGTAATTCGCGGTGACGGGTTCCTCCAGGTGGACCTGCCAGTTCGCCATGTCCTCCATCGTGATGAGCGCGCCGGCCGCCTGCGCGCCCGCAACGAAATCCGCCGCGATGTCGCCCCGGTAGAAGGCGTCGTAGGCGGCCTGGATCGCCTCCTTGCGGCTGGCGCCTCCCGCCAGCGCCTCGGCTTCCGCTTCCACGAGGCGTTCGAGCGTCCGCTTGAGGCCGGGCTGCCGGAAGATCTCACCCTCCCGCGGGCCCGGGTTCTCCGCGTCGTCCGGGTGGGTGAAGTAGACATCCATGGACGACGGCCACTGCCGGATGTCGTCCGCCGAACTCCGGATGCGGCGCGCCGCGTCCGCTTCGATCGGGTATCCGTCCGCCATCTCGATCGAGGGCTGAAGCACGTCGGCGAGGCTCAGCCGGCCCCATTCGGCGAGCATCGTCATGAGTCCGCCGGGCGTGCCGGGGGTCACGGCCGAGAGCGGGCCGACCTCGGGCGGGAAGTTCTCGTGTCCCTCCGCGCGGTAGTGGTCGGGGGTCGCGCCGGTCGGCGCCACGCCGAGCGCGTTGACGCCGATGACGCGCTGTTCTCCCGGATGATAGACGAGCGCCTGCGTCTCCCCTCCCCACGAGAGCACGTCCCACATGGTGGAGGTCGCGGCGAGCATGGCGGCGGCCGCGTCCACGGCGTTTCCGCCCTGGTGGAACATGCGCGCCCCGGCGGTGGCGCCGAGCGGCTTGCCCGTGATCGCCATCCAGTGACGCCCGTGCAGGACCGGCTTGGCCGTGCGCTGGGCTTCGACGATCGGGGGCAGAGCCAGGAGCAGCAGCGCTGCGAGCGCGACGCGGGGCGACGCGACGTTGCGGCGGGGGCGGGAGCCGAAAGCGACAGACATCATGGAATCCTCCGGATAGGAACCGAGCGAGCCGACAGCCGAATATGGACCCCGCCATGCACGTGGCGAAAGCCGGGCCGAAGCTAGTGTAGTGTCGCAGAAATCCTGCGGCCATTCGAGCGCCGCTGCATCCGTCCCCGCAGCGTTGCTCCTCCTCGAAATAGCGCTGCTATTCCTCGTCGGAGCGCCTTGCGGGAGCCGGCGCCCCGGCGCTCTCGGTGACTCGCAGATTTCTGCGACACCACACTAGCGCCGGCGTCGGATGCCGCGCCTCAGGGCCGTGGGCTCGGGGCGCTCGACCTCCGGCTCCTCCGGGGGCGGCGGCTCCACTTCGGGTTCGAAGCCGGGGACGACGCGGCGTTCGATCGTGTCGCCCAGGAGGCGTTCGATGGCTCTGATCTCGACCCAGTCGCTCGCGGCCATGAGCGTGATCGCGTCGCCGGTGTCGTCGCCGCGCGCGGTGCGGCCGACGCGGTGCACGTAGTCTCTGGGGTCTTCGGGCACGTCGAAGTTCACGACGTGGCGGATGCCGCGGATATCCAGACCTCTCGCGGCCACGTTGGTGGCGACGAGGACGCGGATCGAACCTTCGCGGAAGCGGCGCAGCGCCTTGTCGCGCTGGTCCTGGTGCTTGCCGCCGTGCAGCCCCGCCACCGCGACGTCGTGCGACCGCAGATAGTCGGCGAGGTAGGTCGCCGTCACCCGCGTGCGCGTGAAGACGAGCACCTGGCCCTCCGGCCACTCGCCGAGCAGGTGGTGAAGGAGGGCGTGCTTCTGCGACCAGTCCACCGGATGGAGGACCTGGCGGATGCCCTCCGCCGCGGTCTCTCGACCCACCTGTACCTCTTCGGGGTCGGTCATCAGCTGATGGGCGAGCCATCGGACGCCGTCGGGCATCGTCGCCGAGAAGAGGAGGGTCTGCCGGTCGTCCGGCGTGTGGCGAACGATCTCCTTCACATCGTCGATGAACCCCATGTCGAGCATGCGGTCGGCTTCGTCGAGCACGAGGACCTCGACGCGGGACAGATCCGCGTTCCCGCGCTTGATGTGGTCGAGGAGCCGACCCGGCGTGGCGACGAGCACGTCGCACCCGAACGAGAGTTCCGCCTTCTCGGGCCCGAGCGGCGTGCCGCCGTGGACGACGACGGACTCGATGGAGGACGACGCGCCGTATGTCGTGACCGCCGCCCCGACCTGCTGCGCCAGTTCACGCGTTGGCGTGATGACGAGGCCCCGCGGGGCGATGGACGACTCCGTGGCCGCAAGCCTCTGCACGGCCGGGAGGGTGAAGGCCGCCGTCTTGCCGGTGCCCGTGTGGGCGGTGCCGAGAACATCGTGGCCGGCGAGGATGGCGGGGATCGCCTGGCGCTGGATTCCGGTGGGCTCGACATAGCCCGCCCTTGCCACCGCCTCGACGAGGTCGGGGGAGAGGCCGAGTTCGGCGAAGGGGTGCCCTTCGTCACTCATGTGCGTACCACCTCCCGGGTCGCGGGCCGCAGCGGGCCGACCGCCGAACCGCCGAGTGAAAGGTCGCACGCCAGGAGGTCGTCGTCCGTCTCGCGGCGAACCACCTCCCGCGCCCCTCCGGCCCGCACGAAGACCACGGCGGGGCGTCCGACCCCGTTGTACCGACTCGACATCGCGAACACGTAGGCGCCGGTGCCCGGGATGGCGAGCACGTCGCCCACGGCCGTGTCGCACGGCAGCGTCGCCGCCGGCGCGATCACATCGCCCGACTCGCAGTGCCTCCCCACGACGCGGAACGACCGCTCGGCCTCGCCGCGGCCGCGCGATGCGTTGAGCACCTCGTAGCTCGCCCCGTACAGCGACGGGCGCGGGTTGTCGGAAAGCCCGCCGTCCACGGCCAGTGCCTCCCCCGCCTCCTCGAGACGCTTGCGCGCGTGAACCGTGTAGAGGGTGAGACCGGCGTTCGCGATCACGGACCGACCCGGTTCGACGATGAGCCGGTACGCGCCAAGCCGCGCCTCCGCCCCGGATCGGTGCAGGCCGGCCTCCAGCGCCTCGGCGTACTCCCGGGGCGAGGGCACCTCGTCCCCGGCGCGATAGGGCGCCGCGAGCCCTCCCCCGAGATCCAGGTCGACCGTCTCCGGAAAACAGAGCCGCAGCGGCGCCACGAAATCCACCGCCGCCTCCGCGACCCGGGAGAAGAGCGCGGGATCCCGAATCTGGCTGCCCGCATGGATGTGGACCCCGGCAAGGCGCCATTCACCCGCGCCCGCGAGGCGGCGCGCGACGGACGCCGCAACGGACGGAGACATCCCGAAATGCGTGCCCGGCCCCACGGTTCGCACCTTCTCGTGGGTCTCCGGGGTCAGATCCACGTTCAGCCTCAGGAGCAGGTCGGGACGATGGTCGGCGCCGGTCGCGGCCGAGGCTTTCCGCAGATCCCCGATTTCGTCCGGATGGTCGATGACGATCCGTCCCACGCCGTACACGATGGCTCGTTCCAACTCGGAGGCCGACTTTGCGTTCCCGTGCAGGATCACGCTTCGTCCCGGGAAGCCGGCGCGCCGCACAAGTTCGAGTTCCCCGCCGGAGACGACATCCACCAGCCAGCCCTCCCGGTCCAGGAGCCGCACGAGGGCCCCGCACAGGAAGGCCTTGCCGGCGTACGTCAGTCCGGCGTCCGCTCCGAAGGCGGCGCGAAAGCGGGCGAGGCGATCCTCCAGATGGTCTTCGTCGACGACGACCAGCGGCGTCCCGAATCGCGCGGCGAGTTCCGTCAGGGCCACTCCGCCGACGCGCGCGCGTCCGTCGCTCTCCGTCCACGAGACGGGCAGGACGTGCTTCACATCAGCGCTCCGACGACGGCGAAGCCCGCGGTCGCGATCCCTCCCGCGACGAGCGCATAGGGAATCTGCGTGCGGACGTGCTCGATGTGATCGGTGGCCGACGCGAGCGAGGCGATGATCGTCGTATCGCTGATCGGGCTGCAGTGGTCGCCGAAGATGCCGCCCGACAGCACCGCCGCCACGAACGGCGCGGGCGGCAGGCCGAGGGCGTTCGCGAGCGGTATGGCGACCGCGAGCATGATCGCGAAGGTCCCCCAGCTGCTCCCGGTGGCGAAGGCGATCCCGCCCGTGACGACGAACACCAGCGGCAGCAGCGCCATGAGCGGGAACGCGTCTCCGACGATCCCCGCCGCGTAGAGACCCGTCCCCAGCGACCTCGTCACGTCGCCGAGCGACAGCGCGAGCCAGAGCACGACCGCCATTCCGGTGAGCGCCCCCGCCCCCTTCAGTCCGACCCGGCTCAAACCCTCCAGATTGAGGGAGCGGTGGGCGAGCGCGAGGACCCAGGCAAGCCCCAGCCCGACGAGCACGGCCCACAACACGCTCGTCGACCCCGAGCCCTCCCTGATGTCGCCGCCACCCGTCACCCACATGAACACGGGCATGGAGACGACCATCGCCGCGATCGGGATCAGCATGTTACGAGGCTTGAGGACGACGCCCTCGGCCGGCGGCGGCGCGATTTCCTCCGGGTCCGCGAGCGCCACGGCGTGGTCCCAGTGGAGACGCCCGTCCCGCGTGCGCGCCTCGGCCTTCTTCATCGGACCCCAGTTCCAGCCCCGGAAGGCCGTCAGGCCCGCGAGCACGAGGGCCGCGACGGCATAGAGGTTGAGC
Source organism: Gemmatimonadota bacterium (assembly GCA_022825725.1). Classification (GTDB taxonomy): domain Bacteria; phylum Gemmatimonadota; class Gemmatimonadetes; order Palauibacterales; family Palauibacteraceae; genus Palauibacter. Next base: position 38,163 of record JAJDWE010000012.1, read on the forward strand.
GGAATCGCGATGAGGAAGACGCCGAGCGGGTTGGCCACGCCCTGCTCCGACAGGATCCCCAGAACGAGCGCACCCCACGCGTTGAACGGGATGAGGATGCAGACGGGCGCCGAGGTCGAGTCGACGATGTAGGCCAGCTTCTCCCGTGAGATCCGGAACCGGTCGAAGAGGGGCCGGGACACGGAGCCCGCGACGAGGATCGTGAGATTCGATTCGATGAAGACGACGATCCCGATCAGCCAGGCCATGATCTGCGCGCGACGGGCGTTCGTCACCCACCGGGCCTCCTCGACCCAGCGCACGAAGCCCCGCATGCCGCCGTTCGCCTCCACCGTGGCAATGAGGGCGCCGATGAGGAAGGTGAAGACGATGACCCGCGCGTTGCCCGCGTCGCCGAGCACGCCGATCGCGCCATCGATCGCCCCTGCCGCGCCCGCGGCCGGGTTCCAGCCGGCGATAATCGTGTGTCCGAGCCAGATGCCGGCCGCCAGGGAGAGGAAGACCTGGCGCGTATAGATCGCGAGGCCGATGGCCAGCAACGGGGGGAGGAGCGAGGCGAAGCCGTACGTACCGACTTCCTGCAGAGCGATTTCGGCCATTCAGCTCCTCCCTCTCAGCGCTTCGAGACCCAGCGGCTCCGTCGATCGTAGAACCTGAGGGGTTGGTCCGCCGCGCGCGAGATCCCGATCCGCGTCGTGACCCGCACGGCGGCCTCCGGGACGGATTCTCCCCAATGCAGGGAGAGCGGAGGATGGTCGAGCCGATGCCCCTGCATTTCGGGGCCTACTCCGAGCGCCTGGGTGAGCCGGGCCGGGCCGTTGGTGAGTTCGGCGCGACCGCGGCGGCGACGCATGACGTCGAGACCCTCGGTCGGCTCCACGGCTCGCAGGAGGACGCCGGCCGGGAAGTCTTCCGGGCCCGTGACCACGTTCAGGAGCCAGTGGATGCCGTAGTTCCGGTGGATGTATGCGGTGCCCGGAGGTCCGAACAGCGGGGCGTTGCGCGCGGTGCGGCCGATCCGCTCGGCCGCGTGGCAGGCGTCGTCCTCGGGTCCGGTGTAGGCTTCCGTCTCGACGATCCGGCCGACCGTCCGCTCGCCGGCGCAGTCGGAGCGCACCGTGCAGCCGAGCAGCGCCCGGGCCACTTCGACGGCGGGGCGAACGAGAAAGTCGGCGTCGATCGGTCCGGACCCGAGGCCCGAGCCGGCCGCGTCGTTCAGCTCTCCAGCTCTGCGCGCCGGGCTTCACGAACCACTTTCGCCCGGCCTTCCGAGAGCACTTCCGTCAAGCGCGTCGGCTCGGAGTCGATGACGTCGAACACGCGGTCGCCGAAATGGTCGAAGAGCACTTCCGCGGTCCGCTTTCCGACGCCCGCATAGTTGCGGACCATGTGCCCGATGGGCCCTCCGGCCGGCTTCGCGGCCGGCTTCGCGGTTCCGCCAGCCGGCTTGCCGCCCCCTCCGGTCTTGCGGGCCGCGGGCCTGTCGCGAGTCGGAGCGTCCTCGCGCTTCGCGTCTTTCCTTGCCTCTCCCCCGGCCGGTTCCTCATCGGCGACCGGGCCGATGCGAGGCGCCCCCGCCTTCTTCGCCGCGCTCGGCGCGGCCGTCCGCCCGCGGGACCCCGACCGGTAACGTCCCAGCGTTCGCCGGGAAGGCGTCTTCTCCCGGGCGCTCGGCTGGCTGTCCCGTGTCTCCGGCTCGCGCTGCGGCGCGGACGCGGCGGGCTCCTTCTTCGGCGTCGCCTCTTCGCGATTCGGCCCCGCAGCCCGCTCCCGCTGTTCGCGCGCCTTCGGCTGGCCGCGGCGCTCGGCGGAGCGGCCACCTCGCCGATCCGGCCGACCCTTATCCGCCGGGCCTTGATCCGCCCGACCTTTCGCGGCTGTCTTCGCGCCCCGCGCGCCGGACGGGTCTCTACCGCCTCGTTCGGGTCGATCCGGCTCCGCCTTCCGCTGCTGAGCCGGCTTTTTCCGCTGACCCGGCGCGTCCGCACCGGCCGCCCGGGACGATGGCGCACTCCGGGGCGCCGGCTCTTGCCGGGGTGCGGGCTTGCTACGGGGTGCCGGTTTGCTTCGGGGCGCTGCCTCGCTGCGGGACGCCGGCTTGCCCGGGGACGCCGCCTCGTCGCGAGGTGCCGGCCCGCGCCGGAAGCGGTCGAGCGTCTTGCGCGCGGCCCGCGCCGCAGCGGACAGGGGGGACCGCCCACCCGCCTCGTCCGAACTCCCGTCCGGCGTCGACGCCGCCTTGCGCGCGGGCGCGGCCGGGGCGGCCGCCACGGTCAGATAGTGATTGCCGTCCTCGTGCCGGGACATCCGGACGACGCCCGCGTCGTGCGCCGCGCGCAGGAACAGGCTGAACTTGCTGAAGCCGAAGACGCCTTCATCGAAGGCGGCGTCGTACTGCAGGAGCTTGCGCTTGGCCATGGAGTCGCGGACCGGGGCTCCGTCCCGGGAGAGTTCGGCCACCGCGCGCTTCAGTGCCTCGTAGGCGCCTTCGACGGCGGCTGCGGAGGGATCTGTCGTCTTTGCCGACGGTTTCCCGGCCTTCGCGGGTGCGCGGTCCTCCGGGGTTTTCGGAGCGGCCGCGCGGCCGCGGCCTCCGCGACGGCCGCGCCGACCGCGGCTCCTCGCCGTCGCGGCCTCCCCCCTGGAGGAAACCGGGTCGCCGCTCGCCGCTGACGCCGAAGCGCCGGACGGCAGGCCGACATCGTACTGGCCGTTTTCCCGCTTCTGCAGCACGATTCGATTGCGCTTGGCCGCTTCGCTCAGAAATCGGTTGAATCGGGAGAAACCGGCCGTCTTCTCGTCGAAGCCCGGGTCCATCTCCAGCATCACCTGCTTCAGGCGATCCGACCGCATGACATCGCCGCGCTCGGCCATGCGCGCGACGGCCCTGCTCGTCAACTCCCACGGGTCGTGCTTCTCGGTCTGGATTTCGTCGGCCGACTTGAGCCCGGACAGTCGGTTGTAGCTGTAGTACTCGTCGCAGTTCTGGACGAGGATGTCCGAAGTGGACTCCTGGAGCCCCACGCCGATCACGTACTTCCCGTACTCCTTCAGCTTCAGCACGAGGCTCGAAAAGTCGGAGTCCCCGGAGAGGAGGATGAAGGTCCCGATCTCGGGGCGCGTGAACACCAGTTCGAGCGCATCGATCGCGAGCCGGATGTCGGTCGCGTTCTTCTTTGACGACCCGTAGGCGGGCGCGAAGATGAGGTCGACGGAGGACTCGGAGAGCGGCACGATGTACTGGGGGTAGCGTCGCCAGTCCGCGTACGCTCGCTGGACGGCCACCTTGCCGCGAATGATGTCCGAATCGAGGAAGTTCCGGAGTTCCTGTCCCAGGTTGGACCGGATCCCCATGGTCACGTTGTCGAAGTCGATGAGAAGCGCCGCGGCGTCTGCCATATCGGCGGAGGGGCGCCGGTGAGGCGCCCGCGTATACATGTCGTTCATGTCCCTCTTGTCCGTTCGTTTGCCGCGAACGGTCCGAGGAGGCCCCTCTGCCTCGCCCCCGGTGGCGGGGGGGATGGTGAGAGGGGTCTACGGACCACCGTTCGCGTTCTCGCCGGTCCGATCGCGGGCCGCTTTGCCCGACGACCGCCGCGGCGATGTAATCTAGTCGGCCTCGGCGCGTACGATGCGGGCCAGACTCACGCGGCGCGCTTGTGCGCTGGAGGCCTCCGGAAGCTCATCCAGAAAGTGAATGAGATCCGGCACTCTGTGCTCTGCCAGAGATTCGTGGCAGAAATCCCGGATTTCGTCGGCCGTGATCAAGGCCCCTTCGGCGGTGACCACGCAGGCGCAGATGAGTTCACCCAGCACGTCGTTGGGGATCCCGAGAACCACCGCTTCTTCCACCGCGGGGTGGGACCGGAGCTGCGCTTCGATTTCGGCGGGGTGAACGCTGTTACCCCCGCGAAGAATCACGTCGCTCAGGCGGCCGACGATATGCAGGTAACCCTCGGGGTCGACCATCGCAAGGTCGCCCGTCTTGAGAAAGCCGTCTTCCGTCATGGTTTTTCGAGTCCGGCCGGGCTGATGGAAGTACTCCTGCATCACGTTGAAACCACGCACGGCGAGCTCACCCACGGACTCGATGGGGAGCTCCGCATCCGCCTCGTCAAGCACCTGGAGTTCGACCCCCTCGAGCGGGCGGCCCACCGTGTGGGCCCGTTTCGACTCGGGATCCGACGGGGTCGTGATCGAGACCGTGGGGGAGGTCTCGGTGAGGCCGTAGGCGCTTTCGAGATCGGGGATCAGGCGTCGGCGCACGTCGCGCACCAGGTCGGCGCCGACCGGGGCGCCCGCGATGACCCCGGTGCGCAGGGAGTCGGGCCGGACCCCGCCGCGTTCCAGCGCTCGCAGCAGCATCACGAACATGGTCGGGACGCCGTGGACGACCGTGGCCTCGTGCTCCCGCGCGAGTGCGAGCGCGGCCGCCGCGTCGAAGGTCTCCTGCAGCACGAGCGTCCCTCCGGTGCCGAGCGTCGTGAGCAGGGCGGTGAGCCCGAAGATGTTTGGGAGCGGGACGATGCACAGCGTTCGATCGTCGCCGTCCAACCCCAGCCGCGCCGCCGTGGCGAGGGCGGTCCGCACCAGGTTGTCGTGCGTGAGGACGACCCCCTTCGGAGCCCCCGTTGTCCCGGGCGTGTACAGGATCGCGCACGGATCCCGGTGCGGGTCCACCTCCGTCGGCGCGACTTCCCTGCCGCGGCCGCTCGCGATGAGGTCCTCGAACTGGAAGATCCGGTCATCGTACCAGAGATCCTCCTCCCCGACCGTCACCACGTACTGGAGGTCCGGCAGCCGCGTAAGGAGGCTCTCGAAGCGCTGGAGATAGTCCACGCCGCCCCAGTTCTCGGCCGAGATCGCGACGGCGGCCTCGGAGTTCCGCAGGGTGAAACGCAACTCGCGCGCCGAACAGTTCGGACCGATGGGCACGAGGACGGCGCCCGCTTCCGCGACCGCGAGGGCCGAGATCACGAATTCGGGCCAGTTGGGCAGCTGCACCGCGACGCGGTCGCCGGGTTCGACCCCCAGGCGGTGGAGCCCCACGGCCAGCGCGCGCGCCTGCGCCGCGACGCGGGAATAGCTCCACGACCCGTCCCGCGCCCGTATGCAGGGCGCGTGCGGGCTCGACTCCGCGTGTCGGGCGAAGAGGTCGGCGACGCTGAGCGCGGAGGTCGGTGACGGTTCGGCTGGGATCACTTCGTGCCGGTCGGTGAATGGATGTGCGAACCCTGGGCGCTTTCCGCTACGGTCGCCGACAATCTCAAACGCCCCGGGCCGGTCGTAAAGCCGTTGCGAGAGGTTCCGCGAGATCTTCTTCGGCGAGAGCGAAGCTGTGTCGTCCATCCGCGTCGGTGGCCACCCTGCCGAGTTGCGTAAGAAACACGCAGCGGATCCGGGCCTGACGTGCCTTCTTGTCCTTCGACATCGCATCCCGGATTTCCGTTGGCTCGCGGTCGGTCTCCCAGTCGCCGCCGAGCCCGCACGCCTCCAGCAGCGCGGCGAGCTGTTCGGAGGTTCCGCGCTCCGTGATCCCCAGCAGTTCTCCGAGACGAGCCTCGACGCGCATCCCCGCGGCGACGGCCTCGCCGTGGAGGAGCTTGTAGCCCTCGAGGGCTTCCAGCGCGTGGCCGACGGTGTGTCCGAAATTCAGGATCTCGCGGCGGCCGCGCTCCAGCGGATCGTCGCCGACCACCGCCGCCTTGTGCCGCACGACGCGCTCGATGAGCTGCGCGGATGCGTCCGGGTCGCCGCTCGACAGCGCCGAAGACCCGCGCACCATCCAGTCCCAGAGTTCCACATCGAGAATCGCCGCCGTCTTCACGGCCTCCGCCAACCCGGCGCTCCGCTGGTGCCGCGGCAGCGTCTTGAGTACGGCGGGATCGATGAGTACGGCCGACGGGTGATGGAAGGCTCCGATCAGATTCTTGCCCGCTTCGGTATCGACCCCCGTCTTCCCTCCCACCGAACTGTCCAGCATGGCCAGGAGTGTCGTGGGAATCTGAATGACGGGGACGCCGCGCATGTACGTGGCCGCGACGAAACCGGCCAGGTCGCCCGCCACGCCGCCTCCGAGCGCGACGACGGCGGAGTCGCGGCCAAACCGCGCGTGAAGCATGCGATCGCTCAGCGCGGCCCACTGCTCCCGGCTCTTGTTCCACTCGCCCGCGGGGAACGGGAAGAGGTCGGCGGTGAGACCGGCATCCTCCAGGCCGGAGACGACACCGGCGCCATAGAGCCGCGCGACCTGCGAATCCGCGATCACGGCGTACCGGTGCGCCGGCGCGTATCGCCGACAGACCGACGCCGCTTCGCCGAGCAGGCCCGGTTCGATGTGGATCGGGTAGCTCCCGCTTCCGGCAACCTGAACTTCCAGAGTCCTGCGGCTCATGAGCCTCCAGCGGAAGCACCCGTCAGGCGCAGATCCGTGACGGCGACACCCTCCGGGTCGATAGCGGCCGCCAACTCGGCGATCGAGCGCCCGAGCGCCGGATGTCGCCAGGCGCCGGCCACCTCCGCCAGCGGCAGGAGAACGAAGGCCCGCTCCGCGAGCGCGGCGTGTGGAATCGCCAGCTGCGGCGTTTCGACAATTTCGTCCGCGTAGAGAAGGATGTCGAGATCGAGAGGGCGGGAGGAGAATCTCGGCGCGTCCGGGTCGCGTCCCGCTTTCGATTCGAGATCCTTGAGCGATAAGAGCAGAGCGCCGGGCTCGAGACGGGTCCGGCCGACGCAGCAGGCGTTCAGGTAGGCGGGCTGGTCCAGGCCGTGCGCGGGCGCCGTCTCAAAGACCCTGGAGAACCGGGGCGCGACGAGCACCGTCTTCGCCAGACGCCGCGCGGCGGCGCGCAGATGATCGATGCGGGAACCCAGATTCGATCCCATCCCGAGGGCGACCTCCCGCATCGAGACGTCGGTACCGGAGGATGGGATGCCGGAGGATGGCCGATCGGACCCCGTCAAGGCGCGCCGGGCGCCGAATCGCTAGCGATTCTCCGGGAGGATCGGGACGATGCTGTTCCCCGGATTCGTGCTGCCCGGCTCATCGAGCGCGGTGTCTTCCATCGAATCGACGGACGGAACCGTGGGCCCGACGGTGAGGTCCAGGCACCCGGTCGCGGACACCCCGGCCAAGCCGATCAGGACCGCGCATGTCGCCAGGAAGTGCGTGGCTCTCAGTTTCATGTATGCCTCTGTACTCGTGCTCGGGATCGTCTCCGGACCGTCTCCGTAGCCGGAAGCTAGCGCGGCGGACGATCGCCGCACAACGAGGAAACGTCCGAAGTCCGCCTTTTCTGACACGCCGGGTCCCGGATGCGCGGAGGCCACCGGAACGAATCCCGGTGGCCTCCGCCGCCAGCCCGAAGACGCCCGCAGGCGCCCCCGCACGAATCCTCCGCGGAGGACTGCTAACGGACTACGAGATCGGCGTTTGCCGCCCGACTCTCAGTCGCGATACTCCTCTGGATACGCTCCAGCGAGTACGCCGCACGCAGCAGCGCCGCGTCGAGACTGCCCGGCACGATCGCGGGCGGTATCGGGTTCCCGGCGGAACTCGCCTCTCCCCCGCCGAAGGTGTAGATGTCCCGCTGCAGCACCTCGAGGTCCGCCGCCGGGATCGGCAATTGCAGCGCACTCCCCGCCGGCATGATGTCGTTACGCCGTCCGTGCCAGAACTCGAGTCCGCCGAAGACGTTGAACACGTTCTCGAAGTGCTCGAACCACATCGCGTCGCGCAGGTTGCCGCAGCGGCCCTGCACATCGTACCGCTTCCGCGGCGTGCACTCGCCCGCCGCGTTGGTCGGCACCGCATCCGTCGGGTTCGACGGCGCGGGCGGCAGGCCCGCCTCCATGCGCGTCTTGTTCACGATGTCCGCGGCGGCTCCGAAGTTCCCCATGCGGTAGTGGGCTTCGGCGACATACGCGTCCATCTCCTGGTGTGTCATGGACTCCATCTCGCCGAACTCGCAGCGGCTGCAACTCAGCGTGTAGTCGTCGTATCGCGAGTCGCCGTAGTGCGACTGCCGGTACGTTCCGCGCTCCGGCCGGAAGATGATCGTCGCGTTGTACCGGTGTCGCGGACCGTACGAGGCGACCGAGGGGCTCACGGGCTCTCCCAGCGTGCCGTTCTCGTTCACCGCCGGGAACCGCTTGTCGTCCCCGAACGTCATCTCGCGCGCCGTCTTCTGCTCCGTCGGGAACGTGAGCCAATCCTGGTACTGGCCGCTCTGGTCGGCCATGCCGACCCAGTCCATGTGCATGCGGTGCCAGGTCGAGTTCTCCTGCATGAAGATCTTGATGCCGCTCCACCACGGGGTTCCGGAAGAACGGTCCTCGCCTATGGCCACGAGTTCGCGAATGCCGTTCTCGGCATCCGAGATGACCTTGCCCCAGTTCACGCCGGCGGCCTCGGCATCCGTCCGCGGCAGGTTCGCCGCGCAACGCGCCTTCCAGCTCACCAGGTAGTCGGCGTACTGGTTGTTGTCCCAGGGATTCCCGTTGATCCAGGTTTCCGGGAGCGTGAACGACGACGACCGGGCCGCCGCCTCGGCCTCATCCAGCTTGTTCACGGCGTACTGGTACACGGCGTTGTAGTCAACCGTGTCCAGCTCCCCGGCCAGATCCACCGTCTCATCGACGATGAACGCCTGATCGTACCACAGCGCGAGCAGGCACTTCAGTATCGCCTGACTCCCCATCGCGAACGTGCGCGCGCGCGCATTGCGCTCGCCTCCGGGGCCGATCTCCAGTCCCTCGTCGATGGCCCGGATCCCGTCCGACGCGGCCGAGATGCCGCTGTAGGCATCACCCCAGTTCGCCTCGAAGATGTACGAAGGGCTGTACGCGGCCGAGTTCGGCAGCGGTTCCCGGGGCTCACGGCCGAGGTCGTTCATCCCCATGTTGCCCCACGTCGCCGTGTGACGGCTCGACATGTGGTTGAAGGCGAAGTTCGCGTTGTTCCAGTAGTGCCCGATTTCCCAGACCTTGAGGTAGGAGCTCGCGATGAGCGTCTCCACATCGTCCGGGCCCGCCAGGGCTCGCGCCCGGTCCGGCTCGTTCAGGTTGTCGACCTGCAGGTCGCAACCCGTAAAGCCGACCGATAGCGCCAGCGCGACGGCAGGCAGCGTCAGCTTCCTTTTCATGATCCCTCCATTACTCAATTCCATGTCCATCCGAACCCCCGTTCCCGGAGGGCATCAGAAGACGAGTTCCGCCGAGAAGGTGAACGTTCGGAAGTTCGGGTAGCCGAAACTGTCGACGCGGTTCAGGGTCGCACTCCCGACCTCGCCGCCGTCCGAGCCGACTTCGGGATCGTACCCGCGGTACGCGGTGAAGGTGAACAGGTTGCGTCCGATCGCGCTCAGCGTGACCCGGTCGAACACGTCCCCGAACAGGGCCGACGAGACCGACTCCGGCAACGTGTAGCCGAGAGACAGTTCGCGGACCTTGAGCCAGTCGCCGTCCTCGCGGAACCAGGAGTTGTCCGACCCGACGTTGTAGATGACCGAGGCGTAGCCCGTCGGCTTGTTCAGCTCGAGCGGCTTGCCCGTCTGGTCCACATCCTCGCCGCGCAGTTCGCGAAGCGCCCACTGCGCCGTGTTGTTGTAGATGGAGTGACCCACCGACGACTCGAGGAGCGCGTTCAGGCTGAGGTTCCTGTACCGGAAGTTCGTCGCGAAGGACGCGTTGAAGTCCGGCGTTGTGTTCCCGTACGGGAGGAAGTCCGTCAGCCGGCACTTCTCCGTGTAGTCGCCCGGGTTCTTGGCGACGCAGGCCGGCGAGTAGTCCTCGACGTAGAACGGATGCCCCCAGGCGTAGCTGCGGTCGCCGTCCGGGGTAGACACGGTCCCGGCGGTGCCCCACAGCTTCTTGGTGAAGCCTTCCGTGTGGTTGTGCCCGCCGGTGTAGACGAGAAGGCCATCATCGTTGACCTGGAAGTTGGCGCTGCAGTCGGAAGCCGACACGCCGACCGGCGCCAGGTCCGCACAACTCGTGGCCAGCACTTCGCCCCACAGTTCACCGAGCGGGCGACCCTCGGAGACGTAGAAGGTCCCCACCGTGTAGTCGGGCACGTCCAGACGCGTGATCTCCTGCCGCGTCCGGTCCCAGTTGAGGCGGAACTGGAGGCCCATGTCCTGCTCGTCGATCGCCGCGTAGCGCAGCGAGACCTCGTACGTCTGCGCCGAAATCTCGCCCGCGTTCTGCCACTGGTTCGAGAAGCCCACGAACGCCGGCTGCGGCACCTGCAGCAGCTGGTCGTCCGTCGTCTGCCACGCGTAGGTGAGGTCGAGGCCCAGATTGTCGAAGAACACGAAGTTCAACCCCGCCTCGCGCTCCGTCGTGAACTCCGGCCTGAGCGCCCGGTTCCCGAGGTTGACCGGGAAGATCGCGCCCTGCGCGACGCCGAACGTCTCGTACTGGGCGTTGAAGTTGGGCCGACCGCCCGCCGTCCCCAGCGAGAAGCGCAGCTTGAACTCATCGATCGCGTCGATGTTCCAGAAATCTTCCTGAGAGATCCGCCACGCGACGGAACCGCGATAATACGTCTGCCACCGCTCATCGGGCCCGAACAGCGAGGAGCCGTCGCGACGAACGAGGCCATCGAGGATGTAGCGTCCCCGGTAGTCGACGCTCGCGATTCCGAACAGGCCCTCCGACTTGATCGAGCGGACCTGGTTGTTTCCGCTCGTCTCACCGATGATCGCGCCGAAGTTGGGTACGTCCTGCACCGAGAACCGGCTGCCGAACACGCCGTTCGACTTGAAGCTCTGGTCTTCGATGAGGTAGCGGGCCTTCCCGCGCACCGTGACGTCGCCGTCCATGAACGTCCGGCTCGCACCGAGCGTCACGGAGGCATTGATCGCCTCGTCGGTGAAGTTGAACTCGCGCAGGCTGCCGCCGGTGAGTTCGCCCGTGCCGCTGGCGCTCGACGTCCGCTCGTTCTTGGGCCGGATCGTGTAGTCCCGGAAGTCGGTCCGGTCGAAGGAGGCGTTCGCCTCGAGCGTCAACCAGTCGATGGCCGCGGGCGAGAAGTTGAGGTCGACGGAACCCATCGACCGCGTGCGCTTGTCGCGGCTGTCGTTCACCGCGAGCAGGTAGAGCGGGTTCGCCTCGATCGACTGCGGGTCCGCATCGATGTCGGGGTACCCGTCGAACGACGACACGCCGGTCAGTTCGATCGCGGGCGACATGAAGGTGAGCCTGGAGAAGGCGCCTGTCGACACGGCCTTGTCGTCCTGGTCGGAGCGCGAATAGAAGCCGCTCGCCGCGATGTCGAGATCGCCGAAGCGCGTGTCGACGTTCAGGCGCACGTTCTGCCGCTCGAACCCCTCGTCGTCCGGAACGCCGACGTCGAAGGCCGAGAGACCCTGCGCGACGCGGTCCGCGTTCAGCGTGGCAAGGTTGTCGATGCACTGTGAGCAACTCACCACGCCCGCCTCGCGGAACTGGTCCACGCTGACCCGGAAGCTCGATTCGCCGAACCGGCCCGTCACCGCGCCGTAGATATCCATCGTCTCGCCGGGATCGAAGAACGTGTCCATGTGGTCGAACAGTTCGCCCGGGAACGCCTGGTTCGCGAACGCGGTGGCCGTGGTGCCCGGCTCGCCAGGATTGATCTGGTTGTAGAGCAGCGCCGAACCGAACCCCCGCCGGTTGAGGTCGCGGAAGTCGACCTCGCTGCCCTGCGAGTCGATGAACTTCGTCCCGGACGCGTTCATGGTGTACGGGTGCGAGCGCACGAGGCCGATATCACCGACGAGTTCGCCCAAGCCGTACTCGCCGCGGGCGAGGATGTCCAGCGTATTCATCTGCAGGCCCGTGCCGCGCTTCGTCGTGATCTCGATCACGCCGTTCTGCGCCCGCGAACCGTACAGCGACGCCGCCGCCGCGCCCTTCACGATCTCCACGTGGTCGATGTCCAGCGCGCCGACGTCCGAAAGCGAGGCGCCTTCCGACTGGATCACGCCGTCGATCACGATCAGCGGCGACTGGCTTCGGCCGGCTGCGTTGATCGACGTCGGGCCGCGCAGCATGATCGAGGCCGGCTGGCCGGGCTGGCCGGATCCGGAGATCACGGACACGCCAGCCGCCTTACCCGTCAGCAGCGAGGAAGCGTCCGCCGCCGGGACCGGCAGGTCCTGCGCCGACAGCCGCTCCACCGTGAACGGGAGCTTCACCTGAGGCGTCTCGCCCACCACGCCCGTCACGACGATGTCCTGGAGGCGAAGCGCCGTCTGCTCCACGGCGAAGTCCGCCGTCGCCACCTGGCCCGACGCCACCGTCACCGTCTGCGACAGCTCGCGATAGCCGATCAGGCGGACCGTCACGGTTTGCGCGCCCGCCGGTACGCCGTCCAGCCGGTACGTGCCCTCCACGCCCGTCAGCGTACCGATCACCGTTCCCGCAACGAACACCTGCGCGCCGGCCACCGGGGCCAGCGACTCCGCGTCGGTCACCGTCCCCGAGATCGCTCCCTGAGCGAGCAGCGGGGCCGCGCCGATAAAGAGCCAGGCGCTCACTGCCGTGGC
>JAJDWE010000058.1 GCA_022825725.1 Gemmatimonadota bacterium
CCGCTCGAACGCTCGCCGGCGGTCTCCGAGATGAGGAGGGGCGGCTCCTGCGAGCCGTCCGGATGGACGCGGCGGACGAGGACGCGCGGGGTGTTGTTCGAGGCTTCGAGCCACACGACTGCGGCCGAACCGTCGTCGAGGCGCTCGATGTCCACGCGGCCCAGCGGCAACCCCTCGTCGATCCGGATCCGCGGGCCGAAGCTCGCGCCGGCGTCGGCCGAGAAGGCGACGTACGCCTGCGGCGTGCCGCCGGCGCCCGTGTACCAGGCGGAGACCAGCGCCGCTTCGTCGCCGCTCAACTGCGGCCCGTTCACGGGGCAGCCGGGGATGACCCAGCCGTCGGTCGACACCGGGGCGGGCTCGGTCCAGCGCTCCCCCGCCCCGCGGACGACGGCGATGTCGCGGACCTCGGATTCGCTCCGGTCGCGGTAGGCGGCGACGAGGCCGTCCCCCACGCGGGTCAGCGCGGTCTGGCAGCACTCGCACGTCCGGTCGTCGAGGAGCACCTCCGGGCCCAGTCGCCCGTCCGGCGCGAGCGTCCGGAAGCGGACGGACATCGGACCCCGCTCCGCGTGACCGCCTTCCGTTACGTGCACGCCCCCGGCGGCGGCCGCCGCCATCGCGCGGGCGTCGAGCCAGGTCAGTGCCGCGCCGTCGCGCCACGGGACCATCGATACGAAACCGTGCTCGGTCGGCGATTCGTCGTCGTGCGCGCGGAACGGCTCCGTCCAGGTCATCCCGTCATCCGACGAGAGCGCCAGCATGACGTGGTAGGCGTACGGCGCCTCGGCGACCTTCTCCAGCCAGTGGACGGCGAGGGTGCCGTCGGGCATCTCGACCGACGAGGGGAAGTCGGCCCAGTTCACGAACATCTCTTCCGACGTCCACACGGTGCGCGGCGCGGACCAGCCGTACGCTTCGCGAATCGCGAGGCGCAGCGCGGGCACGCCGTCCTCCGGCTCGATCCACGTCAGGATCGTGCGTCCCTCCGCACCCACCGCGAGATGGGGCTCGCCGCTCGGGAACGGCCGCTCGAACTCGACAGCCCCCGACTGCAGCGATACCTGCCGCTCCGCCTCGCCGGCGCACCCGCACAGAAGCACCGCGGCGGCGAGGGAACGGATCCGGTGGCCGGCTGGGGCTCGCGTGCGGTTTCGCATGTGGACTCCGGACATTCTCATCTCCTGCGGGCGTCTCCCTCGGGCGTCTCCTCCGGGCGAGGCCGTATGATACGCGCCGCAAGGCGACCTGAGAACTCCGCGGAGGGGAGGCGAAGTGCCACAACGCGCGTCGGTGATGACGGGCCCGCGACAGCCGCTCGAGATTCGGGACTTCGATGACCCCGAACTCGGACCGGGCGAGACATGGCTGGAGATCGAGGCGAGCGAGGTGTGCGGAACCGACGTACACCTCTTTCACGGGCGCCTCGCGGGCGTCCCCTGGCCCATCATCCCGGGGCACGTGAGCGTGGGACGGGTGCGGGAAACCCGCGGCCCGGGCGTCGACGCCACCGGGCGGCCGCTGGCGGAGGGGGACACGGTCACCTTTTTCGATGTGGTGGGCACATGCCACCGCTGCTTCCATTGTTCCGCGGCGCGGCAGCCGAACCTCTGCCCGCACCGGCGCGTCTACGGCATCACGTTCAGCGCTCTCGAGGGGCTGTTCGGGGGTTGGGCGACGTCCATGCGGCTCACCGCCGACACGTCGATCTTCAAACTGCCCGAGGGGCTGGAGACAGCGGATGTCATCGGAGGCGGTTGCGGACTCTTCACGGGTTTCGGGGCCGTCGAGCGCTCGGACCTCCGGCCGGGCGACACGGTCGTCGTCCAGGGCTCCGGGCCCGTGGGCCTCGCGGCCGCCGCCTTCGCCCGGGTCCGGGGCTGCGGCGTTCTCGTCGTCATCGGCGACCCCGACGAGCGTCTCGACCTGGCGACCGCGATGGGCGCCGACATCACGCTCTCGGTGAGCCGAACGTCGGGCGCCGACCGGTCGGCGAGCGTGGCCGACCTCACGGAGGGCCGGGGCGCCGACGTCGTCATCGAGGCGAGTGGCAACGCGGCGGCGATCCCGGAGGGGTTCGCCCTGCTCCGCGACGGAGGCACGTACGTGGTGGCGGGCCACTACACGGACGTCGGCCCCGTCTCCATCAACCCGCACCTCGACATCAACCGGAAGCACGCGACGGTGAAGGGGCGCTGGGGCACCGAACTGCCGCACGTCTCACGCGCGCTCGACCTGCTTGCCCGGCACCGCCTCCCCTTCGCGCGGGTGATCGGGGGAGAGTACGGCCTCGAGGAAACGAATCGGGCGCTCGCCGATGTCGAGCGGCTCGCCGTCACGAAGGCGATCATCGTCCCGTCCCGCGACCGGGCGACGCAGGCTGAAGGAGCGGGTCGCGGCTAGAAGTCCCTGGCCATCTGGCCCGCGGACTCCACGCGGACCGTGAGGATGTCGATGTCATGGTACTGCTGGTGGCGGATCGAGGAGGCGTAGTGCCGCAACAGCCGCAGCGGGGTCTCCGCCTCGACCGGGATGCCCGCGGCCGCCTCGCTGAGCATCGCCAGCTGGTCTTCGATGTTCTTCTCGTCGGTCGTCGCGATGAACTCGAGATCCGCGGAGGGGCCATCGCCGCGCGCGATCACGAGCAGGTTGCGCTCCGCATCCCCCGCCTCGGGCATATCCCCCGCCTCCTGCGCATCCCCCGCCTCCGGCGCCTTCTCGCGAGTGAGGATGTGCAACGTCTCCTCTCCCACGGCGCGCAGACGCGTTTCCATGTCCTCGTCCCAGCCGTTGCGCGCGGCGAACTTCACCAGGAAGGCGTCGACCTCCGGCCAGGTATCGTGCGACAACCGTGTCTTGAGTCGCGCCCGACGGCCGCCCATTCCGAAGACCGTGAGCAGGATCACCGTCAAGCCGCCGACGGTCATGCCGTTGCCGAGGAGTTCGCCCCAGGCCCCCTGGAAGGACTCCGGGTAGATCCAGTCGAGCTGGAAGGCGATGCCCAGCCAGAACGCGACGCCGACGACGATGCCGTTGCGGTAGTCCAGGCCTTCCTGGAGCAGGATCTTGATTCCGAAGACGAAGATCAGCGCGACGATGATGACGAAATAGGCCGCCACGACGGGGCCGGGGATCGCGATGATGAGGGCGAGGAATTTCGGCAGGAAGGCGAAGGCGACGAAGACGACGCCGACGCACATCCCGATGGCGCGGGAAGCGACGCCCGTGAGTTCGGCGACGGCGATGCTCATGCCGTAGGTCGTATTGGGAACGGTCCCCGCCAGGCCGGAGAGGAGGTTCCCCACCCCGTCGGCCGAGATCGCGCCCTGAATGGAGCGAAAGTCGATCGCGCGCGGCCTGCGCCACGAGACCCGCTGAATCGCGATGGCGTCCCCGAGCGTGTCCATGGCGCCCACGAGCGTCACCATCACGAAGGACGGCAGCAGCGCCCAGAACTCGGGGCGGAAGCTCAGGTCGAGCCCCGGGTACGCGAGGTCCGGCAGGCCGATCCAGGCGGCGTCGGCGACCGGGGACAGGTCGTAGATCCCGAACCCGAGGCCGGCGACGAGAGACCCGGCTGCGATCCCGAGCGCCGGGGCCCAGAGCCGAAGGGCGCCGGAGAAGCGGAGCGGAACGAGCACCAGGACCGCGAGCGTCACGCCCGCAACGACCGGGGCCGCGGCCGGCGACGCCCCGGCCGGCACCTCGGCGAGCTTCCGCAGGATCAGCGGGGCGAGCGTCACCGGAATGAGCATGAGCACGACGCCCGCCACGGTGGGGGTGAAGATCCGCCGCAGCAGCGCCATCCTCGAGGCGAGCACGAACTGGATGAGCGAGGAGGCGATGATCAGGAGCGCGAGCATCCCCGGCCCGCCCTGCTCGAGGGCGGACACGCTCACCGCGAGAAACGCGCTCGTGCTCCCCATGACGAGGATGTAACCCGCCCCGATCCGTCCCACGCTGCGCGCCTGGATCGCCGTCGTGACCCCGCTGATGACGAGCGCCGCGGACACCGCCCACGAGAGGTAGGCGTCGCTGCCGCCCGCCACGGTGATCATGACCGTCGGCGTGAGCACGATGCTGGCGAGGCAGATGAGGGCGTACTGGACGCCGAGTCCGGCGGCGATCGGGAGCGGCGGCCGCTCGTCCGGCTCGTAGCGTACGTCCTGCGAGGCGCGCCCCGGACTCGAACCCGCCATCAGCCGCTGCCTCCCCCGGCGAGCGCTCCGGCGGGAGACGCCGCGCACCAGCGTTCGGGGTGGGTTTCAAGTTTTTCGACGGATTCCCGGAGGACCTCGAGCGCGAGGTCGATCGTGTCCAGGTGGGTGCGGAACGCGAGCGCCGCCATCCGCAGCCAGACCGTCCCGTCGATCGTCGTGGAGGAGAGGAAGACGCGCCCGTCGCGGTGGGTCTCGTCCACCAGCGCCCGGTTGAAGGCGTTCGCGTCGCCCGACTCCGGCACCCAGCGGTAGGTCACGACCGAAAGTTCCGGCTCCGGCCCCACCTCGAATCCGAGCGCCCCGATCTCGCCGTGGAAGTACCGCGCGAGTTCGAGCTTCTCCCGCAGGCAGGCCTCGAACGGCGCCTCCCCGTGAAGAAGGAGCGGCAGCCAGACCCGCAGGCCGCGAAAGTGCTTGGTGAGTTCGGGTGATACGGCGGCGGGAGAGGGCCCCCAGCGCTCGGCCTCGACCGTGTCCTGCAGGTAGCTGGCGCCCGACGCGTGGGCGTCGGCCAGGGCCTTGCCGTCGCGGACGAGAACGGCGCCCGTGCCGTAGGGGAGGAACATCCCCTTGTGCGGATCGAGGACGAGAGAATCCGAGCGTTCGAGGCCCGCCAGCGCGGGCCGGATCTCCTCGAGCAGGGCGAAGAAGCCTCCGTAGGCGCCGTCCACGTGGAACCAGAGATCCTCGCGCTCGGCGACGTCCGCGATCTCCGCGAGCGGGTCGATGGCGCCGATGTCCACGGTGCCCGCCGATGCGAAGACGAGCCACGGCCGGAGTCCGCGCGCGCGATCCTCCGCCACGAGTTCGGCGAGGGCGTCTGTCCGCATGCGGTACTCGCCATCCAGCGGGACGTCGCGCCGCACCGCCTCCCCCACGCCGGCCATTCCGAGCGCCTTGTGCAGGCAGTGGTGGAGGTGGGACGACGAGTAGACGACCGCCCGCTCGTAGTCGCGCGCGCGAAGTCCGGCCGCCTCGCGGGCGGTGACGACGGCGATGAGGCTGGCGATCGATCCTCCCGAGGCCAGGTTCCCGGCGCATGTGGCCGGGTATCCCGCGAGAAGCGCCATCCAGCCGAGGACGACGTTCTCCATCTCGACGGCGCCGGGGCCGGTGAAGCGCACGCCGGCGTATTCGTTCGTGACGGCCGCGAGATAGTCCGCCAGCGAGGAGGCGTAGATGCCGCCGCCGGGGATGTAGCCGAGGTGCCCGGCGTGAGAGGGCACGAGTCCCGCCCCCACGACGGACTCGTCGATCCGGTCGATGAGCCGCTCGATGGGCCGCGTATCGGTCCCGACTCCGAGTTCCCGGATCTCCGCGACGGATGACTTGTCGTACTCGTAGGCGGGCCGTTCGGGAAGTCCGGTGAGGAACTTCTGCGCGTAGGCGTGTACCTCGGCCATGAGGCGGTCGCGCTCGCCCGCGTCGGGGTCGAGCGGCCGCGCAGCCTCCTCCAGTTCCAGGATCCGGGACCGCTGCCGACTTGAGATCGAGCGCATGATGCGATCCTATCTCTTTCGTTCGGGGGACGCGAGCGTTCCGGTCCCTTTGTCACCCATGGGAGGATCCCGCTTGGACCCGCGTCGGAAACCATCCTGGAAGTACGGTCTTGCCGCGGCGCTCGCGCTCGGGCTCGCGTTCGGGCTCGCGTCCGCCGCCGAGGCGCAGGGGCGCGCGGACCGAGCGGAAGGCTATCTCCGGTCCTTCCATGACCTGAGGCTCTTCAACGGCGCGGCCCTCATCGTCGACGAGGGCGAGGTGCTGTTCGAGGGCGCGTTCGGCGAATCCGACTTCGCCGGGGGCGGCCGGAACTCGCTCGACACGCGGTTCCGCATCGCGTCGCTGACGAAGCAGTTCACGGCTGCGCTCATCCTGAGACTCGAGGAGGAGGGACTGCTGCGGGTCGAGGATCCGGTGGGCCGCCATATCGAGGAATATCCGCCGGAAAACGCGGAACGGATCACGCTCCACCACCTGCTCACGCACACGTCCGGGCTGCCGAGCTACACGAACATGCCGGGGTTCCTGGAGTGGGAGGCCGCGACGCCGTTCGCGCCAGGGAAGATCGTCGCGCTCACGTGGGAGGAGCCGCTCTCCTTCGAGCCGGGCACGGAATTCGAGTACTCGAACTCGGGCTACGTGCTCCTGGGCTGGATCGCGGAACGGGTCACGGGCCTGAGCTACGACGAGGCCCTGCGCGCGTATGTGCTCGGACCGCTGGAGTTGAGCGATACCGGGTACGATCATGCGCTGTGGCCGCCGGAGGGCCACGCGGCCGGCCACACGCGCGACCTCGCCGGCTACCGGCCGGCGCGCCTCATCGACCCGTCCGTGCCCCATGCCGCCGGCATGCTGTACTCCACCGCCGGCGACCTCGCGCGCTGGGCCGCCGGCCTCTTCGTCGGAGGGGGCCTGTTCCGCGACCCGGAGACGCTGGCGCGCATGACGACGCCCGGCCTCGAATCCGGGTCGTACGGCTACGGCGTGGGCGTGCGGACGCGGGATATCGGAGATGACCGCGGCGTGCGCGTCATCGAACACTCGGGAGGGATCTTCGGCTTCTCCTCCTACGTGCGCGTCTTTCCGGACCACGAACGCCTCATCGTCCTGCTGGACAACACGTCCTCCGACCTGGGACCGCTCCTGGAGGGGCTGACGAACCTGCTATGGGGCGCCGAAGCCGTTCGCCCGAAACCGTCGATCGCGGAACGGCTGCTGCCGATCGTCGAGGCGGGCGGGGTCGAGGCGGCGATGTCGAGGTACGAGAACTGGCGGCGCACGCGGCCGGAGGAATACGACTACTCCGCCGGCCAGATCCTGAGGCTCGCGGGCCATTTCCGGGAGGATGAGCCGGCCACGGCCATTGCGATCCTCGAGGCCTACGCGGTCGAGACGCCCGAACCCCCCGCGATCCGCTTCGCGCTCTCCGAGCTTCACGAAGGGGCCGGGGACCTGGAGGCGGCGTCCGCCCACATCCGGGACGCGCTCACCTACGCTCCCGGAATGCCCCGGCTCCTGGAGCGCCTGTCCGAGCTGGGCGTCGAGCCCGATCCGGCGCTTACGCTCCCCATCGTGGGCCTGGAACCCGGGAATCTGTCCCTCTTCGCGGGTGAGTACCGCATCGACCCGGCCACGACGCTGACCGTGACGCTCGAGGAGGGCGTTCTCACGGCCGCGCGCACCGGCGAGGCGGCATTCCGACTCCTGCCGCAGTCCCCGACGACCTTCCTTCTGCACGGTTCCGCGGTGCAGTTCGAGTTCGAGGTCGCCGACGGGGTCGCGAGGGCGGTCTCCGTGGTGGAGGCGGAGCAGCGCCTTGCCTTCCCCAGAATCGGGAACTGAGCGGGCCGGGAGCCTCGTGCACGACTTCGCCGTCATCGGGCTCGGAGCCATCGGAGGCGCGACCGCGGCCGAACTCGTCCGGCGGGGACATTCGGTGGTCGGGTTCGACCGCTACACGCCCCCGCACACCATGGGGTCCGCGCACAGCGACACGCGGATGATCCGCGAGGCGTGGTACCGGGGGTCGCCGTACATGCCGCTCGTCCGCGATGCCTGCCGCCGCTGGGCAGATCTCGAGCGTACGTCCGGGAGGACGCTGCTGCGGACGGCGGGCGCCCTCATGATGGGGCCGGAGGACGGCCGCGTGTTCGCGGGGAGTCCGCTTCGCGACGCCGCGCGGCCGGACGCCGGCGACATCCTCCTCTCCGTCGAGGAAGTCGTCGAGCGCTTCCCCTGGCTCCGGCCGGATCCCGGGACGGTCACGATCTACGAACCGGGCGCCGCGGTCCTCTCACTGGAGGCCTGCCTGGAAGCGACGCTGGAGGCCGCAGGGGGTGCGAGGGGTGCGAGGGGTGCGGAGGGCGCCGAGGGGGCGGAGCTGCGCTTCGACGAACCCGCGATCGCGTGGTCCGCTTTGGCTTCGGGCGTCCGGGTCCGGACGGAACGGGGGGAGTACCCGGCGCGGCGCCTCGCGATCGCCGCGGGGGCCTGGACGCCGCAACTGCTTCCCGGGCTTTCCCTCCCGCTCGAAGTGGAGCGCACGGTGCAGTACTGGTTCGAGCCCGCCGGGGCGCATGCGGACGCGCTCGCGGAGGGTCCCGCCTGGGTGTGGGAACTCGAACGCGAGGGGACGTGGTACGGATTCCCGCCGAGTGCGCGCGGCCTCAAGGCGGGGATGCACTTCCAGGCCGGACGCGGGACCGACGTCGAGCGGGTCGACCGCGAGGTGGGGGCCTCCGAGACGGAGGATCTGCGAAGGCTGTTCGCACGGTACGCGCCGGGCGTGGCGGGCGCGCTGAGGCATGCCTCCGTCTGTCTCTACACGAACACGCCCGACGAGAACTTCATCGTCGACCGCCACCCCGAGCACTCCGGTGTCGTGATCTTCGCCGGGGGCTCCGGCCACGCCTTCAAGTTCGCGCCCACCCTCGGGTCGCTCATGGCCGACCTCCTCACGGACGAACCGGTCCCCCGGGATCTTCCCCCCTTCTCCCTCGACCGCTTCCGCTGAAGGAGCCGGAACCGCTTCCGCTGAAGGATCCGGCGAAGCGCAGGAAGAGGGCCGGAACGACGACCATGTTGAGCGTGGTGGAAGTCACGAGCCCCCCGAGAACGACGACGGCGAGCGGGGCCTGGATCTCCTTGCCCGGTTCGCCGATGCCCAGCGCGAGCGGGACGAGCGCGAGGCCCGCCGTGAGCGCCGTCATGAGGATCGGGCTGAGACGTTCCATGGATCCGCGCCGGATGCTCGGGCCAAGCCCGGCGCCCGCCGCGCGCAGATCCTGGTAGCGGCTCACGAGAAGGATCCCGTTTCTCACCGCGATGCCGAACAGCGTGATGAACCCCACCAGGGTCGCGATGTTCACGGTGCCGCCGATGAGCAGGACCGCGAGCACGCCGCCCGCCAGCGCCAGAGGCAGGTTCACCATGAGCAGGGCTGCGATCCGGGCGCTCCCGAAGGTACGGAACATGATGAGGAAGATGGCGGCGATGGAGAACAGCGAGAGCAGCGTGATCCGCCGCGTCGCCTCGCGTCCGCTCTCGAACTGGCCCCCGTACTGGACGTAGTAGCCCGGCGGCAGGTCGACCTCCGCGGCGACGCGCGCCTGAAGCTCCTCCGCCGCCCCGCCCACGTCGCGCCCGGCGACGTTCGCGCTCACGACGATCTTCCGCTGCACGTTCTCGCGGCTGATCGTGTTGGGCCCCAGCGACGGGACGATCGATGCGAGCTGCGAGAGCGGCACGGTCGTGCCCGACGGGGTCGTCATCAGCGTCCCGCCGATCGCCTCGGGGTCCGTGCGGTGTTCGTCCGCGTAGCGAACGACGAGGTCGAAGGCGCGGTCCCCCTCCCGGATGAGCGATACCTCCTCCCCCTGAAACGCGACGTCGACGGCCGCGGCCATCTCGGCCGGCGTGACGCCGTGGCGGGCCATGGCACGGCGGTCGGCGCGGACCTGGAGTTGGGGGATGTCCGCCTGCCGCTCGACGGAGACGTCCACGAGGCCCTCTACGGTCCCCGCGACGGTCTCGATCTCGCCGGCGATGTCGCGCAGCTGCCGGAGGTCGGGCCCGAACAGGTTCGCCGCGATGGCGGCCCGCGTGCCGGAGAGCATGTGGTCGATCCGGTGCCCGATCGGCTGCCCGATCGTGACGTTCGTCCCGGGAAGCCCCGCCAGGTCGTCCCGGAGCGCGGCCATGACCTCCTCGATGTCGTGCTCCGAGAGATCCAGCCGCGCGTCGACCTCGGAGGCGTTGGCGCCCTGCGCGTGCTCGTCGAGTTCGGCCCGGCCGGTCCGGCGCGACGTGGAGACGACGGCCGGGTGCGCCAGGAGCTGGCGCTCCACGCGGGCCCCGATCGCGTCGGACTCCACCAGCGACGTCCCGGGCAGGCTCACGACGGAGATCGTCAGCGTCCCCTCCTGGAACTCGGGCAGGAATCCGCGCCCCAGCGACGGTACGAGGGCGAGGGTGCCCGCGAGCAGGAGCGCCGCGCCGCCGATCACGACCCCGGAACGGCGAAGCGCCGCGTCGAGGACACGCCCGTACGCCCGTTCGAGCCCGCGCATCAGCCACGGGTCGCGCGGGCGGCCGATCGCCCGATCGCCCGGCAGAAGCATGTGGCAGAGCGCCGGCGTCACCGTGACCGCGACGAGGAGCGACGACAGGATGCTCACGATGTACGCCAGCCCGAGCGGCCGGAGCATCCGCCCCTCCACGCCGGAGAGGAAGAAGAGCGGGACGAAGACGATGGAGATGATGAGGGTCGCGCTGAGGATCGGGTTCCGGATCTCCCGCGCCGCATCCCGGATGAGGGACAGCGGCCGTCGCCGGCGCTCCGGCGGGCGGCGGCGGTCCTCGCGCAGGCGGCGGTACACGTTCTCGACGACGATGATCGCGTCATCGACGAGGGCGCCGATGGCGATGGCCATGCCGCCCAGCGTCATCGTGTTGATCGTGCCGCCGAGGAGCCGCAGCACGATGACGGCCAGGGCGAGCGAGAGCGGGATCGCGAGCACGGAGATCGCCGTCGTCCTCAGATTCCAGAGGAAGAGCAGGAGCACCGCGATGACGAGCAGCGCCCCATCGCGCAGCGCTTCGATCACGTTCTCCACGGCAAGCGATATGAAGTCCGCCTGCCGGAACACGGACCGCTCGAAGGCCACGCCCGCCGGGAGTTCCGCTTCGATTTCATTCAGTTCGGCGTCGATCCGCTCCGTCAGCTCCAGCGTGTTGGCGCCGGGCTGTTTCTGGATCGAGAGCACGACGGCGGGCTCCGCGTTCACGGAAGCGGTGCCGAGCCGGACGCGCGGACCGATCCGGACCTCCGCCAAGTCCTCGATGAGGACGGGGACCCCCTCCCGCACGGCGACGACGGTGAGGCCGATCTCCTCCAGGTCGCGCGCGCGGCCGATGCCGCGGATCAGGATCTCGCGCCCGCCCGAGCGATAGACGCCTCCGGACGCGTTCCGGTTCGAGCCCGCCGCCGCCTCGAGCACCTGGTCGAGCCCGACGCCGTAGGCGAGCAGGCGCTCGGGACGGACCAGGACCTGGTACTGGCGGACCTGTCCGCCGATGGCGACCACCTGCGAGACTCCGGGCACGGCGAGGAGCCTTCGCCGCACCGTCCAGTCGGCCGCCGTCCGCGCCTCCATGAGTTGCGGGGCGGGCGCGCTCATGCCGACGAGCAGGATCTCGCCCATGATCGAACTCACGGGGGCGAGGACGGGCGCGCTCACGTCGTCGGGGAGCTGGGCCGTCGCGAGTTGAAGCCGCTCGTTCACGATCTGCCGGGCGCGGAGGATGTCCGTCCCCCAGTCGAAATCCACCCAGACGATGCTGATCCCCTGCGCCGAACTCGACCGGACCCGGCGTACGCCGGCCGCTCCGTTCACCGCGGTTTCGACGGGGAAGGTGACGAGACTCTCGACCTCTTCCGGGGCGAGTCCGTGGGCGTCGCTGAGCACCGTCACGGTGGGGGCGGTGAGGTCGGGAAAGACGTCGACGGGCAGCGTGGCCGCCACCCAGCCCCCGCCCGCCAGGAGGAGGGCCCCGGCGGCCACGGCGAGAAAACGGTTCTCCAGCGAGGCGTGGACGATCCGGTCCAGCAATCGCATCCTCAGTGCGGATGCCCGTGGTCCGAGATCTCCACGTCGCCGAGCGAGGCCAGTCTCACCTGGTAGGCGCCGACCGCGACGACCTGCTCCCCGCTCGCAACGCCGGAGTGCACGATGGTCCACGACCCGTCCGAGGGGCCGGTCGCCACCACGCGCCGCTGGAACGCTTCGCCGCCGACCTTCACGTAGACGACGGAGAGCCCGTCTTCGTCCAGGATCGCGGGCGTCGGGACCGCCACGCCTTCCACGGGCTCGCCGAGGAGCAGATGTCCCTCGGCCAGCATCCCCACCTTGAGCACCCCGCCCGGGTTCGCCACCGCGAACCGGACCGGGAGCGCCCGGCTCTCCGGATCGATGATGCTGCCCACGGACACCACGCGGTCGGCGGCATGCGTGTGGGTCGCGCCCTCGACGGTGAACCATGCGCCGCTGACCTCGCCGGCCGCTTCGGCGTGGCGGGCCGGAACCCGCGCGACGAACCACAGCGGATCGGGCCGCACGACCGTGAACGCGTGCGTCCCGGTGGCGACGTGCTCGCCGGGGGCCACGTGGCGATCCGCGATCACGCCCCCGATGGGACTCCGAAGCCGGTAGACGTTCGGATCGGAACCGCCGTCCCCGTCGGCGGAGAGACTGCCTCCCACGGCCTCGAACGCCGCCCGGGCCACCTCGAGGTTGTGGCGGGCCTCCTCCAGACGGCGCTCGGCGATGGCTCCGGCGGCGAAGAGACGCTCCGCCCGGGCCGCCTCGCGCTCGGCGTCCTCCACGTCCGCCAGCATGCGGGCGTACGAGTCGTGGAGGCTCGTGGGGGCGATCAGCGCCAACGTCTCTCCCTCCCGCACCGCCTGGCCCGGGGCGGGCGACGGCCCCTGGACGAGCACGAGGCCCTCCACCGGCGTCGAGACGTGCGCGAGACCGCCGGCGGGAGCCGTGATCTCCCCCGTGACCGGGATCGAGTTCGGAATCCGGCGCGTCTCCGCGACCGCAACCTCGAACGGCATCGCCCACTGCTCTTCCTTCAGGAGCGCGATCAGCCCCGGAAGCGGCTGCTCCTCGTCGTGCGGGAGCGCATCTTCGCTCGCCCACACCTCCAGCTGCCCCACCGGGATCGCGTGGTCCGCGCCGGCGGCCGTGAGGGTCAGGTCCGCCCGCCATGTCCCGGTCTCCGTGAGGGTTGGGCTCGCGCTGTAGACGCCCGGGCTCGCCGGGGCCTGCATGACGATCTCTTCGCGGGCGCCGCCGGGTCCCCGGAGCAGGAGCACGAGGCGCCCCTCGCGCACCGGCTTCCAGTCCGCCAGCCACGTGAGGTGGATGCCCCACGGTTCGCTCGCGACCCCCCGAACGTGCGGAGGGTACTCGACGAAGAGTTCGAGCGACTCGGTCCAGTGCGTCACGACGCCGCCGCCGGCATGGGAATGGGTGGCTGCCGCCGCCTCGTCGGCGGACGGCGAGTCACACCCGGCACAAGAGAACGCCACCGCAAGGGCGATCGCCCGGTTCACGCGCATGACACCTCCTCGACTGCGAACCTCTCCCATCCGCTCAACGTTGCCCGGCGTCCGGCCGCGGGCCAGAGCCGCCGAAACTTCGACCCGGGAGCCGCCCGTACTGTCCGGCAGGGTCTGGACGTACTGTCCGACAGGGCGCGGACGCGCCACCTTGAAGCGTGGGCCATGCGCGGAAGCGGAAGAGGAAAGCCGATGAGAAAGATCGCCATCGTCGTCGCCGTCTTCGTCATTCGGAAGCTGATCAAGAAGCTCTGACGGCGGACGCCACACTCTGACGGCGGACGAAAACCTCCGGACCCCGCTCAGTCCGGCGAGGGTCCGATCCTTCCCGGCCTCATCGCCGTGAGGAACTTCACCGGCTTCAGCGCCTCCCGGTCGTACGAGAAGTAGATGAAGAAGGGCCTGCCCTGCATCTTCCCGCGCTCGACGAAGCCCCAGTACCGCGAATCGAGGCTCTCCTCCCGGTTGTCCCCAAGCATGAAGTAGCGCTCCGGCGGCACCACGAGGGGCCCCCAGTTGTCCCGCGTGGGCTTGTACTCGTCCCGCTCCGGATCCGGGATCAGGTGCGCGACTTGCCACTGCATCCGGGCATCCCCCTCATCCCGCTGTCGCGGATTCCGGCGGACGTAAGGCTCGTCGAGCGCGGCTCCGTTCCGGTAGAGGACCCCCCCCTCCATGCGGAGCGTGTCGCCGGGCAGACCCAGCGTGCGCTTGACGATATCCAGCCCCGGCGAATGGTCCGCCCGGAACACGATGATGTCCCCGTACTCCGGCTCCGCGTATCCCGGGATGCGGGCATTCGTAAACGGGATCGGCGCACCGAGCGACGTCTTGTTCACGAGCAGAAAATCGCCGACGAGAAGGGTCCCCTCCATCGACCCCGACGTGATCACGAACGTCGCCAGCAGGAACGTCCGGAAGAAGAGGAAGATGAGGAGCGCAACGAAGAACGTGCGGCCCCAGTCGCGGAACCATGCCGCGCTGAACGCGGGCGGAGACGGGGGACGTTCCCGCTTCACTCCCGCGGCTTCGTCCGCCTCTCCGGAACCGTTCTTTGCTTTCCGACCTCGTGCCATGTATCCGAGCGCTCTTCACGGGAAATCACCGGCACATCGAGCGCCGGACGTCATCTTGCGGTGGTGCGGACGCTACGGTGCGGCGAACCCGTCCGCCATGCAAACATCCGGCCACCGCCGGCTGTCGGAGGCCGGCGCCGCGAGTGCGAACATCGTCAGTGCGGCCGGAACCCGATCCTGCCGGGTCTCATGGCCGTCAGGACCCGAAACGGCTCGAGTGCGTCCCGATCATATGAGAAGTAGATGAAGAAGGGCCTGCCCCGCATCTTCCCGCGCTCGACGAAGCCCCAGAACCGTGAATCGAGACTGTCATCCCGGTTGTCGCCGAGCATGAAATAGCGCTCTCGGGGGACGACCAGCGGCCCCCAATTGTCTCGCGTGGGCCTGTACTCGCTTCGTTCCGCGTCCCGGATCAGGTGTTCCCTCTGCCACAGCATCCGGATGTCTCCGCCATCCGGCCGGCGTGGATCGCGGCGGACGTAGGGTTCCTCGACCTCAACCCCGTTCCGGTAGAGAACGCCGCCCTCCATGCGGAGCGTGTCGCCGGGCAGGCCGACCGTGCGCTTCACGAGATCCATGCCGGGGGAATGGTCGGCCCGGAACACGATGATGTCCCGGTGCTCCGGCTCCGCGTATCCCGGCACGCGGGCGTTCGTGAACGGGATCGTCGTGCCCAGGGCGACCTTGTTCACGAGCAGAAAATCGCCGACGAGGAGCGTGTTCTCCATCGACCCCGAGGAGATCACGGAGGTAGCCAGGAGGAAGGTCCGAAAGAAGAGGAGACCGGCGGCTGCGACGATCAGCGATCGTGCCCACTCCCTCACCGACCGTTTCACGTCGGCCGCCCTGCTGTCCTCGCTTCCGTCTCGGCTTCGTTTCTTCGCCATGTCTTCCGATCTTCCGTCAGAACCCCAGGGCCTCGGCATCGTTACATCAGGCCGTCGGAGTATATGTGGAGGCGCCAGAGGCTGCCGCCGCGGATGGCGCGGGCGATGTCGATGCGAAACAGGCCGTCCAGGAGCGAGACGCCGACGCCCAGGCTCGACCGCCAGCCCTCCGTGCCGAAGGCATCGACAGGACCCGTCCAGCCCGTGTCCCAAAACCCCGTGATTCGCATCGGGCTGCCCCCGATGTCGTACGTGGGATCGCCGATCCGGAAACCGCGCCCCAGTTCCAACCGGCCGAACCAGAAGCTGTCGCCTCCGGTCGACACGGGGTCGAACGCGCGCAGCGTGTAAGAACCGCCGAGGTGGAAGCGACGCTGTGGCGGCGGCTCTCCGAACACTCTTCCGGCCCCGCCCTCCAGCGCCAGCGACCAGTCGCTCACGGGGAGTTGCAGCGCCGCGGAGACGGCGGCACGCCCGTAGAGATCGAAATCGCCCGTCGCGACTTCTCCCCAAACGGACCCGCTGAGGATCGGCGTGCCCGGGTCCACGGAGGAAAACGCGCGCAGACGACCAGAGACGCCGGCGACGTTGCCGCGCGCGGCGACGATGTTGTCCGGAAAAACCGCGTCGCCGAAGAGGTTCGGGAGCGAGGCGTCGCTCTGCTTCCGTGCGTTCTGGTGGCGCTCGGCGAAGAAGGCGCCTTCCACGCGGGTCCTCTTGCCGTGGCGGTTCGCCGCGACCTCGAAGCCGGTCTCGCGGAAGTAGAGGCCCTCGTCGTACCCCACGACGAGGCTGTTGAAGGAGTTGCCGAAGGAGAGCGGACGGCCCCAGTCCCCGAGGTCCGCAAGGCGCCGGTACGCCGTGATCCCGAAACCGCCCGTCGCGGTCTGGCGCCGCCACCCGACCTCCACGCCCGGCTCCCACTCCGGGATGCCGATCCGCGGCGTGACCGCGAACTCGGAGGTGACCCCCGTCGGCACGGCGAGCCGGGCGCTGACCGACAGTCCCTCGACCCGATTGTAGCGGAGCCTGCGCAGGCCCGGAGAAAGATCCAGGCGGGGACCCAGGGCCGTGGCCCCGGGGATGCGCAGCGAGGACAGGCGATCCTTGAGGTCGTCGAGCTCCGCCGTCGCGAAGGCGTCAACGGTGGCGGAAAAGAGCGGCTCCGGAAGCTCCGGGTACGCGGGGAGCTGATCGACGGGCGGGACGATCGTCACGATGGGGTGGACCCTGGCGGGGAGCGAATCCGCCTCCGCCGTCAACGGGTCGTCGCGGAATCCCTCGACTCGTCCCTCTTCCCCCTCTTCCCCCTCG
Source organism: Gemmatimonadota bacterium (assembly GCA_022825725.1). Taxonomy (GTDB): domain Bacteria; phylum Gemmatimonadota; class Gemmatimonadetes; order Palauibacterales; family Palauibacteraceae; genus Palauibacter. The sequence continues at coordinate 16,622 of JAJDWE010000058.1, forward strand.
AGCTCATCCGCGTCGATGACCTCGTCGACCCAGCGCGTCCAGCCCTCCGGCAGGTCCTCCCCCGGATCGAGCGTCTGCTCGGCGTCGACGAGGTAGTCCTCGAAGGTCCATTCGTAGCGCACGGGCATGCTCGCGAGATCCGCCATCGTGGCGACCGCATCGAAGGCCATGCGATTCGGCAGCCACCAGCGCAGTTCCTGGAGTCCGTAGTCGATCGTGATAAAGTCGACCCTGGCGCGGATCGGCTTCACGAACCCGGGAACATCCTCCGCATCCTCCGGTTCTTCGCGGTCGAAGTCGTATTCGATCGCGGGACGGTAGGCGGCGCGCGTGAGGACGCCCTCGTCGGCGTCGAACCAGAGTGAGCCCGCGATGCGGTCGAAGCGGGCCTCCCGCGGCTCGACGACCGCCTCGATCAGCGTCACCTCCCGGTTGTCCCCCGGGAAGCGGATGCGCAGCGTGTCGCCGGAGCGATAGCGGTAGTGGTAGGCTGCGGTATCCGCCAGGGGATGGAGCGCCCACTCCGAGCCCAGGGCCAGGTGTTCGCTGGCCGGATCGATGATGTCGAAATCGAGTTCGAACGCATCGTCGTCGCGCAGGTCGTCCTCGAACTCGACGCCCAGGCCGACGATCGGCACGCCGCGTCGCAGTCCCAGCCAACGGATGATGTGTTCGCCCTCCGCCGCCCAGCGCAGCCGTGCGGCGCGTTCCTGGTGGAACATCGCGCGCTCGCGGCGCAGGGCCGCGCCGCCCAGCCCGGCGTAAATCCGCTCGCGGAAGGTCGTCTCGAAGCTCGTCAGCCCTTCGGCCCGGGCTTTGCGCTGCGCCAGGGCGCGCTCGATCAGCCCCGCGATCCCTTCGTCGGCGTAGGCGTCGACCGGAATCGGCCGCGAGGCGGAGACGGGCGCCTCCTGGAGCGCGCGCGCGTCGAATGCGGCGCCCGCGGCGGCTCCCAGGCACACCGCGAGCGTGAGGGCGCGTCCGGCAGCAGGCATTCGGTTCAAGAGCGCTCTCCAGTCCAGAGCCACGACCCATCCCGACGCGAGCCGTTACGTCTATGTTTGAGCAGACGTTTCAACCTTCGCCAGCGTCACCGGGCCAGCGTCACCGGGAAGGAGAGCGAGTGGGGCTGTACGCCGAACACATCTTTCCGCGTCTCATGGAGAGCGGGCTCAAGGGCGAACTGCATCGCAGGTACCGGCGCCGGGTTCTCTCCCGCGCACAGGGGCACGTGCTGGAAGTCGGCTTCGGCACCGGCCTCAATCTCGAATGTTACCCGATGTCGGTTCGACGCGTCACGGGGATCGACCCCGCCGCAGTACTCGAACGCCGCGTGCGCGCCCGCATCGCCCGTGCCCCCTTCCCCGTCGACCGCGTGATCCATGACGCCGCCGACCGACTCCCCTTTCCGGATGGGCACTTCGACACGGTGACGACCACCTGGACGCTGTGTTCGATCGAGCGGCTCCGGGACGCCCTCCTCGAACTGAGGCGGGCGCTGAAACCTTCCGGTGAACTCCTCTTCCTCGAGCACGGACGGAACGACAAGGGCTGGGTCTCGCGCCTCCAGGACACGCTGAACCCGGTCCAGAACGTCGTCGGCTGCGGCTGCAACATAAACCGGAAGATCGACGCCGAGATCGAAGGCGGCGGATTCCGGATCGTCGACCTCGACCGGTTCACGATGCCGGGAGTGCCCCGGGCGCTGGGTTCCGTCTACCTTGGCGTGGCCAGACCGCGCGGCGGCGGAGGCCTCGAGAGATCGCGGGGGACGGGGACGTGAGCGCGGGTCAGCCGTTCAGCGTCCTCGCGGCGAGGACGGCGCCCGCCGAGCCCGCGACGGCCGGGCCGAGCAGGAAGAGAAGCGCCAGGCCCCAGTGGCCGGACGGAGGATCCGTCACCGTGACCCAGAGGCCGATGCCGCCCAGCAGGGCCAGACTCCAGCCCGGCGCCAGCCCCCAGAGGAGGGGACGCGCGCCGCGATGCCATCGCGCGAGGCCGAAGCCTGCGGAGAAGTACAGCAGAGCCCCGAGCGCGATGAGCCCGGGACCGGGACCCACGGGCAGATCTCTGAACACGAGCGCGAGCCCCGCGAGGCCGGCGAGGAGGCAGACGATGACCGAGACGAGGATTTTCAGGACGCCTTTCATGGCGTGCGAAGATGCGGCGGGAGCCGCGGTTTCTCAAACGTCCCCGGCGCGAGCCTTTCGCTCCCCGGCGCGGACCCTTCGCCGGCGGGCGGCATGGGTCGCCGTCGCGTTCGCCGCCGTCGTCCACGCGATCGGCGCTACCGGGGCGATGGGCCAGGAGTCGGCTCCGGCGGGCCATCCTGCGCCCGATGTGCCCACACGGGCCGTCGATCTCGAGGAGATGGCATGGATCGCCGGCCACTGGGGCGGGGACGCCTTCGGAGGACAGATCGAGGAGGGGTGGTTCGGCCCCGCAGGGCGCTCGATGTCCGGCTCCTTCCGCCTCGTCCGCGACGGTCTCGCGGTCATGTACGAACTGCTGCTCCTGGAGCAGGACGACGATGGGGAGATCTACTACCGGTTCAAGCACGTCGGGCGGGGCTGGGAACCCTGGGAGGAGACGCGACTCGAATACCGTCTCACGGCCCTCGAAGGCCGGAAGGCCACCTTCCGGAGCACGGCGGAGGCGCCGCCGCCGAACGCCCCCTGGTGGTTCACGTACGAGAGCCCGACGAGCACCGAACTGATCGTGACCATCCACGGCAGCACGGGCGGCGACCCGACGGTGCTGTCGATGAAGAGGCGATGAGACCTTATCTTTCGGATGATGGAAAGCGTTACGGAGAGGGCCGGATTCGAGCAGGGGGCGGTATGAGTGCGTTGGAGTCGGGAAGCAGATGCGCCCGTTTGGCGGCGCTGACCCTTGTCGCCGGAGGCGTGCTGGCGGGTTCGCCGGGCGCGGCTGCGGCGCAGGAGGAGACGGAGCGGCAGACGGCGGAGCTGATCGGGCAGGTGGTCAGCGCCTCGACGGGGCTTCCCATCGAGGGGGCCCGCGTGATCCTCATGGGCTCCGGATACGGGGCGATCACCGATGTCGAAGGCAACTTCCGGGTCCCGCAGACCTGGGCCGGCAGGGACTCGATCGAGGTGCGGTTCATCGGCTACGAGGCCGGCTATACGCACATCGACCTCGAGCCGGACCAGACGACGCGCGTCACGTTGACCCTGTCGAGTACCGTCATTCGCATCGCGGATCTCACCGTGGAGATCCGGCAGACCCGCCGTGCGCGAAACCTGGAGGGCTTCCTCGAACGCATGGGGAGGGGATTCGGGACCTTCTTCACGCCACGGGACATCATCAACCGTAACCCGCGCCTCCCCAGCGACCTCCTGCGCGGCCTGCCGAACGTCTCCGTGGGCCGGATCGAATACGGGATCGCGAAGGTCTTCCTCGGCGAGGGCGCGCGGCTCAACTGTCCGCCGGCGCTCTACCTGGACGGGATGTACCAGGCGGGGATGCAGTTCGACGATCTCCCGAGGGACGATCTGGGCGCGGTCGAGGTCTACAGGCGTGAAGTCGAGACGCCCATGGAATTTATGCGCACAGGCTCGACCTGCGGCGCGATCGTCGTGTGGACGCCGAGCGGCGCGGGCTTCCTGGACTGGGCCGGGGACCTTCCCAATCCCTTCGAATAGCGGCCCTGGCCGCTCAGCCCGGTCCGGTCAGTCCTGTCCGGTCAGTCCTGTCCGCCCGCGGGCTCGCCGTTGAGGGTCAGCGTCCATTCGAGTTCCATGTCCTTCCGGAGCGAATGATAGACGGAGCAGTAGCGCTCGAAGGAGAGCCTGACGGCCCGCCGGGCCTTCGCCTCGTCCACGTCGCCGGAGACGTGGAAGTCGAACTGGAGACCCTTCACGTAGCGCGGCGCCGCGTCCGCCCTGCGCGCCCTCGCCCGGACCGAGAGCCCGCTGAGTTCCTGGCGCCCCTTCTGCAGGATGACCACCACGTCGATCGCGGCACAGGCGGCGACGGACTCCACCATAAGGGCGACCGGGCTGGGGGCGATGCCCTCGTCCCCGTCGATTCGCGTCTCGTGGTCGGCTCGGTCGGCGCTGAACTTGAGTCCGCCGTCCCACCGGACCTGGATTCCGTCCCTGTTCATCTCGATCTCCGTGGCTGGGTTCGGACTTCGGCAACATAGTACAACACGGCCGGCAGCCCGTCGCAAACCGGCTGCCGGACCGCTGAAACCGCCCCGGGATGGAGGGCGTACAGGCTGTGCGGGAGGTGCGACATGTTCGAGTTCATCGGGAATTTTCTCTGGCTCGCCATCGCCGGCGCCGCTTCAATCGGCGGCTACGTGACGATGAAGAGGTTCGTGCGCGGGCGACTGCGCTTCGTGGACGGCGTTCACCGGCGCGGGGTTCCGCTCGTGGCCGGGGTCGCGGGCTGGGGCGTGGGATTGCTGGCGGCGATCCTTCCATTCGTCACTCCGCTCACGGCCGTCCTGTTCGGGATCGGGATCGGGACCGGCGTGGCGGCCGGCCGAAGGGAGATCAAGCGCCTCCCGAGCCCTTGACGTTCTCCGCCGACCCGCTGCGCCTCACCACCGTCCTCACGGATCTCGTTGCCACGAACTCCGTGAACCCCACGCTGGTGGAGGGGGCGCCCGGCGAGACGGAGATCGCCCGCCTCACGACGCGGCACATGCGCGAGGCGGGTCTCGAAGTGACGCGGTACGAGCCCGAGGCGGGGCGGCCGAGCGTCGTCGGACGCCTCGCGGGCGCCGGGTCGGGCCCGGGCCTGATGCTGAACGCCCACTACGACACGGTCGGCGTGGAGGGGATGGAGGCGCCGTTTTCGCCGAGCATGCGGGACGGGCGGCTCTACGGACGCGGGGCCTACGACATGAAGGGAGCGCTGGCCGCCTGCATCGAGGCCGCCCGACTCCTTCGCGATTCGGGAACGCGCCTCGCCGGCGATGTCCTCGTGGCCGCCGTGGCCGACGAGGAATACGCGAGCCTGGGCACCGCGGATCTGGTCGAACGGCGCGCGCGCGGTGAACTCGCCTTCGACGCCGCGATCGTCACCGAACCCACGTCGCTGGATCTGTGCGTGGCCCACCGCGGATTCACGTGGATCGAGATCACGACGCGCGGGCGCGCCGCCCACGGCAGCCGCTACCGGGAGGGCATCGATGCGAACGTGAGAATGGGACGCGTGCTGCACCGACTCGAGGCGTTCATCGAAGAACTCCAATCCCGGCCGGGGCACCCCCTCCTCGGCCCCCCCTCGATGCACGCGGCGCTGCTCGAAGGCGGGAGCGGGATCAGCACCTACTCTCCGCGCTGCACGCTCCGGGTCGAGCGACGGACCGTGCCACCCGAGACGCGGGAGTCGGTGGAAGCCGAGATCACGGCCATCCTCGAAGACCTGCGCGCCGAGGACCCGTCCCTCGAGGTCGACTGGTCGACCTTTTTCCACCGCGAGCCCTTCGAGACGACGCCGGAGGCGCCGGTCGCGGCCTGCGTATCGCGCGCCGTCCGCACCGTTCTGGGCAGGGCGCCGAACGTGATCGGGGATTCTCCCTGGATGGACTCCGCCCTGACGCAGGCCGCAGGGGTCGACAGCGTCGTGATCGGCCCGGCCGGCGCGGGCGCGCACGCCGACGTGGAATGGGTGGACCTCGAATCGTGCGCGAGGCTGGCCGAGATCCTCGCGGGAGCGGCGGCCGACTACTGCGGCTGAGCGAACAGCTCCTCGACAACCAGCCCCATCCGCAGCTTCCGTTCTATCGCCCCCTGCCAGCCCGCCGGACGAGCATCGAACAGGTTCTCGACGCCCGCCACGAGCTTGAGCCTTCGCCCGAGATCGACGGAGGTCTGCAGGTCGATGGCCACGAACCGCTCCTGCGTGCCGATCCTCGCGTCGCTCCCGTCGGGACCGGTTCCGATGATCGGCGCGGCACCCGTGAGATGCGCCGTGGCATCCAGCCGAAGCCCGGAGAGCGCCTCGGCGGTCCACGCCGCCCGGGCGCGCGCGGAATGTGCGGCGCGCCGGTCCAGCGGGAGCCCGGAGTCGACCGCGTACGCGTCGAGGTACGCGTAGCCCGCGGTGAACTCCGCGCGATCCAGGACGGCGCGGAGGCTGAATTCAAACCCGCGCGTCATCGCGTCCGCGACGTTCCGGGGGGAGAAGATGAGGAGACCACTCTCGGCATTGCCGACGAACCCGGGCTCGATGAGGTTCCGAATCCGGTTGGAGAAGGCCTCGACTTCCATCCGAAGGGTCGGCGCCGGCTGCCACTCCACCCCGCCGGAGACGTTCCACGAGCGCTCCGGATCCAGATCCGGGAACCCCTGGAGGACATAACCGCCCCCCACGTTGACGAAATTCCATGCCAGCTCCTTGAAGGAGGGCGCGCGGAAACCCCGTGCCACCGCCGCGCGGAGGTGCACGTGCGCTCCGGCGCGACGAGTCACACCCAGGGTCGGCGAGAGGTTGGAGCCCCAGCGGTCGTTCCAGGTGAGGCGGGCGCCTCCGCTCAGTACCGTTCCCCCGAGACGCCATGCGTCCTGCGCGAAGAGCGCGAGTTGCCGGTCGGCCGCCCGCTCCTCGATCAGCTTGTCGGGCGACCGAATCGCGCGACTCGCGATCTCGATACCAACGTCGACGGAATGTCCGCCCAGGACGGCGGAATACCCCGCCGCACCCTTCGCGAGGCGCTCCCATTGGGTGTCGGCACCCTCGTCGGCGATGGGGGCATCTCCACGGGCGCTGCGGAACAGGTGCTCGTATTCCTGGAGAAAGAGACTTCCGCTCCACGTGCCGGGCCCCAGCGGCCGTCGCGCCTCCACCGACCCCGAGAATCCCGCGTTGTCGTTGAACCCGGAGAACGCGCCGCCCACCGGCCAGCGCTGCCGCTCGCGGAGGTAGGTGGCGGTGGCGAGGACGTCCCAGGTGTCCGACGCCCTGAACTGAAAACGGGACCGGAAGTCCCAGACGCGCGCGAACGCGCTCGGCCCCCCGTCGGCGAGCCCCGGGATCCGGTCTTCCTGGCGCCAGCCGCCGGTGATTCGGTACCGGAGACGGCCTCCGCCGCTCGCCGTCGCCTCCGCCTCGCGACGTCCGGCGCCGCCCGACAGGGCTCGCGCATCGACCTGGAACCCCGAGGCGGGCAGCTGCGTGATGACGTTCACGACGCCACCCAGAGCGTCGGAGCCGTAGAGAGATGAAAGGGGCCCCTTCACGATCTCCACGCGCTCCACGCCGGCCAGCGACATGCGGCTCAGGTCGCGGTTCTCGAGCAGCGCGCCCGCGCTCGGCTGGCCATCGAGCAGGACGAGGACGCGCGCGCCGCCAATGCCCCGGATCATGAGATTCGAGCCGACCGGGGTGCCGGCCGTCACCTGGACGCCGGGAAGCTCCGCAAGCAGGCCGTCGGCGGAGGCCACGCCGGCCGCTTCGATCTCCTCGGCCTCCACCGTCTCCATCGGCACGGCGATCTGCGAGCGGAGGCGCGGAAGCGAACTCGCCGTGACCACGATCTCATCGAGGGCGAGCGGGTCGCGTTCGAGCCCGATCCGCCAGCCCGCCGCCGTCGCCTCCGTCCAGACCAGGGTGCGGGAGAGATATCCGAGCGCCGAGACCTCGATGCCTCCGCCGGGCCCCCAATTCTCAGCCGGCGCAAGGACCCCGACGGCGTTGGTGCGCACCGAAGTCCGGCGTTGTGCCGCAGCCGCCGACCCTGAGGCGCCGGGCACCGGGAGCCACGTCACCTCGGCGTCCGCGATCCCCGCCCCCGACGCCACGTCGTAGACCCGACCCTGTGCCTGGCCCAGCGTTTGGGCCTGTGTTCGGGCCTCGGTCGCAACCGGAAGGAGGATGCCGCCCAGTCCGAGGGTGGCGCAGAGCGCCAGCCGCGCGAGCGCGGCCGTCACCGGAGCCGCTGGAACCTCACCGACGGATGGCCCGAGTCCCCGGTCGCATTGTAGTAGTCGAAGAGCTGCACCTTGTAGACCTCCGCGCCCACCCGGACGAGGAAAACGTTGTAGGTCGGCCACATTCGATTGTTCTGCCGGATGCTGTACCAGAACGCGCCCCGCGCATCTCCCACCGTGGCCGGGAACGCGCCGGCGATCGTCGAGAGGAAGCCGGCATAGTCCGGCGCGTCGTCCGCGCGGGCCAGGGCCGTGAAGTCGTCCGTTGCGTCGAGCGGGAAGGTTCCCGCGCCGCAGGCCTCGTTCACCTGTATCGTGAATTCGGGTGATGTCGCGACGTCCCAGCCGCAGCCGGAGGGGTCGCGCACGATCCCGTTCGACAGGCTCACGAAGACGGGTCCGCGCGTGAGATCCAGCGCCAGGCTTTCCGGCGCGCCCAGGCTGCCACCCGGGTCGTGACGCCGAAACTGGATCGTCGCGCCCACGGGCCTCTCGCCCTGCATCGCGATCTCCACCATGCGAATCACGCCGTATCCGCGCCCCGAACCCTCGCGCAGCTTCCAGGCCGCGCCGGGGTTCGCCACGATCGTGCCCGACTGGGTGTCGAAGCGGAACCACGACGGGCCCGTCTCCGGCGCCAGCGCATCCTCGACGAATCCCGCCGCCGGAATGTCGGCAGCGGTGACCGCCGCGAACGCCGCTTCGCCATCTTGCGGGGTCAGCGCCGTGACCTGATCCGCCGTCAGACCCGCGTTGTTCCCCAGACTGACCGCGGAGACGCTGCCGGGGCCCGCGACGCCGCCGTTGAGCCGCACGGAAAACCTGCGGAAGGCCATGTCCCAGGACGTGGAACCGCCCGGATCCGCCGGGCTCGGGAGCGCCCCGCCACCGGTCAGACTCACGTAGGCGAAGGAGACGGGCGAGGTGGCGTCGACCGTGAGCACGCCTTCCTCGAACGGCTCTTCGGGGGCGGCGACTTCCGACTCGCATGCCGCAAAGGCCGTGAGCGCGATTGGAATCATCAGTGCGCGGAAGGGGATCCGCGCCGAGCGAAGCGTGCTTCCGGTCATGTGATCGGGTCTCCGTGTCGAGAGCTAGCGCCGTGCGAGGTTTCGTGGGTGCCCGTGGAGGGGCGAGGGCTCGCGCTCGCCTGCGGAGGCTGAACAGGATCCGAGCGGTGAGACGAGACCGGTGGCGCAGAAACTCGCCGTCGCCCTCTCCGCGATCCAGTCCGTGATTAGAGGATGGGGCAGGAAGCCCTCCGTGGCGACGTACTCGAGACCTTCGAGCACGTCGGCGTAGGGGCCGAAGCCGGAGACGCGGTACGGGATGACGAGGACGTGCCTGTGACGCTCGCCCATTCCGGCGACGAGCGCCTTGATCCGCTCCTCCGCCTCCTCCCGTGCGCTCGCCCAGTCTTCCCTGAGCGTGCCGACGTGGACTTCCGCGTAGCCGCCGGTCCGCAGGGCCCCAGCCGCATCTTCCATGGAGCGGAGCACCTGCCGGTCCTCGTCTTCGTCCCCCATGCCATGCGCGAGCAGCAGCACACCGCTCTCCGCGGGGGGGATCCCGGCGGCCGCGGCTCTGTCGACCAGAATGCCGGTCGCCTGGCCGGATCCTCCCAGGCCCTCACGCACCAGCAGAATCCGGCTGCCGTTCGCGAGCGGATCGAGTTCCGTCCCGCTCACCATCCGGTGCCCCACCATCGCGCGCTCCGGGGCGTCGGGACGGAGGCCGAGCAGGAACTCCGTCGGATGCAGGAACGACGCCCCCGACACGAACAGCCTCACGACGGCCACCGTGTTCACGCCCTCGTCCGCGAGAGAGTCCAGGGCGGACTGCATCGTCCCGGGGTCGGCCATCCCGAGCGCCAGCGACACGGGGATCCGGTCGCGCAGCGGCCGCAGGGCGTCCTCGACCCGTCCGTTCCACTCCGCCCCACCCCCGTGCGCCATGACGAGGATCCCGGGACGCGGCACCGATTCCGGCGCAACTCCGGGTCGTTCCGGGCGGGAGGTGAGTTCGACGGCGGGCTGCGGTCCCCCTGCGGAGGCACACCCGCTCAACAGCCAGAGCAATCCGAAGGTGGCGAACGGCGCGCGCGCCTGTGATCCGTTCAACATCGGCTCAACCTTGTCAATAATGATAATGAGAATCATTCTCAACTAGAACCGTCAGATGATGATGCACGTCGCGAGGGGGGATGGCAAGCTTGTGATTCGGCCGGCGGCCACCGCGGTCGGCTGGGGGCCGGCGCGGACGGCCGGCGGCTAGCGGGGACCGCCGGCGCCGGAGGGGACGTTGGCGAAGATGCCGTTCGGCGCGCCGGAATTCGCGGAGACGATCTCCGGGAACCCGTCTCCGTTCAGGTCGCCGACCGCGATCCCGTAGGTGGCGCAGTCGCCGCAGCCGAAGCGGAACTCCTCGAGTTCCCCGCCCCGGTTGAAGTAGACGGCGTTCTGCGCGCCGGCGTTCGCGATGACGACGTCGAGGTCTCCATCGAGGTCCAGATCGGCGAGCCGGACCGCGAAGCTCTGGTCGTCTCCGCGTCCGAAGGGACGTCCCCGGGGGAAGGAGCCGTTCCCTTCCCCAAAGTACACGGCGTTCTCCTCGCCGATGTTGGCCACGACGATGTCGGGCCGGCCATCGCCGTTCAGGTCACCCACGGCGACGCCGCGCGTCTCATCGGTGCCCGAGCCGTAGGGTGTTTGCCGGTCGAAGGCCCCCTCGTCGTTCCAGTGGATCGCGTTCGCCCCTCCGTCGCGGTTCGCGAGGACGAGATCCAGGTCCCCGTCCCCGTCGAGGTCCGCCGCGGCGACATCGATCGTGGAATCGTCCCCTGCCCCGAACGGCGTGCCCTCATCGAAGGCGCCCCTCCCATCTCCCCGGAAGATGAAGTTCCGGCGACCTCGATTGACGACGAGGATATCCGTGTGCCCGTCCCCGTCCAGGTCGGCCAGCGTGAGGCTGCGCGTCGAACTCGGAGCGCCGAAGGTCGAACCCGCCTCGAAGCGCCCGGCGCCGTCGTTGAGAAAGATGAGGTTCCGGGTACGGTCGTTTCCCGTGGCGATGTCGAGATCGCCGTCCCCGTCGAAATCCGCGAGCGGGGCCGCGTAGGTGCCGTCCTCCTCGTCCCCCAGCCGGCGTGCAAGCGTGAAGCCGCCGCTCCCGTCGTTGAGGAAGACCCGGTTTTGCTCGGGCCAGTGACGGCCGTTGGCCACCACGACATCGAGCGCGCCGTCCCCGTCGACATCGCCCAGGTGGACGGACGCGGTGAGCCGGCTCGCGGCGCCGAGGGGTCGAAGGGGCCGGAACGTCCGTTCCTGCACCCCGCTCAACTCGACGGCGGACGCGAGCGTCGACACCAGTTGGGCGGCGGCGATGGAAAGTACCGCGCCGAAGGCGGCTCTCCTCCTTCGAGGCCGGATCATCGGGCTTCGAGGCCGGGTCATCGGGCGGGCAGCGCGAAGGCCTGCAGCTTCGAGTCGACCTGTCCGTCGGCGGAGGTCGCGACGACGACGAATTGGCGTCCGGACCGGGTGCGATAGGTCATCGGGTTGCCGCGCCCCAACCCCTCACCCAGGTCCCCTCGCCACAGCGTGGTGCCGTCGCGGACATCCATCGCCTCGATCCACGGAGTTCCGCCCGCCAGGAACACGATCCCGCCCCCCGTCGCCAGCGGTCCCGACGTCGTGCCATGGCTCTGCGGCGTGCCTCCCATGGGGGGGGAGGTCGAGTCCCGCCAGCGCCGGGTGCTCCCGGATCGCGGAGTCGTCCCCGAAGGGACGCTGCCACAGGTGGTCGCCCGTGTTGAGATCGATCGCCGTGATCGTGCCGTAGGGCGGCTTGAGGATCGGCAGCCCGCCGGCCACCGAGAGCGTGCTCGCGAAGTTCGGGAGATAATCCGCGTCCCCCTCCCCCGGCTCCGCCGCGGCGACGCGGGCCAGGAAGGGATCGTCATACGCCTTCACGAACATGTGGCCGCTCTCGGGATCGATGGCCGCACCGCCCCACCCCGCCCCGCCGATGAGGCCCGGCATCATGATCGTCCCCTCGACGGAAGGCGGCGTGAAGATCGGCCCGGTCCGGTGGCGGCGGAACACCTCCAGCGCCTCCTCGCGCAGTGCGGGCGTGAAGTCGATGAGGTCGTCTTCCGTGATCCCCTGCCGGGAGAACGGGGCGGGCCGTGTCGGGAACGGCTGGGTCGGCCACGGCACCTCGCCGGGAACCGCGCTCTCCGGCACTGCGCGCTCCTCGACGGGCCAAACGGGCTCGCCGGTCTCGCGGTCGAGCACGTAAGTGAACGCCGTCTTCCCCACCGCCACGACCGCGTCGATCTCTCTCCCGCCGACCTCGATCGTCACGAGCGCGGGGGGCGCGGGCAGGTCGTAGTCCCACAGCCCGTGGTGAACGGTCTGGAAGTGCCACACGCGCTCGCCCGTCCGCGCGTCGAGGCACACGAGCGACTCGGCGAACAGGTTCTGGCCCCGCCGGTGGCCGCCATAGAAGTCGTTGTTCGGCGTGGAGACGGGCAGGTAGAGGAATCCCCGCTCCGGGTCGAGCGAGAACGGCGCCCACACGTTGGCCGAACCGGTGTAGGACCAGGACTCGTCCTCCCACGTCTCGACCCCGAACTCCCCCTCCTTGGGGATGGTGTGGAAGGTCCAGAGCAGTTCCCCGGTGCGCGCGTCGAAGGCCTGCACGTCGCCCGGAGGATTGTTGCGGTAGATCCGGTTGTCCGGGACGCCGCTGCCCACGATCACGATGTCCTCGAACACGACGGCGGGAGAGGTGTTGGAGATGTGAAGCCGGTTCGCGTCCCAGGCGAGCCCCTCCGTCAGGTCGATCTCACCTCCGTCCCCGAAGCTCCGGATCGGCTCGCCCGTGGCGGCGTCGAGCGCGATCAGCCGCCAGCGTGAGTTCAGGAAGATCCGCCGTTCGCCTCCGTCGCTCCACTGGGCGATTCCGCGGTGACAGAAGCGGCAGCCGCGGTGAAGGTTCCCCCACTCCCACGCCTTGGGATCGTAGCTCCAGAACTCATCTCCCGTCTCGGCGTCCAGGGCGACGACGCGGCTGTACGGAGTGGAGAGCCACATCGTGTCGTTGATGACGATCGGCGTTACCTCGAAGGCCCCCGGCGCCACGCGTTCGCCCTGGATGGGGCTCGCCGCGTCCGGAATCGGTTCTTCTCCCGTCTCCCAGACCCAGGCCGCCCCGAGTCCGGAGACGTTCGAGCGGTCGATCTCCGTGAGGGAGGAATACTTGAGACCGCCGGGGTCGCCGCCGTAGACCGGCCAGTCGTCGCCCGCATACGCCGCCGTCGGAGGCAGGCGTTCGTCGGTACCGCTGGCGGCCTCGTCGCCGGCGCAGCCCGAGAGCGCCGCCCCGAGCGCGAGCGCCGGACAGAGCACGGACCGGCGCGCGCGGGCCGGAATCACGGGCCCGCCGTCAGCCCTCTTCATCGGCCGCCGCGATCACCTTGACCTCGATGAGGACGCCGGGGCTGTAGAGTTCGGTCACTCCCACGGCGGTCCAGGATGGAAGCTCGGGCAGGAACTCGTCCTTGACCTCGATGAAGGTGTCGATGTGGGCATGCATGTCGATGTGGTAGGTCGTGATGTCGATCACCCGCGCCAGGCTCGACCCGGCGTCCTCGAGAACCTCGCCGATCCGGCGGAACGTGTTGCGGAACTGCGTGGCCGGATCGGGGTCGCGGTTCACGACGCCCGCCAGAAAGACGAGATCCCCCACCCGCACGGCATCCGAGTACAGGCCGTGTTCCGGAGGCGGATCGGGAAAGCGCTCCTGCGCGGCGGCGGGTGTTGGGCCGAGCGCCAGGCACCCGAGCGCCAGCATGGCTGGGGCAGCGCGGGAAATGACGAACCGTAGTCGGGGCATGCGTCCTCCGGGATGTCGTCAGCAATCAGGGGCGGGAATCTGGGGGGCGCCATCGGTTGCGGCGAGTCCGCCGCTGCCTTCGGCGTTCCGTCAGTCCCCGGCGACGAGTCCCGGGTTGTGTCGGCGGGCGTAGTCCACGCAGGCCTGCCAGTCCGCTTCGTAG
>JAJDWE010000083.1 GCA_022825725.1 Gemmatimonadota bacterium
GGCCGACCCTGCTCGTCGGTGACGGCGATCCGCTTCTTGTCCTGGAAGGAGAGGATGCGCGTGCCGCGCTCGCCCTTCCTGACCTGTCCGCCCCGGTTCTGGATCTGGCGGTAGGTGCCCCAGCGCACGTCGCCGTAGCCCTGCTCCTGCTGCACGGAGGCCAGGTGGAGGCTGTTGCCGCCCCGGTAGGAGCGGTCGGTGTCCACGTTCATGGGCATCACGCGCTCGCCCGGCGCCCAAGGCTTCTGCCAGGGCGCGGTGCCCTGCCGGATCTGCTCGATGATCGCGTCGGCGAACTTGCGGTGGTATTCGTCGTGGTTCATGCGTCCACCTCCTCACCGGCGGCGCCGTGCGGGTCGCCCCAGGCGGCGGCGATCTCGTCCTCGTCGCCTACATCCTCGGGGAAGAGGCCGTACTCTTCGGCCAGGAAGGCGTCGACTTCGAGCGTGTCGCCGCTGTCGCGGGCGAGTTCGCGGTCGAAGTCCTCGAATGTCTCGACGCGGATGGTCCCGTCGATGCCTCTCATGGGTTCACCTCCTTCGGTGGTTGTGGGTTCTTCTCTCCGGTTGCGTTCCCGGGCGGTCCCGTCCGGGCGGCGCGGTGATCCAGTGGCCGGTGGCCGCGTCGTAGCCGCATACTTCGAGCGCGTCCTCCACGAACCGGCGCCCTTCCCGGCGCGTCACGTGCAGGACGAGCGCGATCCCGTCCACGACGCCCCGGCAGGTGACCTCCCAGGGCAGCGCGTCGCCGGCCTGCATGGCGCAGCTCGCGAGCCGCGAGAGCGCGGAGCGCGCGTTGTTGGCGTGGATGGTCGTGAGCGAGCCGCCGTGGCCCGTGTTGAGGGCCTGGAGCAGGTCGGCGGCCTCGCCGCCCCGGACCTCGCCGACGACGATGTGGTCGGGCCGGTGGCGGAGCGCGTGGCGCACCAGGTCGCGGATCTCGACCGGCGTCTCCGAGAGCGTGGCCCCGGCCTCGAACCGGAGGCAGTTGGCCCGGTCGATCCTGAGTTCGAGCGTGTCCTCGATGGCGACGATGCGTTCGTCTTCGGGCAGCAGTTCGATGAGCGCGTTCAGGAGCGTGGTCTTGCCCGAGCCCGTGCCGCCCGAGACCAGGATGTTCTGGCGGGACGCAAGCGTGCTCCGAGCCGCTTCGAGGATGTCTTCGGGCAGCGAGCCCATGCGCACCAGGTCCTCGGCCGAGAACGCGCGGCCTCCGAACCGGCGGATGGTGATCGCGACCTCGGGACTCGCGGGCGGCGTGCAGATCGCGACCCGCGATCCGTCCTCCAGGCGAGCGTCCAGGATCGGCTTCGCAGCGGGATCGAGCCCGAGCGGCCGGGCGATGTGGATCGCCGCGCGGTGGAGCCACGCGGCGGTGAGTGCGGGCGCCTCGTGGGGCTCCAGCCTTCCAGCCCGCTCGACCCAGACGTTCGCGGGGCCGTTGATCATGATCTCGGAGACCCCGGGATCTTCGAGCAGGGATTCCAGGCCCGGAAGAAACGGGGCGAGGTGGCCGACGCCGCTCGCGCGCTTCATATCCGCCCCTCCTTGCGGAGCCGCCAGTAGCCCACATCCTTCGGCAGGTAGTGGGGCTTGAGGTAGACGCGCCGTGCCGGGAGCGACTTGACGCCATCGTAGGGGAGGCAGACCGCTTGGTAGTTGGCGAGCAACCCGAACTCGCGCGGCGTGAACACCGGCTCGCGGGAGCGGCGGAACGACTTGCTCGCGCCGATGGTGCCGCGTCCGCCTCCGGCACGCCCGGACAGGAGCGAGAACTCGGGCCTCCCGGTGGTCTCGCTGAACGTATACGAGGGCTGCGTCTTCATGACGGAGCCGCACATTTCAGACGCGATCCTGGCCGACGACTCGTCGGACAGGGACAGGAAGATCCGGGTGCGGAGCGTCTGGACGAGTGTCCGCCACGCCTCCCCCGAGGGCAGCACCGAGCGGAGCGACGAGAGCGACTGCGTGGCGACGATGGGGATGCAGCGGCACTGCCGCGTGAGCGCGAACGCCTTCTCGTCGCCGGAGGGGTCGTCCTGCCCGACCGTGGCAAACGCTTGATACTCGTCACAGATGAAGACGGCGGGCCGCATGTAGCGGCCGGGTCGGCGTGCGGCTTCGGCGGGTCTTCGGAGCAGCGCCTGCATCCACCCGTTCTTGAGCAGCACGCCGATGGCCCGGGCCAAGGCCGGGTTCGCCCCGGCCGGCATGTTGAGCGCCAACACCCTGCCGCCCTCGATCAACTCGGAGAGCGGGGGCAGACGGCGGCGGAGACCCGGCATTGCCGGGACTTCCGGGGGCCTCTCCTCGTCGTCGCCGTCCGCCCGCTTGGACAAGGCATCGTCCTTCGGCGGCGGTGGGCAGAACACGCCCGCGACCTCGGGCTGGTCGAAGAGCGAGAGGAAGACGCTGATCCCCTCGACGATCGAGGTGCGAAGCTTGGCGTCGAGCTTCATCCAGTCCTTGAGGTACCACCGCGCCACGGCCTCGACCCGCTCGGCGAACTCGCTGCCCGCGCCGCCCTCGACCGCCTCCCGTCTGCATTTGACCTTCAGCTTCTTGAGCCGCTTTCCGAGTTCCGGGTCGAACCGGGACGCCATGTTCTCGGTGCCGGGCACCTGCTCCCACGCCCACTTCTTGAGCGCTTCGGAATGGGCGACCATGTCCTTGCGGGAGATGACCGCCCTCACCTGGCGCAACTCGTCCGCGAGCTTCTGCGCCTCGCGGATCCTGTCCACCAACAGGTCCGCGTCCACGGTGCAGCGGTACACGTCCTGAAGCGTGACCCAGCCGCCCGGCAGGAGCCGGTGCAGTTCGACGATCCACCGAACGAGGTTCGTGTACGCCTGCTGCCAAAACGGCTCCCTGCTCTTGCCGAAGAGCTGGTTGATCAGGGAGGCCACGCCGTAGGCGAGCGAGTACGAGTCGAGCAGCGGATCGTCGAGCGGGTTCCACTGGAGCGAGCCGCCGAGCCCGATTTCGAGGTAGTCGTCCCCGCGCCCGGCGTCTTCGAGGATCTGCCGCACCTGATAGCAGAAGTCGCCCTTGACTTCGAGCACGAGCGCGCCCGCCCTGCGGCGGGGGTCGTCCGCCTGCCAGGAGAGAAGCTGGCGGGCGAACGGGTACATGCAGGCCGTCGTCTTGCCGGTGCCGACAGCCCCGACGACGAGCACGCCGGTGTAGAGCCCCTTCTCGGGGATCACGAGCCAGGAGGGGCGCTCGCTCTCGCGCGGCACGACCGGGTGATGCTGTTCGCCGACGACGAGAGCGGGCGCGTCGTCGCCGGACGAGGTCGGCCACTCGGGCAGCCTGCCCCGGTGGACGATCCGCACGAGCGGTTGGAACCAGACCCTCCAGACCGAAAGACAAAGGCTCCCGGCGAGCACGACGGCGACGGCGGGCCACGCGTGGTACCAGACGCGGATGGCAGCGTGCAGGCCCGGATCGTGCCATGCGATCAGGTCGAGGTAGGGGTTCGCGCCCGGGGGCGGGAACGGCGCCTTGAGCGCCTGTCCGCCTACCGCGCCGACGGCGCCCCCGATGATGGCGAGGCTACTCGACTTCATCGGCTCAACACCCTTCCTGGAAGGATCGCTGGCCCGGAGCGACCTCCCGCGGAGGGTTGGGATGGCGTGCACATCCCAACCCTCCCCCGTGGCACGCCAGGCGTCCACGGAGGGGGGTCGCTCCGGCCACGGCCTCCGGTTCCGGCGCGGCACAGCCGTCCCGGAGGCCGTGGTGAAACTGCAATCCGGACAACGGCATGCGCCGTAGCGGGGGTGCACGTCCGGGACGCGTGTCCGCGCACATGGACCCCGATGTCGATGTGCGCCCGCCGCCCGGCCCCGGGACTCCGCGACCCGGCGGTCAACACGGGTCTCCGCGAAGCCGTCTGGAACGCCATGCCGTGAAGCCGGCGATCGCCGTTCCGGGGCACGCGGACCGGACCTGCTTCTTCAGTTCGGCGATCCGCATGAGGCAGCTCTGGAAACCGCCGAGCCTCTCGACCTCCGCGTCGTCCATGCCGAGGATCGTCTGTTCGATTCGCGCGATCTCGCGGCGGGCCGGATCGGCGGCATTCGCCTCGGCGGCGGCTTCAACCCAATGCCCGAGCACCTTCCGGGCACGCGCGGCTTGCCGCGCGGTGCGGACGACGGCGGCCACCTCGACGGCCAGTCCCAGGCTCAGGAGCGCCCGCCAGAGTTCTTGATGCGCCCCGCCCCACGAGCGGAGCGCCGTCGCGGTGTCGTGGCCGGGATCGGCGTAGACGAACAGGGCGCGGCGCTCGTCCAGCGCGACGGGCAGCTTGACCGGGAAGTAGCGCCGGGTCTCGCGGGCGGCTCTGCCGTATACCCTGACGGGCAGCAGAGCGCGCTCGATCCCGAGCGCCTCGAACGCGGCGACCTTCTCGGGTTCCGTCGGGAGCCATGGGAGACCCGGGTGCTCGATCACGTAGTCGAGCGAGAGCAGACGGCGGAGGAGCACCTCTTCGGAGGCGGTTTTCCGATGGCGGATGTGTTCGGCTCCGAGCGCCCGGTAGACCGGCCGCGAGTAGACCCGGCAGACCTTCCGGCCGTGGAACGTCTCCTCGGCGGCCAGCCCTTGCCCGGTCATGGCCCGCACGAAGCGGAGCGCCTTGAAGCGGTCGATCCGAAGGTGGGTCGAAAGCTGGTCGCGGGTGAACACGCCGCTGTGGAGGCACGCCAGCGCGATCCACTCGGCGTCGCGGCCCGTCCAGCCGAAGCGTCTGAGCGCCTTCTCGCGCCCCTTGAGATGCGCGATCATCGCTCGTCTCCCGTCACGAGCGCCCGGTCGGCCCGCATGTAGGTGACGAGGAGTCCCATCGGGTTGTGGACGACCAGCTCGGGCGGGATCGAGTCGAGGAACTCGAACCGGAGCGTGAGCGACCAGCGTTCGCGCCGCAGCTCCTGCTCTCCGCGTAGGTGCACCAGATCGAAGTCTGCCGTCGCGCCGTGCGGCGGCTCGGGCGCGGGGTGGATGCGGAGGACGACCTGCTCGACTTCGGTCTCGGTGTCGGCGGTCCCCGCCGCCACGCTCGCGACCTCCGCGCCGTCCCTCTGGAACGCCGCGTTCGCGAGGTCCGTCGAGAGGAACCGGAGGCTGCGCGTCCATTGCTCCTGTGCCGTCGCGCGCCGCCGCGAGTGGAAGTCGTGGACGAACCGGTTCAGGAAGTATTTCGTGGTCGGATCGAGCGGGTCGGCCTGCGCGGTCGCGGCCTCGTAGGCCAGCGCCTCGGCGCGGCCCACCTCGTCCACCCGGATCACGATCGGCTTGGGCGGCTCGGC
>JAJDWE010000062.1 GCA_022825725.1 Gemmatimonadota bacterium
GGTAGTTCACCGTGATGAAGTGGCCGTACACCTTCGCGACGCCGTACGGGCTGCGCGGATAGAAGGGCGTGTCCTCGTTCTGCGGCGTCTCCCGCACCTTCCCGAACATCTCCGAGGAGGAGGCCTGGTAGAAGCGGATCGCGTGGTCGACCGCGCGGATCGCCTCGAGCATGCGCGTGACGCCCAGCGCCGTGAACTCACCCGTCAGCAGCGGCTGGTCCCAGGAAGTGGGGACGAAGGACTGCGCGGCGAGGTTGTACACCTCCCGCGGGCCCACGCGTTCGAGGACGCGAATGAGCGACAACTGGTCGAGGAGGTCCGCCTGGTGGAGCGTGACCCGATCCCGGAGGTGCGAGATGCGGTCGTACTTCTCCACGGAGGAACGGCGCACCACGCCGTGCACCTCGTACCCCTTGTCCAGCAGGAACTCGGCGAGGTAGGAGCCATCCTGTCCCGTGATGCCGGTGATAAGCGCGATCATGGCGGCCGAATATGCGCGGCCGGCGCGCCGCGGCCAAACGGGCGCCGCGCGCGCGAGGCCTGCGCCGCCCCGCCGCTTGACCGAAGACAACCCGAATTCGACATTCCCCTCCCGCGGGCGGCAGGACCGCCGGAGACTGAAGGCCGAAGACAGAGGAGGTATCGCGATCCCGCGCGCGACGCCGGTTCCGGAATGGGTGCCCGATCTTCCCGCAACCCCGGGCGTCTATGTCTTCGTGGACGCACACGGGCATCCCCTTTACGTGGGGAAGAGCGTGAACCTGCGGCGGCGCGTGCGGGGCTACTTCTACTCGGGCGGGCCATCGAACGAACGTCTGGCGGAGATGCTGCGGATCGCCCGGGGCGTCGAAGCACATCCGACCGGGAGCGACCTCGAGGCGCGGCTCGTGGAGGCGGAACGAATCCTCGGCCAGCGTCCGCCCTACAACAAGGCGCTCAAGCGGCGCGACGCCGGCTGGTATCTGGAACTGCGCCGGAACGAACCTTTCCCGCGGCTGCGCGTCGTGCGCCGGCCGCGCCGGGCCGAGGCCCGCTACGTCGGCCCCTTCTGGAGTCGCCGGTTGCCCGAGCGCATCCGTCGCCTCGTGGAGAAGATCTTCCGGCTGCGGAGTTGCGCCGAGTCGGTGCGGCCGGACGCTGCGCAGAGCCCGTGCATGCAGTTCGACATGGACCTCTGCACCGCGCCCTGCGCGCGCCGCGTGGGACTCAACGCCTATCGGCGGCAGGCGGAAGCGGCCGGGCGCCTGCTCGCCGACCCGGGCTACGCCTGGGAACTCATGGACCGGTTCACGGAGGCGCGCGACGCCGCCTCCGAAGGGCTGGAGTTCGAGCGGGCCGCGGCGGCGCAACTTCGCCTCGACTGGATCGAGGAACTCGAGGAGCTTCGGTTCCTGCTCGAGCCGGAAGCGGAACCGCACTCCTGGCTCATCGTACTCCCCGGGCTCGACGAGGCGCACCGCGTGCTCCAGCCGGTTGCGCACGGGCAGGTGCTCCGGCGGCGTCGGGTGGCGTGGGTCGAGGACGCGTGGGAGGACGCCGTCGAAAACGCCTGCTACGCCGTGCGAGTGGCGGAGTTGCGGGCGCCCACCGTGCTTTCGCCGCGTGAATCCGTGCCCAGCGCGATGGTCGGCCGGTGGATCGAGGAGGGCAGTGACGACGGACACGCGATCGACCTGACCCGTCTCGACGCGGCCGGCGCCATCGCCCAGCTTCGGCGCCTCGGGCTGCCAGCGTCGTGACACCCGTCGCGGAACCCCGTTACCGTCAACCGGGTCTAGAATCCATGCTCAGCAATTCAGACGTCGTCGCGGCCCGCGAACGGATCCGGTCCGGAGTCGCGCGGACCACCTGCCCGCAGTCCTTCGCCCTCGAAGCGCGCGCCGCCGGCCGCTTCCACCTCAAGACGGAGTTCCGGCAGCGCACCGGATCGTTCAAGGACCGGGGATCGCTCCACAAGCTCCTGCGCCTCGGCTCGACCGCGCGCGAGGGCGGCGTCGTAGCGGCCAGCGCCGGGAATCACGCCCAGGCCCTCGCATACCACGCCTCCCGGCTGGGGATCGCGTGTACGATCGTGATGCCCACCCACGCGCCCCTCATCAAGGTCGCCCGCACGCGCGGCTACGGCGCCCGCGTGATTCAGACCGGGGAGACGCTCTCCGACGGGATGGCGTTCGTCGACCGTCTGGCCCGGGAGGAGGGATTCACGCCCGTTCACGCCTTCGACGACCTCGATGTGATGGCGGGCCAGGGGACGGTCGGGCTGGAGATCCTCGAACAGGTGCCCGACCTCACGACGGTCATCGTCCCCATCGGAGGGGGCGGGATGATCTCCGGCGTCGCGACCGTGGTGAAGGCGCAGCGCCCCAACGTGCGCGTGATCGGCGTGGAGGCCGCGGCCTCGCCGGGGGCGCGGGAGTCGCTGACCGCCGGGAAGCCCGTACACCTGGAGAACTCCGACACGCTCGCCGACGGCATCGCCGTGAAGCGGATCGGCGATCTCGCCTTCCCTCACCTCGCGACGCTGGTCGACGACGTCGTCCTCATCGACGAGGAACAGATCACCCGCGCGATCTTCTTCCTCCTCGAATCCGAGAAGTTCGTCGTGGAGGGCGGCGGAGCGGTGTCCGTAGCCGCCGTCCTCGAGGGGAAGGTCGAGTTCGGCCCGTCCGATGTCACCGTCTGCATCCTGTCGGGCGGCAACATCGACATGAACCTCGTGTCGCGGGTCATCGACCGCGCGCTCTGGGCCGATGGCCGGCTCGCTCGTCTCGCGGTCGTCGTTCGCGACCGCCCCGGCTACCTCAATGAAGTGACGGCCCTCGTCGCGATCGAGGGCGCGAACGTCCTCCACGTCGAGCACACGCGCGCCTTCGGAGACATCTCCGTGGGCCGGGTCGGCATCGAACTCACGATCGAGACGCGCGGACCGGACCACATCGCGACGATCGTCGCCAAGCTCCGCGAACTCGGCCACCGCGTCGAAGAGCTTTCCTGAACGCCGGCGCTACGAGGCGGCGGGGCACATGAACGCACACACTGGCAATCTTGCCCGACACATTGCTGCGTGCCAGATTACTGGACATATAGTGGTATGAATATGACACCCACATGTGACCGTTAGGGTGATGGAGCGAAGATATCCTCATTTGCGGTTTCGGAGGCACTGGGATGTGTCGCCGAAGGCTCGATACTTGCTGGGACAATGCGAGGGGCTGATTGCGGCCATGTCGGAGACGCCGATCCGGCCCGAACACCATCGGCAACTGCTGGAAGTCGCCATGGTCAAAGGCGCGATGGCAACCACCGCAATCGAGGGAAACACTCTGACGATCGACGAAGTCGAGCAGGTGCTGGCCGGCCACGATCTGCCATCCAGCCGAGAGTACCAGGCGACCGAGGTCCGGAACGTTCTCGAGGCGATGAACGTCCTGCTCAATCGCGTGCTCGGAGGGCACGGGTGGCAACCCGTCACGACCGAACTGTTGCTCGAGATGCACCGCCTGATCGGCCGTGATCTGGGGGAGCACTTCGATGCCATACCGGGACGCTTGCGGGACGACGCGCGCGTTGTGGGAGCCTATCGGTGCCCCCGACACGAGGATGTGCCGGCCCTCCTGAGCCGCCTGAGCGTCTGGCTCCAGGACGGGGTCGACTTCAGCGCGGGTGGCGAGTATTTCGCCGAGACGGTAATCCGGGCAGTGGTGGCGCACGTTTACCTCGAATGGATTCACCCCTTCGGAGATGGGAACGGCCGCACCGGGCGCCTTCTGGAGTTCTACATCCTGTTGCGGGCGGGTAATCCGGACATCGCCTGTCATGTCCTCTCGAACTTCTACAATCGCACCCGTCCGGCGTACTACCGGCATCTGGACCGGGCGCGGCGAGAGCAATCGCTCACGGCGTTCATCGACTATGCCGCGGAAGGGTTCCGGGATGGGTTGATGGAGACCTTGGCCGCGGTTCAGCAGTCCCAGTTCGAGATCGCATGGCGCAGTCTCGTGCACGACCGGTTCGCCGGACTGAGGCACCGGAAGACGACAGTCCTCAAGCGCCGTCGCGAACTGATGCTCGCGATCCCGCTCGACCGCCGACTCACGGCCGAGGAGATCGTGCTGAACGACCCTCGCACGGCGAAGGCGTACGGCGCCCTCTCGGAGCGCACGCTGCGACGGGACCTTGCTCTCCTGGTGGAGACTGAACTTCTCGTAAAGTCGGGCGAAGGGTTCGCGGCCAACATCGAGTTGCTGCGAGCCCGCATGGCGCGGCGCGCTCCCGTCGCCCCGAGTCTTCCCTTCGTGGTGGACGTCGCCCGGGCAGATGTCCGCCCGTAGGCGCCCGCCGCGCGGTCGCGACTCGACCGCCGCGGCTTGACGTCGGCGTTGACGGCGGGCGGCCCCATGCGCATCCTCGGGGCACGACAGAATCGGCCGGGGGGGCTTACGGAAGCCGGTGTGAATCCGGCGCGGCCCCGCCACTGTGAGAGGACCGGGTTTTTCCCGGAACGCCGACTCGGACGTGCCACTGGGACCCGCGTGGTCCCGGGAAGGCGAGCCCCGGCGGCCTCGAGCCAGGAGACGTGCCCATCCGGCGCCCACAACACACCTCCGCGGGGAGGTGAGGGGTCGTCTTCTGGGTTCGGCACACCCTGGAAATCTCCCTCTCGTTTCCGCGGGAAGGGAGAGCCGACATGAGACATGTGAATCCGGCGCGAGGGCGCCCGTTTCACGCACTCGCCGCAGCCGCCTGCACCTTTGCCGCCGCCTTTGCCGCTACCGGCGCGTCCCCGCTTCGCGCGCAGGAACCGATCAGCCTCGAGGGACTCGTCGTCACCGCCTATCGCTGGGCCGAGCCGGAGTGGACCGTGGCCGCCAACACCACGGTCATCGAAGGCGAGGATCTCGAGCGGGCCGGGATCGAACTCGTGTCGGACGCGCTCCGGCAGGTCGCCGGCCTGGCGGTCGCCCGCAACGGATCCTTCGGCGCCATCACGTCCGTCTTTCTGCGGGGGGGCGAATCCGACTACGTCCACGTGCTCGTCGACGGGGTGCGCGTGAACGAGCCCGGCGGATCCTACGACTTCGCCTCGCTGACCACCGACAACGTGGAGCGGATCGAGATCGTGCGCGGGCCGGCTTCGGCGCTGTACGGCTCCGACGCCGTGAGCGGGGTCATCCAGATCTTCACGCGCCGCGGGGCGGGGCCGCCCCGGGGCGGCGTCTCGTTCCAGACCGGGAGCTTCGGGACGACGCGCTGGCAGGGCGACCTTTCCGGAGGCGGCGGCGGACTCTCCTACGCCTTCTCGCTCGGGGGGAGCACGACGGACGGAATCCTCGCCTTCAACAACGAGCACCGGCAGACGACGGCCACAGGGCGCGTGCAGGCGAATCTTGACGCGGACACCGACGCGACCTTCGCCATTCGCTACAACGACTCGCGCTTCCACTATCCGACGGACGGGTCGGGTAACGTGGTCGACCGCAACGCGTATTCCTTCGGCGACGCGCTCACCGTGAACATCGACGCGGGCCGGCGCTGGACGGATGCGCTCGAGACGCGGCTCTTCCTCAACGTCTGGGAATCGGACCGCGGAACGGACGACGGACCCGACAGCCCCGCCGACAGCCTGGGCTTCTTCGGGTTCAAGAGCCTCACCGACACCCGGCGCGTCACCGCCGGCGGCCGCGCCGTGTGGCGCCCCTCAGAGGGGATGGCGATCACGACGGGGTACGAGGAGGAGCGACAGTCCGTCCGGGGCTTCAATCGGTCCTTCTCCCAGTTCGGCGAGAGTTCGGGCAACTCCGAGGACGATTGGTGGAACCGCGCGGTCCACGCGCAGCTCTCCTGGGTTCGCGACGCGCTGGCGCTCAACGCGGGCGTCAGGGCCGAGGACGACGAGCGGTTCGGGGCAGCGGCCACCTGGCGGACGGGAGCGGTCTGGCGCGCCGAAGCAGCGCGGACGCGCCTCCGGGTCTCGGCCGGCACCGGAATCAAGGAACCGACGTTCTTCGAGACCTTCGCCACCGGCTTCGTGACGGGAAACCCCGACCTCACGCCGGAACGCTCCACGAGCTTCGAGGGCGGGATCGATCAGAACCTCGGCGGTTCGCTGAGGCTCTCGCTGACGGGGTTCAGCCAGAGCTACCGGGACCTGATCCAGTACACCGGCTCTCCGCCCGCCGAGGGCGACCCCAACTTCTTCAACGTCGCGAGGGCCCGGAGCCGGGGGATCGAGGCGGAGGCATCCGTCGAGGCCCGCCGGCTGCGGCTCACCGGCAGTTGGACCTACCTCGACACCGAGGTGCAGGACGCCGGCTTCGACGAGGGACCCGGCGCAACCTTCGTGGAAGGCTCCGCGCTGTTGCGGCGGCCGAAGCACGCCATGGCGGCCTCCGCCTTCTATCCGGTCTCGTCGCGGGTCGGACTGGACGTGAGCCTGCGGCGCGTGGGAGAGCGGGAGGATCGTGACTTCTCCTCCTTTCCGGCCGAGCCCGTGACGCTTCCCGCCTACACGGTGCTCGATCTCTCGGCCAGCTTCGACATTGCCGGGAACCGCGGAGGTCCGGGATTCACGCTCACGGTGCGCGCGGAGAACCTCCTCGATTCCGCCTACGAGGAGGTCTGGCGCTTCGCGGCGCCCGGACGCGGGCTGTACGTCGGTGGACGCGTCATCCTCGGCGGCTCCTGACCGGCGCGGTTGCCGGGGCCCCGCGGCGGCGGATGCCGCGGGGCCCGCCCCCTCACGAAGTTACGCCGACAAGTTTACGCCGACGCGCCGGGAGTCTCTTCCACCTCGGCCAGCGCCTTCTGCAGTTCGCGCCGGGCCACGCGCGTGACGAGGACGACGACGGCGGCCGTCGCGACGAGGCCCGCCACGAGGAGCGCGGTCTGCCCCCAGCTCGCCGCGCCGCCGGACGCCTCGGCGACCTCGGCTCCGGCCGCGCCGATGTACACGTACAGGAGCGTCCCCGGGAACATCCCCACGAGCGAGGCCGCCACGTACTGGTAGAAGGTCACGCCGGTGAGGCCGTAGAAGTAGTTCTGCGCGTTGAACGGAAAAACCGGAGAGAGGCGGGTGAGGAAGACGATGCGCCAACCCTGGGTTTCGACCGCGCGGTCGATCGCCCGCAGCGCCGGGCGGTTGGCGAGGAGCTTCTCGACGCGGTCGCGCAGCACGTAGCGGGCGATGAGGAAGGCGAGCGCGGCCCCGATGTTCGCGCCCACGAACACGGTGAGGGTGCCGAGTGCGAGGCCGAAGGTGACGCCTCCGGCGATCGTCAGCGCCGAACCCGGCACGAAGAGCACCACGGCGAGAGCGTAGAAGAGTCCGAAGAAGAAGGGCCCCAGCCACCCCAGCGCCGCCGTGGTCTCGCGCAGCCAGGTGACGAGTCGCGCCAGAAAGCCCAGCTCCTCCGCCGCCGCGGACTCCCCCGCCGCGGACTCCGGCGTCTGGGCCGCCTGCCCGGGGATGGGTGAGGTGGCCACAAGCAGCCGAGGCACGGGGCCGAACTCCGGACCCGCGCGGGCCGCCAGGGCATCGACCGCGCCCTCCGCAGAGGCCGGCACGACCGCCCCCAGGAGGAGCGCGATCCAGGCAGCCGCCGAACCCCGTCGTCTGTTTCGCCGCGCTCCGGGGACCACTACGGCCTCTCCAGCCGATTGTGCGCCGCGAGGATGCGCCGCACTTCGTCGTGCGGGAGTCCGGGCACCATGTTCCCGTCACGTCCCACCATGGTCCGGCCCGCAACCATCGCGTTCGTGATCGCCTCCTCCGTGGCCTGGGCGGTCGCGAGCAACAGCGGCGAAATGGCGTCGTTCGATATCATCTCCACGGTCGTGTTCTCCCCCCGGCTCCATGCCCCGCTGTTCGCTGTCGAGAAGGCGATGAAGATGTCGCCGGAACCGTTCATCCCGTACCCGCCCATCCGCCCGATCCCGATCGGCGCACGGCGCGCGAGACGCTTCAACTGATGCGGCAGGAGCGGAGCGTCCGTTGCGACGACGACGATGATCGAACCGAGGCCGTCGAACGCGCCCGCGTCCGCCGATCCGTCCGCGCCGCCGGGCGGCGTCCAGCCGAGGAGTTCCTGCCCCACCGGCACGCCCGCGATCAGCAACTCCGGCCGGCGTCCGTAGTTGCATTGCACGAGCACGCCGACGGTGTAGTCCCCCACGAGCCGGGACGAGGTTCCGATCCCGCCCTTGAACGAATTGCAGACCATGCCGGTCCCGCCGCCGACCGACCCCTCCGTGACGGGGCCCGAGGCGGCACCCTCGATCGCGGCGAATACGTGTTCCCTGCCGACGTGGAACCCGTTGATGTCGTTGAGCCGGCCGTCCCAGGTTTCCGCCACGACGGGCAGACTCCACCAGACCCCGGGCGCGATGGGATGGTTCGCCTCCGCATCCCGCGACCACTCGATGACCGCCTGGTGGACGTCTCCCACGCTGTGGGTGTTGGTGATCATCACCGGACCCTCGAGGAAGCCCGATTCCTCGACCCAGGTCGTCCCCGTCATTTCGCCGTTCCCGTTCAGCGAGTACCACCCGGCGAAGACGGGTTCGTAGCTCTCCGTGCGCGGGAGCACGGCGGTCACGCCCGTGCGCACGGGGCCCTCTCCGACGACGAGCGCGCCCTCCCCTTCGATGATCGTCGCATGCCCGACCCGGATGCCGGCCACATCCGTAATCGCGTTCCAGGATCCGGGCTCCCCCGGGAACGGGATCCCGAGGTCCCGCGCCCTCGGCGGAGTCTGGGCGTCGAGGGCGCCGGCGGTCGGCACTCCGGCGGTCAGCATTCCGGCGGCGGCCAGTATCAGCGCGATCGGGCGCCGGCGGGCCGATCCCGTTCGTGGCAAGAAGAACATCGACACCTCCACGCGAGGGACTATGTGATTCGGTCTGTCTCTATCTGAACGTGCCCTGGATCCCCAGCGTCCACAGGACGTCCGGCCGCAGACCGGCGGCCTGGATCGGGAGCAGGGCGTTCGTCGCGAGAATCATGTCGCGGCCGAGCATGTACTTGAGCCCCACGGCGAGGTCGATGAAATGGTGACCGACGTCCGGGAGGGATGACGACTCGACCGTAAGAGCCGGAGTGCCGACGAAGGTGACGGGACCCGGCATCGGATGCTCCGGATCCGCCAGTTCCCAGCGGGTGATGAGGTCCGCGGCCACCGTCAACGCATCGGACGCGTGGGCATCGAAGCCCACCGTCGCGAGCACCGCGTCCTGATCGAAGTTGCTGTCGCGCAGGTTTCCTTCGCGCAGGAGATACCCGGCGTTCAGATGGGGCGAGAACCGCCCCCGGTTGAGGGAGAGCACCGCCAGCGCGCGGCCGCGGCCTTCGCCCAGTCCGAGCAGATCTTCCTCCTGTCCCGTGGGAAAGGTGACGTCCGCCAGGAGCGCCATGTTCACGGGCGGCGGCGCGCGGCCCACGGCGGTGCCTCCCATGAGGTTGACTTTCATCCGGGCGGAGACGTCGCCGATTCCCGTCGCCGACCCTCTCACGGAGTTGGTCGCCTGGAGGACCGGCGCGTCGGGCGTGCCTCCGAAACGGTGCGCGAGCGAATTGCCGAGCGACAGGATCTGGGCGTGAGTCGTTCCCCTCAGACTGGCCCGCACGACCGGCACGGCGAATCCCACGTCGAGGAAGGAAGTCAGACCCGCGCTCAGGACCGCCGTGGCCACCGTGTAGTCGAGGTCGAGGTTCGTCCGCACGCGCAGCACGTCGCGTTCGAAGAAGGGCAGGCCGAGCCCCGGGTCCGGACCCAGGGCCACATCCGAGTCCTCGTGGAAGAAGTTCAGGACGAGGTTGTCCGTGGACACGCCGCTGAAGTTCGTGACCTGGAACGCGGTCGCTTCGAGGCCGAGGAAAAAACGCCCCATCCCGAGGGTTTCGGCTCGTTCGGCGAAGATCGGCCCGAACGACGCGCTCCGGTCGTCGTCCGACCAGATCCGGCCGCCGGACATCGCGGTCGGAGGAAGGCTGCCGACCACGCCGGCGATCCCTTCCTGGAAGGAGAGGATGAGCGCGTCGTTCCGCGGAACCCGTCCGCGCAGGTAATGCCGGCCGTGCTCCGTACTGAACACCCCGGTCTCCTCGAAGTCCGGATCGAGGCACAGAGGCACGCCGCACTGCCCGAACACGAACAGCTCCGACACGAGGTCCGTGAGCGACTGCGCCGCAGCCGATCGGCCAGCCACCGTCATCAGCGCCACCATGACCATGAGCCCCGCGACGGCTCGTCCGTGCATCTCGCCTCCCATCGAGTTTCCGCTCCGGTGGCGCTGAAGGTTCGCCCACCGGTGGGACGCGGCAAGGTGACCCGTTGACCGCCGGCGCCCTCCGCGCTCATCCTCGGGCCATGCCCTCATCACGCCCGCGTCAGACAACAGCCGCCTCGGCACCCGCGTTACGCCGGGGCAGCCAGGATACCCACGACGTCATCGTCGTCGGCTCCGGCGCGGGGGGCGGGATGGCCGCCTACGTGCTCGCCTGTCACGGCGTCCGCGTACTCCTCCTCGAGGCGGGGCGGGATTACGACCCCGTGTCCGAGACGCCGATGTTCCAGCTCCCCGCCGACGCGCCGCTCCGGGCCGCGGGGACCGCCGACAAGCCGTTCGGCTTCTACGACGCGACGGTCGACGGCGGCTGGCGGGTCCCCGGCGAGCCCTACACGAGCGCCGAGGGGGTCAACTTCATGTGGTGGCGCTCCAGGATGCTCGGGGGACGGACGAACCATTGGGGCCGGATCTCCCTCCGCATGGGCCCCTACGACTTCAAGCCCCGGAGCCGGGACGGGCTGGGGTTCGACTGGCCGATGACGTATGAGGACCTCGCGCCCTGGTACGATCGCACGGAGGCCTTCGCCGGCATCTACGGGTCCAATGAAGGGCTGGAGAATACGCCGAACTCGTCCGACGGGATCCTTCAGCCGCCGCCGGCGCCGCGCGCCTATGAACTGCTCGCGAAGAAGACGTGCGACGGCCTCGGGATCCCGGTCATTCCGGCCCACCTGGCCATCCTGACGGAGCCGCAGGACGCCGACCGGCTCTCGCGGATGCTGTGGCCGAACAACGAGATGGCACGCCGGGTGACGTACGACTCCATGCGCTCGCGCGCGGCCTGCTACTGGGCCACGCCGTGCGGGCGGGGGTGCTCGATCAAGGCCAACTTCCAGTCGACGACCGTCTGCCTGCCGCCGGCGCAGGCGACCGGGAACCTCACGACGATCACCGACGCCATGGTCCGCGAGGTGACGATCGACGCGCGGGGACGGGCCACCGGCGTTCACTACATCGACAAGAAGCTGCGCGCCGATCGCCATGCCTCGGCGCCGGTGATCGTCCTCGCGGCGAGCGCCTGCGAGTCCGCGCGCATCCTCCTCAACTCCCGCAGTTCGCTCTTCCCCGATGGCCTTGCCAACGGGAGCGGCCTCGTCGGCAAGTACGTGATGGATACGGTGGGCGCGGGGGTCTCCGGCCAGATTCCCGCACTCGAGTACCTGCCGCGGCACGCCGAGGAGGGGGCTTCGGCGATGCACATGTACATGCCGTGGTGGCTGTACGGGGAACAGGCAGCCGGACGCATGGATTTTGCCCGCGGCTACCACATCGAGTTCGGCGGCGGGCAGCGGATGCCCGGTTTCGGGGCCTTCAGCGGCATCGAGCCGCTCACCGAGGGCGCATACGGACAGCGCTTCAAGGAGGAGTGCCGCCGCTACTACGGTTCGTTCATGTATTTCGACGGCCGCGGCGAGATGATTCCGAACGAGGACTGCTACTGCGAGATCGATCCCGAGGTCGTCGACCAGTGGGGCATCCCCGTGCTCAGATTCCACTGGAAGTGGTCCGACCACGAACTCAACCAGGCCCGGCACATGCAGCAGACGTTCGCCGGGATCATCGAGGAGATGGGCGGTCGCGTGCTTTCGACGGTTCAGACGGACGGCGCCCGCGCGATCCTGGCGCCGGGCCAGATCATCCACGAGGTCGGCGGGGTCCGCATGGGGGAGCGGCCGGAAGACTCGGTCCTCAACCAGTACTGCCAGTCCTGGGAGGTCCCGAACCTGTTCGTGATGGACGGCGGTCCCTTCGTCTCCAACGCGGACAAGAACCCGACGCTCTCCATCATGGCGATCGCGTGGCGGTCGTCCGAGTACCTCGTGGACCAGCTTCGGCAGGGGGCTCTCTGATGCCTGACCGCGAAGGCGACCGGGCGCCGGCGCCGAAACGCGACGGGCCGCGGGAAGGGGAACCGGAGGCGGCCGAGGGACTCACGCGCCGACGAGCGCTGCAGGTGCTCGCGGCCGGTGCGGCGGGTGCCGCCGCCATCTCCGCCGGGGCGTGCGCCGACGGGACCGAATCCGGCGTGCCAGGCGCCGAGGACGCGACCGGCTTCTCCGGAGCGACGAGCGGGGGCAACCCCCGGGCCGCGGGTACGCCGACCGACCCGGACATGGTCTCCCCCGTCGTGTGGTGGGATCTCGTGCTCACGGAGGACGAACTCGCCACACTCGCGTCGCTGTGCGACGTCATCATCCCCGAGGACGAACACTCCCCCGGCGCCGCGGCCCTCGGCGGGCATGCCTTCATCGACGAGTGGGTGAGCGCGCCCTACGACGGAAACCGGGAGGATCTGACGCTCGTCCGCGGCGGACTCGTGTGGCTGGACATCGAATCGGCGGAGCGATTCGGCGGGCGCTTCACCGAACTGACGCTCGAGCAGAAGCACGCGATCTGCGACGACATCTGCTGGGCGGAGAATGCGGCCCCGGAATACAGGGTCGCAGCCCGCTTCTTCGACCGGGTGCGGGATCTCACGTCGACCGCGTTCTGGACGACGGCGGAGGGGATGGCCGATCTCGGCTTCGTGGGGAACCGCCCCATG
The DNA here is from genome assembly GCA_022825725.1 of Gemmatimonadota bacterium. GTDB lineage: Bacteria > Gemmatimonadota > Gemmatimonadetes > Palauibacterales > Palauibacteraceae > Palauibacter. Next base: position 12,890 of record JAJDWE010000062.1, read on the forward strand.
CCCACCTTCGACGGCCCGCCCCCCGAGGTTCTCGAACGCCTGGGTCTGGCCTAGACGCCGTTGGCGCGAGACCATGCAACAGGCTTTTCTTCCGCAGACCCGTCCCGGAGTGAGGCGCAGATGACGTCGAAGACGAATCCTTCCCCGTTCTCCCGGCGCGACTTCGTTCGGGCCTCGGGCGCGGCCGGCCTCGGCCTGAGCATCGTGCCCGCGCATGTGCTCGGCGGGCCCCGGCACCGTGCCCCCAGCGACACGCTGAACGTGGCGCACATCGGTGTCGGCGGCATGGGAGGCGGCGATGTGCGGGGCATGGCGGGCGTCGGCGAGAACACCTACGCCCTCTGCGACGTGGATGAGCGCCAGGCGGCGGGTTCCTGGAGCGCCTTCCCGCGGGCCAAACGCTACCGCGACTTCCGGACGATGCTCTCGGAAGAGGCCGACAACATCGACGCGGTCCTGATCTCCACACCGGACCACACGCACACCGCGGCCGGCATGATGTCCCTTTCGCTGGGCAAGCCCACGCGCATCCAGAAGCCGCTCGCGACCACGATCTGGGAGGTGCGCCAACTCGTCGCCGCCGCGGAGAAGGCGGGGGTCGCCACGCAGATGGGCAACCAGGGTCACGCCCAGGACGGGACGCGGGAGATTCGCGAGTGGTACGAGTCCGGCGCCATCGGCGAGATCCGGCGCGTGGAGTACTGGACGAACCGTCCCATCTGGCCGCAGGCGATCCTCCGGCCGACCGAGGCGCACCACGCCCCGCCCTGGCTGGAGTGGGACCTGTGGCTCGGGCCCGCGGCCGACCGCCCCTACCACCCGGCCTACGCCCCCTTCAACTGGCGCGGCTGGTGGGACTTCGGGACCGGCGCGCTGGGCGACATCGGGTGCCACGCCATGGACGCCGCCTTCTGGACCTTCGACCTCGGGACGCCGGAGCGGATTTCGGCGGAATCGACGACGCGCTTCCCGGAGACGGCGCCCGCGGCTTCCCGCATCGAGTACGACTTCCCCGCCCGGGGGGACCGGCCGGCCGTGAAGGTCGTGTGGCGCGACGGCAACCTCTCGCCG
>JAJDWE010000065.1 GCA_022825725.1 Gemmatimonadota bacterium
CCCGAGCCAGCCGCCCGGTTCGAGCCAGGAGCATCACCAACCCCACGTAGCCCAGAAAGACACCGACGGAGCCGACGTAGTTGAAGAGGGTCCCCCCCAACTTCGACTGCTCCCACGCGAACCCGCTCTCCACGTTGTACCAGACGCCGGCGGCGGCGAGCGGCAAGCCCAACCCCAGCCCCCAGAGGGCGAGCCGACGGTAGAACGAGGCCGGCCACGTCGCCGAGAGCACCCCCAGTTTGTAAAGGGCCATCCCCACGAGCATGAGCCCCCCCGCTCGCCACACGAGGTAGCCTGCGAAAGCGACGGTCTCGACGAGGAAGGCGTAATAGGCCCGGACCTGCATCTGCTGCGCCCAGCTCCCGCGCATGGCTTCGATCTCCGCGCCGATCTCCGCGGCGGAGGGCGCCCACTGCGCGGCGACCTCTGCCCGCTCCCCGGCCGGCCAGTACGGAATCGACCAGTCGGCGAAACCCATGACGAGTACGACGATCCCGACCGCACAGCCGCCGGCCCACAGCAGGCGGCGGGGCGCCCAGTCGCGGAACCCGTACAGGATGAAGCCGCAGAGGGCGTAGGGGACGAGGATGTCGCCGTGCCAGATCCCGTAGGCGTGAAGGAGTCCGATCACGAGGAGCCAGAAGTGGCGGCGATAGTGCAGCCGACCTCCGGGGATGCCGCGACGGTCCATGCGCTCGCTCATCATCGCGATCCCCGCGCCGAACAACAGGGAGAAGATCGAAATGAACTTCGTGTCCGCGAATACGTTGACCGCGGCCCAGATCCAGAAGTCGGTGCCTCCGAGGCCGCCGCCCGGGGCGGCGGACGGGTTCCGGTAGGCCGCGGAGACCCAGGCGAAGCTCCAGATGTTGACGATGAGGATGCCCAGCACGGCGAGGCCGCGGAGGCTGTCGATCGCGTGGATCCGTCCGGATTCCGACACCGGTGCAGCGACCCGCGGGGACGATCGCGTTTCGGGCGGCGTTTCGGACATCGCGTACCTGTTCGTAATGTTGGATCATCCGTCCCGCACGGGAGCGCAGCGCAGCATCAAGATAAGCGAGAGGTGTCAACATGTCCGGGTCCCAGAGCCTTGTCTCCCCATCCCTTCCCCTTCGAACGCCGGCGCCGGGATCGAGATGGCTCGCGCTCGCCGCCATCCTGTTCCTTCCCCTGGCCGTCCAGGCTCAGGCGGATGCCGCGCCGGCCGACGCCGGGTGGACGCCCGCGCTGAGCATGCAGTATCGCGGGGTCTCGGGGACCGCGATCTCCCCCGACGGCTCCCGCATCGCCTTCGTCGTGCGCGAGCCGCTGATGGAAGGACCGCAGTCGGAGTATCTGAGTCACATCTGGATGACGGACGCGGACGGGATGGGGACCGCGCAGTGGACGCGCGGAGAGGCATCGGCGGGGTCCCCGCAGTTCTCTCCCGACGGCGCCTGGTTGAGCTTCACATCCGGCCGCGAGGGAGAGGGCGAGGCGGGCAGCCAGGTGTGGGCGCTGCCGATGGCGGGCGGCGAGGCGCGACAGCTCACGAAGGCGGAAGGGTCCGTGGGGGGATACCGCTGGTCGCCCGACGGGACGCGGATCGCTTTCCTCATGCGGGATCCGCAGACCCCGGAGGAGAAGAAGGCGCGCGAGGAGAAGCGGGACGTCATCCTCGTCGACCGCGACTACAAGTTCTCCCACCTGTACGTGGTCGCGATCGACGCCGGGTCGGACGAGCCGGCCACGCCGGTGCGGCTCACGGAGGGCGACTTCCACATCACCGGCTTCAGCTGGGCGCCGGACGGGGACCGCATCGTGTTCGCGCACCAGGCCGACCCCCGCATCAACACGGGACGCCTGAGCGGCGATCTCTCGACGACGACGGTCCCGGACGCCGCAGAGATCGGCGAAATCCTGGCCGCGCGAGAAGCCGAGGGGGACGAGGACGAAGACTCCGCCGAGGGCGCGGACGCCGATCCGACCGCCGTTGGAGAGGTCGCGCTCCTCGTGGGCGGGGCGGGAATCGAGCGGAGCCCCCACTGGTCGCCGGACGGCGCGTGGATCGCCTACGTGTCGACCGGCGATCAGCCGGAGCCGATCGGGCTCGGCGACGTGTACGTCATGCCGGCCGCGGGAGGCGAGGCGAGGCGGCTCGACACGCCGAACCGGAGCGCGTCCGTGCTCGGCTGGTCGGGCGACTCCTCCGAACTGCTTCTGCTCGAATCGCTCGGCACGCGTCGGCACGTGCTGGCGGTCCCCGTCGATGGCGGCGAGTTGCGCTTCATCTCCTACGGGGACGGCCTGGTCGGCTCGGTCGCGCTCACGGACGACGCAAGCCGCATGGCCTTCACCTGGCAGACCCCCGATGAGCCGTGGGACGTCTTCGTCTCGCCCACGAACGGGTACGCGCCGACGCAGGTCACGGACCTCCATGCCAGCGTGCCGCGCCCGGAGATGGGGCGCACGCAGCTCGTCTCCTGGACCTCGACGGAAGGGTTCGAGATCGAGGGCCTGCTCACGTATCCCGTGGGCTACGAGGAGGGCGAGCGCGTGCCGCTCATCCTGAACGTGCACGGCGGGCCGGCAGGCGTCTTCAGCCAGGGCTTCACGGGCAGCGCGTCCGCCTACATGCTGCAGTACTTCGCCCAGGAGGGCTTCGCGATCCTGCGCCCGAACCCGCGCGGCTCCACCGGCTACGGGAAGGACTTCCGCTACGCGAACTTCCAGGACTGGGGCTACGGCGACTTCCGCGACCTCATGTCGGGCGTCGACCACGCCATCGAGATGGGCGTGGCGGACCCGGATCGCCTCCTCCTGATGGGCTGGAGCTACGGCGGCTACATGACCTCGTGGGCCGTCACCCGGACGGACCGTTTCGTGGCGGCGAGCATGGGGGCCGGACTCCCGAACCTGATCTCGATGACGACGACGACGGACATCCAGGACTACCTCGTGGGCCACATGGGAGTCGAGTTCTGGGAGGACTACGAGCGCTACGAGCGGCACTCCGCCATGTACCACATCGCGAACGTGGTCACACCGACGCAGGTAATCCACGGTGCGCAGGATCTGAGGGTGCCGTTCACGCAGGGGCAGGAGTTCTACCGCGCCCTCGACCGGCGCGGCGTGCCCACGGAGATGGTCGTGTACCCGCGCACGCCGCACGGGCCGCGCGAGCCGAAGTTCGTCATGGACGTGTCCGAGCGGATCCTGACCTGGTTCCGGAAGCACCTGGGATCGGAAACGGTCACGGCCGAGGACGAGAGCCGCTGAGCCGCCGGAGCCGCCCGGGTTTCACGCGGGAGGCGGCCAACCGACTGTGGCTGCACCGGCAGGGGTTCGACGGGCCCCGCGGGTCGACCCCGCTCGACGCCGCGGCCTTCGTCGACCACCTGGAGCGGACAGGCGCCCTCCAACTCGACAGCGTGAACGTCGTGGACCGGGCCCACTACCTCACCCTCTGGAGCCGGTTCGGCGCGTACGACCGCGCGGACGTGGACCGCTGGGTGTACGGGGACCGCCTCGCCTACGAGTACTGGGGGCACGAAGCCTCGGTCCTTCCCATCTCCCACCTCCCTCTCGGACGGCGGCGCATGCGACGCTTCCCGCCCGAGAGCTGGTCGGGGCGCGCGTGGTGGGACCGATATGCGACCTCGACGGCGTCGAAGCGGCGGGTGCTGCGGCGGCTGCGCGCCGAAGGACCTCTGGAGAGCGTCGACTTCCGGCCGCAGCCGGCCGAGCGCGGGGAGAAGACGGACCCGCTCGGGTGGCGCCTGAAGGAGGACAAGCGCTCGCTCAAGCTGCTGTGGCACGACGGACGCGTCGCGGTGACGGGGCGGCGTCACTTCCGCTGCGTCTACGACCTGGCGCAACGGGTCTACCCCGACGGGCCCGCCGCGACGCTCGCCGAGTACCACGACAGCTGGCTCCTCATCGCGCTTTCGGGCTGCGGCATCGCCCCCGAACGGCACCTCGTCAACTACTTCACCGGACCGGAGCTCAACGCGGCGGAGCGGCGCCGGACCATCGCCCGCAACCTGCGGAAGAAGCGGATCGTCGAGGTCGAGGTCGAGGGGCTGCGGGGGCCCTGCTACGCCCTGCCCGAACACCTGGACGGCATCGATCGACTCCCGGAGCCCGCGGGGACGACGCTCATCTGCCCCTTCGACTCGCTGCTCTGGCAGCGGAAACGCGCCGCCGAATTCCTGGATTTCAGCTACACCGTCGAGATCTACGTCCCGGCCGCGAAGCGGAAGTACGGCTACTACGTTCTGCCCATCCTGCACGATGGCCGCCTCGTGGGCCGGCTCGACCCGAAACTCCACCGCGACCGCGGCGTGCTCGAAGTCCGGGCGCTGCACTTCGAGCCGGGGTTCGCCCGCACGGCGGGGTTCGACGCCGGGCTGAACGACGCCGTCGCCGACCTCGCCGGTTTCCTGGGCGCGACGGATATCGCCATGCCGCCGAGGGGCTGAACGGAGCCTCGAGGACGCATGGGTATGGACCGGCGGGACCGCCGGGCCGTACCGTTGGGAAGGTTCGCGCGAACTTCGGAGGTTCACGATGAAACGCCTGTTCCGGCCCTGCCGCGCATACTTTTCAGCCGTCATCGTTTCGGGCCTTCTCGTCCTCGCGCTCTTCCCCGCCGCCGTGGGGGCGCAGGAGGGGAAGCTGCGGATCGTTCAGACGAACTCGGCGGGGGACAACGTCCACATCATCGATCCGGCCACGAACGAGGTCGTGCAGGTGATCGATGGCATTCCGAAGGTGCACGGCGTCGCCGCCGCTCCGGACGGGAGCGCGCTGTACTTCAGCAACGAGATCGACCGCACGCTGGAGATCGTCCCCACGGACCTCATGGAGGTCACGGAGCGGATCCCGCTCTCGGGGCGCCCGCACAACGTCGCGATCAGCCACGACGGCACGAAGGTGTACGTCGCGATCATCCAGGACTGCAGCTGCGTCGACATCGTGGACCTGGCGAAGGGCGAGGTCGTGAAATCGATCCCCACGCGGGGGACCGTGCACAACGTGTTCATGTCGCCGGACGGGCGGCACGTCGCGGCGGGGATGATCGGGGCGCGCACGCTGACGATCATCGACACGGCGATCGACGAGGCGATCTGGTCGCTCCACTTCAGCGGGCGCACAACTGGCGGGTATGCGGACGGCGGCGTGCGCCCGATGGCGTTCGAGACGCAACCGGACGGCTCCACGAAGCGCCTCTTCATACAGATCTCCAACTACCACGGCGTCTACGTCGTCGACTTCGAGAAGCGGAGGGTCGTGGAGAAGCTGGACATGCCCTCGCTGCCGATCTCGCGGGTGACGAACGACGCGCTGCAGGGGTCGCCCGGGCACGGTCTCGCGGTGTCCCCGGACGGACGGCAACTCTGGTCGACGAGCAAGCCCAACGGGCACGTCTACGCGTGGTCGCTCCCGGAACTCGAGTACCTGGGTGGGGTCGAGGTCGGCCACATCCCCGACTGGCTCACGATGACGCCGGACAGCCGGTACCTCTACGTGGCGAACGCGGGCTCGAACGACGTGTCTGTGGTGGACACGCAGGAGATGGTGGAGATCGCCCGCATCCCCGTCGGCCAGACGCCGAAGCGCAACAAGACGGTGGTGTTCCCGTGAGCTGCGTGCGGCGACCTTCGCGCCGTCCCCTGGGCGTACCGCGGCCGTCCACCGTACTCGCGCTCGCGTTGCTGGCGTCGGTTTCCGGGACCAGCGGGGTCGCGGGACAGGAACCCCTGAGTTTCGAGCGTTACCGAGAAGCCATCGAACCCATATTCCTCGTGGATCGCGGCGGGTGGGGACCGGGGCGAGCGCCCTGCGTCACCTGCCATGCCGAGCAGGGCACGCCGCTGCGGCTTCAGCGGCTTCGCGAGACGGCGGGCGGCGAGGTGTATTGGTCGGAGGAGGACTCCCGCCGGAACTTCGAGGTCGTGTCCCGTCTCGTCACGCCGGGCGACCCGGACCGCAGCCGGCTTCTGAGGAAGGCGCTCGTCGTGCCGGAGGGCGGCGCGGCGCTCCATGTGGGCGGGAAGTTCTTCGAGTCGAAGTCGGACCCGGAGTGGCAGGCGATGGCCGACTGGGTCGCGGCGGCCGATCCGGTGGAGCGCCCCGCCCCGCCGCGGCTCGACTTCGACTTCTTCCGCGACTGCGTCCAGAGGATGTACGTCGACAAGCGCCCGGGCGACGTGGAATGCATCCACTGTCATGAGACGGGCGTGCGCGGTTTCGCGCGGCACATCCCCGATGGGCGCGACTTCTGGAACCAGGAGGAGTCGCGCGGGAACTTCGCGATCACCCGCCGCTACGTGGAGCCGGGAGAGCCGATGATGAGCCGGCTCCTCACCCATCCCCTCGCCCCCGCCGCGGGCGGCGACTACTTCCACGGCGGCCCCCGCCGCTGGGACTCGACGGATGACCCCGAATGGCAGATGCTCGCCGCCTGGGTCCGCGGCGAGACCCCCGAGTGCGTGGTCGGAGCGGAGGCTGACGCCGGCAGCGGATGACGAAACCGCTCGACATCGCCGTCATCGGAGGCGGGATCGTCGGGCTCGCCACGGCCGACGCCCTCCGGCGGACCCGGCCGGACCTTTCGCTCACGGTGCTGGAGAAGGAGCCGGAGGTCGCGGCGCACCAGACGGGCCGCAACAGCGGCGTCATCCATGCGGGGCTGTACTACGCGCCGGGATCGCTCAAGGCGCGGCTGTGCACCGAAGGCGCCGAGCAGCTGTTTCGCTACTGCGCCGAGCGAGGCATCGCGACCACGCGCACCGGCAAGGTCGTCGTCGCCACGTCGCGCGATCAGCTCACGGCCCTCGCCGAACTCGAGCGGCGCGGCACGGCGAACGGCGTGGCCATGCAGCGGATCGGCCCCGGCGGAATCGCGGAGATCGAACCGCACGCGCGCGGCGTCGAGGCGCTCCACGTACCCGCGACCGGGGCGGTCGACTTCGGTGACGTGGCGCGAGCCTTCGCGGCGGATCTATCCCGCGCGGGCCACCCCATCCGCACCGGCTTCGAGGTGCGGGAAGCCCGCCGCTCCGGGCACCACACCGTGCTCGCCGGCCCCCCGGGCGACATCTCCGCCAGAGTCGTCGTCAACTGCGCCGGGCTGCACGTCGACCGCGTGATGCGGATCCTCGGCGATCAACCCGATCTCAAGGTCCTCCCCTTCCGGGGCGAGTACTGGGGCCTCTCCGAAACCGCCGCCGGGCTCGTGCGGGGCCACATCTACCCGGTTCCGGACCCCCGGCTCCCCCACCTCGGCGTCCACTTCACGCGGAACGTGGCCGGGCGCGTGGAACTCGGTCCGAACGCGGTCTGGGCCTGGGGCCGGGAGGCGTACGGCCGCCTCTCCGGGCGTCTCCCCGACGCGCTGGAGGCGCTGAGCTACCGCGGTTTCAGACGTCTGGCGCAGGCGCACTGGCGGACCGCCATGGAGGAGCAGTGGCGCTCGCTGGACCGGCGATCCGTCGTGCGGAAGGCGCGCGCCATGCTGCCCGAACTCGAAGTGCGCGACCTCGAGAGTTGGCGTTCCGGCATCCGCGCGCAGGCCGTGGACACCGATGGCGCCCTCGTCCACGACTTCGTGATTCGGGAGGCGCCCGGCGTCGTGAACGTGCTCAACGCCCCCTCCCCCGCCGCGACCGCCTGCCTCGCGATCGGACACCACATCGCGGAGCGCGCGCTCCAGCAGGTCTGACCGGCCTCGACTGAACGTCCTCGATTGCCGGATCGGGCAGGTCAGCGGTCGAATCGGACGGGATCGGGACGAACCAACCCTGTTCCGGACAGGCCAGAAGGTGGTCGACGAGGCCCTCGTTCACGGCCGCGGACCGGTGCGGCGAGAGGGGTGGCGGGTCTCCCTCGCGGTCATGTCGCATAGTCCTGGCCTTCGGCGTCGAGCACTTCCTTCATACCCTCGAGGTAGCCGGCCTCGCCCGTCGACTCGACGGACATGTCCGCGTTGTGCTGCGCCGCCCCGACCGGGATCGGGCGGATCTTCCGGCCCGCCTGGAGCGCGAGCATCTCGTTCATGCAGGCGCGCTCGAGCTGGTAGAGCCACAGCATGGCCTTCTCGATGGTATCGCCGACCAGCAGCACGCCGTGGTTCGCGAGGAAGAGGACCCGCTTGTCGCCCAGCGCCTCGACCATGCGCTCGCCCTCGTCCGCCTCCGTGACGATCCCCTCGTACCCGAAGTACGCGCAGTTCCCGTAGAAGACCGCCGCGTTCTGGCTCCCGCGCTCCTCCAGCCGCCATCCGTCGATGGAAGCGAGCGCCGTGCTGTACGGAGCGTGGATGTGGAGCGCGCACATGATGTCGGGCCGCGCCCGCTGAACCGGCTCGTGAATCGCCCACGCGCTCACGTTCAGCCGTCCTTCCCCGCCCACGGGACGCCCGTCCGGCCCCACCTCCACGAGACTGCTGGCCGTGACGCGCGAGAAATGGGTCTGCCCGGGCGAGATGAGCAGGTGGCCCGGCCTCCCCGGCACCTTGCAGCTGAGGTGGTTCCACGTCCCCTCGTGCATGTTCTCGTGCACGATGATCCGATGGACGGCCGCGAAGTCGACGCGCGCCCGCCGGATCGCGGCTTCGTCGATGCCTTCCCCCGCCGGGGACGGAACGGGAGCGACTGCAGTCTCGACCGTGCTCATCGCCTGCCTCCTGAAGAACGGATGTGGGAGCCTCGACCAACCTCTCAAGCGCCACTTGCCGGATCAAGCCGGGTGACGCTCTCCCGGTTCCCCCTTCCCCGTCCAGCGATTACCATCCCGCGCTCACGAATCTCCTCGGAAGCGCGGGTGACAGTGCAGGTGACGCCGGATTCCATTTCCGAGTCGGAATCAGTTTCGGAACCGCTCGACGTGATCATCGTCGGGGCCGGCCCGTGCGGGCTCGCCGTGGCGGTGGCCGTGAAGGAGTGCGGGCTCAGCTACGCGATCCTCGACCGCGGGTGCATCACCGAGTCGCTGACCCACTACCCCTCCTACATGACGTTCTTCTCCACGGCGGAGCGGCTGGAGATTGGGGACGTTCCGTTCACAATTCCGGAGCCGAAGCCCACCCGGCGCGATGCCCTCGCCTACTACCGGCATGTCGTCTCCCACCACGGCATCGGGGTCCGCCAGTATGAGGAGGTGACGGGCATCGAACGGGAGACCGACGGTTTCGCGGTCCACACCCGCGCCCGTGACGGACGGGAGGATTGCCTCACCTCCCGGGCCGTGGTCGTCGCCACCGGCGGCTTCGGGGAGCCGAACCGGCTCGGATTCGAAGGGGAGGACCGGCACCGCCGCGTCATCCACTACTACAAGGAACCCTTCCCCTTCTTCGACCAGGATGTGCTCGTCGTGGGAGGCGGCAACTCGGCGGTGGAAGCGGCGCTGGAGTTGTACCGCAACGGCGGGCGCGTCCGCATGGTGCATTTCGCCGAGGTTCTGGACCACGGCGTCAAACCGTGGGTGCGTCCCGATATCGAGAACCGGATCGAGAGCGGCGAAATCCCCATGCATTGGGGGTCCCGCGTCGCCCGGCTGGGCACGGGGAGCGCGACGATCGTCGAGGAATCCACGGGGGCGGAGACCGGCGTTCCGAACGATTGGGTGCTCGCGATGACGGGCTGGCGGCCGGACGCGGCGCTGCTCACGGGTCTGGGCGTCGACACAGACGCGGACACCGGAATTCCCGCGCACGACCCGGAGACCATGGAGACGACGGTGCCGGGCGTCTACATCGCGGGCGTGATCGCCGCGGGCTTCAACGCCAACAAGATCTTCATCGAGAACGGTCGAGAGCACGGCGCCCTCATCGCCACCCAGCTGACCGTTCGCCTCGGGGCGGCTGGCCGCTGATCAGTTGTCCGGCTTCAGGACGCTGATGATCGGCGCCACGGGGAGGGCGTCGAGGTCGACGCGCTTCCCGTCCTTGATCACGGCGTGGATCGACCGGTAGTTGCGGGCCGCCTCCAGCGGATTCGCGTCGAGGATGACGAGGTCCGCGACCATCCCCGGCTGTAGCGAGCCGATCTCGTCGTCGAGTTCGTAGGCGCGCGCGATGTGGCTCGTGACGGAGCGCAGGATCTCCATCGGCGCCATGCCGAGTTCCTCCAGCGCCGCCAGCGCGTTGAAATGGCCCTCGCCCAGCTTCGTCCGCTGGTCCACGGTATCCGAGGCGATCGTGGCGGACTCCGCGAGCAGCACCGGATGTTTGATGCCCGCGTCCGTCGAGAGAAGCATCGAGACGCCGGCCTCGATCATTCGCGCCTGGTTCTCGCGGCCCACCGTCATGTAGGGCGTGAGCGTTCCGTCGGGGTTGTGTTCCTGCAGCGCCTCCAGACGCCGCTGCGTGATCGGGAGCACCGAGACGGCGATGTCACGCTCGACGAGCTTCCGCATCGTCTCCATCGGAATCGGGACCACGGGACCGGAGATGTCGCCGTGCGTGATGATGTCCACTCCCGCCTCGATCGCCATGTCGAGGCTTTCGACCGACGTCGTGTGCGTCTGGACGGTCATGCCCGCCCGGTGCCCTTCCTCGACGATCGCGCGCTGCACGCGCTCGGAGAAGGAGATGAAGTACATCTCCACGTGGCTGCTCGACCCGTACTTGAGGAAGTCGACGCCCGTCCCCGTGTATTCGCGGATCGCGGCGCGCACGGAATCCGGCGTCATCCACATGAGGTCGCGGCCCGTCCCCCGCTCCCACGCCTCGTTGGTCCGGTTCACGAACGCCTTGCTCACGTGGGCCGCCGCCGCGGCGCGGAAGTCCGCCGACAGGGGCCCGTCGAAGCCGATGATGTTGCCGGCGAAGTAGATCCGGCTTCCGGGCGCCTCTCCCTCGTTGATCATCTCGCGCGCCTTGGCCAGCGAGGCCAATGGCCCCCAGGTGTCGAAGACGGTCGTCTGCCCCGTCTTGAGCGTGAGTTGCGCGGCCTCCAGCACGATCTCGTGGTAGCGGCCCTCGTACTTGATGAGGGTCTCGAGGTCCAGGTTCAGGTAGAGGTGGACGTTCGCATCCATCAGCCCGGGGATGACGTACTTGCCCCGCGCGTCGACGACCGGCGTTCCCGCGGGAACGTCCACGGAGCCCGCCGCCCCGACCGCCGTGATCCGCCCATCCGTCATCACGACGACACCGTCTTCGAGCGGCGCCTCAGCCAGCGGATCGATGACGGTGGCCCCCGTGACCGCGAGCGTCTGCCCCACAGCGGCCGGGGGGTCTGCGCCCTCCGCGAGCGCCAGGGCAGCCACCAGCAGTGTCAGGGGCCTTGCGAGCTTCCGGGTCATGTGTCCCTCCCATGCCTGCAGCGGACGGTCCTCAGGCGGTTCTGAAGACTACACGGGAGATCTTCCCGGAAGAAGGGACTCGGGGGGGCGCTTGAATGTCGGCGATTCGAGACCGAGGATGGGGCGACGGTCGACAGCGACATCGATTAACGGAGGTCAGGAGATGAAGACAATCGCGAGCGTCGCGGCCATGGCGCTGACCCTGGGCGGGATGCCCGGGCTCTCGGCGGTGCCGCTGGAGGGGCAGGCGCGGGACTATCGGCAGGAGCGGCCGTTCGGGACGCTTCGGGAGCAGGCGCGGACGCAGCAGGCGTGGCTGGCGGAGCGGCTCGAGACGAACCTGCCCATGCTCATGCGGAAGCACGGCGTGGACATGTGGGTCATCGCCATGCGGGAGTACAACGAGGATCCCGTCTTCCCCGCCCTCGTCTCCCCCACGACCTTCGCGGCCCGCCGCCGCACCATCTACATCTTCCACGACCGAGGGCCGGAGGCGGGCGTCGAGCGTCTCGCACTCGGAGGCAGTTCGCAGGGAGGCGTGTACGAAGCCGTGCGCGCCACGGCCACCGCCCCTGACGGACGCCAGGCGGAACTGTGGGGCGCGGACCAGTGGGACCTCTTCGCCGACATGGTGCGCGAGCGCGACCCGCAGCGGATCGCCGTGAACATCTCGCACGACCACAACTTCGCCGACGGGCTGTCCGCCGGCGAGTGGGAACAGATGGAGGCCGCGCTCGGCCCCGATCTCGCGAGGCGCGTCGTCCGCGAACCGCTGCTGGCGATCGAGTATCTCGCCATGCGCGTACCCTCGATGGCGCCGGTCTACCGCCGGATTCAGGCGGTGGTGCACGAGATCATCGGCACGGCGTTCTCGGATGTTGTCATCGTCCCCGGGCAAACCACGACCGCCGATGTCGTGTGGTGGATGCGCCAGCGCGTACACGACCTGGGGCTCGACTCCTGGTTCCAGCCCTCGGTGTCGGTGCAGCGGCGCGGCGCGGACATGAGCGGCGTGACGGCGCCGGTGATCGAGCGGGGGGACGTGCTCCACTGCGACTTCGGGCTCGTCGCCCTCGGCCTCGCGACGGACACGCAGCACATGGCCTATGTCCTCCACGAAGGCGAGACGGACGCCCCCGCGGGTCTGCGACAGGCGTTGGCGAACTCGAACCGCCTACAGGACATCCTCCTGGAGGAGACGAAGGTCGGCCGCACCGGAAACGAGATCCTCGCCACGGTCCTCGAGAAAATGCGGGCGGAGGGACTCAACGGGACGATGTACACGCACCCGATCGGCGACCACGGCCACGGCGCGGGCCCGCTGATCGGACTGTGGGACTATCAGACGGGCGTACCCGGCCGGGGCGATCCACCCGTGATCCCGGGCATGTGGTTCTCGACCGAACTCCAGGTGACGACGCCGGTGCCCGAATGGGACGGTCAGCCTGTGCGCATGGCACAGGAGGAAGAAGCGGAGATCACGCTCGACGGCGAGATCCGCTGGGTGCTCCGGCGGCAGACCGAACTGCATCTGATCCGGTAGCGATGACTGATTCTGCCGCCAGACGCGACACTTCTGCGTCGGAGAGGTCGAGCACATCCGTCAGGATCTGTCGGGTGTCGCGGCCCAGGGTCGGCGCCGGGTGCAGTGGGACGTCGGGGGCGTCGGAGGTGAGGAGCGGGGTGCGGACGAACTGGAGTTCCCCGAGTCCGTCGTAGTCCACGGTGACCCGCACCCCGCGCGCCTCGAGTTGAGGACACTCGAGCAGGTCATCGGAGGTCTGCACCGGCCCGGCGGGGACGCCCACCTCCTGGAGCCGCCGTACGGCCTCGTCGCGGGTCAGTTCGGCGAAGACGGGCCGGACAACTTCGTCTAGGAGCGCGCGGTGCTCGGTGCGCAGGTCGGGGGAGGCCAGGCGCGGATCCTCCAGCAGGTCCGGGCGGTCCAGCATGCGGCAGAAGCGGCGCCACATGATGTCATCGGGGATCGTGAAGGCCACGTACCCGTCGCTCACAGGCATCGGCCCACGCGGATAAAAGCCGGGCGGATCGCCCCGCCTCGGCCGCGCCCCGGTGTTGGCGGCGAGCGAGACCATGCGCTCGTTCAGCGACAGCACGCCGTCGTACATGGCGGAGTCCACGAACTGGCCCTTCCCGGTCACCGTGCGCCGATAGAGCGCCATCGAGATGCCGTGCGCCGCGGCCATCCCCGCATAGAGATCCGGCATCCCGTAGATCGAGGGCGAGGGCGGCTTGTCGGCGAAGCCGATCATGTGCATGACGCCCCCCATCGCCTCCGCCACCACGTCGAACGACGGCCAGTCCCCGTACGGCCCCTCCCGCCCCGGCAGGCGCCCGAAGCCCGACACCGCCGCGTAGATCAATCCCGGGTTCAGTTCCGAGAGCGCCTCGTAGCCGAGCCCCATCCGGTCGACGGACCCCGGCCGCAGGTTCTCGACCACGACATCGGACTTCGCCACCAGGGACCGGTAGAGGTCGCGCCCCTCGTCGCTCTTGAGGTTGAGCGCGAGCGATTTCTTGTTCCGGTTGTAGGCCATGAACCCGACGCCCATGCGGACGCCGTTCCGCTCGACGAACGGAGGGATGGACCGGCGCGGATCCCCCGCACCCGGGCGCTCGATCTTGATGACTTCGGCCCCCGCATCCGCGAGCAGCAGCGAACAGTAGGGGGCGGACATGTACTGTTCGAGCGCGACCACGCGCACGCCCGCCAGCGGCCGACCGGAGTCGGTCATGGGTGGATCTCCCGGGTTCGAGGGATCGAGTGAGGGTCGAGTGGCGTCAGCTCGTTGCCGCCACCGTGCGGTACTTGTCGAACCACGCCACGATGTTCGCGATCTTCGCCATGAGCTGGCTCGGCCGGCGGCTCATGTCGTGCGAGGCACCCGGCAGCCGGATCACGGCCGTGTCGATCCCGCGCAGCTTCAGCGCGTGGAACATCTGGTACGACTCCGAGAGCGGCGTCCGCAGATCCTCCTCCCCCGTGATGATCATGGTGGGCGTCGTCACGTTCCCCACCAGGGAAATCGGGGAGAACTCCCAGTAGGCGTCCGGGTTCTCCCACGGGAGCCCCTCGTAGCGGCTGTGGTAGTAGCCGTACCAGTTGTCCGCGGTGAGCGTCTTGCTGATCCAGTTCACGACGGGTTTCTGGGACACCGCGGCGCGGAAGCGATCCGTCTTGCCGACGATCCAGGCCGTCATGATGCCGCCGGCGCTCCCTCCGGTGACGAAGAGGTTGTCCTCGTCGATGTACCCCCGGTCGATCACGGCATCGACGCCGGAGATGAGATCGTCGTAGTCCTGCCCCGGATAGTTGTGATAGAGGAGGTCCGCGAACTCCTCGCCGTAGCTCGTGCTTCCGCGCGGGTTCGCGTAGAGGACGACGTAGCCGGCCGCGGCGAGGAGCTGCATCTCTGCCGAGAAGCGGTCCCCGTAGTTCGAGACGGGTCCCCCGTGAATCTCGAGGATGAGGGGATAGCGCCGGTCCGGATCGAAATCGGGCGGCTTCACGATCCACCCCTGGACCGGACGACCGTCGAAGGACGAGTCCCACCAGATCTCCTCGACCTCGCCGAGCTGACGGTTCGCGAGCAAGTCCTCGTTGAGCGACGTGATGCGGCGCACCTCTCCGCCTCTCGAGCCCACGGCGACCTCGCCCGGGGATTCGGGACGCGTCTGGTTGAGCGCGAAACTCCCGTCGTTGGCCACGCTGAAGGAGCCGCCGCCGTAGGGACGCCCGTAGGACGTGCCTCCCAGGTCCTCCGCCAGCACCTCGAGATCGCCGGCGAGCGTGGCGAAGCCGACCTTCGAGTTCCCCTCGTCGTCGTACTGGAAGTAGATCCCGCTCCCGTCGGAGGCCCACGCCGGGTTCGATACGCTGCGGTCGAGATCGCCCGTGAGGACACGCTGCCCGCTGCCATCCAGGTTCATCACCTGCAGTTGGCTCACCTGGTAGGTGCGGGTGCGGTCCTCGTAGCCGACGAAGGCGATCTGCCGTCCATCGGGAGACACGGTCGGATTCCGGTCGGGTCCGGGGCGATCGGTGAGGGGGCGCACTTCGCCGGTCGCGACCGAGACGATGTAGAGTTCGGAGTTCCGGTAATCGTGGACCCAGTCCTCGTTCCGGTTCGACGAGAAGACGAGGCTCGCGCCGTCCGGGGTCCACGCGGCGGGGCTCTGGTGCTGGAAATCGCCCGACGTGACCTGCGTCGGCGTCCCGCCCTCGACCGGAACGATGAAGATGTGATCGAAGCCAAAGTCGAGATAGCCGACGCCGTCCTGCCGGTTCTTGAAGCGGTCCTCCATGATGGGAGGATCCGCCCACTCCGCCCCGGCGGGCGGCTTCGGCGGCGGGGTGAGGCTCGGCGGTGGATAGGGAACGAGCTTGTTGAACGCGATGTAGCGCCCGTCCGGCGACCAGCGGAGCCCGCGCGGCGACTCGAGGAGCTGCGTGAGCGTCGCCTCCTCCCCCGTGTCCATCCAGCGCACGTGGATCTGGCCGTCGTCCGTGTACGCGATCCGGCTTCCGTCCGGCGACCACCGCGGGGACCCGCCCACGCCCACCCGCCGGTGATCCGACCCGTCGGCGTTCATGATCCACAACTCGGACTTCTTCGCGTCCCGCATGATGTCCATCGACGTGCGGACGTAGACGACCTGACCGCCGTCGGGCGAGATCCGGGGATCCGCGGCGTATTCGAGTTCGAACACGTCCATCGGCTCGAACGGGCCCTGCGCGGCCAGCGAATCCGCGGCCAGCGCGCCCGAAGCGGCGAACAGGGCCAGGACGAATTTGAGCAACCGCACGTTGAGACGACCTTCTTCACGCATCTCTCGACTCCCGGGATCGGACGGTGTCAGGGCCCGAAACATATCTCCCCGATTCGACCTGTGGGCAACCGTCGCGTTATCGTTCGCTTCGTCAGCATCCGACGCCAACGTTGCGCCAGTCTCCCGGGGTGATTGACATGATTCGG
Source organism: Gemmatimonadota bacterium (assembly GCA_022825725.1). Lineage (GTDB taxonomy): Bacteria > Gemmatimonadota > Gemmatimonadetes > Palauibacterales > Palauibacteraceae > Palauibacter. The sequence goes on from JAJDWE010000065.1 coordinate 16,290, forward strand.
TTTACCGCACGATGCGCCGCCCTCATGGCCGCGAGCGCCGCCCTCGCGGCGGGCGCCCTCCCGCTCCGGCTTTCCGGTCAGGAATACGACCTCCTCATCCGGAACGGGCGCGTGATCGACGGCACGGGGAATCCGTGGTTCGCGGCGGATATCGCCATCGACGGCGACCGGATCGTCCGGATCGGAAGGCTCGATGGCGCGACGGCGCGACGGGTCGTGGACGCGGCGGGGATGTACGTGTCGCCGGGCTTCATCGACCTGCACTCGCACGCCGACCGAGCCATGACCTCCGGGAACCTGGAGGCGCGGCGGGCGAAGAGCCTGAACAGCCAGGGCCTCACGACGGTCATCGGCGGGCCCGACGGCCGCAATCAGGCATGGCCCATCAGCGCCGAGATCGCGGAACTCCGGGAGATGGGACAAGCACTGAACTTCGTCCCCATGGTCGGCCACAGCACGGTGCGCGCCGTGGTGATGGGCGACGACTACGAGCGCCCGGCGACGGAGGAGGAGATCGCCCGCATGCAGGCGCTCGTGCGCGAGGGAATGGAGTCGGGGGCCTGGGGACTGGGAGCCGGCGTCGAGTACCGCCCCGCCCGCTTCAGCACGCCCGAGGAAATCTTCGCGCTGGCCGGGGCCGTGGCCCCCTACGACGGCTTTTACGTCGCGCACCAGCGGAGCGAGGCGACGATGCCGCTGTGGGAGCTGCCGAGCGCGGTGAACGAATGGCCCGTGGACGGAAACCAGGGGCTGGCGGAGACCGTGAACATCGCCCGCGAGACGGGAATCCGCGTCGTGGCGAGCCACCACAAGGCGCGTGGCCGCTCCAGCTTCGGCCGCTCCGGGCAGGACACGCTGGTCGTGAACCGGGCGCGGGCGGAGGGGCTCGAGGTCTACCTCGACGTCTACCCGTACGAGACGTTCGGCGGTGGCGCGCGACCCATGATCCCGCGCTGGAGTCTCGTGCACGATACGGTCGACACCAGCGGCGGCAGGGACAGCCCGGTCTACGGCAGCGAGGGGATCTTCGACGACGCCCGAGCGCACCTCGAACGCCGCTGGGCGGACCCTGAACTCCGGGCTCTCGTCGCCCGCGACATCGAGTGGATCGTCGACCACAACGGGGGTCCGGACCGCGTGGTCGTGGTAGGGTATCCCGATTCGACGTACGTCGGCCGGACGCTGGAGGAACTGGGCCAACGCATGGGCGTGACCTACCAGGAGGTCGTCGTGCACATGGCGCTGGAGGGATACCCCGACGTCCTCGGCGGAGCCTGGACGCGCGGCTACGGGATTCACGACGCGGACATCATCAACTACTACCGGCAGGACTACACGGCGACGGCCTCCGACGCGGCCGTGAGCGGCGTCGAGGGCGTGCCCCAGTTCGCCTCGCGGCCCGGTGCGCACCCCCGCCATTTCGGCGCCTTCACGCGCAAGATCGCTCGTTACGTGAAAGACCTGAAGGCGATCACGCTGCCCTTCGCGATCCGCTCGATGACGGGACTCCCGGCACGGATCATCGGGCTGGAGGACCGCGGTTTCCTGCGGGAAGGCTACAAGGCGGACCTCGTCGTGTTCGACCTCGAGCGTCTCCGGGACCGGGCCACCGTGCTCGAGCCGGACCTCTTCAGCGAGGGGGTCGACTACGTGATGGTGAACGGCGTGTTCACGATCGACGAAGGCGAGTTCACCGACGAACTCCCCGGCGAGGTCATCCTCCGGCCCGGGAACTCAGCGAATTAGCTCGTGTCGCTCGACGCTTGATAGGCATTATCCATCTGGCTATAATAGCTATATGAGACGAGCCAGCGTCAGCGAAGCGAAGAACGCCCTCAGCGGACTGCTGGGTGACGTGCGTCGCGGAGAAGCCGTGTTGATCACGCATCGCGGGAAGCCCGTTGCGCGAATCGAACCCTGCCGCGGTGACGACCTGGGTGCCGACCAGCGGGCCGCGGAACTCGTGCGCCGCGGAGTCGCGGCTCCTCCTCGTACCCCTCTGGACGTCGAACGTTTTCTGAAAGCTCCCCTCGTACGGCTCACGGCCGGAGCCAGCGCCAGCGATCTGATCGTGGCAGAGCGCCGAGACGACCGGTGAAATACTGGGATTCCTCTGCACTGGTGTCGCTCATCGTGGAAGAACCCCGCAGCACCGAGCGTCGCGCGACGATCCGGCGCGATCCGGCCATTGTGACGTGGTGGGGGAGTCGAGTGGAGTGCGCATCCGCTCTGAACCGCCTCCGGCGGGACCGCCGTTTCGAAGTCGACGAACTCGATCGGGCTCTTGAGCAACTACGGCGGCTGGCGGCGAGTTGGCTGGAGATCGAGCCGCTGGAGCAGGTACGCAACCGCGCGATCAGACTGCTTCGGCTTCACCCGCTGCGGGCGGCAGATGCCCTGCAGCTGGCGGCGGCGCTCACCGCCGCGGCCGAAGACCCGGAGCGGTTCGATCTCGTCAGCAGCGATGATCGGCTCTCCGCCGCGGCACAGCGCGAGGGATTCAGGGTTCTTTGAGCGGGCCGTGACCGGCGACATCGGACGGTGTAAGATCGTACACCATTAGGGTTGAGGCCCTGCCACCCGCCCCCGTGACCGGGAGAGACCATGCGCACGCGACTCCACGCCCTGCTGCTCCTCCTTCCGGCCGCCGCCTGCACCGCGGACGCGCCGCCGCCCGAACCGGCGAGCATTCAAAGCGCCGACGACGTCACCGACGCGGTGCTCGAAGCCGCACGCCCCGACGGTAACTGGCTCACGTACGGCGGCAACTACGCGGAGGACCGCTTCAGCACGCTCGAGGAGGTCACGCGGGACAACGTCGACCAGCTCGGCCTTGCGTGGACGTACGACATCGAGCTGCGGGGCGGCGTCGAGGCCACGCCGCTCGTCGTGGGCGGCATCATGTACATCAGCTCCCCGTGGAGCGTCGTACACGCCATCGACACGCGGACGGGCGAGCGCCTCTGGCGCCACGACCCGGGGGTCCCGCGCATCCGCGGGCGTCTCGCCTGCTGCGACGTGGTGAACCGCGGCGTCGCGCTCTACGAAGGCAAGGTGATCGTGGGCACGATCGATGGCCGGCTCGTCGCGCTCGACGCCGAGAGCGGCGACGTCGTCTGGGAGACGCTCACGATCGACCCGAACGAAGCCTACACGATCACGGGCGCGGTCCGCGTCGTGCAGGGGCTTGCGATCATCGGAAACGGGGGAGCCGAGTACGGTGTCCGGGGCTACGTGTCGGCCTATGACGCGGACGACGGCGAACTCGTGTGGCGCACCTACACGGTGCCCGGCAACCCGGCGGACGGCTTCGAGTCCGACGCGATGGAGATGGCGGCGGAGACGTGGAGCGGGGAGTGGTGGATCGCAGGAGGCGGCGGCACGGCGTGGGACTCGATCATCTACGATCCCGACCTCGACCTCCTCTACATCGGGACGGGAAACGGCTCGCCCTGGAGCCGCAGCCATCGGAGCCCGGGAGGCGGCGACAACCTCTTCCTCGCCTCGATCCTCGCGCTGCGGCCGCAGACGGGCGAGTACGTGTGGCACTTTCAGACGACGCCCGGCGACCACTGGGACTACACGGCCGTGCAGCCGATGACGCTCGCCGACCTCGAGTTCGACGGACGCATGCGGCGCGTAATCATGCAGGCGCCGAAGAACGGATTCTTCTACGTGCTCGACGCGGAGACGGGCGAGTTCCTCTCCGGCCAGGAGTACATCGTCCAGAACTGGGCCGAGGGGCTCGACCTCGAGACGGGCAGGCCCGCGGAGCGGCCGGAGGCCGTGCACGCCGAGGTGTGGACCCTCATCACGCCCGCCGCCCTCGGGGGCCACAACTGGCAGCCGCAGTCCTTCAACCCGGAGACCGGGCTCATGTACCTGCCGATTCAGGAGGGATGGGTCGAGCGCAGCGAGCCGCCGGACTGGGTGTTCACGGACCTCGAGATCGAGGATCACAGCTACGGGCCGGCCGTGAGCAACCTCGGGCTGAGTAGCCGCTATGGTGCCCGGGACGATGCCGGGTTCCTCGTCGCCTGGGACCCCAAGGCGCAGGAGGCGCGCTGGACCGTCCCCCAGCTCGGCTACTGGAACGGCGGTACGATGACGACGACGACCGGCCTCGTGTTTCAGGGTGGAGGGGACGGCCGCTTCGTCGCCTACGACGCGGAGAACGGCGAGCAGCTGTGGGAGATCTCGACCGGCCTGGGGATCCTCGGCGGCCCCGTGACCTATCTCGTCGACGGGCGTCAGCACGTCTCCGTGGCGGCCGGCTGGGGTGGAGCGCGTGGCCGGAGCGGTTCTCCCTACGGTGAGGCCGCACAGTACGAACAGCAGGGCCGGATCTTCACCTTCGTGCTGGGCGGCACGGAGCCCATGCCGACGCCGCAGCGGAAGCGTCCGCCCAACGTTCCCGACCTCGACCTGCCCGCGGATACCGCCTCGCTGGCGCGCGGCGGGGACGTGTACGGGCAATACTGCGGCATCTGTCACGGAGGGGGCGGCGGCTCCGAGGGAGCGATGCCGAACCTGCAGCGGTCGAGCGACATCGTGCACCGCAACTTCGAGGAGATCGTGCTCGGGGGAAGCCGCGAAGCACAGGGCATGCCGTCATACGACGGCTTGCTCGATGCCGAGCAGGTGCGGCTGATCCAGGCCTACATCGTTTCACGGGCGCGCGAGGCGCTCGCCGCCGAGGAGGAAGAGGCAGCGGGTGGCACGAACTGAGCGTCACAGTCGAACTACAGCCAACGAGAGGAACCAACCGATGAAGCGCTTCATCCTCGTCTCACTTCTTGCCACCGGAGGTTTCGCGGCCATGGCTTCCGATCTTTCGGCCCAGCGTGAGTACATCAATCCGCGGCACGCGAGCGAAGAAGGCGTCCTGCCCTTCAGCGGCGCCGTCTGGGTGGGCGACCTGCTCTTCGTATCCGGGTCGCTCGGACTCGTCGATGGCCGTCCGCCGAACGACGCGGCGGAAGAGGCGCGGCTCGTCATGGAGTCGATCAAGAACACGGTGGAGGAAGCGGGGATCACGATGGACGACCTCGTCTCCGTGCAGGTGTTCTGCTCGAACGTCGACCTCTACGACGTCTTCAACGAAGTCTACCGGACCTACTTCACGGAGAACTTCCCGGCGCGCGCCTTCCTCGGTTCGGGACCGCTCCTCTTCGGAGCGCGGTTCGAGGTGATGGCGATCGGCTCCCGCAACTAGTGTCGGGGCAACTGAGTCGAGGCAACTGAGCCGGGGGCGGGATCTGGTCACCGAGGCGGAGCCCGTTCGGGGGCCCCGGCCCGATCTCGCCGATGCGCTGGAGCGGGGGGAGATCGTCTTCTTCCCCGTCTGTCCGGTGGAACTCCCGCCGGATCGCGACCTGGACCGGCTGCGTCGGGAACTCCCCCGCCAGTTGAAGGCGAAGAACGTCAGCTACCACCCGGAAAGCGGGCGTCTTCGCGGCGTAAAGGAGCAGGAAGGGCTGCGGGACGTCGTCCTCACCACGCTCACGGCGCACGGGGCCAGGGTCCGCGCCTTCCTGCGGGAGTGCCTGCCCACCCTCACCGAGGGATGGACGGTGGGGACGACGAGCTTCCGTCCGATCGAGGAACGCGGCCGCGGCCTCTCCGCGCACGCGAGCAACGAGCTGATCCACTTCGACGCCGGCGCCTACGGGGCGACCGACGGAGACCGCATCCTTCGTTTCTTCGTGAACGTGAACCCGGACGAGGACCGCGTGTGGTGTACGAAGGGGACGTTCCCCGACGTCTTCGCGCGCTACGGGGCCGAAGCCGGCGTGGCGGACGGCGGCTCGCTCCAGCGAGGGCCCGTGGACCGCCTCCGCGGTGGCCTGCTGCGGGGGGTCGCGAAGGCGGGTCTGGGTGAAGCGGTGCTCGCGGACTCCAGTCCGTACGACCGTCTCATGCGACGCTTCCACAACTACATGAAGGACACCCCGTCCTTCCAGGAGCGGGACGAGACGTGGCGGGAAATCCGTTTCCCACCCTTCTCCGCCTGGATGGCCCTCACCGACATGGTGAGCCACGCGAGCGTGTCAGGTCAGCACGCCCTCGTGGACACGTTCATCCTCCGGCTCGCCGCCTGCCGCCGCCCGGAACTCGCCCCCATCAACATCCTCCGCGACCGGATTCCTCACCAACCCACGGCGTAGGCGACGCGGCGGGGATCGGCGCCGGCCATGAGCGTGCCCGTCACGGCGTCGAGGGTGATGCCCTGGATGCTGCCGAAGGCGTATCCGGGCGCGAGTTCAACGGTGTATCCCAACCCCTCCAGCGCTCCGACCACGTCGCCGGGCAGTCGATCCTCGAGGCCGAACCGGACCTCGGCGCCGGGCATGTAGAAGTTCGGCTCCGCGCTCAGGGCGAAGCGGGGCGCCGCGATGGCCTCCTGGATCGGCATCCCGAAGTCGAGGAGGTTCACAAGCACCTGAAACTGGGTCTGGCCGATCGTCTCGCCTCCCGGCGTCCCCAGCGCCGCGTGGAAATGCCCGTCCCTGAGCACGATGATGGGGGAGTTGTTGAGGATCGGGATCTGCCCGCCCCGGACGTAGTTCACGTGGTCGGGGTACGGCGATGTCGAGCCGATGCGACTCCCGTTGTTGAAGGTCAGGCCGGTGTTGCCAACCACCACCCCCGTGCCGAAGGCCCCGCCGTGCGTGGGCGTGGCGGCGACGACGTTGCCGAACCGGTCGGCGATGGAAAAGCTGGTCGTGCTTCCTTCGTACGATTGCTCCCCAAGATGACCTCGCCGCCGGTCGGCCCCCGCTCGGGAGGGGGTCCGCGCGCCCGCCTGAATATCGTTGACGCGCACGGGATTCCCGGACCCCGGGTACGGCATCACGCGGGCCGGGTCGATGAGGGACCGCCGGGCCGCCGCGTAGTCCTTCGAGAGCAAGTCGTCGACGGGCACGTCGACCAGCGCGGGATCGGCCGCGTAGGCGTAGACATCGGCCTTCGCGACCTTGATCGCCTCCGACAGCAGGTGAATCGTCTCCGCGCTGCCCGCCCCGAGGGCCCGCAGGTCGAACCCCTCGACGAGGTTGAGCTGCATCGCGACCTCCAACCCTCCGCGCGACGTCGGCGGGCTGGTGTACACGTCGTATCCCCGGTAGGTGGTGTGGACCGGCTCCGCCCAGATGGGCTCGTAGCGGGCGAAATCCTCCATGGTGAAGTCGCCGCCGTTGTCCCGGTAGAAGCGGGTCATCTCCTCGGCGATGTCGCCCCGGTAGAAGTGGTCGAAGGCGGCCCGGAGCGCCTCCGACCGCGTCCCGCCGGCCGCCAGCGCCTCCTGCTCGGCCTCGACCACTCTTCGGAGCGTGTTCGCCAGGTCGGGCATCCGGAACGTTTCGCCGGGCTCGGGCACCCTGCCGCGCGGGAGGAACATCCGCCGGCTCGACGGGAAGCTCTCGAAGAGGTCCCGGTGCGACTCGATCGCCGCGACGACGGACGCTTCTATCGGATGACCGTCTTCCGCATAGCCGATGGCCGGGGCGAGCACCTGGGCCAGGCTCATGGTGCCGAAGCGGTCCAGCAGGGCGATCCACCCCCCGAACAGTCCGGGGACGACGCCCGCGCGAATCCCCTTGTTCAGTTCGTCGGCCTCGAGGCTCGCCGGATCGACGGCCAGGGGAGCGGCGCCGGTGGCCCCCAGCGAGTACACGCGGTCGGAGACACGGTCGTAGAGGGTCACGAACCCGTTCCCCGCCATCCCGGACATCTGGGGCCGCACGACGTTCAGCGTGGCCAGGGTCGCGACGGCGGAATCGGCGGCGTTCCCCCCGGCCATGAGCATGCGGAGACCCGCCATGGACGCCAGGGGATGGCCCGCCGTGACCAGCCCGTTCGGGCCCGGCACGGCGGGCCGGTGCGCCGGCCGGTCGGGATTCCGGTCCCCGCCCGCCTGGCGAGCGCTGGCGTCCGGGGGCAACAGGAGGAGAGACGCCGCGAAAACCGTAACGGTGCTCCAAGTGGATGCTCTCATCTAGATCCCCCTCCATTCCTCCGTGTCACGTCTCGGCAGCAGTTCCCGCTGGGCCCGGTCCCGCTCCGGCACCTCGTGGCAACGGCGGCAGCGCGCCTCGTAGGACTCGGCGCCTCCCACCTGGATCGTCGGTCCCTCGGCGGGCGCCGGCTTCCCATCGATGAGACGCTGGTTCCTCGTCGCCGGATCGCCGCACGCGACGCAGATCGCGTGCAGCTTGTCGATGCGCTCCGCGCGCGCCAGGAGCGGCCCCATGGGACCGAAGGGCTCGCCGCGGAAATCCATGTCCGTGCCGGCCACGATGACGCGCATCCCGGCATCCGCCAGAGCGTCGGCCACCTCGCAGATCCCGTCGTCCAGGAACTGGGCCTCGTCGATCGCGACGACCTGCGTCGACGAACTGACCTTCCCGGCCACCTGTACGGAACTGGACACCGGCTCGGCGTCGATCTGCCGGCCATCGTGGGACGAGATCCGGAACTCGCCGCCGTAGCGGTCGTCCAGGTGGGACTTGAAGAGTTGAACCCGCCGCCCGGCGATGAGGGCGCGCCGCACGCGCCGGATCAACTCCTCGGACTTCCCGCTGAACATGACGCCGGCGACGACCTCGATCCATCCGTGTCTCGCCCCGTGCAGCATCGATCAAAAACCCAGAATGCCGTAGTTGCCGTCCAGGATCAGGCGCACGGAGACGTACAATCCGAACGCGGGGCATAGCACCCAGAAGGCGTTCGGGACGCCAATGTAGACGAAGAGCTCCCGCTTCGTGATGAGCGCCTGCCTCCCCGCGACGAAAAAGCTGACCCAGTAGAGCGACGACGCGTACGTCCACTGCCAGAACAGCATGGCGGCGACAATGCCGGCGACGACAGCCGGCAGGAAACCGACGGTAAAGGCCCCATACAGGATCAGCGTCGGAACCGGCGTGAAGTAACCGTTGGCGATATCGACGATGAACCCGAAGGTGCGGCGATCCGAATACGATCCATCGAACATCGAGTACGTCGCCCAGGCGTCCGCCCAGACCGACGGGGAGAACATCCGTCTCAGCGGCACCCTCGTGGTCAGGAACTCGACCGCCGGGGTCCGGCCGGTCTCGCGCTGCCGTTCGCGCCAATACACGGCGCGCTTCTCGATGTAGTCCAGCCGCAGTTGTAGACACGCCTCCCAGTAGCAGATGAGCAGATTCGTGGAGAAAAACAGGCTGAACAGACCATGAATGGCGCTGAGATCCCCGTGGACGTAGTAGCGCGTACCGATCCCGAGCAGGGTAAGGATCGCGATCACCACCGCGGAGAGCGCTCCGGCCGGCATTCTGCCTCCCTGGTTGGTAGGCGGCTGCCCTAGTAGGTGCCGTCGAGGAACGTGTCCTGGAGGCGGTCGCGCCGGGCGACGGCGACGCACGCCTCGAGGTCCGAGAGGTATTCGCCGAGCACGGGCGTGTGGACGGATGTAATGGGCTGATGGATGGCGGGCGGCTCGCGGTGCTGTCCCATCATCCAGCCCCGCTCATTCATGAGTCGCGCGACGGCGAAGATATTGAACGGTTCCCCGGGTTCGACATCGTAACGGAAGAGGTTCGTGTCCCCTTCGGGCTCGAACACGTACAGGCCGTCGATGGCCCTGACGCCCTCGATCGCCGCGCGGGTCGTCTCCATGATCCCGCGCACGATCTCCCGGTATCCCTCCCGGCCGATGTGCCGGAGCATGGTCCACGCGCAGGCCACCGCGCCGCCCGGCCGGGAGCCCTGGGCGGTGGCCGAGGCGTAGGAGCCGCCGGCGAGGTCGCGGACGACGTACCGGGCGTATTCGACATCGTGGCCGTCGGCGAAGAGCACGAGCGAGGCGCTCTTCTGCGCGAAGCCGAACTTGTGGAGGTCGGCGGACAGGCTGGACACGCCCGGCACGGAGAGGTCGAAGTCGGGGACCGGGTAACCCAGGTCCCGCGCAAAGGGCGAGATGAAGCCGCCGTAGCAGGCATCCGAGTGCAGGCGGACGCCCGTCTCGAGGGCGAGTTCACCGAGTTCCCGCATGGGGTCGATGAGCCCGTAGTAGATCGTGGGGGCCCCGGCGTAGATGAAGATGGAGGATTCGTCGATGGCGTCTCGGATGGCGTCCACGTCCGCGCGGTAGTCCGGCCGACAGTCCACGTACTTCATGTCGAGGTCGAGGATCTGGGCCGCCTTGTCCACCGACGGGTGCCGGCTGTAGGCGGCGACGATGTTGAGCCGGCCGAGGTCGGGACGCGCCTCGCGCTTCATTTCGCGCGCGACCTTCACGGCCTGGAAGATGCTCTCCGTGCCTCCGGAGGTGAACTGACCCGCCGCGCCTTCGGGCGCGTTGAAGAGGTCGAGGCCCATCTGGATGACCTCTTCCTCCATCGCCCCGACGCTCGGGAAGGAACCCTGGCCCGAGAGAGCATTCTCCACGGAGTAGATCGCGTGCGACGCATCCTGCACCCGCTTCAGCGCCTCATTGACATAGTAGACGAGGTAAGGGACGCGACCGTTCTTCCAGTCGTAGTCGATCGCCTTCCGGCCGAGCAGTTCGCTCTCCAGCGTCTCCCAGTCGATTCCCTGCTCGGGGATCCGCTCTCGGGTCCGGACTCCGGGACTCGCGGTACTCGTTGCCTGTGCCACTTCGATCCCTCCGTCGTACGGTAGCGTGACCTGATGTCAGCCCGCGTCACCGACCAGCACCGGGCGGCGAAATCCAACCTTGCGCGAGGAGATTGACGGGGCAACGCAAAGGGTGTGGTCCGACCCGGGACCCGGGGCCGGGGCTTGTCCGGGGAGGCGAGGTCCAGTCAGATACCGGGTCCGTGGACCGACGGAACCCGACCCGGGACCGCCCCGCACTCGAGACTCGTGAGGCGAATGGCCTGGCTGCAGACACACTGGATCGCGGTGGCTCTCCTCGCCGTGTACGGCGCCCTGCTCGTGCGGCACGCGATCGAGGGCCGCCGCGGGACGAAGGGCCGGGCCGACTACTACGTCGGCGGGCGGTCGATGGGCGGAGTCGTGCTCGGCCTCTCCTTTTTCGCGACCTACTCGAGCACGAACAGCTTCGTCGGTTTCTCGGGACAGGCGTACACCTACGGGGCGCCGTGGCTGCTGCTCGCGCCCGCCGTCGTCGTCTTCTCCCTCTCGGCCTGGATCTGGGTCGCGCCGAGGCTGCGCGCCTTCACGGGGGCGGTCGATTCGGTCACGCTCGCCGACTACGTGGGGTTCCGCTTCGAGAGCCGGGCGGCGCGCGTCCTGGCGGCGGTCATCGTGATCTTCGCCAGCTTCCTGTACATGATCGCGGTCTTCAAGGGGATCGGGAATCTGCTCGAGATCTTCCTCGACATTCCCTACAGGGGCGCGATCGGGTTCGTGTTCATCGTCGTCGTCCTCTATACGGCGGTCGGGGGGTTCATCTCGGTCGTGAAGACGGATGCGGTGCAGGGGATCGTGATGTCCATCGCCGCCATCCTCCTCTTCTGGGGGACGCTGAACAGCGCCGGGGGGCTGGGCGCCATCGACGCGATCCGCGCGGCGCCGGCCACCTCGGGACTCTTCCGCTGGGACGCGGCCATGCCCTTCCCCGTCCTCGTCGGGATCATCGTGGCGGGGACGCTCAAGTTCATCGTCGATCCGAGACAGCTCTCGCGCTTCTACGCCCTCGCGGATCCGACGGCGGTGCGCCGGGGACTCGTCGTGTCGACGATCGCGTTCCTGGGCGTGTACATCCTCCTCCTCCCCATCGGACTCTACGCCCATGCGGTGATCGGCAGCGGGCTCGCGGAATCGGATCTCGTCGTGCCGACGCTGCTCGGGGATGCGGGGATCCTGCCGGCGCTCCCGGCGGCGTTCATCCTCGTGGCCATGCTCGCGGCGGCGATGTCGTCGCTGGACAGCGTCCTGCTCGTGATGGCGTCGACCTGGGAGCGGGACGTGATCTCGCTCTTCCGGCCGCGGGCGGATGAGGGGCGCGCCGTGGCGCATACGCGGTTCTGGGTCGCGCTGTTCGCGATCATCACGGCCTGGCTCGCGCTGAATCCGCCCGGGAGCATCGTCACGCTGACCGCGTTCTCCGGCGGTCTTTATGCGGCCTGCTTCTTCCCGGCCGTGGTGCTCGGCCTGCTCTGGCGGCGAGGTACGGGTGCGGGAGCCGTCGCCTCGCTCCTGACCGGCTTCACGGTGCTGCTGTTCTGGGATGTCGTTCCGTTCTCCGACGCCGTGCACGAGGTGTTCCCGGCGATGGCGCTCTCGCTCGCCGCCTACGTGGCCTGCGGCCTCGCGGCTCCGCCTCTGGCTGCGGCACGCCGCCTCGACGTCAAGCTCTGACGCGGTCCCGACCGGCCGTCTCCCGGCGCTGACGCAGGGTCTTGTCGCGGACTGCCAGGGCGAGACGGCAGCACAGCGACCCCCGGCGTGCCCCGTCCCGAAGTTCGACCGGCGGCTTCCAGCCCCACTCGGAATACTGGGTGACGCCGGGGACGGGCTGGGGTACGCGGGGCTCGCCCGCCACGATCCGGGCCGCGTGCAGGCGCATATCGAGCCGATAGCCCGTGCGGTCGATGTGGCCCTCGCTCAGACGGCCGAGATCCTCGGTCTCCACACCGAGCTTCTCGCGGCCGATGCGCCGGACGAGTGCGTCGTCCATCTCGCCTTCGGCGTCCGAGCCCGCGGGGAGGCCCCACACGCCGGGGAGTTCGGGATCGTCATCCGGACGGCGCACGAGCAGCCAGCGCGCGTGCCCGTCCGCGGAGTTCGGCCCCCCGGGCCGCCCGGGCTGCTCGATGATCAACGCGATGGCACGGCGGATCGGAGCGCGCCGGGGGGCTGCGGCGTCGTCCGCGATCATCGCGCGGCCAGCGCCTCCAGCCGCTCGCGCGCGGCGTCGAAGCGACCGAGCAGGTTGGGGATGTCCACGCCCGCGTAGCCCACGACGAGCCGCGTGCGCGCCGTGCGGAGGATGCCGAGGAGTTCCGCGGCCGCCGCCCTCCGGGCCGACGGATCGGAGCTGCCGACGCTCTCGATCCACACCGGCCCGGTATGGGCGAACGGGTAGTTCGCCATCATCGGCCAGCGCGCCTCCCCGCCGACGGCGCGCGCGGCGATCCAGCCTCCCTCCGGCAGCGTCAGGCTGCCCTCGAAGGTGCGCGAGCCGGGCCCGTCGAGCCCCTCCCCATGCCACTTCACTTCGCCGTTCACGAGCACTTCGACGCGCTCCACTTCCGTTGCCGTCGCGACGTCGAGCGACCACGAGACCTCGCCGGCGGTCACGACGTGACCCGGACCCGTCCCGCCGACGCTGAAGTCGAGGAACGGTCCGTTTGTCACGAAGCTGCGACCGTTCCGGAGCGCGTCCATATAGGTCGACCAGTTCTGCGCGCTCCCCGTCTGTGCGTACACGCGTGAGGTGCCGATGGCCATCGTACGGTAGAAGTTGTTCATCACGTCGGTCCCGGCCGATGGGGCGATCGGGATTCCGGCGTTCAGCAGCACGTGCCAGATCTGGGAGGTGAGGACCTCGTCGCTCCACAGGCAGACGATCTCAAGCGCGTCGAGATCGCCCAGCACGGCGTCGACAACGAGTTCGATCGGCGCGCTCCCGTAGAGATCGGCCAGTGCAGCTTCCGCCCATGGCGTCTCGCGTGGCATGCCCCGCGTACTCACGGGATGCACGTAGTACTGGAAACCTCCCTGCGCGCGCGCATGACGCAGCGGCTCGGCGTTCGCGCGGTCGTCCGACCCGTAGACCTGGTAGCCGGGGCCCCAGACCCACGGCCAGAACAGGTCATCGATGTCGATCAGTCCGAGGTGTCCAAGGAAGTGAGATCGGACTTCCTGACCAAAGCGCACGAAGGGCGGTCCGGCGGCCGTCCTCCACGTCCACAGGTCCTGGTCCTCGAACCGGTTGTGCAGGTTCGCGAGCAGCGGGGTGGCGAAGTCCAGCGCCTCTCCGACCATCATCGGCGGCAGGTCCTCGGGCGAGAGGTCGTACGGACCGCCGTAGTTGAGGTGGAAATGATGCTCGCCCGAACTCCAGCCGGCAGCCCGGGCGTCCCACACCGGAGAGAGCACGACCTCCACCTCCGCGATGCCGGACGCGCCGTCCACCTGCACTGTCGCCGAGGCTTCGGGCGTCGCGAGTCCCTGAACGGCTGAGACCGCGACCTCCCCGGCCGGGACCGTGATCTCGATCACGCCCGGCGAATAGAAGAACACGCGCCCGCTCTGTCCGTCGAAGCGGGCGGCGGACGCGTCGGGCACTGCAGGGTGGCCGGCACCATCCACCACTTCGAGCCGAGCCGGTGCCGGAGCCCCACCCTCCGCCAGCGTGGTCCGGATCCGAAGCGTCGTCATGGGCTCGCCCCAGTCCCACCCGGCAACAGCAACCTCCTCGACCGGCCCCCCGTCGGCGCGGACCCGCTTGAGCCGGAGCCGTTCCCGATCGTCCGCCTCCGAGAACCAGACCCACTCGCCGCCCGCTCCCCAGGCCGGCGTGAGGGGGAGTCCCCCGGCGAGGAGGATCGAGGGGCCGGGATCGTCCACGTTCAGGAGACGGAGTTCCCAACCCTCCTGCGTAGGCCAGTTGACCGCGACGGTGGACCCGTCCGGACTCAGCGCGGGACGCGCCATGGATGCGATGCTCCCCTCGATGAGCGTCCGCGGCTCCGTCGAGTCACCCGAGCGCACGACGACGCGATCGCGTCCGCCGCCCTTCCGGAGGTAGACGAGGGCGCGCTCGCCCGGCTGGGGCTTCAGTTCAATCCCCGGCGCGTCCGTCACGGGCCGGCGGACGCCGCTCGCGACGTCCACCGCCCACAGATCGAGAGTCCCGGCCTCCGACTCGGCGGACGAGTAGAAGATCTTCGTGCCATCCGAGGAAAACGCGGGGTCGAGTTCGAGTCCGGGGCTGTCCACGCGGCCCAGTTCAGCACCGCCGGACGCCGCGACCCATACGATCTCGGTGTCCTCCGTATCGTCGCGCACGAAGGCGATGAGTTCCCCGTCCGGAGACCACGCCGGCCGCGCGTCGATACCGCCACCGCGGGTCAGCCGCCGCGCCACGCCGTTCGACAGATCCATGACCCAGATCCACCCGCGCGAGGCGAAGGCAACCCGCCCTCCGTCCGGCGACGGCGCCGGATCGATGGGCCCCGCCGTGAGCAGCGGGAGTTCATAGCCCTCCAGGTACACGTGGTGGCCGTACCCCGCGACCTTCGGATAACGGTTCGTCCACTGTCCAGCCCCGCTGAAGGGCGAAAGCGCGAGACCCAGCGCCGCCACTCCGAGGGAAAGGAGCGCCGGAGTGCGCCGGCGCGGGGCCGAGGACGGAGAAGCCGGATGCCATCGCATGAGTGCTACCTCCTCAACGGGAAATCCACTCCTGAGAGAATCCCTACCCTTGAGAAGCTGGAGTCAGCGACGCCAGGCCGCCATGTCGGGGATACCGTGGCTGATCAGCACCTCCGGGCCCGGCTCGGGCGCGCGCGCGTTCGCCATGCTGCGGGCCAGCGGTCCGGCCGGCAGGTTCCGGAAGATGGCGCGCACCTCCCCCGTCTCCGGATCGCGCAGGATGGCCAGCGGCGGCTCGCTCCCCTCCCGCATCTCGACGCTGCCCCCCGGGCCGGAGAACGAGAGGCTCGCCAGCTCCGACTCCCACTCCGCCTGGACCGGGAGCGCAAACGTGAAGCCGGAACTGCCGCCGTGAATCAGCGCTGCCAGGCCGCCGCGCCGGGGAGCCCGCTGCTCACCATCACTTCGAGCCCAGGCTCCGGGGCGCGCGCATCCGCCGTGCTCCGGGCGAGTGGGCCGGAAGGCAGATCGCGGAAGATGGCTCGGACCTGCCCCGTCCCCGGGTCGCGCAGGATCGCCATCGGGGGCTCGCTCCCCTCCCGCAGTTCGACCCGGCCGCCCGGCCCGGTGAGCGCGAGGCTCGCCAGTTCCGACTCCCATTCGGATTCCACGGGAATCGCGAAGGTGAAGCCGGAACGGCCGTCTCCGTCCCAAACCTCCTGCGGATCGAAGTTGAGCGCGAAAAGCTCGCTTCCATCCGCCCGCTTCCCAGCCAGCCGGTACGCCCCCGGCAACGTGGGAAGAACGGGGGACGCTTCCACGATGAAGGCGGGATCCAGGTGGGGCGTCCCGTCGGCGCCCACGTGGCCGGAGGCGAGGATGACCCTTGCCGGCACGCGGGACGCCTGAACCTCATGCGGGTCCTGGAGCCGGAAGCGCAGCGCGTTCGAGAAATAGTAGTCGCTCACCCATTTGTTGGGGCAATAGGTCATCAGGTCAGCGGCGCCGGGCGGCACGAGCGACCCGCCGTCACGCGGATCATACCCCCAGACGCCGATCGATCCGTTGTCGTAGGGGTACGTCGGATCCGCGCCGCCTTCGTCCCCCCTGCACTCCGCGTGGCTCAGGTTCAGGTTGTGCCCGAGTTCGTGAGCCATCGTCCCCTCGTCGACCCGCGACATGCTGATCTTTCCGCGGACGGGATTGGAGTGTGCTCCAAGGTAGGCGAGGCCGAAGGCGCCAGCGGGGTCCGGGATCAGACCCTGCCAGTGCCCGACCCCATCCTCCATCGTCCGCATCCGTTGCATATCAGCCAAGAGTTCGTACATGTCGTTCGAGTCCACCGTCACCACTTCGTGCGGAGTGATCCGGAGCTCGCCCACCGGTAGCAGATTGTTCATCTGCCAGAAGATCGCGTCCTCCGGGTCGGCGTTTGCGACGAGCGCTGCAGCCTCGCGGTCGTTATCCCTCGTCCAGACGAACGGCACGAGCGTCAGATGCAACGGGGGAACGGCCCTGACATCAACCGCCATCCGCCCTTCCGCGGGGATGCGCTTCGCTACGCCGAGGGCCGCATCGACCGTCCCATCGGGATCGACCTCGACCACCATCTCGAGCCCGGGCTGGATCACGTCGGCCGGAATCCCGGCATTCGCCGACAGGTCGAGTTCGCCGACCTGCACTTCGGTCGGGATCGCCGACGAGCCGGCGGGGATGTCCACAACGTGCGCCTGCACGCCATCGACGAAGAATGTGGCACGCACGGGCGGAATCGTGGCCGTCGTCTCCTGCTCGGACATGACGAATACGCGCAGAAGCGCGCTCTCACCGGCGACCAGCGGCACGGGATGCTCACGCGACTGTACCGCCTGCGTCAGGTAGGCTTCGGCGTGTCCTTCCGCTCCGCACCCAGGCATGCGCCACTTGTGGACGGTAAAGGTCAGCCAATCGCGGAACTCGGGCGTCTGGGGCCAACAGAGGTCCGTGCCCGCCGTAATCAGTTGATCGAGCTCCTCGAGCGACGTGAACTGCTCGGGCAGAGGTCCGGACAGATCGGGATTGTTCTGGAGCCACAGGGCCTCGAGCGCGGCGGCGTCGCCGAGTTCCGGCGGCAGTGGGCCCGAGAGCATGTTGTCGTTCAGCTGGATCGCCCGGAGGCTGTCCATGTTGCCCATCGCGGGGGGGATGGGACCGGACATCCGGTTTCCGCCCATCCAGAGTACCCGGAGGTTCACGAGGTTTACGATCTCCGGCGGGATGGGGCCCGTGAACTCGTTTCCGTCGATGTCCATCCGCCGCAACTCCGTGAGAAGGCCGATCTCCGGCGGGACCTCTCCCTCGAGACGGTTGTAATCCAGCCGCAGGACCCGCAGGTGCGGGAAGTACTGGATCTCGGTCGGGACTTCTCCCGACAGATTGTTGCGGTTCAGATCGATGGCGATGACCCGCCCCGTGGAATCGTCTACCGCGATTCCGTACCAGTCGTCCAGGGGCGCGTCGGTCCCCCAGTTGCCGGACTCCGTCCAGCTCTCTCCGCCCATGGCGTCATAGAGCTTCATGAGGTCCGAGCGTTCTTCGTTGCAGGCGATAAACCCGCCGTCGCGCGTGGGAATCGCGCTCAGCCACGCCTGGAAGTCTTCGTCCCGAACCGTGCAGAGCATCGTGCCGCCGTACTGGAGTTGCTGGATGCCCAGTCCGGAGAGAGAGAACGGAATCGGACCCGAGAGGTCCGGGTTCCCGTTCACGATCAACTCGGTGAGGAACGCCATGTCGCCGAGGTCCGCAGGCAACTCACCGTTCAGGTTGTTCTCGTTCAGGTTGAGCGCGGTCACGCGGGACTGTTCGTTCGCCGTCACGCCATGCCAGCTCCCGACCGGCTCGTCGGACGCCCAGTTGGCATTGTTGGTCCATTCGGCCCCGAACGTGCCCGTGAAGAGGTCCATGAGGACCGCGCGATCCAGGCTGTGCACTGCGACCGGGGCGGAATTCGAGGCGGGCCCGGATGTCGCGGTCAGGCTCGCGTTGCCCTCTTTCAGACCGGTCACGAGTCCCGTCGCATCGACGGTTGCGACTGCGGGGTCGGTGCTCGCCCACGTGACGACCGCGTCGGAGATCGGCTGTGCCCGATCGTTCAGGACGCGCGCCCGCACGCGCACCGTGTCCCCGGCCACGACCGCGACCGTCTCCGGGTCCAGCGTGATGCTGACCGGCACTGTCGCGGTCGGGGGGGGCGGCGGCGGCCCGGGCGGGGGCCCCGACGTGTCTTCGCCGCCGCAGGAGAGAATGGCCACGCCGAGAATGGCGAGCACCACCGAACGTGCGGTGCGCAAGCAGGCCACCGGTGTGGAGACGCCGAAGGGTCCGGAACAGGTACCCGTGTGTTTCACGATGACCTCGCGTTGAGCCTGTCAGGCACAGCGCCGTCAGCTTCCTGACAGGTTCCACCTCTCTATAGCCCATCATTTGATATCGATTAACAAGTTATATCGATAATCTGGATAAGGTCGCGGATAGCAGACAAGCCGATGTCCCGAGGAAGGCAACGGAAAAAGGAGGGGGGACCCTGGGGGGCCTCGAACCCGCCGATTGAGGCGTGGCTTGGGCGGAGCGCTGATGAAGCCCCCACGCCCACGCCGCAACCTCAGGGATTGCGACGGAGCGTGGGGGCCGACCCGCTCGTGTGTCTCGCTACCTCGGCGCCTGGAGGAGCGCCGAGGGTCGAATCAGCGCCGCCAGGCGGACGCGCCGGGGAGCCCGCTGCTCACCATCACTTCGAGCCCCGGCTCCGGAGCCCGGGCGTCCGCCGTGCTCTGGGCCAACGGACCAGCAGGCAGATCGCGGAAGATGGCGCGGACCTGACCCGTGCCCGGATCCCGCAGGATCGCCATCGGCGGCGCCGTTCCCTCCGCGATCTCCACGCTTCCACCGGGGCCGGAGAGGGAAAGGGTCGCCAACTCCGTCTCCCACGATGGATCCACGGGAAGCGCGAACGTGAACCCCGAACCCCCGTCCCCGTCCCAGGCCTCGGCCATCCCGAAGCGCAGCGAAAACAGCTCGCTTCCATCGGCGCGCCGTCCGGTCATGGTGTAAGGGCCGGGAGCGCGCGGGAGGAGCGGTTGTGCGTCTACCACGAAGGCCGGATCGAGGCGGAGGGCACCGTCGGCGTCGGCTCCGCCGGTCACGAGCAGCGTCCGGGTGGCGGCCGGAACCTCCCAGACCTCGAGTGCATCCTGAAGCCGGAAGCGGAGCGCGTTCGAAAAATAGTAGTCGCTGACCCAGGTGGGATCGCAGTAGGTCATGAAATCGAAGACGGTGGACGATGGGTCGACCAGCGATCCGCCATCGCGCGGGTCCCAGCCCCACACGCCGATCCGTCCGCCTTCGTGCGGGAAGCTCACGTCCGGGTTGCCTTCGTCGCCCCGGCATTCCGCATGCTGGAGGCTCATGTTGTGTCCGAGTTCGTGCGCGAAGGTCTCCGCGTTGATCTGCGAGACGGC
This sequence comes from Gemmatimonadota bacterium, assembly GCA_022825725.1. Taxonomy (GTDB): domain Bacteria; phylum Gemmatimonadota; class Gemmatimonadetes; order Palauibacterales; family Palauibacteraceae; genus Palauibacter. The sequence continues at coordinate 36,071 of JAJDWE010000065.1, forward strand.
GGTCTTCCCGCGGTACGCAAGGCTGTCGGGCACGAATGTCGCCGAGCGCCATGCAATGCCGTTGGTGCCGCCCGCGATGTCCGGGATGATGCCGTGCCAGTGTCCGATGCCCTGCTCCATGACCCGGATGCGCCCGACATCGGCCAGGAGGTCTACCCCGGTGTTCGAATCGACCGTCACGCTCTCGTGCCGCGTGATCTCGATGTCCGTCACCGGCAGGTATGTGCGTGTCTGAAAGAAGAACTCATCTTCAGGGTCGGCGGTACTCACGAACGTCGCGGCCTCGCGGTCGTTGTCCCCGGTCCAGACGAAGGGGATCAGGGTCAGAAGGAGGGGGGGCACGGTCCGTACGTCCACCGCCATGCGCCCGCTCTCGGGGACGCGCTTCGATACGCCCAGATTTGGATCGAGCGTGCCGTCGGGGTCGACCTCAACGACCATCTCGAGCCCGGGCTGGATCACCTCGGCCGGGATCACGGCGTGGGGCGAAAGGTCGAGTTCGCCCACCTGCACCTCGGTCGGAATCACGGATGAACCGGCCGGGATTTCCTCCACGTGCACCTCCGCCCCGTCCACGAAGAACGTGGCCCGCACGGGCGGGATCATCGCCCCGGTCTCCTGTTCGGACACGACGAAGACGCGCAGGAGTGCCTCCTCTCCGGCAACCAGCGGCACGGGATAGTCCCGTGACTGCACCGCCTGCGTCAGGTATGCCTCCGCGTGCGCCTCCCCTCCGCACAGCCGGATCCGGTACTTGACGTATACCGAGTCCAGCCAGGTGCGGAAGGCCGGCGTCTGCGGCATGCAGAGCCCGGTATCGTCCGCGCGCAGGTCGAAGAACTCCTCGAGTTGCGTCATGCTCTCGGGCAGAGGGCCCGAGAGGTCGGGGTTGCCCTGAACCCATATGCGGTAGAGTTCGCTGGCGTCGCCGAGGTCCGGCGGCAGCGGGCCGGAGAGCCTGTTGTTGTCCGCCAGGAGGAAGAGCAGGCTGTCGGCCTGGCCGAGTTCCGCCGGGAGGGGTCCCTCGATCCTGTTGCCCGAAACGAAGAGGGTCCGCAGGCTGTCGAGCTGGCCGAGCCACGAGGGGAGAGGATCCGACAACTCGTTCTCGTAGAGTAGTATCCGACGGAGCTTCCCGAGTGCTGCCAGGCTCTCGGGGAGGCCGCCCTCGATGTCGGTCTCCGTAATGCGCAGAACCTGCAGTTCGGTGAGATTTCCGAACTCGTCGGGAATCGTACCGTCGAACGCCGCTTCGTAAAGGTGGAGTTCAAGCAGGTTGGCGAGGTTCCCCAGCTCGGGCGGGATGGGCCCGCTCATTTGGTTCCCGCCCATCCAGAGGGTGTCCAGGTTTACGAGGTTGCCGAACTCCGGCGGAATCGGGCCGGTGAAATTGTTGCCGTCGATGTACATCCGCCGAAGCTCCGTGAGCTTGCCGATTTCCGGTGGGACCTCTCCCTCCAGCTGGTTGTAGTCCAGGCGCAACCGGCGGAGGTACGGGAAGTACTGGATCTCCGGCGGGATCTCCCCCCTGAGGTTGTTGTCCCTCATGAGGATCTCGGTTACCCGCCCCGTCGAATCCACCCTGATGCCGAACCAGTTCCCCAAGGGCGCGCTGGTCCCCCAGTTGTCGGACTCGATCCAGGTCTCTCCACCCATGGCCTCGTACAACTTCATCAGGTCCGACCGCTCCTCGTTGCAGGCGAGAAACTCGCCCTCGCGCGTCGGAACCGCGTTCAGCCACGCCTGGAATCCCTCGTCGCGCACCGTGCACAGCATCGTGCCGCCGTAGTTGAGCGTCTCCAAACCCAACGCGGAGAGGGAGGAGGGGATGGGGCCAGAGAGATTCTCATTGGCGTCTACCACCAGCTCGGTGAGGAAGGCCAGACTGCCGAGGTCCGCCGGAAGCTGCCCGTTCAGGCCGTTTTCCCTCAGGTTCATCGCCGTCACGCGGGAGTTCGCATTCGCCGTCACGCCGTACCAGCTCCCGACTGGCGAGTCGGTCCCCCATCCGTCGTTATTGGTCCATTCCCCTCCGCGCGTGCCCACGTAGAGGGCCATGAGCGTCGCGCGGTCCAGGCTGTGCACCGCTACCGGGGCGGAATTCGAGACGGGGCCCGAAGTGGCGGTCAGACTCGCGTTGCCCTCCTTCAGCCCGGTTACGAGCCCGGTCGCATCCACCGTCGCGACCGCGGGATCGCTGCTCGCCCACGTCACGACCGCGTCGGAGATGGGCTGTGCCCGATCGTTCAGGACGCGCGCCCTCACGCGGATCGTATCCCCCGCCACGACGGCAACCGTCTCAGGGTCCAGGGTGATCCTCGCCGGCACGGTCGCCGTGGGGGGCGGTGGCGGTGGCCCGGGCGGTGGTCCCGCCGTCTCGCCCCCTCCACAGGAGAGGACCGCGAGACCGAGAAAGCCGAGCAACGCGGTGCGTGCACGGGAGGAGCGAGAAAAACCGGAGCTTCCGGAGGTCGTGCGAATGCGCTTCACCATGGGTTCGCCTTGCGTCTTTTTCGGGGACGGTGCCGACCGTGAAAGACGGCCATGTCCGCTACCGGGTAACGCCCCGAGTGTGCCTGCAAACAGGACCGCTTATTTTCTGATCATCTAATCTAGACTAATCATCTAATCTAGAGACGTGCCGCCTGCTTGGCATCCTCCAAGGTGCTTGTCGAAAAAGGCCCCGAGCCGGCTGTACATGTCGATCGAATTGGAGGGGTCGCGAAAACCGTGCCCCTCCGGGTACGTCTTCGATTCGAATTCCTTGCCGAGCGCCTCGAGTCTCTCGACCGCGAGTTCGAAGTTCTCGAACGGTGCCCTTACGTCGAATTCTCCGTGCATGATGAGGACGGGGGCGGTGATGCGGTCCATCCGGTCGAGCGTCTCGCTCTTCGCGTAGATCTCGGGCCGCTCCTCGGGCGTCCCGCCGTGTCCCGTGATCGTGAAGATCTTCCCCAGGCGGTCCGCGTAGGGGAGGGTCAGCGACTCGGAGTAGATGCCGCGCATGGGGACGGCCGCATCGAACTTGTCGGGCGTGCGCGTGATCGCGGACATGGACTGCATGCCCCCGTAGCTCCCGCCGTAGATGCCCACGCGCCCGTTGACGTACGGCTGGCGGCGCAGCCAGTCCGCCGCGGCGCCCGGGTCCTTCGACTGGTCGTTCAACCAGTCCTCGACCGAGAGGTCCTGGAACTCGCGCCCGAAGCCGGATCCCCCGCGATAGTTGATGGCGAGCACGACGAATCCCTCGTTCGCGAGGTACTGCTCCACGAGGTTCGTCCCCTGCGTGTAGGAGTTCGTCCCTCCCCCGTGCACCTGGACGAGCGCCGGGCACGCGGGCGGGTCGGAGCCGGCCGCGTGCGCGGAGCGGATCGCCGGCGGCAGGTAGAGGAACCCCTGGATGTACAGGCCGTCGAAGGAGCGGAAGGAGATCTCCGCGGGCCGCTGGACGCCCTCGAAGTGCGGCAAAAAGTCCGTCAGCCGGGCCGGAGTTCCGCCACCGAGGTCGAGAAGCCAGGCTTCCCTGCCCTCCGTCGCCGCATCCCGCGTGAACACGGCGCGGCCGCCGTCCTTCGTCACGTGCAGGGACGACCACGACCCGCCGACGTTCGTAACCCGCGTGGCGACGCCGCCCGAGGCGGGGACGGACCACAGGTCGAAGGCGCCGCGCTGCTGGTACGGGAAGTAGATGCGCTCGCCGTCGCCGGACCAGAAGGGGTCGAAGCGCATGATCGCGTCGGTCGCATAGACCTGCATGTCGAGCGGCGCTTCCCGCAGGGCGCGGGGCGCGGGGCCGGTGAGATCGAGATCGATGCGGTACAGGTACGCGAGATCCTCGTACCAGTATTCGTCCTTGGACGTCCCCATCAGGACGAGTCTCGATCCGTCCGGCGACCAGACGGGACTGGAGGAAGCCATGAGCGAAGAGGAGACCCGGTGCGCCCCGCCGGACGCCACGGCGACGAGCCACACGTCGTCGTGCCACCAGTCGGCCCGGTTCGAGATGTACGCGATCCACCGGCCGTCCGGCGACCACATGGGGCTGAAGCGGCTGTCGCCGGCCTCCGCCGCGCCGGTCGTCAGTTGCCGCGGCGGCGCCGCCCCGGCCGCGTCGACGAGCCAGATGTCCTGTGACCCGGACGCCGTGGAGTAGTAGGCGAGCATCGTTCCGTCCGGCGACCACGCGGGGGCCCGAAGGCCGCTCGCGCCTTCCACCACGACCACCCGGTCCGAGGTTCCCGCCTCGGCGACGACGAGGTTTCCTCCGGCGATGAAGGCCAACCGCCCTCCCTCCGGGGACCACGTCTGCGCGCCACCGGGGAGCCATGACGTCGCGGCTTCTCCTCCGGCGGCCGCCACCGGCCCCGTCGACGAAGTCGGGACAAGGTGGATCGCGCGTCCCCCCGCGCCGTCGACAGGTCCGGCCACCGCGAGCACGGATCCGTCGGGCGAGAGCACGGCGCGTCCGGCGCCCCCCGCGGCGGTGAAGATGTTCTCCAGCGTGAGGGGGATCCGGCCGTCAACGACTCCGCCGCCGGGGGGCGAGCAGCCGAGGGCGAGGAGTCCGATGACGGCGTGCCCTGCGTGGCGCTTTCGGACGAATCGCGGGGATCGAGACACGGCTCCTCCTGTGCGACGGTTTCGCTTGAGTATTGCCCCGGACGATGGTCGGACAATACCGATCAGAGAGGGAAAAACCCATTCCGCGATCGGAGGTTGAGGCGCCTTGACCGAACCTGCCGTCACGCTGACCGACTACGGGCTCACCCTGCTCTGCGCCGTGCTGGTGTGGCTCGCGCGCTCGCACGTGAGGGCCGATCTGCGCCCGTGGGCGATGGGACTCTTCGCCGGCTCCGGCGCCGCGGCCCTCTTCGGCGGCACGGTGCACGGCTTCTTCGGGGACGCCGCGACCCTCGGGTACCGCGTCCTCTGGCCCGCCACGATCCTCACGGTGGGGGCTACGGGACTCGCCGCCTGGGGCCTGGGCGCACGGATCGGTGGCCAGCCCGGGGGTACGCGGTGGATCACCAGGATCGCCGGGCTCGCCTACGTCGCCTGCGTCGCCATCGTACTGGCGGGATGGCAGGCGTTCGTTGTCGCGATCGCCTTCTATCTGCCGGCCGTCATCTATCTCACGGTGCGCTTCGCGCAGGCCTACCGTCGCCGCCCCACCGCAAGCCGGCGGCGGGCGCTGATCGGCTTCGGGCTCACCTTCGCGGCGGCGGCCATCCAGCAACTTCAGATCCCGATCCACCCCGTCTGGTTCGACCACAACGCGCTGTACCACGTCGTGCAGGCGGCGGCGTTCATCCTGCTCTATCAGGGCATCAGCGGCGAAGAGTAACGATGCTTATCCAACGTCAGGGGTGTGCCATGCGTGACGTCATCTTCCCCGGTTCCCGGGTTCTCGCCGCGGGTTCCATTCTTTCCATCCTCCTCTCCACCGGGTTGTTCGCCCAGGAGAGCCGTCCGATGACGGTCGAGGATGTCCTTTCCCTCAAGGGCCTGTCGCAGGTCTCCGTGAGCCCGGACGGACAGTGGGTGGCCTACGTCGTCACGGCACGGGACATGGGAGAGGACCGCCAGGAAACCGACGTGTGGGTCGTACCGGCCGCGGGCGGCCCCGCGGACGTCCGTCAGCTCACTTTCCGCCCCGGGTCCGACGATTCACCGGCCTGGCACCCATCGGGAGAATGGCTCGCCTTCTCCTCGGACCGCGAAGGGGTGAGGCAGGTCTACGGCATCCGGCCCGACGGCGGCGAGGCGTGGCAGGTGACGTCCCACGAGACTTCGGTCGGGAGCTTCCGCTTCGCGCCCAATGGCGCGCGGCTCGGCTTCGTGGCGAGCCCGCCCGCGACGGAGGCGGACCGCGAACTCGAGGAGGTGCGGGGACGCCCGATGGTCTGGGACTCCGTCTACACGGACCAGTGGTCGCGACTCCACGTCGCCGAACTCGAGGACGATGTGGCCGGAGAGGGGGTGCGATGGTCGCCGGACGGTCTCCACGTGGTGTCCTTCGTTTGGTCCCCCGACTCGAGAGCCGTCGCGTTCGGGGCGCGCTCGTCGCCCGTGCTGAGGACGACCTACTACGGGGCGACGTACGTCCAGGCGGGCGCGGAGGCGGAGGCCCGGAGCGTCACGTCGATGCCCGGCGGCGAGAATCCGGTGGCGTGGGACGATGAATCGGGACTGATCGTTTCCGGGACGGGGCAACTCCTCGGAACCTACAACCGGCAACTGTGGCGAGTGCCGTTCGGCGCGGACGGCGGCGCGCTGGACCCTGTTTCGCTCACGGCCGGCCTGGACGCGAACGCGAACCTCGTCCACGTCGATGGGTCGCGGCTCATCGTCTCCGCGGCCCGGCGCACCGGAGCCACGGTGTACCGGATCCCCCTCGCCGGCGGCGCCGCGGCGGGCCCGCCAAGCGATCTGACCGATGGCCGGCGCTACTACTCCGGCGCCTCGGCGTCCGCGAACGGGAGCTTCCTCGCCTTCACCGCCGAGGACGGCATGACGCCCCCGGACCTCTTCATCACTCCGATAGACACCTTCCGCCCCGAGCGGCTGACCGACCTGAACCCGCAGGTGGCGGACCTGGCGCTGGGCGAGCAGCGGGTCGAGTCGTGGCCTTCGCGGGCCGGGGGAGAGGAGATCGAAGGCGTGCTCACGCTCCCCGCCGGGTACGACGAGGGGGACCGCGTCCCAATGGTCCTCGTGATCCACGGCGGCCCTTCCGGCATCTCATCGGACCGTTTCAACGCCACGCGCGGCGCCTACCCGGTGCAGGTGTACGCCGGCATGGGGTTCGCCGTCCTGCAGCCGAACTACCGGGGCTCGAGCGGTTACGGCGAGCGCTTTCGGGGTCTCAACCGCGGCGACATCTCGGGCCGGGACTGGGTCGACATCGACTCCGGGGTGGACGCCATGGTCGAGCGCGGGATCGCGGATCCCGAACGGCTCGCGGTGAGCGGATGGAGCTTCGGAGGTCATCACACCTACTGGGGGATCACGCAGACCGACCGCTTCAGGGCCGCGAGCGCGGGCGCCGGCGCGAACGACCTCATCTCCATGTACTCGCAGACGGACATCCCCGAATTCTACCACACCTATCTGGGTCCGAAGCCGTGGGAGGACTGGGATCTCTACGAGGAGCGCTCCGCGTACCGTCATGTTGAAAACGTGACGACACCGCTCCTGATCCAGGTGGGCGAGAGGGACGAGAGGGTGCCCGCCGAACAGAGTATTCAATTCTTCGAGGCCGTCCGCGCCATCGGTAAAGCGCCGACAACCCTCGTACTTTATCCTGATCAGCCGCATGGTGTTAGATCTCCCCGTCTCCAGCGAGATCTCATGTCGAGAAACGTGGAATGGCTCACGCGCTGGGTCCTGGAGCCGGAAGCGCTGGTTCCGTGACGCCCGACCGGGCCGCTACGTTGATTAGTCTTTGCGGTCTCGCGCTCGCAGCAGGCGTGCTCGCGGCGCCCGGCCCGGTTGCGGCCCAGGAGGAACCCGAGGTCACCGAAGCCGGTCTCGCGCGCGGGGAGATGTTCTACCAGGCTCACTGCGGCCGGTGCCACGGCATGCTCGGCCAGGGGGGAGAGGGGCCGAGCCTGGCGCGCCCCACCCTGCCCCGCGCGCCGGACCATGAATCGCTCGTCGAGGTGATCCGGGGCGGGATCCCCGGTACCGGCATGCCGGGGACGAGGTCCAACCTGGTGTCGGATCTCGAGGTCGACCTCATCGCCGCCTACGTCCGCACGCTGGCAGAGGACGTCGTCACGGAGGTCGCGGGGGACGCCGAGCGGGGGCAGGAGGTGTTCGCCTCCACCGGCGACTGCTACTCCTGCCACGTCGTCGACGGCCGTGGGACGGGGATCGGCCCCGAACTCACCGGCATCGGGCTTCGGCGCGGCGTCGATTACCTCTACGCATCGCTGCGGACGCCCGGGTCGGAGTTGCCGGTCTCCAGGCGAGGCATCCTGCGCGGATTCAGGGGATACCTGCCGGTCCGCGCGGTCACGCGCGAGGGCCGCGTCATCACCGGCATGCGCGTGAACGAAGACGCCTTCACGATCCAGTTGCGTTCGATCTCCGGCCGCGCGGTGTCGCTTCGCAAGGAAGACCTCGTGGAGCTCGAGAAGCAGTTCGATCACTCGCTGATGCCCGCCGTGGAGGAGATGACGGAAGCGGACATCGACGACCTCGTCGCCTTCCTGGCCGACCTCGGAGACGGATCATGAAAACTGTCACGGCCTCCGCGCTCGCGGCGGCGGCCCTTCTGTGCAGCGCCTCCTTCGCGCCCCTGGCCGCACAGGTATCCTTCGAGCGGCTCGTGAACGCGGACGACGAGCCGCACAACTGGCTGACCTACTCGGGGAACTACGCCTCGCACCGCTTCTCCACGCTCGACCGCATCCACCGCGGCAACGTCGGAGACCTCAAGGTGATCTGGGCCTACCAGATGAGCGGCGGGCTCATCGAGACGACACCGGTCGTGGTCGACGGCGTGATGTACGTGACGGAGCCGCCGAGCGACGTGAGCGCGCTCGACGCGCGCACCGGCCGCCGCCTCTGGCACTGGTCCGCCGAGGTCCCGTCTTCGACGAAGAACATCGGCTTTCCCCGAGTGAATCGCGGCGTCGCGATCCTCGACGAGACGGTGTTCGTGGGTACGCTCGATGCCCGCCTCGTGGCCCTCGACGCCCGGTCCGGCGCCGTCCGCTGGGAGGTGGACGTCGCGGACAATTTCCTGGGATTCTCGATTACGACGGCGCCGCTCGCACTCGACGGGAAGGTCATCGTGGGCGTGTCGGGCGCGGAGGCGGGCGCGAACGGCTTCGTTGACGCCTATGACCCCGAGAGCGGAGACCTCGTCTGGCGCACCTTCACGATCCCGCGGCCGGGCGAGCCCGGGAGCGAGACGTGGGGCGGCGACAGCTGGGAGCACGGCGGGGGCTCGACGTGGCTCACGGGTTCATACGATCCGGAGCTGGACGTCCTCTATTGGCCCACGGGGAACCCCGCCCCCGACTGGAACGGGGACGCGCGTCCCGGAGACAACCTGCACACCAACTCCATCCTCGCGCTCGATCCCGACACGGGCGAGATGCGGTGGTACTTCCAGTACACACCGCACGACACGCACGACTGGGACGCGAACCAGATCCAGGTGCTCGTGGACGCCGAATGGGAGGGCGAACCGCGAAAGCTGGTCGTCACGGCGAACCGGAACGCCTTCTACTACGTGCTCGACCGCGAGACCGGCGAGTTCCTGCACGGCGTGGAGTACTCGAAGCAGACGTGGGCCGAGGGCCTCGACGAGAACGGGCGCCCGATCGTGATCCCGGGCACCGAACCGACCGAGGAGGGCAACCTCGTCTGGCCCAGCCTTCAGGGGGCGGCCAACTGGTTCAGTCCTTCGTACAGCCCCGACACCGGCCTCTTCTACCAGGCGACCCGGATCATGGGCGCCATCTACTACAAGGCGGAGGTCGAGTACGAGCCGGGGCAGCCGTTTCTCGGCGGCGGAGAACAGGCCCTCTCGGGAGACGACGCGAGCGGGGCGGTCAAGGCGCTCGACGTGCTCACGGGAGAGTTGCAGTGGGAGTTCCCCCTGCTCTCTCCGCCGTGGGCGGGCGTGATGGCCACGCGAGGCGGCCTCGTCTTCGGCGGAAGCAACGAGGGCAACATCTTCGCCCTCGACGCGGAGACGGGGGAGGCGTTATGGGACTTCCAGGCCGGCGCCGGCGTCCGCACCAACCCCATGTCGTTCGAGGTGGACGGCGAACAGCGTATCGCGACCGCCGCGGGCGGAGTCCTGTGGGTATTCGGACTCCCGTGACACGGAAACAGATCGAATAATCGGTGACTTGAGCAGGAGGCCGTGATGACATCCCCGAACCGTATTGCCGCACAGCTGCGGCGCCGCGCCGTGCCGGCCATGGCGCTTCTCGGAGCAGCGCTCCTGTCGGCGGCCGCTGCCGCGCAGGCACAGTCCCCCTTCCCGCCTCCGCCGACCGTTGAAGAGATCGACGCGTGGGTCGAGGACGCCATGGCGCGGTGGGAAGTCCCTGGGCTGGGGCTGGCCATCGTGCACGAAGGCCGCAGCTATCTGTCCACCGGCTACGGGGTACGCGAACTGGGCCGGGACACGCCCGTGGACGGAGGGACGCTGTTCAGCATCGGCTCCTGTTCGAAGGCGTTCGGGGCCGCGACGATCGCCTCGCTCGTCGAAGAGGGGAAGCTGCGCTGGGACGACCGGATCACCGACCACCTCCCGTGGTTCCGTCTCCACGATCCGTGGACGACGCGCGAGATCCGCGTGCGCGACATCGTGACGCACCGTGTCGGAACCGGGAGCAACCAGCCGCTGCGCCCCCTGGTCACGGACAGGCGCGACTATCTCATGCGGCTCCCTCATACCGACCCGGACCACACGTTCCGTGACCGCTACGGGTACACGAACGACATGTTCGTTCTCACGGGTCACCTCGTGGAGACCATCTCCGGGACGGACTGGGACTCCTATGCGCGGGAGAAGCTCTGGCATCCGCTGGGGATGACGACGACGACGGCACGCATGGCGCCCGCGAACGCGAGCCCGAACCACGCCGAGCCGCACGCGATCATCGAGCGGAGGTTCATCGGGAACGCGGCGACCACGGGCATGCCGCTGGAGCCCGTGCCCTGGCAGTACGCCGAGGACGTCACCGTGCCCTCGGGCGGCGTGATCACGTCGGCGGACGAGATCACCGAGTGGATGCGGTTCCACGTCGGCACCCACCCGAACCCGCCGCTCTCCCGGTCATCCGTCGAACTCATGCACACGCCGCATACCGTGATACGGAACCCGAGCAGCTGGATGCCCTTCGAGGGGCCGGGCGCGTACGCGATGGGCTGGTCGACGGGGAGGTTCGGGGACGTCACGGGCGTGGGCCATGGCGGGAACGCGCTGGGGTTCAACTGCTCGATCGCGCTGGCGCCGGAACAGGGCTTCGGCGTGTGGGCGACGACGAACCGGAACTCCGAGCTTCCGTGGGTGCTCACGCAGTGGGCGATGGCACGTTTCGTGGGCACGGATGAACTGCGGAGCCGCGACTGGCACGCGGAATTTGAACGGAGCGTCGCCGAGGGGAACCGCCGGATCTTCGAGGCGGAGGAGGCGCGGCAGGCGGCCCGGCTCGACAGGGGTCCCTCCGTGCCGCTCGAGGCCTACGTCGGCACCTACCGCAACGGCTACGCCGGCGAACTGCGCATTCGCCTGACGGACGAAGCGATTCCGCCGCTCATGCCCGCGGAGGGCCGGCTGGGCCGCTGGGACGGGACTCCGGGGGTGAACGAACGTCCGGCCGCGAGCGCATCGGCGAGCGCCGAACGCAACGGGGCGGGCAACGGCACGGCGAACGGAACCGGCGAGTCGGCGGGCGAACTCCGGCTCGTCGCCGAGTTTGATGGCCGGGAACGTCCGGTGCGGATGCCTCTCGAACACTGGCACGTCGACCGCTTCGACATGTGGTTCGGCGACGTCAGGATCGGCGTCTCGTTCACGCTGGACGACACCGCCCGCGTGTCGGGCGTCGAGATGGACTACTACGGCCGCTTCGAACGCGTGCCCTGACGGGTCAGCGGACGTACAGCCGGTTCGCGTAGCTGTACGCCGTGACCGCCGACACGATGTGGCAGATCCAGCCCAGCGTGCCGCCGGTGCCAAGCCACAGGCCGGGGGTCACCAGCAGCCAGAAGAGTCCGCGCAGGAACTTGCCGTTGTACCACTGGCCGACGCCCGGTACGAGAAAGCTCAGTACGGCGGCCGTCAACGGGTTTTTCACGTGTGTCCTCCCCGGGAGTCCATGTTTCCAGGCGGGCGGGGCCCCGCCCGCTTCGTGACTTCCTACGCGGGGTCGGCGCTGGGGGTTTCCGGATCGACGGTCTTCAGCCCGCGGTGCAGCCGCCGAGATGCCGGGTGAAGAACTCCTCCAGGCGCGACCAGGTGTCGACGCGGTTGGCCGGGTCCCGGAAGCCGTGCGCTTCGTCCGGGTACGTCTTCACCTCGACGCTCTTGCCGAGCCGTTCGAATTCGGCCACGGCGTTCTCGAAGTTCTGGATCGGGACGCGGCGGTCGAGTTCCCCGTGCATGAGGAGAACGGGAGCCGTGATGTCGGCGATGCGCGACACGACGTTGCTCTTGGCGTACGTGTCGGGGCGCTCCTCGGGCGTGCCGCCGTGGCCGGTGACGGAGAAGATCTTCCCCAGCCGGTCCGTGTACTCGAGCGTGTTCAGCTTCGAGTAGGCGCCACGCATGGGGACGGCCGCATCGAACCTGTCCGGGGTCAGACTGATCGCCGACAGCGACATGCTGCCGCCGTAGCTGCCGCCGTAGATCCCCACCTTTCCGTTCACGTAGGGCAGCGTGCGCAGGAAGTCGGCCGCCGCCCCGGCATCGCGCGCCTGATCCCAGAGCCAGTCCTCGACGGAGAGATCCTGGAACTCGCGCCCGAAGCCCGATCCGCCGCGGTAGTTGATCGCAAGCACCACGAACCCCTTCGAGGCGAGGTACTGTTCGGTGAGGTTCAGACCCTGCTGGTAGGAATTCGTCCCGCCCCCGTGGACCTGGACGAGCGCCGGACAGGCGGCCCCTCCCGCCAGTTGCGGCGGGCGGTAGAGGAAGCCCTGGATCCGGAGTCCATCGAAGCTGGGGAAAGCGATCTCCCGGGGCGCCGCGACGGACCGCCAGGACGGCGAAAACGAGGTGAGGCGCTCCGGCACGCCGCCGACGAGGTCCAAGGCGTATGCTTCCCCTCCCCGTGTCGGCGAGGAGTGGATGAAGGCGAGGGTCCCGGCGCCCGCGGTGTGGCTGACGCGCGAGATCGTGCCCTCCATGTGCGTGACGCGCGTGGCCACGCCGCCGACGGCGGGCACCGCCCACACGTTGACGGTGCCGCGTTCGAGGTAGGGGAAGTAGATGATCGCGCCGTCCGCCGACCAGGACGGCGCGTGCCGCATCGCCGAATCGGTCGCGTAGACCTGCATATCCACGATGCGCTCCGAGGCCCGGCCACCCGTGTCGAGGTCTTCTACTACATAAATGTAGGACAGGTCCTCGTACCAGTACTCGTCCTTGGCGGTGCCGAAGACGGCGATCCGGTCGCCCTCCGGCGACCACACGGGGGTGGACATCGCCATCAGCGTGCCCGTGAGCTGACGTTTGTCGCCCGTCTCCACGTCGACGAGCCAAAGGTCGTCGTGCCAGTAGTCGGAGGCGTTCGATACGTAGAGAATCTCGCGGCCGTCCGGTCGCCAGGCGGGCGCAAAGCGCGGATCGTCGACGGCCATGGCAGCTTCGGTCAGCTGGCGCGGCGGGGTCGCACCGTCGGCCGGAACGAGCCAGATGTCCTGGTGACCGCTCGCCGTCGAGTAGAACGCGATCGTCCGCCCGTCCGGGGAGAAGGCGGGCGCCCGGACCCCCTCCATGCGGTCCATCACCGGGCGCGCCTCGAGGTCGTCGACGTTCGCAACACGGATCCGGCCGCCGGCCGCGAAGGCCATCCGGTCGCCGGCCAGCGCCCATACCGGGTTCGAACCCTGAAGCCGGAAGCGCGGCGTACCGAATCCGCCTTCCTCGTCGCGGGCCGCCAGATACAGCCCCGCACCGTCCGGCCCCGAGCCGGAGATCGCGAGGTGACGACCGTCCGGCGAGATCGAGACGCCGCTCGCGCCCGTGTTGTTGCGGTGGATGTTGTCGAGCGTGAGGTCGAGTACGACCGGTGCGCCCGCGCCCCGGGTCGCATCGTCGGGCGTCCCGCACGCGGCCGAGACCAGGACCAGAGAGACGATCGACGAAGTACCGGGCAGAGTTCGGGCTCTCATGGGGACACCTCCTCCAGCAGGCGCAGATGTCGGGTGAGGAACGCGTCCATCCGCTCGAGAATGTCGTGGACCGTCGCCTTGTAGCGCCGCAGGCTGTGGTCCTCGTCAGGGTATTCGACGTACGTGAGGAGGTCCCCTTTCCCCGCGTCCCGCATGCGCTCCGCCCAGACCTGCGACTGGCGCGGAGGCACGGCGGCGTCCCGCAAACCCTGAAGGAGGAGCTGGGGGACCTCGACCGCCTCGACGAAGTTGACGGGGGAACGTCGATCGTACTCCTCCGGGATCTCGTCGTATGAACCGCCGAATTCCGAACGCTCGCGGCGCGGCGTGCGGCCGGCCGTCCAGTGGCGTCCGGAGGCGGCGAAGCGGTCGTTCGCCAGCAGCCGCCAGTCGGAGACCGGCGCCCGGATCACCTGCGCCTCGAACGCGTCGGGCGCCTCGGTCGCGATCACCAGGCTCATGTACCCGCCGCCCGATCCGCCCCAGGTCGCCTTGCGCGACATGTCCACGTAGCCGAGTGCCGCGAGGAAGGGGATGACGTTCATCACGTCCCGGAACTCCACGCCGCCGTAATCGGCGATGTGAAGGTCGTGGAAGCCCTGTCCGAAGCCGCGGCTCCCACGCGGGTTCGGGGCCACGACCACAAAGCCCCGCTGAACCCAGTACTGCCGCATCATCTCGAACGAGTGGTTCCACTGGCCGGGGTGGCCGTGCAGCCGGACAATCACCGGATATCGGCGTGAAGCGTCGAAATTCCGCGGGCGGTATAGGAGGGTGGGAACAGGCAGATTGTCCGGACCGGGATAGTAGACTTCCTCGGCCTCGCTCAGTTGCGTGGAATCCATGCGTCCCATCGAATGCGTGATCTGGACCGGCGTCTCCCCCCACGTGCCGTCCTTCCAGGAGGTCTTCCAGATGTCCGCCGTGCGCGTATCCGTTTGCTCGATCCAGGCGAGTTTGTCGCCATCCGGCGAGAAGCGGGGCTGAGTGCGCATCCCCTTGCCGCGCGTGATCTCGCTGGGGGGCTGTGCCCCGTCGCTCGGAGCGACGACGACCTGGTTCGAGAATCCGGACTCGTCAGAGCGGGTGAAGGAGAGCCAGCCGCCGTCCGGAGACCAGGAGATGTCGCCGTGCCCGCGTTCCTCCCAGGTGATGGGCGTCACTTCTCCGGTCTCGATCTTCACGACCGCGACCTGGGCCCAGCCGCTCCGGCTGTTGGTGAAAGCGAGGCGCGTGCCGTCCGGAGACCAGACGAAGCCGCCGTTCCCTCCTCCGATGGCGGGGTCGACGACAACACGCCGTTCATCGCCTTCGAGCGTTCGGACCCGGATGTCGCCGCCGCTCGAAAAGGCGATGGACCTGCCGTCGGGCGAGAAGCTGGGAGCAGTCTCGTTCTCGTCTCCCATCGTAAAGAGCCGGGGCCAGGCGCGGGGTTCGGCGAGGTCGCGGAGAAAGATCCGGGGGCCGGCGGGCGTTCGGACCTGATACGCGACCGTGCGGCCATCGGCCGAAAGGGTCGGGGCCGTCTCAATCACGGCGTCGTTGAAGGTGATCGGTCTCGGCTCGCCTCCCGATGGCGAGGCGGACAGCCGCCAGAGGTTGTCGAAGCCCTGATAATACCGTGCCGAGACGAAGATGAGTTCTTCGCCCGACGGGGACACCCGGAGGCTTTGGGCGGGCTCCGGACGGACACCGGGCGGGGGCCAGCCCAGGCGCTCCCGGCCAGAGCCGTCGGACCGCACGCGGAAGATCACCCGCGTACCGGATTCGTCATCGTTGGAGGTGTAGAAGAGGTGCGCGCCGTCCACGGACCACGCGAACTCTCCGACGCGGGAGACGCTCAACCAATCCTCGATCGACTGGGCGGATGCCGCGGTGAGGCTGAACGGGATGAGGGCGAAGGCAAGCGGCAGGTGCAGCAGGAATGGCGCGGCGCAGATCCGGCGGTGTGGGGAACCCATCCGATCCTCCGGTGTGTGGGGCATGCGAAAGCTAGTCGAATTCGACTCCGACGCCCAGATCGAAGGCCAGCGCCACGGCATGGTCGGTGCTCGACGGGGTGTCGGCGGACATGCGCCGCCACGACAGGCCCGGCCCGACACTCAGACGGCCAAAGCGAAGGCGGAATCCGGCGCCCGCCTCCAGACCGGGACCCGCCTTCGGGGCCTCCCCTTCCGTCCCCACGCGCGCTGTGCCGTAGAGGACGCCGATCCGGCCCCACAGCCACCCCTGCGACAACTCCGCACCGAGGGCCGCGTGTCGGCCGGTGACCGTCGGCTCCCTGCCGCGGCAGAATCCCTCCCTGCAGCCGAAGGCGGTCCGGACATACCCCGCCGTGATGGCGACCTGCGGGCGCAGTCGCCTCGCAATCCGGATTTCGTGCGACAGGGCGGGAGCCCATTCGAGACCCGCCGCCGTGGACGTATGATTCCCCACCGTGAGACCGCTTCGCACCTCCACGGAGGTCTGGGCCCGGGCGCCGCCGCCC
The DNA here is from genome assembly GCA_022825725.1 of Gemmatimonadota bacterium. Taxonomy (GTDB): domain Bacteria; phylum Gemmatimonadota; class Gemmatimonadetes; order Palauibacterales; family Palauibacteraceae; genus Palauibacter. The sequence continues at coordinate 52,425 of JAJDWE010000065.1, forward strand.
GCGAACAACGTGCCGGCCACGCCCAGCGCCAGCGCGAGACCGGCGCGGGATACCCGGACGCTCACTGGCGGGGGCCCGAGACCCCGACCACGGGCACGCCGTCGCTGGCCACGATCTCCAGGCCGGCGGCCCACGGAGGAGGCGTCTCCCGCCCCCTCAGGATGCCGCGCAGACGACCCGTGTCGGGGTCCATGACCAGCGACGCCCGCCGACTCCCCCACCTCTCGATGGCGACGGCGCCATCCGGGCCCGAGAGCCGGACATGATCGAGTCCTTCAGGACCGCCCCAGCGGTCGTCATAGGGAATCGCGAAGGCGAACTGTCCCCCCCCGTACTCCACTTCGTCCGGGGTGAAGGGGAAGGAGAACAGGGGCCGGCCGGCCGCATCGAACCCCTCCAGCCGATACGGACCCTCCCCGGTCGGCGGCTTCGGGGGCGCATCGAGGACGAAGGCGGGCTCCAGCAGAAGATCCGCGGTGCCGGCATTCCCCCAGAGGAGCAGTGTCGGCTCCGGATCGACGCTCCGCAGGATCAGCGACTCGTGCTCCCGCCGGAACTCCATGGCCTTGATGAAATGGTAGTCGCTGATCCAGCTCGGATCGCAGTACGTCATCAGGTCCCAATACTCGGCCGGATCGGCCATCTGCGTTTCCCCGTCCCGGGTCTCGTATCCGAAGACTCCGATGGAGCCGTCCTCGTACGGAAAGTCCGGATCGGGGTTCACGGCGACGCCGCAGGGAGCGTGCCGGAGCCCCATGTTGTGCCCCAGTTCGTGGGCAAACGTGTCGATATCGGGTATTCCCATTCCGACCGGCCGCCCGATGTAGCCCAATCCCTTGAAAGGAGAGTTCGGCGGGGCTGCGACGGCAGCGTAGTAATAGTCCGACCGTCGCTCCGTGAGCCGGAGCACGCTGATCTCGCGCAGGAGCCCCAGCCAGCCTTCCGCCCTCGAGAGGTCCGCTGTCGTGCGATAGGGCTCGCGTACCGCGAGTTCCAGTTCACCGATCGGGAGTATGGAACGCACAAACTCCATCTCGGGGCTTGTCTCCGTCAGCCCTTCCACCCAGGTCAGCGCCGCCTGCGCATCCGCGGAGTGCACCACCGGCACCACCGTCAGATCCATTGGGGGAACCGTCAGCACGTCCAGTCTCAGGCGCCGTTCGGCGGGCACACGCCGGTCGCTTCCCGGAACGGCCGGCACCGCGCCATCCGGATCAAGTTCCACCACCAGCTCGACGCGCGGTTGGACGACCCGCCCCGGCACGACCCCGTTGAACGACCGGTCGAGTCGCCCCTCCTCGGGCTCCGTCGGGATCCGGTCCACCGCGGGATCCAGTCGCATCTCGTGGATCGGGGCCCCATCCCGGTAGAAGGTCGCCAGCGGGCGGGGACGATAGAAGCTCATCTTGTCGCCCGTGACAAAAACTCGAAGGAGCGCTGAACGGCCCGCGATCAGGGGAATCTCTCCGCCCAGGGTCTGGACCGCCTGCGTCAGGTGCACGGCAGCTGCTTCGATCTTCACGCTCCTGGGGTTCACCCTCACCCAGGCTCCGCCGTGCCGACTCGCCACCTCTGCAGCCACCCGCGTCTCGCGACCACCCTCGAGGCCGATGACCTCTCCGTCCGCATCGACCGCAGCGACGGACGGATCGGCCACGGACCAGCGCGGCGCCGCCCAGGCCGGGATCCGACTGAAGGCCGCACCGCTCTCGTCGAGTACCCGAAACTGATACCGAACGGTATCGCCCTCGAGGACGATGGCGTCGGCGGGAAGGATCTCGAGCGAGCCCGGGACCCGCTCGGGTTGCGACGCGAGGTCGCTGCAGCCGGCCACCGCGAGGATCGCGAGTAGAAATCGCCTGTTCACGCTGCTCAGCTTGTTCTGCCGCCGCGGCACAGGCAAGCCGGACGCGGGGCGCCGCGCGACGTCACGCGGCCGGAGCGCGCGTTTGACTCAACCCGGCGGCGATGAACGTCCATTGCAGCGTCATCTGGTCGCGCACCGGCATGGGGACGAGCCCCTGTTTTCTCGCATCGGCGGAGATGGCGTCCGGCGCGCCACCCGCGGACAGCTCGCTCGTCCAGCCGTCCAGCCGCCTCTTCCAGCGTTCGGCGGCCGGATCCGGCGGGCCCGGCGCTTCTCCCACGCCGGGGAGGATGAAGAGCGGCATTTCCGAGACGAGGGTGAGCGTGTCGTGGCCGAACGAGCGTAGCGTTTCCATCGAACTCGGCCAGAAGCGGGACGCCGTCGCCGAGTCGTCGAGAGCTTCGAAATGCGCGGCCATGAGTTTCGAGTCGGGGCGTGAGGCGAACCCCCGCTCGAAGCGGAAAAAGCCCTTCTCTCCGTGACGCTCGACGTCGTGCAGCGAGTAGCCGAGAGCCTCTGCGCGCTGCCGGCATGAGGCCTTCAACGCTTCGCATCGATCCTCCCAGGCGCGATCGATGAGGAAGAAGGGACCGGCGGCGAAACCCATACCGTGCAGGGAGGCGTGCAGCGCGAACGGTCGATCGCAGTTCCGCCACCAGTCGTACGCCGCCCGATTCTCGGGCCGCGCTCCGGGATCGGCGTCGTCGCGCGGAAAACCGAACTCGATGTCTTCGCCCGGCAGTTCCCGCACCTTGCCCCCCAGGTATCGCCCGAGGTCGTACGCCTTCGCATCGGGATCCTGCCACGGAGCGTTGCGGATCGCGCCGTCGGGGTTGATGTGCGGGATGATCCACCACTGATAGCGGGTGAGCATTGGATCCTCCGCGTCGAGTCCCGCCAGGTAGCCGGCGAGACGACGCAGGAGCCGCGGTCCCACCGGTTCGTCGGCGTGGCAGCCGCCGAGCAGGCTCACGGCCTCGGGTCCCCGCCCGAAGCGAAACCCCGGGACCGTCCGCCCCTCGCGGGACGATCCGAGCACGCGCCCGGCAGCCGCGGGAATGTCCGGTGAAGCCATGATCCGGTCGAACCGTCCTGTCAGCGGGATGTCGATGGATTCTCCTTGCCGGCCGGCTGAGTCGGGTCGCGATTCCGGTCGCGCCGGGGTTGGGCGGGGTCCTCCGTCACCCTACATTGGGTTCCCGTTCGCGTCACCTCGCGGCGGGACCACGCCGGAACCCGGAGTCCGCTCGAAGATGATGAACGTCCTGACCCCGATCGTCGTGCTGGGGCTGCTGTTGGCGGCGTCGGCAGGGTTTGTCGTCGGCTGGTGGTTCCGTGGCCGGCAGATGGCCGGGAGAGAGCTGACACTCAAGCGTCAATTCGACAACCGCCTGTCCGCCATCGAACAGGACGCACGGCAGATGCTCGAGCGTGCGCGGCTCGAATCCGAGGCGGCGCGCCGGAAGATCGAAGCCGAGCGGGACCGGCTGTACACCCGACTCTCGAAGCTGGATCCCGAGGGGGGTCGGCGGGTCAACCCCTCGCGGCGCGCCCGCCTCTCGCGGACGCGAAAGGTCCGCAAGCGCAATGCGCGTCCCGCGGCTGTTGCGGAACGGGCGCGCGCCCGCGCGGCGGGGCAGAGCGACGACCTGACGCGGATCAAGGGGATCGGCCCCGCTTTCGAGGCACGGCTGAACGAAATGGGCTATCGAACGTACCTCGATCTGGCCCGCTGGACCTCCGAAGACCTCGACATTCTCGGCAAGGGGCTCGGAGCACGGATCCGACTCGAGGAGTGGTCCGAACGCGCGGCCGAACTCCACCGCCGGAAGTACGACGGCTGACCGATCCGTGAGAACTGGTTCCTACAGCGCCAGCACGATCCCTCGGGCCGGTTCTCCTCTGGCCCCCTCGATGGCCTCGACGTAGCAGGCGACCTGCGCCTCGTATTCGGTGCGCCGCCCGGCGGGCCGCCGATCCGTCTTGTAGTCGACGACGGTCCAACACGGGCCGGAGCCGGTGTCGGCGCGGAAGGCGAGATCCGCAACCCCTTCGACGATGGCCGCACCCTGCTCGGGGTCCCCCTCCGCGTCCGGTGCCGCGGTGTGTGCGACGTGGAAGACCGGGACCTCGCGATGGACCGCGCCGGGCCGGGAGCGCAGGGCGGCCCGCGCCCGGTCGAGCACTTCGTGTTCCAGCGCGCGCGTCGCGAGAGCCGCCGCCGCGACGATTTCGGTCTCGGGACTTCCCAGCGTCCGACCCAGCGTCCCGGCCAGTCCTTCAACCGCGGCGGAGTCGGCGTCGAGGGGAACCTCGGCGAGGATGCGATGGACGAGATCGCCGAACCGCTCGCCTCCGGGGCGCCCCGCCCCGTCCGGCCCCTCGGTTGCCGGCCGTGGCACGTCGACCCACGCGATACGGGTGTCGGAGCGGGGCTCCTCGCCGGCTTCGGCGGCTTCGGCGGCGCGGCGAGCGATCGCTCCCGCCGTGGCAACCGACATCGTCCGGCGCCCGCCCGCCGCCAGTCTCGCCGCGCGAGCCGCCTGCCATTCCCGGTGCGCGCCGCGCCCCGCCTCGACGTCCAGGGAGGGTTGTTCCTCTCTCTCGACCTCAAGCAATCGGCGCTGGCGATCGCCCGCGCGCGGATCCACCTCGAGATCGAGCGCGGCGGGATCCCACCACACGATCTCCGTTCCCGCTTCAGCGGCATGCAGCCCCGGCGCGACCGAGTCCGGCGGCGTGGGGCGCTGACCGCCCTTCCCATTCGGACGATCGAGAACCGACTCATCACCGAAGGCCGGAGCTCCCAGGCTCTCGGCGGAGGACGGACGTCGGCGTGCACCGTGGGGCGGGTACACCGCCGGATTCAGTGACTCGAGCCACCACTCACCATCTTCCCCGGAGAACCCCCCGCCGCCGTCGCGGCCGTCTCCGAGGGCCGGCACGACGAGCAGGTCGCGCGCCCGCGTGGCCGCCACGTACGCGAGCCGGTCGGCTTCGGCCATCTCCCGGCGTCGCTCGACCTCGGCGTTATCCAGAATGTCACGGGGGGTCGCGCCACAGAGCCGCTGAGCCCAGAGGCGCCGGGCGGCGTCCATGTGGCGCGATGGCGGCTCGTGCGCCGCAGCACAGGTCATGTCCGCCAGGATGACCACGGGGAACTCGAGGCCCTTGGCCTTGTGTACGGTCATCATCCTCACGCCTTCGGTCCCCTCCTCCACGATCGGCGCCTCCTCGGACTGTCCACGTTCGGCCTCGTCGTCTAGCCGGTCGAGAAACGCCCGGAAAGATGCGCTGCCCCTGCGCTCGAACGCGCGCGCCCGATCGACGAGCCGGAGGACGTTGGCCAGCGCCTGTTCGCCCGTGGGCCAGATCGCGATGCCCGCGTGGGCGCGCGCGGCCGAGAGCAGGCGCCGGACCGTCTCCGGAATCGGGCGTCGGTTCCGATGCCGGTGGAGATCGCCGAGGAGACCGAGAACCGCCGCCACGTCCCGCAGTTCGGGCTTCAGAGCCGTTCCGTCCTCCGCTCGGCCGTTTCCGCCGCCCGGCTCCCGCCCGGCGAGCGGGTGCAGCGGACCCACGTCGACGCCGAACTCGAACAGCGCGCGGTCGCCGAGCGAGAAGAGCGGACCCCGAAGGGCGGCGTAGACCGCCAGTCGGTCGTCCGGCCACTCGATGGCCGTGAGCGCGTTCCGGACGGCGAGCACCTCCTCGCGATCGTGGTACGAGCGGCCGCCGACCAGCACATGCGGAATGGCGCGGGCCTCGAGCGCACGCACGTAAGGGCGCGTCACGTCCTCTCCCCACTTCTGAAAGCGACGGAAGAGCAGGCAGATGTGGCGCGCCTGGACCGGGACCGGATCCTCCGGATTCTCCCGCTCGGTCACGACCCATCCCGACTCGTGGACCAGCCAGCGCACCATCTCCCCGACTGCGACGGGCAGGGACCCCTCGATCTCGACTCCGCGGACCTTTCCGAAGCGTCCGTACGGTGCCGGGACCGGCAGGGCGATGATGGCAGGCTGGCTCCCTGTGTCCGCGCGGAAGGGCGCGAGCGGCACGTAGGCCGCCTGGCTGCCGTCTTCGCTCGCTTTCATGCGCGTCGCGAACGCCCCGTTCACGGCGGCCTGCAGGCGCGGCTGCGACCGGAAGCTCGTGGACAGGTGCAGCACCCGGGCATCCGCCTCCTCCAGGCGGCGTTTCGTCTTCTCGTACAGCATCACGTCGGCCCAACGAAAGCGGTAGATCGACTGCTTCGGGTCGCCGACCAGGAAGAGCTTGCCGCGGGCGGGCACGATGCGCTCCGGCCGCGTTTCGTCCGGGTCTTCGCCGCACAGGAGAAGGAGGATCTCGACCTGCAGCGGATCGGTGTCCTGGAACTCGTCGACGAAGAACCGCGTGAAACGTTTCCTGTAGTGCCTCCGAATCTCCTCGTTGTCGCGGAGAAGGCCTCGCGCCCGGATCAGGAGGTCCACGAAGTCGAGGCATCCGTCGCGCCGCTTGGCCCGCTCGTATCGCTCCGTTACGGGCCAGAGCTCGTCCCGGAGGTGCGCCGCCAGGTCCGCATCCGCCGTCCGCAGGATCTCCTCGACCTCCGCCCGAACCGCGTCGCGGCGCTCGATGACGTCCGCCTTCGCGAGGCCGCCGCCGAAATCCCGCGAGCGAAAGCCGCGCCAGAACCAGCCGCGCCAGCGCGCGCGCACGAAGGGCCGCAGCCAGGCCTCCAGGTAGTCATGGTCGCGTCCGCGCGTCTTCTCCCTCAGTTCGATTTCGCGCACGCCGCGTTCGATGTGGCGCAGGTTCTGCGTGAGATAGTCGTCCGGGCGGGAGGCGAGCGGGGCCAGGGCGGCAAGTTCACGCAGGCGGTCGAGCGCGCGGTCGAGTGCGGCCTCCCGGTCCCACTCGGGTCTCGACCACGGTGCGTCGAAATCGCGCTGGTCCACGAGACTGCCGGCTGCCGCCCGCAGGGCCGCGCGCGGACCGCCCGAGTTCCGCGGATAGTGACGGCGCAACGCCCTCCTCACACCGGGACCGGGGTCTGCCAGGGCGCCCTCGAACCAGCTCTCGAAGGCGCCATCGAGGAGACGGCCGGCTTCGTCGTCGGCAGCGACCCGGAACGCCGGATCGACACCGGCCTCGATCGGCCGCTCCCGCAGCACGTCGGCACAGAAGCCGTGGATCGTCCCAATATGAGCAAGTTCCAGGTGGCCGAGCGCACGCGAGAGACGCTCATGGGTTTCCCCGTCCTTCTCGGCCACCCGGGCCTCTTCGATGGCCGCCCGCAGCCGGAGCTTCATTTCGCCGGCCGCCTTCTCGGTGAAGGTGACGGCGACGATGTCCTCCAGCGTGCCCAGGCCGTGCTTCAGCACCTCGACGATCCGGCCCGTGAGCGCGGTCGTCTTCCCCGTGCCCGCCGCCGCTTCGACGAAGAGCGTGTCCTCGAGATCGTTCAGGATCGCGTCACGGGCCTCCTGGTCGGCAAGTCTGCCGAGCGGGGTCACGGGTACTCCCTCAGGCGCCGGAGATGGACGGGCGGGGGCTTGCTCCGGGTGCGAAGCTCCTCGTCGGGCCCGCAGACCTGCCGGTAGTCGCACCAGCGGCAGGCATCCTCCCGCGGAAGCGCCGGAAAACTCCCGGCCTCGAAGGCCCCGCTCACGATCTCGCCCAGGATCCCCGCCGCTTCGAGCGCCCGGTCGTCGAGCGGCACGACGTGGTCCCGGAATTCGCCGTCCGCCGTGCAGTAGTAGAGCCGGCCCGATTCCACGCGCTGGTCCGGGAAGAGCGACTGGGCGGCGAGCGCGTAGAGGACCGGCTGCAGGAGTTCGCCGCCCTGGATCGTGGCGCCCGCCTTTGCCCGGTAACGGCCCGTCTTGTGATCCGTGACCCGCAGGACCCCGGCCGGGGTCCGTTCGATCAGGTCGATGGCGCCGCGGAGCTTCAGTCCGACGGCCAGGTCGACGGGTTCCCCCACGGAGTGCACGTCGCGGTTGGGATCGAGGGGGAGCCCGAAGGAGAGTTCGAAGCGCCACGGCTCGAACGGCGACTTGCTGTCGATCTCGTGCCGCAGCCACTCCCGCAGGTCCTGTCGGATCGCTTCAATGCCGTCGTCCCAGACCCGGTCGATCGCGGGTACGAGGCGATCGCGGAAGTCTCCCGCCACCTTCTCAAGCACTTCCTCGAGGAGTTCGGATACCCGAGCGTCGTTCTCCGGCCCCACCGGAAGGAGGGGCCGCTCCCTCGTGCTTTCGGCCTGGAGCCGGGTCAGGAGCTCGAACTGCACCTGGTGCACGAGCGAACCGCGCTGCAGCGGGTCGAGCGCCTCGATCCCGACCGGTTCCTCGCGCGGGCGCAGGCCCTGGATCGCCTGGAGATAGAAGCGGTAAGGACACGCAGCGAAGTGCTGGAGCGCCGTCGCCGAGTACGGACGTGCGTCGGGCGACCGCTCCGCCAGCGCTCCCGCGGCCCGCTCGGAGAGCTGAATGAGGCCGTCCGCCCACGTCCAGCGCGGCACCTCCCATCGGTAGGCGCGGAAACGGAGGGCGCGCGCGAGGTGGGGGTTCGAGTGGAGGAGATGACCGGCGGCCTTCACCGCGCGCTCCCCGCGGAGATCGTGCCCGTCGAGTTCGTCGAGCACCGCGAGGTCGTATTCGGCTTCATCGATCGCCTGCACGCGGGACTTGGGCGCCGGCCATCCGATCCGCGCATCGGAGACCTCCTCCGCCCGCTGTGCGAGGACCTCGAAGCCGGGCAGCCGGCCCTCCGCGGCACGAATCGCCTCGAGCGCATAGAAGGAGGGGACACGGGGCCGGGTCTTCATGGCGTCGATGCGCGGATAGGAGAGGACGATCTGCTTCCGCGCCGCCCCGACGGCGAGCCGGAAGGCGAGCCGCTCATGCTGAACGCGGTCGCGGTTCGTCAGGAGACGGCCGGGGGCCAGCCGGCGCCGCATCTCGTCGAGGAGGATCGGGTCTTCCCCGATCTTGGGAGGAAACACGCGCTCGGCCATGCCGGGGACGAACACGACATCGAAGGCGAGCCCCCGAGCCGCGTCGATGGGCCCGATGAACACCCGGCCGTAGCGGTTCCCCGGCGGCGGCTCCGGAACTTCCAGGAGTCGGGGCGTGAGAACGCGCACAACCTCGTTCAGCGTCACCGGACCCAGAGGCCCCATCGGCGCGAGGTCGGACAAGGCGGCGAGCACGTTTGCGGGCCGCCGAAGCGATCGGGTGGCCAGGGGAGCCAGCGCGGCGAGCCAGCGCTCCCAGCGGGCCTCCGCGGGCAGTTCGGACAGCTCCGTCAGCAGCGGCAAGGCGTACCCCCGGAGCGAGGCGAGATTGGCGCGCGTCCCGTCGATCCACGCGAGGCGCGGGTTCTCGGCGTCCTCCGCTTCCTGCGCGGCGCGCTTGAATTCGAGTTCCGCGGCGAGACCGTCGAGTCGCCGCTCCCAGCGATCCAGGCCACCGACAACGGCCGCGTCGACGAGCAGCCGCTCCCAGCGTCGCGGCACCCGCTCCTCGTCCTCTCCCTCGCTCGGCACCTCGCCGATCGAGACATACTCCGAGAAGCGAAGCGCCGAGTAGTCCTCGGCCCGGCAACGGAGAAGGGCGAGAAAGGCCCGGCCCGCCGGATCCGGACGCCGCACGCCGCGCGCGAACCAGGGCCGGATTCCCGCCCGATTGAGGGCCTCCTCCAGGTACGGTCGATAGTCCTCCGGCTGCCGGAGAAGGATCGCGCACCGGTCGAAGGGCGTGCCGGCCTCGGCAAGCGCGGTGAGCCTCCGGGCGATCTCCACGGCTTCCCGGCCCTCGCCGGGAGCGGAGAACACGGTGACCGCATCGTCCGCCGCGGATTCGGCCGGCGCCGAGCCGAAGATGTGCGCGTGAAGGCGCCCGATCCCCCCGGTGGCGGCCCCGTCGGTCCCGGGCGGATCGGAACGGCGCGCGCCCGCCTCTTCCAGCGCCGTCAGCGTGCGGTCATCCCCCTCGGGGACGGTCGCGAGCAACTCCCGGCCCCGCTCGATGAGGGCCGCGACGAACCGCCCCTCCAGTTCCGTCCAGATCCGGGCGTCGAGAATCATGATGCGGTCGTCCTCGACCCTGTTCCGGAATTCCGGATCGCGGAGGGCCGACAGCGCGGCCTCGAACACCCCCGCTCGATCCGCCAGTCCCGCCGCCCGCCACTCCGCTTCGACCGCTTCGGAGAAGACGGCGAGATCCGGGTCGACCGGGGCGAGCTCGGACGGCGTGACGCCCGCCATGCGGAGGGCGTCCAGCGCCCGTCCCATGGCGCGAACGAAGCCGGGCGTGTCCGACACCGCCGCCAATCGCCCCAGCTTCCCCTGGTCGAGCCCCGACAGCGCGCGCGCGACGATGGCGTCGCGAGCCACCGAATCCCCGATCGCCGTCCCACCGGAAGCGAGTCGCGAGAGCGCGACGTCGCGGGCCAGGAGGCGCAGCGTCGTGCGGCGCCAGCCCATCGCGGCCCCGGCCGTCCGGGCCCCGCGCAGGAGCAGTTCGTGGGGCCCCGACAGCGTCTCGCCGATGACCGTCACGCTCGCCGCGGAGGGTTGCCCTCCGAGCCATTTCCGCGCGGCGTCGAAGCGCACGGCAGCGGTTGGCGAGACGATGAAGCGGGCGGAAGAAGCAGGCATGGACACAACCTATCGCCGCGAACGCAACGCGCTATCAACTGCGCGTCGACGGCACGCTGCTTGACGCCGCCGAGGCTCGCGGACGATCCTCAGAAATGACGTTCTCGCGCCGCTTCATCTCCGCGTAGCACCCGTGGCCGCCATCGATCGCCGCGACTTCATGCGGGGCGCCGCGCTGGCCGGCGCCGGGCTCGCACTCGGCTGCGAGGCAGACGACCGGCGGGCGGCACCGGCGACGGCGACCGGCGACTCGGCCGGAGCGGCGCCGGCGCCCCCCCTGCTCATCGAACGGGCCAGCGTCTTCGACGTCCGGTCGGGCGCCATGCGCCCGGACACGAGCGTCCTCGTCCGGGCCGGCCGGATCGAAGCCGTCGCCGCCGCCGCCGAGTTGAACGCGGATTCCGACGCCGCCGCGGGCGCGGCGCGCATCGACGGGGCCGGACTCTTCGTCCTCCCCGGGCTCATCGACGCGCATGTCCACGTCACCCACATCCTCTACCAGTCGCACATGACCGGCGACGAGGTCCTTCCCTTCTACCTCGGACACGGGGTCACGTCGATCCGGAGCACGGGAGACAACGTCCCGGCTCAACGCCTCATCGAACGCTACGCCGAGGACCACCCGGAGATCTCTCCGAACCTCTTCCGGTGCAGCTTCCTCATCGACGGCAACCCGCCCTGGCATCCCGACGTCGGCTGGTATCTGGCGACGCCCGCCGACGTGGATCCCTTCGTCGCGGACATGGCGGCGTGGGGGGTGAAGACGCTCAAGCTCTATGTCGGCACCGGGCGCGAGGTCGGACGCCGCGTGATCGAGGCCGGCCACGAGCATGGTCTAGTCGTGAGCGGGCACCTCCTCGACTATCACACGGCGGACGCCGTCAGCGACGGACTCGACTGCGTCGAGCACATCTATACGGTGTCCAACTTCCTCCTCGACGACCCCGACGACCGCCATTCGATCAACCTCGACTCGGACGAGGCGCGCCGCCTTATCGACGTCATCGCCGAACACGGCGCGCGCGTCGATCCGACGCTCATGGTCTTCTGGGGCACGCTCCTCTTCATGGACCTCCCCGAGGTCTACGGACACCCCGACCACGATCCCATGCCGGCCCGACTCAAGGCGTTCTGGGACAAGGACCGGGAGCGGCGAAGCCTGGACTGGGGCGCGGCACCGGTCTCCGTGCGCGAGGGGACGTGGGAGAAATACCTGCGGCTCACCGGCATGCTGCATGAAGCCGGCGTGCAGTTGCTCGTCGGGACCGACGCCCCGGAGCCGCAGGTCGCGCCGGGCGCCTCGCTGCACCACGAGATGGAGTTTCTCGTCGAAGCCGGCATGCCGGCACGCGAAGTCCTGTCCGCCGCCACGCTCGAGAACGCGCGGATTCTGAAGGAAGAGGAGAGCCGCGGGGCCGTCGAGGCGGGACTGGAGGCCGATCTCGTACTGCTCGAAGCAGACCCTCTCGAGGACATCCGCAACACGAGACGCATTCGGACCGTCGTACGCGCCGGACGCGCCCTCGATCCCGCAGGGATCCTGGCGGCGGCCCCGACCGAGTAGTCCCCGCAACCGGAGACGCCTGATGCCCGCATTCAGGGAATACGTCGTCCGCTCGCTCCTGGCGGCGGGCTGCACCGTGGCGGCTGCTGTACCGCAACCTGTTTTCGGCCAGGAGATTACGATCCTCGCAGTCGGAGACATCGAATGGTCGCGGGCGACGAAGCCCCCGTCCATGTACTACGACGCGGCCCCGTCAGGCCGCAGTAACGTGCTCTGGCACCGCGGCGACGGCTGGATCCGCGTGCCGTATGCCGCGACGCCGGATTCCCGCGACCTTCTCGAGGCGTCGCTCGATACGACCCTGATCACGGAAGATGCGCACCACCTCCGCGCCCATCACTACGGCCTCTCCTTCGAGGATGCGCAGGAAGAGGCGCGCTATCCGTTTCACGGCGCGGCCGACCTCCTGCGCGACGCGGACGTCGCCTTCGCCAACCTTGAAACGCCGCTCTCGGACGACGCCCGGTGGAGCGGCGCCTTTCGTACCCCCTCGGCCTTCGCCGACGCCCTGGCCTGGGCGGGGATCGACGTTGTGGCGACGGCGAACAACCACTCGCTCGACGCCGAAGGGGAAGGGCTGCTCGACACGATCCATCACCTGCGCCGGGCGGGAGTCGGCCACGCCGGCACGGGGCACAACCTCGCCGACGCCCGCCGCCCCTGGATCATCGAACGCGACGGGCTCCGCCTCGCGTTTCTCGCCTACGCGCAGTTCGTGAACGACGGAGGGTCCTCGTTCGCGACGCCGAGGCAGTCGGGTGTCGTCCCCATGGACCCGCTCCTGATTCGGGAAGACATCGCCCGCGTACGCGACCACGTCGATTTCGTCGCGGTGAGCTTCCACTGGGGGATCGAAAACAGCCAGGAGGTGCATCCCGGCATGCGGGACTTCGCGCACGAAGTCCTCGACGCGGGCGCCGACGCCATCCTGGGCCACCATCCCCACGTTCCGCGCGGGATCGAGGTTCGCGACGGCAAACCGATCGTTTACTCGATGGGGAACTTCATCTTCGGGCATGGTCACGACTACTGGATGGACAACATTGCGGTCCGGCTGCACCTGGGCGCGGAGGGAGTCACGCGGCTGGACGTCCTCCCCGTCGCGGGGCGCGGAGATGCCCTGTCCCAGCCGTATCTGCTCGAAGGCGAAGCCGCCCGCCTCCTCCTCGAGGACATCCGCGCGCGCTCGGCCGGGTTGGGGACCACGCTGCGCATCGAAAACAACACCGGAGTCATCGACGTCTCGCGCTGAGATCCGGCCACTCCGTTCCGGGACTTGGCCGGGACGCGGTCGCCGGATCTCGACGTGGCGGGGGTGTGCACCGACATTGCACTACCGGCCGCGCAGACGGCTTCGGCCGGCGACGACCCGGTGAGTGGCGCCATTCAGTCAGGAGGAAGACGATGAAGACACGAATCTGGACCCTCATCCTTCCCCTCGCCGCGGGACTCGCCTGCGCTGAGGCGAATCGCGACGATCCGTCCGGGGGGGCGGTTGAACTGGCAGCGCTCGACGCCGTATTCGCGGACTACAGCGCTTCGGACGGCCCCGGGTGCGCCTTCGCCGTCTCGCGGGACGGACAGCAGGTCATGGCTCGCGCATACGGCATGGCGAACCTCGAGTGGGACCTGCCGAACACGCCCGAGACCGTGTTCGAGCCGGGCTCCGTCTCGAAACAGTTCACCGCGGCGGCCACGATCCTGCTCGCGCTGGACGGACGCATCGACCTCGACGACGACATCCGGGAGTACTTCCCCGAGATGCCCGACTACGGCGAGCCCATCACGGTGCGCATGCTCATCCATCACACGAGCGGACTCCGCGACTGGGGTTCGGTCGCCGGCATCCACGGCTGGGCGCGGACGACGCGGATCCATACGCACAAGCACGCACTCGACATCGCGAGCCGCCAGCGCGCCCTCAACTACGAGCCGGGCCGCTACTACTCCTACACGAACACCGGATACAACCTCCAGGCGATGCTCGTGGAGCGGGTGACGGGCCAAACCTTCGACGAGTTCTCGCAGGAGCGGATCTTCCGCCCCCTCGGCATGACGAAGACGCAGTGGCGCGACGACTTCACCGAGATCGTCGAGGAGCGCTCGATCGGATACCGTCGCGGTGACGACGGCGAATGGCACATGCTGATGCCGTTCGAAAACGTGCACGGAAACGGCGGCCTGCTCACGACGGTCGGGGACCTTCTCAGGTTCACCCGCAACCTCGACACGGGCGAAGTCGGCGGACCCGAGTTCATCCGGCTCATGCATGAGCAGGGGATGCTCGACTCGGGGCGGCAGATCAGTTACGCGGGCGGACTCTTCGTCGGCGATTACAAGGGGGTGCGCGAGGTCCAGCACTCCGGAGGAACCGCCGCGTACCGGGGCTTCCTCACCCGCTTCCCCGACCACGGGCTCGCGGTGTCGGTGATGTGCAACGTGGGCGAGGCGAACCCCGGCGGGCTCGCGCGCTCCGTCGCCGACCTCTACCTCGGCGACGCCATCGGCGAGGAAGCGTCGGAGGATCCCGCGGGTGCGGACGTCGACCCCGCCCGAGTCGCCGCGCTCGCCGGCGGATACCGCGACACCCGCACGGGCCAGTTCATGGAGTTGACGGCGGACGGCGCCTCGCTCCACATGGGCGGAGGGCCGGGCGGGATGTCCCTCACGGCGATGAGCGAGACCGAGTTCGCCTCACCGGCGGGCGTATCCATCGTCTTCGACGACGCGGCCGACGGCGGAGCGAGGCCCGGGGCCACGATGGACACACCGGTCGCCGATGGCGTGAGGATCGAACCGGTGGAGGGCTTCGAGCCCACCGCGTCGGACCTGGCCGCCTACGTGGGCGCCTACCACAGCGACGAGGCGGAGGTCACGTACTGGGTCGAGGTCGAAGACGGCGGTCTCGTATTGAAGGACCGGTACGGGGACGGACCGTCGCTGGTGCCCGTGTATCCCGATGCGTTCAGGCAGGGCGGCAGCACCTTCATCTTCCGGCGTGACGAGAACGGGCGGGTCACGCAGGCGAGCCTGAGCCAGGGACGCGTCTGGGACCTGCGCTTCGAACGGGTGCAGTAGCGCGACACGCTCGAACGCCGCGGGGCTCCCGCCGCGGGCTACCGGAGTTCTACGAGGATCTTGCCGTCCGCGCGGCCGGACTCGAGGGCTTCGTGTGCGGACGCCGTCTCCGCGAGGGGGAAGGTCGCGGCGATCCGCACCTCCAGCTGTCCGGCCGCGAGCCAGGTCGTGAGATCCCGGACGGCGGCGCGGCGGGCGGCGGCGGGCAGCAGGTATCCCTGCAGGAAGTGGATGCGCAGGTCCTTGAAGGCGAGCGGATAGTAGGCGAGCGGCAGTTCCGGGCCGGAGGTTGACGAGTACGACGCGATGGTTCCGTTCTCGCGCAGAACCGCGACGTCCGTCTCGAGGTTCGCGGCGAGGTCCACCTCGATGATGCGGTCCACGCCTTTTCCATCCGTGAGGTCGAGGACGCGGCCGGCAACGTCCTCCCGCCGGTAGTCGATCGCGTGTCGCGCGCCGCCGCCCCGCGCCACTTCCGCCTTGGCGGCGCTGCTCACCGTGGCGATGACCTCGGCGCCGCCCAGAGTGGCCAGCTGCACCGCCAGGTGGCCGACGGCCCCGGCGCCTCCCTGCACGAGGATCCGCTTTCCGCCCACCGGCCCGTCCCCATACACGGCGTAGTGCGCCGTACAGCCGGGCACTCCGAGGCCCGCTCCGTCGGCGAAGGACGCATTGTCCGGCAACGGCACGGCCTGCGCCTCCGGCACCGCCGTGTACTCCGCCGCCGTTCCGAACGGACGACCGCCGCTCTGGGCGTTCCACAGCCAGACCCGCTCGCCGACGCGAGACCCGTCCACCTCCGCCCCCACCGCATCGATCGTTCCCGCCCCGTCGGAGTGCGGGACGATGCGCAGATGTGGCATCGACAGACCGATCCAGCCGGCCCTCCGCTTGGTGTCCGACGGATTCACGCCGGAGGCGGCCAGCCGCACCCGAACTTCTCCCGCCCCCGGCACGGGCGCTTCCTGCCGCCCGAACCGGAGCACCTCCGGCGCGGGGCCGGTCTTCTCGTACCAGATCGCTTTCACGCGCCTTCCCCCGGTTGGATTCCCGCGCTCGCCGCGGGTGCGCCGCAATGGGGCACGTGCCGCGTCCGCGTGCAACGCCCCATCCGTCCTCGAACCTTGTATATTCCCGGCTTCGCCGGCGCGGAACCGCCAAGAAGGCGCACGCGCGGGGGATACCCGCCTGGGGGACCCCGGGGTTGCCGGGGAGGCTCGTGAACGGAGAGATGCCGTGAGACTCGAGGGTGCGGTCGCACTCGTGACCGGGGGCGCACGCCGGCTGGGCCGTGCCCTGTCGCTGGGTCTGGCCGAGGCGGGCTGCGACGTCTTCATCCACTACCGGAGTTCGGCCGAGGCGGCCGACCGCACGGCGAACGACGTGCGGGCCCTGGGGCGCCGGGCGGCGGCGGCCCTGGCGGACCTCTCGCTTCCGGAGCAGATCGACGGCCTGTTCGAGGCGTTCGACGCGGCGTTCGCGCGTCTCGACATCCTGGTGAACTCCGCCGCGAGCTTCGAGCGCACCCCCTTCGAAGAGACGACGGTCGCCGAATGGGACGCCGCACAGGCGCTCAACCTGCGCGCGCCCTTCCTCATGACGCAGCGGGCCTCCGCCCGGATGCGCGCCGTACCCGAGCGGCGAGGAAGCCAAGGGGAACCTCTGGCGCCCGGCGTCATACTCAACATGTCGGACATGGCGGCGGTCGCTGCCTGGAAGGGGTTTGCGGCGCACGGGGTCAGCAAGGCGGGACTTCTGCACCTGACGGCGCTGACGGCCCGCGAACTGGGCGCGGAGGTGCGCGCGAACGCGATCGTTCCCGGCCCGATCCTTCCGCCTCCCGGCGAGACGGCGGAGGATCCGGCCTGGCGGGAGAAGGGTCGGAGGATCCCGCTTGGCCGGACGGGCGATCCGGAATACGTGGCGCACGCGGCGCGGTTCCTGGCCGAGAACGACTATGTGACGGGAGCGACGATCTACGTGGACGGCGGCGAACATCTGCTGACGGGAGGACGGGTCTGATGGCGTCCGATACGGTCATCATCCGTGATCTCCTCGTCCGGGGCATCATCGGAGTCAACGACTGGGAACGCGAGAAGAAACAGGACATCGTGATCAACCTCTCGCTCTCCGTCGACGCGCGGGCCGCGGGCGAGTCCGATGACGTCGCGGACGTGCTGAACTACCGGACGCTGACGAAGCGCGTCATCGCGCACGTTGAAACGGCCGAGCCGTATCTCGTGGAGGCCCTCGCGCACCAGATCGCACGGATCGCGATCGTCGACTTCGGCGCCGCGCGGGCGAAGGTCCGCGTGGAAAAGCCCGGCGCGCTGCGCTACGCGCGTTCGGTGGGGATCGAAGTCGAACGGACGGCGGCGGACTACGCGTGAACGCCTCGCCCCGAACAACCCTCCTCACGCTCGGCTCGAACATCGATCCGGAGCGGCACATCGTCGCGGCCCTCGAGGCGCTCGACGAACTGCTGGGCATCGACGGAGCCTCGCCCATCTACGAAGCGGAACCGGTCGGGAACCCCGGGATGCCCCGCTTCCTGAACGCAGCCGTGCGCATCACGACCCATCTCTCCCCGGGGGAGTTGAAGTTCGAGGTCATCCGGCCGCTGGAGCGGCGCCTCGGACGCGTCCGGACCGCCGACCCCAACGCCCCCCGCACGATCGACATCGACATCGCCGCCGTGCAGGGCCTCGTCCTCGACCAGGAGGAGCTGCAACTCCCGGACCCGGAGATCCCGACGAGGGCGCATCTGGCGGTGCCCCTGGCGGATGTGGCGCCGGGATTCCGGCATCCCGGCCTCGGAATCACCCTGGGTGAGATCGCGGCCCGTTTCCGTAACGAGCCGGGCCTCGCGAAACGCGACGATGTCCGGTGGCCGTGAACCCGGTTCGACCGTACCTTCCCGCCCCATGATTCCGTCCGCGGCCCTCCCGGAAAGGGGGACTCGCCCTGCTCCGCTCCGGGGCGCGAACGTCGTCCGACTCCTGTGCCTGCTGGGGCTCTTGCCCACGTCCGCAGCGCAGGCGCAGGACGGCGCGGGCGCGATCATCGACACGGTCATCATCGGCCGGCAGGACGTCTTCCCGGAGGACGCCGCGGCCGGAAACTTCATCTACCGGCTCGGCAACGGACTGCACGGGACGACGCAGCCCTGGGTCATCCGTCGCGAGCTGCTCCTGGGGCCGGGGACGCCCTACGACTCGCTCCTGGCCGCCGAGAGCGAACGGAACCTCCGTCGCCTGGGCCTCTTCCGCCGGGTCCGCGTGGATTCTACGCGCGTCGACGGGAAACTCGCGCTGAACGTGAGAACGCGCGACGCGTGGAGCCTGCAGCCGCGCCTCACGGGGCGGATCGCGGCGGACGGCACGCTGACCGGCACCGTCGGGGTCACCGAGGTCAACCTCGCGGGCAGTGGAAACTCCATGCGCGTGTGGTACGTCCGTGAAACCGACCGCGACGGCATGGATCTCCGGCTGACGTCGAATCGATTGGCCTCCACCCGGCTCGCGGCCAACGCGACATGGCGCAACCTGTCGGACCGCGACGTCGTCGCGTGGCGCCTGTCGAATCCCTTCCGCGCTCTCTCGGACCGCTCGGCGTTCTACTACGAGGGACGGGACTTCCGGGGGCGGATCCCGCAGTACGTGCGCCACAACCCGGACAGCCTCCAGACGATCGAATGGCGGCGGCGAGCCCATATCCACCGCCTGACCGGAGCGATCGCGCCGATCGCGAATCCACGGAAGTTCCTCCGCATCGGGGCGACGCTCGAAATCCGGCACGAAGAGCACCTGCGGATCGAACATCCCGGCGTCAATCTGGACAGCCTCGACGCCACGGTGCCGGATTCCGTGTACGGGCTCATCGGCGTATACGCCGAATGGCAGCGCGCCCGCTTCGAGCGCGTGCAGCGCTTCAACGGGTTTTCCGAGGAGGACCAGAATCTGAGCGATCGCGTGTACCTATCCGTCAAGCTCGCCCACGAGCGCCTGGGATACAGGTCGACGGGAATCGGAACGCGTCTTCTCCTGTCGTCCGGAAGGCGGGCGGGCCCCGCGATTCTCAAGGGTACGCTCGACGGCGGCGGCCTCTTCAACTCGGCGGGCCTCGACTCCGGCTACGTCTTCGGCACCGGAACGGCGGCGGTGCGTGAGACGGAGCGGAACACGACGTTCCTGCAGGCGTCCGCAGGGGTCCAGGAATCCCCTCGCCCCGGCTCCGAGCACGACATCGGCTTCCAGATATTGCCGCGCCTCTGGGGGCCGCACGCGTTCGTGGGCACGCGCACGGTGCGCGCGACGCTCGAACACCGCTCGTACCTGGTGGACAACTTCTACAATCTGTTCGGGCTCGGCGTCGGCGCCTTCGTCGACTATGGAGGCGCCTGGTACCCCGACCAGGATTCGAGGCTGGGCGGCAACGTCGGGGTCACCGTGTTCGGGGGATCCCCCCTCTCCTCCTTCGCGCAGGTAACCAACCTCAACATCGGTTACCGCTTCGGGGGAGGGATCGGCGAGAGCGAAAGATCGAGGTGGGCCTTCAGCGCCGGCGGCGGCTTACGATTCTGACGGAGTTCGCCGGCCCCCGGACGGGCCGTTCTAGGGTAGCAGGATGCCGCCGGCGACGAGGAGTTGCTCGCCCCCCTCGAGTTCATACCTCGCCTCGACGAAGGGCGTGAATCCGACGAGAGGAAAGCGGAATCCGGCGATGACGTTCAGGCCGGACCGCCGCTCCAGAACCCCTTCTCTTCCGTTGGACGGAACCTTTTCCCACGCCAGATTGAGTCCGCCGCCGGCGTACGGGACCAGGTTCGTGACGCGATCGAGCGAGATGTCCACGAGGACGTTCAAGTTGACTTCGCGGTAGTCGTAGTCGCCGCCCGGGTCGCCGAGACCGGAGTCGGGGAAGAAGTAGTCGAAGGAGCCGGCGAGCCGGACCCCGGGGGCGATCCAGGGCAACGTCAGCTGCGCGCGCGGGCCGAGGCCGAAGTCCGCGTCGTCCCCGAAGGTGATCTGGCCCCCGGCCTTGAACTCCTGCGCGGCGAGAGGCGGCGCGCCCACGACGACCGCGAGCAGAACGATGAGCGACCCCGGCGTGCTCCGACGCATATTCCCCTCCCCCGTTTCTCGAACTCCCCGTTTCCGGACTCGCCGTCGGTCCCGCGCCGGCTTCCCACAGGAGTGGGACGCCGCGAAGGCCCGGACGGTTGCACCCGGCGCTTCGATCCCGAACTTTCGTCCACCGACCCCCGTACGAGGACCCATGGAAAGACTCCGGATCCCCAATCTAGCGACGTACCTGCCAATCGCGCCTTCCGATCTGCTGCTCGCCGCTCCCGTTGCGGCCCGGGTTCTCTTCGGTCTGAGCCCGGCCGGCCGGGTGGTGCAGGCGGCGGCGCTCGGCGTGTACGCGGGCAGCGCGCTCCTCGACTGGGCGGTTCGGGCGGACGCCCGTCGCGTGGACTTCGAGGACGCGTTCGGCTTCGACCCGCTCTCCCCGCCCCCGGCGTCGGAGGAGGAGCGGACGCGGGACGTCGAAGGTCTCGTCGAGCGCCTGAACGCGAACTATGCGCCGCTGGAGACGCCGCGGAAGGAACTGGCGGAGCAGGTCGACCTGTGTCTCACCGATTTTCTCGCGGAGCACACGGGCCAGCGTCTGGAGACGAGTTCGCAGGTCCGGGAGTTCATGCTCGCGCAGATCGTCTTCCCCTTCGCGCTCGGGGCGGCGGACCCCCTGACCGGGGACGTCGCGATCTTCCGGAGCACGGGCATCTTCGAACCCCACGTGATCGCGCACGAGTTCTGCCACCGCAAGGGATACCTGAAGGAAGTCGAGGCGCAGATCCTCGGCTACTTCGCCCTGGTGCATTCGGGTGAGGCCGTCCTCGAGCAGTCGGCCCACTGCGAGCGCCTGGACCGCCAACTCTGGGTGCTGGCGGAGCGGGACGCCGCCGCGTACAACGACCTCCTCGCCGAGATCGGACTTCGGGAGGAGTTGAAGGATGCCTTCGCCGTGCGCCACCCGGCCGAGGGTCCGGTCAGCGGCGTCGTGGGTCCGATGATGAAGAACGCCTACAACGCCCGCATGAAGCTCACGGGGCAGAACGGCCTCTCCGACTACGACGAAGGCTTCACGAACTTCCTCCTCGCGACCGAGCGAACCGCCGACTCGTGAACCTCCAGGATCCGGCGCTCACCTTCGCCCTCGCCATCACCGCGGGCGTCGTTGCGCAGTCCGTCGCGCGACACGCACGCGTACCCGGCATCCTCTTCCTGCTCGCGACCGGCATCCTCCTCGGGCCCGCCTTCGCCAACATCGTGCGGCCCGACACGCTGGGCGAAGGTCTCAACCCCATCGTCGGGCTGGCGGTCGCGGTGATCCTCTTCGAGGGCGCGCTGCAGCTCAACCTCGACCGGCTGCGGCGCGAGGCGGTGACGATCCGCCGGCTGATCACGCTCGGCGCGCTCGTCACGATCGCCGGGGCCACCGTCACGGCGATGCTCGCGCTCGGCTGGAGCCTCCGCATCGCGTTGCTGTTCGGGGCGCTCGTCTCGGTCACGGGTCCGACGGTGATCAACCCGCTCACGCGGCGGATTCGTCTGCGAAACAACCTGCGGACGATCCTCGAGGCGGAGGGCGTGCTCATCGATCCCGTCGGCGCGATCCTCGCGGTCGTCGCCTTCGAGTTGGCGCTCGCGTCGACGGCGGGAGACGTCGGGGCCGGCTTCCTCGGCCTCCTCACGCGCCTGGGCCTCGGCTCCGTCATCGGCGTGGCCGGAGGGTTCATCATCGGTGGACTGCTGAGGATGCGGCGCGCGATCCCCTCCGATCTGCGGAACATCTTCACGCTCGCCTGCGTCCTCGCGCTCTACCAGGGTTCGCACGCCATCCTGCCCGAAAGCGGCATCATGACCGTCGCGATCGCCGGCCTCGTCGTCGGCAACATGGGGCCCCGGCACGCACGCGAACTCGTCGAATTCAAGGAGCAGCTCACGTTCCTGCTCGTGGGGCTCCTTTTCGTCCTCCTGTCGGCGGCGGTGGACCTCGGGGACGTGCTCGCGCTGGGGGCGGGCGGGATTGTGACCGTCATCGTCCTCGTCGCCATCGTCCGCCCCCTCTGTGTTCTCCTCTGCACGTGGGGCGCCGGCCTGAGCCGCAACGAGCAGGCGTTCCTCGCCTGGCTCGCTCCGCGCGGGATCGTCGCCTTCGCCGTCTCCTCGCTGTTCGCGGCGGAACTCGCGCACAGCGGGATGGAGGTGGAAGGCAACCAGCTGCGGGCGATGGTCTTCCTCGTCATCGCCGTCACCGTCGTCGTCCTCGGCGGGACGGGCGGGCTCATGGCGCGTCTGCTGGGGGTACGGAAACCGTCCAACCACGGGTTCGCGGTCGTCGGGGCGAATCCCATCGGACGCGCGCTCGCCCGAACCCTGCGCGCCGCCCGCCGCGGGGATGCGCCCATCGTTCTCATCGACACGAACCCGACGGAGGCGGGGGCGGCGGAGAGCGACGGCTTTCGCGTCGTGCTCGGCAACGCGAACGAGTCGCGCGCTCTCCTGAAGGCGGGGGTCGAATCGCGTCGCGCCCTCGTCGCCCTCACGCCGAACGAAGGCGTGAACCTGCTCATCGCCAAACGGGTCGGGGAAAGCTGCCCGGGCGTGAACCGCCTCGTGGCCATCGATCCGCTCACACCGGGAGTCGGACCCGAGCAGGTCGAGGAGGGCGGCGCCTCGGTACTGTTCGGGCTCGGGATCGACTACGAGCGCTGGGCACACAACTTCCGGCGGGACCGCGTGGAGATCGAACCTCTGACCTTCGGGGGTCTCGCCGGGCTGCGCATCTCCCAGATCGACGCGCTCGCCGACCGCCGGCTCCCCGCCCTCGCCCTCGTGCATCGCCGCGGCAAGCACGAACAGCCGGTGTCGAGCGACACGACGCTGAAGCCCGGCGACGTCGTCTGGTTCGGCTGGCTGCGCGGACAGGCGGAGATCGTCGAGCCGCGGCTCGCCCGGGCCGGATTCCGCCGCCCGGACGTCGAGGGCGCGGAGGGCGGCGGCGAGACAGCGGAGGAAAACGTCCCCGGCGCCGGTGGCACGCCGCCAATCGACGAGGCAGATTCGGACCGATGAAGATCCACACCGCCCGGCGGACGCACGGCTTCACGGAATCCGTGATTCGGATGATGACCCGGCTCTCGAACGAGCACGGCGCCATCAACCTGTCGCAGGGTTTCCCCGACTTCGAGTCGCCCGACACGCTGAAGATCGGCGCCGCGCGCGCGATCTACGACGACGTGAACCAGTACGCGATCACGTGGGGCGCGAAACGGTACCGCGACGCGCTCGCCGCGAGCTACCGCGACTGGTACGGGCTCGACGTCGATCCGGAAGCGCACCTCACGATCACCTGCGGTGCGACCGAGGCGATGATGGCGGTGCTGCTGGCGGTCGTGGACCCGGGGGAGGAAGTCATCGTCTTCGAGCCGTTCTACGAGAACTACGGCCCGGACACGACGCTCTGCGACGCGACCCCGGTGTTCGTGCCGCTGACCGCGGAGTGGCAGATCGACTTCGACTGGCTGCGGGCGGCGTTCAGCGACCGGACGCGCGCGATCATCGTGAACACCCCGAACAACCCCACGGGCCGCGTATTCAGCCGCGAGGAACTCGAGAAGATCGCGACCCTGTGCCAGGAGTTCGACGCCTACGCGATCACGGACGAGGTCTACGAGCACATCCTCTACGACGGCGCGCGGCACATTCCGATGGCCACGCTTCCCGGCATGCGGGACCGGACGATTACGATCAGCGCCGCCTCGAAGACGTTCGCGGTCACGGGCTGGCGGATGGGGACGATCGTCGCGCACCCGGAGTTGTCGGACGCCATCCGCAAGGTCCACGACTTCCTCACCGTGGGAGCCGCCGCGCCCCTGCAGGAAGGCGTGGCCACCGGCCTCGAGATGCTTCCGCCATCCTAC
Organism: Gemmatimonadota bacterium; assembly: GCA_022825725.1. Classification (GTDB taxonomy): domain Bacteria; phylum Gemmatimonadota; class Gemmatimonadetes; order Palauibacterales; family Palauibacteraceae; genus Palauibacter. Next base: position 76,573 of record JAJDWE010000065.1, read on the forward strand.
TACGAAGGGCTCGCCGACGTGTACGGCGCGAAACGGGACCTGTTCTACCCCGCGCTCGTGGAGGCCGGGTTCGAGTGCCGCAAGCCGGAGGGCGCGTACTACGTGCTCGCGGACTTCTCCGACCTCTCGGATCTGCCGGATGACGAGTTCGCGTTCTGGCTCACGCGCACGATCGGCGTCGCGCCCGTTCCCGGATCCAGCTTCTTCCACAACCCGGAGGATGGGCGCAAGCTCGTGCGGTTCGCGTTCTGCAAGACGGAAGCGCTACTCGAGCAGGCCGCCGAGCGGCTCGTGACGATCAAAGCCCGGGTTTGAAGCTCCCTTCGGTCGAGCGGCTTGCCGCGGCGGCGTGGGTGACGGCTCGGCGGTTCCCCGTCGTCCTGGCCTGCGCAGTCGTCGCCGCGATCGCCGCGATGCGGGCGATCAACGCGGAAACGGCGCTCGAGCTGCGCCTCCTGGCTTCGGCCAGTCTCGGCCTGCCGCTGCTTACCGGGCTCACTCTGTTCGCGGAGCGGTGGAAGCTCCCTCTGCCGCGGCACTGGGCGCTACGTGGACTCGGCGTGGCCGTGCTCGCCCTCTACTACTGGCAGTGGCCGAACTGGGGCGAGAACATCGCCGGCCTCCGCCACTTTCACCTGACCGCGACCCTGCACCTGCTCGTCGCCTTCATCGCTTATCTCGGCGTCCGCGAGCCGAACGGTTTCTGGCACTTTAACCGTACGCTCTTCTTCCGCTTCGGCCTCGGGGCGATCTACACGGGCGTCCTCTTCGGCGGACTCTCCATCGCCATGTTCGGCATCGAGAACCTCTTCAACATCGACATCGCCGATGAGAACTACGGCCGACTCTTCTTCTTCCTCGGCTTCGTCTTTCAGACGTGGTTCGTGCTCGCCGGCGTGCCGGACGATTTCGAGCAACTCGAACGCCGCGACGACTACCCCGCGGGTCTGCGCGTCTTCGCCCAATACGTGCTCCTCCCGCTCGTCGCCGTCTATCTGATCATCCTCACCGCCTACCTCGGGCGCGTCGTCATCACGACGACGTGGCCCAGCGGGTGGATCGGACTTCTCGTCTCCGCCCTCGCCGCCTTCGGCATCCTGTCGCTCCTCCTCGTGCATCCGCGGCGCGGACAGGAGGGCCACGCGTGGATCGACACCTACGCCCGCATCTTCTGGATCCTCATCATCCCGTCCATCGTCATGCTCCTGCTCGCCATCGGGCAGCGCATCGAACAGTACGGGATCACGGAGCGCCGGTACCTCCTGCTTCTCCTCGGGACCTGGCTGGCGGGCGCCGCCCTCTTCTACACGGTGACGCGGTCGCGCGAGATCAAGGGGATTCCGCTGACGCTGGCCGTGATCGGCGCGGTCACCTTCGTCGGCCCCTGGTCCGCCTACGCCGTGGCCGAACGGAGCCAGACGGGGCGGCTCGAGGATCTGCTCTCGACGAACGGAGTCCTTGCGGAGGGCAGGATCTCGCCGGCCGCCATCGAGGTCCCGCCGGAGGACTGGCAACAGATCAACGATGTCCTGCTCTACCTGATTTCGTGGCACGGGACGTCCGCCATCGACGAGTGGTTCGAGGGCGGTGTGGCGACGGTGGATACGATCGGAGACGGCATGGCGGCCTCGATGAGGGTCGCGGAGGCCGGACGCCGGGCGACGCTCATCGCGGACCACCTCGAGCTCGCGCCGTCCGAGGGACTTCTCGCCGATCCCTACGGATTCGTCGACATCTCGCCCCCGGGGGGGCGGAACGCGGCGGTCGCCGTGTCCGGCTTCGACCGGGCCGTCTTCGAGCGCAACCTCCTGGGGGGGCGCTACCCGTTCGAGGGCGACTCCCTCACCTTCGAGGCCACTCCGGACAGCCTCGGAACGACGATCCGCCTCGGCGGGGACGAACTGGCCACGGTCTCGTTCGCCGAACTCATCGCGCGCGCCGGGCGCTCCGGGACCACGACGGCGCCGGGAAGGGTGCAACTGCCGCCGGACTCGCTGCGGCTCGAAATCTCCGGGACGGACATGACGGCTCGCCTACAGCTCACGCTCCTGCGGCTCCATGACAGCGACGGGGAACGGCGGCCGACCCGCGTCACCGGCACGCTGCTCCTCGCGCCCCGGGAGGCCCCGCCGCCGTAAAGGCCCCCACGCCTTGGCAGGGCATCGACGGCCGCGGACAACCTTTCGGACCGGGACTCGGTCGTAGTGGTTGGAACCTGACCGTGCGCCCGCGCGTATGTCAGTGAGACACGCTGCCGAGAACCGCGGACACTCGACCTTCCTCCTGGAGCCGACGTGACGTTCATTCGAAGAGTCGCCGCCGCCTTCACCCTCTGGGCCCTCGCGATCTGCGTCTGGGCCGCCCTCTCCCACCTCACGAGCCTGCCCGGGCCGGCAAAGGCGAGTACGGCGACTCTGGAGGGGCTGGCGAATCTCGTCGAACGGGCGGACCCGCCGGGCTCGCTCCGCGCGCCGCGCTTCGCCGCGGACCAGTTGCGCCGGACCGCACACACGGCCGGACGGATCAACGGAGGCATCGAGCGCGCCATCGGGTCGTGGCTGGACGGCCTCGGACACGACGAGGCCCACGGCCGGGCCGCTCGCGTCGGATCCGCCGTGCGGACGGCGGACGTGGCCGTCATCGACAATGGCCGGATCACAATCCGGATGGAGGCGAAATCCGATGCGGGCCGCGCGCGGATCGAGGAACTCCGCGCACTGCGCCTGACCACATCGCCCCTGTTGCGGACGCGCGACGCCGGAATCTGGATCGACCGGACCGAGAAGGCCCCGGCCGGATCGTCCGAAGCGGATCTCAAGCTGCACGCCGCGAGACACGGGGAGACGTTCTCCCTCAAGGCCGCGGAGGCGGGATCCGCGCTGGATGAGGCGTCGATCCAAATCGATGTCGATGCCAACCTCGACCGGGACAAGCTCAGGAAGCGGCTCGAGAAGCTCCTCGATCTGCTGGAGGATCTGCAGAAGTTCGAGGGCGGCCGGTAGCTCGCGGATATCCGGCACGCGACGCCGGAACCCCATGACGCGCCAGGACGGGCGGGCCGGCGCGGCCGGGCTGCTGGTTGCGGTCTCGCTCGCCGGCGTGGCACCCGCCGTGTCCGCGCAGGAGGCGCACGCGGGCCACGCCGGGGCGCCGGAGGAGGGCGGGCCGACCACGTCGACGGCGAGCATCCGGGTCGTCGATCATCCGGAACGCAAGGAACTCGCGGTCATCCTGGGGCCGATCGATCTCCCCGCCCGTGCATCGCACCACATGGCCCAGTTGCCCGTGCAGGAAGGCACCGTCCCCTTCGACCTGACGATCCGGGGCTATCGCACGCACATCATCGACGGCGACGGCGAGCCGGTCCCGCGCGTCGTCCTGCACCACATGAACCTGCTCGATCCGGGGCGGCGGGAGCTGTTCCTGCCGATCATGCTGCGGGTCCTGGCGGCGAGCCACGAGACGCGGCCCGTGAGCTTCCCCGGCTGGCTCTTCGGCATTCCGATGAAGGGCGGTTCGAGGTTCCTCGCACTCACCATGCTGCACAATCCGACGGAAGTGGACTACGAGGGCGTCACCGTCCACCTCACGCTCGAGTACGAGCGCATCGCCCCCCTGCCCGTATACCCGGTGGCGCCGTTCCATCTCGACGCGATGTACCCCGAGGTCTCGGCGACGAAGGCCTGGGACCTTCCGCCGGGCCGCTCGGTCAAGACGTGGGACGCGAGTCCGGCGATCCGCGGGCTCATCATCGGTCTCGGCGGTCACCTCCACGCGCACGCCTCCCGGCTCCGTCTCGAGAACCTGTCGACGGGCGACGTGCTGTACGACATCCGGCCCAGGCTCGATGAGGATGGGCACGTCGTGGACATCCCGGCGCTCACGCACCGGGGGCGTGGCGTGGGCGCGCTCGTCGTCCCGGAGCACCAATACCGGATCACCGTCGAGTACCGAAACCCGTCCGATACGGTGATCGAGGACGGCGGCATGGGCTCGATCGCCGGCGCGTTCATCCCGCTTGAGGACTGGCCCGCCGCGAATCCCCGGGAGGCGCTGTTCGCCGCCGACTACGACTGGGTCGTCCGCAGTCAGATCCAGCACGGCGCCGTCAGTTCTCCCGGCTGTACTCCGTGCGACCGCCGATGATCGTGTAGTCCACGACGGTCTCCAGGATCTCGTCCGCGGGAATCGTGAGAATGTCCCGGGACAGGACCGTAATGTCCGCCAGCTTCCCGACTTCGAGCGTCCCCTTGAGGTCTTCCTCGAACGCGGCGTACGCGTTGGCCCACGTATACGAACGGAGCGCCTCCTCGCGCGTCATCGCCTGCCCCTCGAAGAAGGTCTCGCCACCCTCGATCACTCGCGTGACCGTGCAGTGGAAGCTCGCCAGAGGGTCCGCGTCCTCGACCGGGACATCCGTCCCGTTCGTCACGATCACTCCGGCCCGCATAAAATCCTGCCACACGTAGGCGCCCGAGCGCGCCCGGCCCGGCCCGAGCCGGAGGATGATCCAGGGACCATCGGAGCAGGCGTGGACGCCCTGCATGGAGGCGATGACCCCGAGTTCGGCGAAGCGCGGAATATCCGCCGGATTGACGTGCTGCGCGTGCTCGATCCTCCAGCGCAGGTCGCTCATCTCCGCGTGGTCTGCGAAGGTGCGCTCGTACAGGTCGAGCACCTCGCGGTTCGCACGGTCGCCGATCGCGTGCGTGTTCACCTGGTAGCCCCGCTCGATCGCCAGCCGCGCGATGCGCTCGATCTCCTCCGGCGGCGTCGTCGGCAGCCCGATGGACGCGGGCATATCATCGTAGGGCTCGAGCAGCCAGGCGCCGTGCGATCCGAGCGCCCCATCCGCGACCTGCTTGATCGACCGCACGGTGAGCCGGTCGCCCCCATACCCGACCATGTAGTACTCGTCCAGCCGCCCTTCGAGCGTCTCCATCCCACCCTGCAGCATCACGTAGAGCCGCACGGGCAGCGCGCCCTCGTCCGCGAGCGTCCTGAACAGGTCGACCGTCCCGAAGCCGGAACCCGCGTCCTGGAAGCTCGTGACGCCCTTCCGGAGCAGTTCCTCGTTCGCGAGCCGCACCTGCTCGCGGGCCCGCGCCTCGCGCTCGGCCTCGGAGCGGATCGCCTCTTCCTCGGCGAACGCCGCCCGCGCCAGCCGCTGCGCGGTCTCTCTCAGGACGCCGGTGGGTCGCCCCGTCGCGTCATGCACGATCTCGCCGCCGGGAGGGTCGGGGGTCTCGGCATCGATCCCGGCCAACTCGAGCGCTCTCGCGTTCACGAAGGAGGCGTGTCCGCTCGCATGCGTCAGAATGACGGGATTGGCGGGGCTCACCGCGCTGAGGCCATCGTGGACCGGCTGCCCCTCGACCATCGGATCGGGCGGCTCGCTCCACTTCTCCTGGTGCCATCCCCTGCCGCTTATCCAGGCGCCCGGTTCCGCGCTCGAGGCCGCCTCGCCGACCAGGCTGACGATGTCGTCCCAGGTGTCGGCGGTCGTGAGGTCGAGGATCATGCGCGCGTTCCCCAGACCCATGAAATGACCGTGGCCTTCGATGAACCCCGGGATCGCGAGCCGGCCCCCGAGGTCGATGACTTCGGTGCCCTCCCCGATCCATTCCGAGACGTCGTCGTCCGCCCCGAGCGCCACGATCCGTCCCTCCCTCGACGCGAGGGCGCTGACCACTTCCCCGCCCTCGCCCGCCAGGGTCGCGATCTTCCCGTTCGTGAGGACGAGTTCGGCCACGTCCATCGGCGGATCCGCGGCCGCCGCGCCACCCGCTCCCGCCGAATCCCCGGCGTCGGTCGCGCAGGCCGCGAGGGCGAGGAAAAGAAACGATCGGACGAAAACGGGCGCTGCTTCGCGATGTCGAATCATGGTCCTGGCCTCGATGTAAGCGGTTCGGCTCATCATAGCGGCACGCCATTGACGGCGCACAGGCGTCCCGGGCCGTCCGCCCGCTCAGCTACCCCGCCGGGGCCCGTGCGGGTACGTTTCGCGGGAGTCGGCAGGGCTTCCGGGCGCTCCCCGGATCGTCCGCAAACGAGGCGGGAGAGGAGGGGTGCCATGGGGAGAAAGCGCAATGTCGGAAGGTGGGGCGCCGGCCTCGCGCTGGGTCTCGCCTGCGCGCTTCCGGCCGACGCCGAGGCCCAGATCGGCATCCTCGCGGGCTACAATCGCGATACGCTCGCGGAGTTCCTGCCGGAGAACGGATTCGATCTCACGGACATCACGGATGGGTATCACGTCGGGGTGTTCCTGAACTTCAACCTCGCGACCTTCTCCATCCGACCGGCCGTCGTTTACCACCGCATGCCGGAACTCGTCGCGATGGCCGGCGACGAGCGGGTCCGGTTCGACATCGATCTGGTGGAAATCCCGCTCGACTTCCGCATTCGGCTCCCCCTGCCGGCCGTCCAGCCCTATGTGCTGGGCGGGCCCGTCCTGACCTTCCCCTCGAGCTCGTTTTCGGGCGTGGACGACCTCCTCACGGCACGCCCGGTTCGCGCGGAGTTCGGTGTCGGCGTCGAACTCGACGTCGGTTTCCGGCTCTGGCCCGAAGTGCGCTACGGATTCGGGACCGGTGCCCTGATGGGATCCGATGTCGCCGTCGGATCCGGAGTGCTCCGGGGCGACGGAGAGCCGCGACACGACACCCTGACCCTCCGGCTCGGCATCAGCTTCTAGCCGCCCCGTCGCCGACCGCTGACGGATCGCGGCCCGGCCGGACTTGACGCTTCGACGGCCCGTGCCCCATTATGGCGCCCAACGAAGACCGAACAAATGCCGAAACAGATGCGCCGGGGGACGATGCGGGGAGCTTCCGAGAAACGGCGCTCGATTCGGGGACGGGGAAGCGCGCACAACCCGGCGAACCGCTTCCTCCCTCTCGCGGTCGAGCGGGAGGCCTGGACGCTCGCGTCCGATCCGGATCCGCGGACGGAGATCCTGGAGGATCGATCCCGCTCGATCATCTCCTACAACAACAGTCCGGACCTCGGCTTCGACGCGAGCCTGAACCCGTACCGTGGGTGCGAGACCGGGTGTTCGTACTGCTACGCGCGACCCACCCACGAGTACTACGGGCTCTCCGCGGGACTCGACTTCGAGAGCCGGATCCTGGCGAAACCGGAAGCCCCCGCCTTGCTCCGACGCGAACTGGCCTCTCCGCGGTGGAAGCCGCAGGTGCTCGTGCTCAGCGGGGTGACGGACCCGTATCAGCCCGTGGAGCGCCGCCTCGGAATTACGCGCCGCTGCCTCGAGGTGCTGGCCGAAGCGCGGAACCCGGTCGGGATCGTGACGAAGCACCACCGGGTGACGCGGGACATCGACCTCCTGCGTGAACTCGCGCGCTACGACGCCGCGCAGGTCCAACTCTCCATCACGACGCTGGACCGCTCGCTGCAGCGAAGGATGGAGCCGCGGGCGTCGACCCCCGAGCGGCGGCTCGACGCGATCGCGCGCCTGGCGGATGCGGGCGTTCCGGTGGGCGTGAACGTCGCGCCCGTGATTCCCGGACTCACGGATCACGAGATCCCGGCCATCGTGGACGCGGCGGCGAAGGCCGGAGCCGGGAGAGCCATCTACATCATGCTCCGCCTTCCGTACGGGGTCGGCGCCCTGTTCGAGGACTGGCTGCGGCGGAACTGTCCGGGCCGGGCTCAGAAGGTGCTCAACCGCATGCGGGAGTTGCGCGGCGGGAGCCTCTATGCGTCGAACTTCGGGGAGCGGATGCGCGGGCGCGGCCCGTTCGCCGAACAGGTCGCGCGGCTCTTCTCGCTGGCGCGTGCGAAGCACGGCATCGAGCCGCGCGACTACGACCTCACGGCGGAACACTTCCGGCCGCCGCGGGCCGGCCCCCAACTCGGACTGTTCGATCGGCGCTAGCGGTCGAGGCCCTCGACGCCCCGCCGCCACATGAATCGGCTCTCCCGCTCCTCCAACTCGACGGTGAGCGTCTGCTCCGCGCCGTCGCGGACGACCCGAACCGACACTTCCCCCGGTTCGAGATCCGCGAGAGCCCGTCTCAGGTCGTCGGGGTCGTCGATCTCCTCGTCGCCGAGCCCGACGATGACGTCGCCCGCCCGCAGGCCGCCCGCCGCGGCCGGCGTGTCCTCGTGGACCGAGGTGACGAGGACGCCTCCTTCCACACCGAAGTACTCCGCGAGCTGATCGCCCAGGCTCTGCGTATTCGCGCCGAGTCGCGGGCGCCCCGACAGGTAGAAGACGCGGTCCAGCCCCTCGGCCGCCCGTTCGCGGGCCTCCCGGAGCCGCTCCTCCGTCACTTCGAGCGCCCGGGCCCGCGTGCGCGCAGACGAGGGGGCGATTTGCGTCAGATCGATCTGGGGCGAGACGAACGTCAAGCCACGCCCCCCCGAGAAGAAGCTCGTCCGCTCGGCGAGCTCGACGGACACCTCCCGTTCCGCTCCGTCACGGAGCACCGTCAGATCCACGACACGCCCGGGCGGCGTCTCGCTCACCAGCCGCCGAAGCCCCGCGACACTCTCGACGCGCTCGCCGTTCCAGGCCACGACGACGTCCCCCTCCTCGATGCCCGCCTCGGCCGCCGGTTCGCCGTCGACGACGCCGTCGATGTAGACACCGTACGCGCGAGCCATCCCGAGCTCCGAGGCGCGCTCCCCGTCTATATCCAGGATCTCCACGCCCAGGTATGCGCCGCCCCCCGAAAACGCCACCCGGACCCGTTCGCGCCGTTCGTCCTCATCGTCCTCCTGGGCCGCGGCCGGCGCCAAACCAGCGTACAACCCGGCGACCAGCGCCACCGCAAGCCCGACGGCGAGTGACTCTCTCCACTTCTTCATGTATCCTCCCTCGGGATCATTCCCCCAGGTGAACTACCGCTTCGTTTCCTGAACGGTCGGACACTCCGGGGAGGCAGGGCGGTTGCCCGGCAGCCCGCGGCTGCTCAGCGGTCCGGCGCGAAGAAGAGGGGGATGCCTCCCTCCGTCGGCGCGATGACCATGTTGTTGCTCCCCTCGCCGATCCGCCCGAGCATCTCCAGGTAGCGCCAGTACAGGTAGCGCTGGCCCGAGATGCCGGCGAGGCTCTCCGCGATGATGTCCTGCGCGTCCCGGATCCCTTCCGCCTCGGCGCGCTGCTGGTTCGCCTGTTCGACGACGACCTGGGTCTGGTACTGCTCGGACTGCACCTGCTGCTCGCGCGACAGCTTGGCCTCGATCGCCTCGCGGATCGTCTCCGGGGGCACAACCTCGCGCACGAAGAAGTCGGTGATCTCGAGACCGCGCGGATTGAGGCGGCTCGTCATCAGCGCCTCGATGCGGCCGGAGATGCCCGTGCGGTTGGTCGACAGGATGTCCGAGGCTTCGATCTCGGCGATCGCGTCCCGGATGGCCGAGCGGTAGGTGTTGTAGACAAACGAGGCGACCGCGTTCTCGTTCCCCACCGTGAGATAGAGATGGACCGCGCTGTCCGGGTTGATGCGGTAACGGTAGGCCGCGTCGACCGCGATCTGGAGCTGGTCCGAGGTGAGGGCGTCCAGGCGCTCGGCCTGTCCGCCGGCGGGGTACTGGACCTCGCGCAGCGGATAGTTCGTCCACGAGCGCAGGACGCTGTGGTACAACCCCTGCGTGTAGGGGCGGGGCGCCACGGCGCCGGTCACCGGGTTCCGCTTGACCGCGACCTCGTACTCGTCGACGCGGTTGAATCCGAACACGAACAGGATGAGTACGAAGAGAATCCCGGCGACGGCGGCCACCGTGCCGATGCGAAGCGATTTTACTGACTGAGCCATTCTCGTCCTCCCAAAAAACCGAGACAATGTCCGCAGGCGGCGAGGCCGCGCGGACGGTATCGTACGTGGGTTCATTGCAAGATAAGCGCGCGGTCGCGTCCGTCCCACCTCGCGGGCGGGACCATACAACCGCAGCTACACGCCTGGCGGGAGGATCATTCGTGATTCGACAGATGTTGCGCGCGGCTCTGATGGCGCCGGTCGTGGCGTGGGCCTGCTCGGCCCCGGCCCCCGACTACGACGTCCTCATCCGCGGGGGGATGGTGTACGACGGCTCGGGAGACGCGCCGCGCGCGGCGGACGTTGCGATCGCCGGCGACACGATCGCGGGCATCGGCGACTTCGCCTCGGCCTCTGCCCGGACGACGATCGACGCCGCCGGTCTCGCCGTGTCGCCCGGTTTCATCAACATGCTCTCGTGGGCGACCGAATCGCTCATCGTCGACGGTCGTTCGCTGAGCGACATCCGCCAGGGCGTCACCCTCGAGGTGTTCGGCGAGGGCAACTCGATGGGACCGCTGAATCCGGAGATGAAGGCGGACATGCTCGCCCGCCAGGGCGACGTGCGCTTCGAGATTCCGTGGACGTCGCTCGGCGAGTACCTGGATCACCTCGTGGAACGCGGCGTCGCGACCAACGTGGCGTCGTACGTCGGGGCCACGACCGTTCGTGTGCACGAGATCGGCCACGAGGACCGACCCCCGACGCCCGAGGAGCTCGGGCGGATGCAGGATCTGGTACGGGAGGCGATGCGCGAGGGCGCCGTCGGCGTCGGATCGTCGCTCATCTACGCGCCGGCCTTCTACGCCGACACCGATGAACTCATCGCCCTCGCGAGCGCGGCCGGAGAGTTCGGCGGCGGCTACATATCCCACCTGCGGAGCGAGGGGAACCGGCTCATCGAGTCCGTGGACGAGCTGATCTCGATCGCCCGGGAAGCCGGCGTGCGGGCGGAGATCTACCACCTGAAGGCCGCCGGGAGCGAGAACTGGGCGAAGCTGGACGAGGTCATCGAGCGCGTGGAGCGGGCGCAGGAGGAGGGACTCGAGATCACGGCCGACATGTACACCTACACGGCCGGCTCGACCGGGCTCGATGCGGCGATGCCGCCGTGGATCCACGAGGGCGGGCACGCCGCGATGATCGAGCGGCTCCGCGACCCCGAGACGCGCGCGCGGATCGCGGCGGAGATGCGGACACCCACGGACGAGTGGGAGAACCTGCTGCTCGCCGCCGGCTCCCCCGACCGCGCTCTCCTCGTCGGCTTCCGGCAGGATTCCCTCAAGTACCTGACGGGCCGGACGCTCGCCGACGTGGCGGAGTCGCGCGGCACGGGCCTCGAAGAGACCGCGATGGACCTCGTCGTGCAGGACGACAGCCGCGTGGGGACGGTCTATTTCATGATGTCCGAGGACAACGTGCGGCGTCAGGTCGCGATTCCGTGGGTGAGTTTCGGGTCCGACGCGGGATCGCTCGCCCCGGAGGAACCCTTCGTGCGCTCGAGCACGCACCCGCGCGCGTACGGCAACTTCGCGCGGCTCCTCGGCCGGTACGTGCGCGACGAAGGCATCATCCAGCTGGAAGAGGCGGTCCGGAAGCTCACGTCGCTGCCGGCCGCCAACCTCAGGCTGGAGGGGCGCGGCCGGCTCGAGCCCGGGTACTTCGCCGACGTCGTGATCTTCGACCCCGCCACGATCGCGGATCACGCGACGTTCGAGGAACCGCACCGGCTTGCGACGGGCGTGCGCGATGTGTTCGTGAACGGCGTGCAGGTCCTGGCGGAGGAGGAGCCGACGGGCGCCACGCCCGGGCGCGTGGTCCGGGGCCCCGGCTGGGAGGGCCCCTCCCGCTAGCGTCCCGACGAGCGGGCGACGCCACCTGTCATCAGACGATTTCGCGGCCTTCCGGAGCCGCGTTGATGAAGTATAGCAGAGTTTATATAGTATAGTATATCACTACTGATATAGCGTACCCCGGAAAGCCCATGAGCCTCGATCATATCCTTCTCGGCCTGCTGCGGGAGCCCGCGAGCGGGTACGACCTCAAGGACGCCTTCAACGAGACCGTCGCGCACTTCTGGTCGGCCGAACTCAGCCAGATCTATCCCACCCTCAAGCGTCTCGAGGAGCGGGGTCTGCTCCGAAGCCGACTCGAACCCTCCCCGAGGGGACCGGACCGCCGCGTCTACACCCTGACCGGAGACGGGCGGGAGGAACTGCGCCGCTGGGTGCGCAGCGAACCGGCGGTCGGCACGGAACGGTTCGCCTACCTCGCCCAGCTCTACTTCATGAGCGCGATCGACGATCTCCGGGAGACGCGTGACTTCATGGCGGAGCTGCGCGACCACCTGGCGGGCCGGCTCGCGGAACTGCGCGCGATCGAACGGAAGATCTTCGCCGCGCATGGCGATCAGCCGGATCGATACAGCGACGACGGGTTTCACCGCTTCGCGACGCTGCGCATGGGCATCGATTCCATCGGCGCGAAGGTGACCTGGTGCGACCTGACGCTGGCCGCCATCGACCGGCGGCTCACCTGCCCGCCGGAACCGGCGCCATGACCCCGCTGCTCGACGCTCTCCTCCGGATACACGTGGCGGCCAGCTTCCTGGGTCTCGCGGCGTTCTGGATCCCGGTGTTCGCCCGCAAGGGCGGCCGGGCGCACGTGCGGGCGGGGCTCGTCTACGCCTGGTGCGCCTACGTCGTGGGGGTGACAGCGGTCCTCGTGGCGGTGGGGCGGTTCGCCACCCATTGGACCCAGGGCGTCGGCATGGCGGAGCGGCCCGACCTCTACGCCTTCCCCCTCTTCCTCGGCTACCTCGGGGTCGTGACACTCGCCCTGGTGCGCCAAGCGATGCGGGCGGTGGCCACGCGACGCGCTCCGGAGACGCTGCGGACCCCGTTCCACGAGGCGCTCGCCTGGGCGTCGATCGCCGGCAGCGTCGCCGTCATCGCCTTCGCGCTCGGGGCGTGGTCCGGCCTCTCGCCCGTGCTGTTGGGGCTGAGTCCGATCGGCCTCTTCACGGGGCGGAACATGCTGCGGCTCATGCGCGACCCCGGGGCGGAGCACATGGGCTGGTTCTACAGCCACATGGCATCGATGCTCGGCGGCGGGATCGCCTTCCACACCGCGTTCTTCGTGTTCGGGGCGCAACGTCTCTTCGCCTACGAGATCGCGGGACCGCTCGGCATCGTGCCCTGGATTCTGCCGGCGGCCATCGGCATTCCGGCCACGATCGCCTGGACCCGGTACTACCGGCGGAAGTTCAACCCCGCCGCCCGCCGCGCGGCTCCCGGCTAGTTCCCGCGGGCGCGCCGGCTACTGGTTTCCGCGGGCGCCGCCGTCGAAGGCGCGGCTGTCGGAGGCGCCCCACCGGAGGCCCGTGTCCCAGTCGATGTAGATGCCCATCGCCTGCCCCTGTCCGCTCCGGGTCCGCGTGACGTGTCCCATGCCTTCGTAGAGGCGCTTCGTGTCGGGCGAGAAGCCCCACTCCTCGAACGAGGTCACGTCGGGCAGCCACTGGTGGTGGATGCGGGGCGACTCGATGGCCCGGCCGAACTGCGACCCGGTCATCCCATGATCGACGACGTTGAGCACGACCTGAAGCGTAGTGTTGATGATCGTCCGCCCCCCCGGACTCCCGATCGCGAGCACCGGCCGACCGTCGCGCGCGACGATCGTCGGCGTCATGCTCGACAGCGGCTGCTTCTCGGGCGCCACGAGGTTGGGCGGCGTCCCGATCGTGCCGCGTGAATTCGTGCGGCCCGGGACGGCGTTGAAGTCGCCCAGTTCGTTGTTCAACAGGAAACCCGCGCCGGGGACGACGATGCTCGACCCGTAGCCGAACTCGAGCGTGTAGGTGACCGCGACCGCGTTCCCATCGGAATCCACCACCGAGTAGTGGGTCGTCTCCTCACTCTCCTGGAGGAAGGCCCCGTTGAAGGCCGCCGAATCGCTTCGGGAAGCGCTCTCCATATCGATGCTCGCCCGCAGGAGACCCGCGTATTCCTTGGACGTCAGACGGTCGATCGGCATCTCCGGATTGAACTTCGGGTCGCCGAGATGGAGCGCCCGGTCCGCGTACGAGCGCCGCATCGACTCGGTGAGCAGGTGCAGGTAGAGCGCCGAGTTGTGTCCGATCTCCGCGAGGTCGTACCCCTCGAGGATGTTGAGCATCTCCACGAGCCCCGTGCCGCCCGAACTCGGCGGCGGCATCGAATAGACGTCGTAGCCCCGGTACGTCCCGTGGATCGGGGTCAATTCGTCCGCCTCGTAGCGGGCCAAGTCCTCCTCCGTGATCAGGCCCCCGTGCTCGGCCATGAAGCCGGCGAGCAGCTTCGCGGTCGTGCCGCGGTAGAAGCCGTCGTGCCCGTCGCTCTGGATACGGCGCAGCGTCTCGGCAAGGTCCGGCTGCCGGAAGGTCTCCCCCGGCTCGTACATGCGGACGCCGTCCTTGAGGAAGGCCGCGCGGGTCGCGTCGTAGAGCGGCCCCGCCCGGCCGGGCAGGGAGCGGAGCCAGTTTTGCATCGCCCACGTGGAGGGCATGCCGTCCTCGGCCAGCCGGATCGCGGGTTCGACGAGATCCGCCCACGGCAGGCGGCCCAGGCGCTGGTGCGCCTTCCACATGCCGGCCACGGTGCCGGGCACGCCGACGGCGAGCAGGCCGATGTGGTTCGAGTTGTCCCGGACTTCGCCGTCCTCGCCCAGGTACATGCGCTCCGTCGCCGCGAGCGCCGCCTTCTCGCGGAAGTTGAACGTCGTCACTTCGCCGTCCGCCCCGTGATAGACGAGGAAGCCGCCGCCGCCCACGTTCCCGGCCGAGGGCAGCGTCACGGCCAGCGCGAAGGCGGTGGCCACGGCGGCGTCGACCGCGTTTCCGCCGCGGTTCAGGATCTCCTGGCCGGCTTCCGAGGCGAGGTAGTGGCTGCTCACGACCATGCCTCCGCGCGAGGGCGCGGCCATGCGGCCCGACTGGGCGGCGAGCGGCGCGAGGACGACCATGGCGATGGACGCGCTCAGCGCGAGGGTCCGGACGGCGAACGCGAACGCGTGCTTCCTGGGCATCAAGCGCCTCCTCTGCAGGTTTCGCGGGCAATGTCGCGCAATCGCGCGCAATGTCGGGTGACTGCCCGCGGTCGTAAAGAGCAACCGGCAAGGAGCACGGTCAATTCGAGGGCGGCACGATGGCGATCGCGCGCAGGGGGGCGCCCGACCCGCCCGTAATCTTCATTGGCAGCGCGATGACGGTGGCGCCGCGGGGCGGGAGGCGGTCGAGGTTCGTGAGGTTCTCGAGACCCGGCGCATTCGCGGCGGCGACGACCTGGTGCACGATGAAGTCGGTGGAGGCCCCATAGTCGATGGAAGCCACATCGGCTCCGAGGGCGGCGGCCCCGCGCTCTTCGACGAGGAGCCGCGCGGCGGCCTCGCCGTAACTCGGGAAGTGGAGCTGCGAGGCATCTCCGGGTGTGTCGTCGCCGAGGTACGAGAGGGCGTCGGGCCAGCGCGAGCTCCATCCCGTCCGGAGAAGGACGAGGCTCCCGGGCTCGATCCGGCCATGCTCCACCTCGTGTGCCTCGACATCGGCCACGGTCAGTCGATAGTCGGCATCCTCGGCCGCCTGAGCCGTGATATCGATCACGGCCGCCGGACCGATGACCCTGTCGAGCGGGATCGATGCGACGTCGGGCCCTCCCTCGAGGAAATGGATAGGGGCATCGATGTGGGTGCCGCCGTGCTCGGCCGTCGCCAACGAATAAGCGGAGTAGAAGTAGCCCCCCTCGGTCTCGCCGAAGGCCAGTTCCTGCAGCGCGAACCCTGCGGTGTCCGTCGGCCAGTAGACCGTCTCGTCGCCGAAGGCGTGGCTGAGATCGACGAGGCTGTAGCCCTCCAGATCGAGCGGTCCCGGAGCTTCGCCGCCCAGGTCCGCCGAGGCGGCCGACGTCTCGCCGGGTGTCTCCACCCACACCGAGCAGGCCGCCGACGCGCACCCGATGAGGGCCGCTGCCGCCGCGCGCGAAAGCTCCGAGATCGCCATGTTTCTCCTCCCTTCCCTCCTGTGCCGTACGGGATGTCGCCCGAAACCTGAAAGTGGCGACTCGCGGTTGGCGAAGCGAGATTCGCCCATGCGCCGGATCACTCGGGGTCTCCTCATCGTCTTCCTTGCCTCCCTCGGCTACGGGGCCCTGCCGATCTTCGCCAAGCTCGCGCTCGCCGCGGGAGTCGAAGTGCTGCCGCTGCTCGCCTGGCGCTTCCTGCTCGGGAGCGGGTTGCTGTGGATCTTCGTGGTCGCCACCGGGCGGCCCCGGCCCCCGCGTGGACGATGGACCGGCCTCGTCCTCCTCGGTCTGCTGTACGCGTTCAACTCGGTGTGCTACATGCTCGGGCTCGACCGCCTGCCGGCGTCGGTCGCGACGCTCGTCCTGTTCAGCTATCCGGCGATGACCGTGCTCCTGTCGCGGCTCTGGGTCGGCGAACGGCTGACTCCGCGCCGCATCGCCGCCCTGGTGCTCACGACCATCGGGTGCGCGCTGACCGTTGGAGCCGGACTCGGAGGGGGCGATCCGCTGGGCGTCGGACTCATCATGCTCGCGGTCGTGTTCCTGGCGTCGTGGATCGTCTGGAGTCACGGGGTTTTTTCCGGGCTGCCGCCCATCTCCGCGACGGCCACGGCGCTCACGTCCACGGCCGTAGCGATCTCGATCACCGGGCTGGCCACGGGGGGAATCGGCGTGCCGCTCGCGCCCGCCCCGCTGCTCCTCCTGGGCGCGATCGGCCTCTTCTCTACCGCCGTCCCGATCACGGCCTTCCTCATCGGGATCCAGTGGATCGGCCCAGGCAGGGCGGCGACCGCCGCGACCATGGAGCCGGCGGTGACGCTCGCGCTCGCCGCCGCCGTGCTCGGCGACCGCCTCACGGCCGCGCAGTGGCTCGGCGCCGCGCTCATCCTCGCCGGAGTCACCTCGCTTCGGCTGGAGCCCCGGGCGTCCATCGCCGACGGCCACCCGTGACGCAGGCGTACGTGGCGGTGCTCCAACCTTCCGGGCGCAGGGCGCGTCTCAAGATCGAAACAGGAACGCGGACCAGGACGTGATCGAACCGAACGGAAAATCCCGGGAGCACGGGCCGGACGCGCGGGCGGAGAGGCAGCTTTCCGCCGGCGTCGCGGCGGACGTACGGGCGGCGACGTTCGGGGATCAGGAGGCGTTCGAGCGCATCTACCGCGCCCACGTGTCGCGGGTCCATGGACTCGCGTGCCGAATGGCCGGGAGCGAACGGGCGGACGAACTCACGCAGGATGTCTTCGTTCGGGCGTGGGAGAAACTCGGAACGTTCCGCGGGGAATCGGCCTTCAGTTCATGGCTGTACCGGCTGGCGGTGAACCTCCTGTGCAGCCGGCTGCGAGCGCTGAAGCTGCAGAGGGAACGGGAGATGGCGAACGAGATTCCCCTGGCGTTGGCCCGGGCGCGCCGAGACAGCATCGAAATCCGTCTCGACTTCGAGGTTGCGCTCGAACGGCTCCCGGATGGGGCGCGCGAGGTCTTCGTCCTGCACGACGTCGAGGGTTACAAGCACCGCGAGATCGCGGAGATGATGGAGATCACGCCCGGGACTTCGAAGTCCCAGCTGCACCGGGCGCGGATGATTCTGAGACGGCACCTGGACAGGTAGGTGAGCCGATGACAGATCGAGAACAGCGGAAGGATCGCTTTCGGGACCGTCTTTCCGAGTACATCGACGGCAACCTGGGCGTCGAGGAGGAGGTCCTGATCGAGCGGCACCTGGAGCGCTGCGAGGACTCCGCCCGAACGCTCGCGGAACTCGAGGCCGTGGTGGACCGGGCCGCGAGCCTCGGGCCGCGCGAACCGGCCGAGGATCTCTGGCCCGGCATCGCGGAGCGGATCGGCGCCCGCGCCGCCGGTCCCGCGGGCGTGGCGTCCGACCCCTCCGGTGCGCCGACCCGGCGCCGCACGCCCGTCGGCGGCATGGCGCGTTTCGCGCCGCAACTCGCCGCCGGCATCGCGCTTGTGTGGCTTTCAGGCGCTCTCGTGTGGACAGCCGTGGCGCGGGACGCCGCCGCGGGGAACGCGGGCGGCTCGCCGGGGCTCGGCGCTCCGTCGCTCCTGCCCCCGGCCGTGCGAAGCGTCTCGACGCTGGAGGACGGGGGATCGAGCGCCGAGGAATACGCCCGCCTGATCTCCGAACTCGAACGCGTGCTGTTCGACTCGGAGCGGCCTCTGCCTCCGGAGACCGTGGCGCGCATCCGGCGCGCTCTCGTGACGATCGACCGGGCCATCGAGGACGCGCGGGCGGCGCTGCTCGAGCTGCCCGATGACCCCTACATACAGCAACACATGGAGAACACTATGCGACGCAAGTCGGAGTTCCTTGCCCAGGCCGTACAGCTCGCGGCGACAGACTGATGGCCCCGGCGACGGTTTTGCTGGCGGTCCTCGCCGCGACGAGCCCCGGCGCGCGCGACACGACGTTCGTGGTGCCGGAGGGCGCGCGCATCGAGATCGAACACCGCGACGGAGACATCCGCGTGATGGGCGCGGACAGCCGCGAGGCGCGGATCGTGCTCGACGACGATGACGGCAGGATTCGCGTGCAGTCCTCGGGTGGCACGATTCGGCTCGGCACGAACCGGGGCGGCGACGGCGCGGACTTGCTCATCTGGCTTCCGGAGGACGTCGAGGTGAGCGTGGCGGGACACGAGGGCGACATCACGGTCGCGGGCATCGCCCGGGGTGCGGTGTCTGTGAGAACGGCGGATGGAGACGTGGAGATCGATGGAGCCGGCAGCGTCAGCGTGGCAACGCTGGACGGCGGCGTGACGATATCGAACGCCGGATCCGCGACAGTCAGCGTGACGGACGGCGACGTGTGGCTCGACCAGGTCGCCGGGAGCATCAGCGTAAGCGGGATCGACGCCGACGTCGTCGTCACGAATACCGACACCCGCGCCGTCGCGGTCACGGTCGTGGACGGCGACGTCTGGTACGACGGCGCCGTTCAGGCGGACGGCAGCTACTCGCTCAGCACCCACGACGGCGATGTGACGTTCGCCGTCCCGGAGAGCGCCGGCGCCCGCATCTCCGTGTCCACCTTCGATGGAGAACTCGTCCCCTCGTTCGCCATCCAGTTCCGCGGAGGCCGCCTGCGGGGCGGCGAGTTCACGGTGGGAGACGGATCCGCCGCCGTGACGCTGAAGTCGTTCGACGGAGACATCCTCCTCATCCGGCCGGGGGAACGCACCCCCGACCTCGAACTCGAATAGCCAGGAACCCACGACACCGGGAGCAGCGTGATGCGGAATACAGTGCGACAACTCGCCGCGGCAGCGGCTTGGCTCATGATCTGGGGGGCGGCGGAAACGCAGGCCCAGGACTTCGAATGGCAGGGGTCCGTGGACCGCGGAGACGCGGTCACGATCCGGGGCGTGAACGGCTCCATCACGGCGAGCGCCGCGAGCGGCGGCCAGGTACAGGTGCGGGCCACCAAGGAATGGGATGATGACGACCCGGACTCGGTCCGCATCGAGGTCGTCGAGGATTCGCGCGGCGTCCTGATCTGCGCCGTCTACCCGTCGAGGCGCGGGCGCGATCCGAACCGGTGCGGCCGCGGGGACGACTACGAGATGAGCGTCAGCAACAATGACGTGCAGGTGCACTTCACGGTCGAGGTTCCGGCCGGCGTCGAACTGGAGGCCCGGACCGTGAACGGAGGGATCGAGGCGCGCGGAATCTCCGACGAGGTGGAGGCGCGGACCGTCAACGGCGCGGTTGCGGTCGAAGCCAACGGTCCGGTGTCCGCGGAGACCGTGAACGGAGCCATCGAGGCGCGGCTGGGAAGCGAACCTTCCGAGGACCTTCGCTTCAAGACGGTAAACGGGGGGATCCGGCTCGTGCTCCCGAACGGGACCGACGCCGACGTCGACATCCGGACGGTCAACGGCTCCATCGATACGGATTTCCCGCTCACGATCCGCGGCCGGTGGGGGCCCAGGTCCGCCTCCGGCGAGATCGGCGCGGGAGGACCGGAAATCGAACTCAGCACGGTGAACGGGAGCATCGCCCTCGTCCGCGGCGGCTGAAGCGCTCGGTGAAACGAGCGTTCAGCCGAGGGTCGTAGCGAGCGTGGGCGCCCTGCGCTGCTGCGTGGCCTGCTCGTAGGCGTAGGCGATCCGCAGCAGCGTGGGCTCCGTCCACGCCGGACCGAAGAAGGAGACCCCCGCCGGAAGCCCCTTCACGAACCCCATCGGCACCGTGATGTCCGGGTAGCCGGCGATCGCGGCAGGAGCGGCGGAGGATCCTCCGTCGAGCCTGTCGCCCTTGATGTGGTCGGTCGGCCACGGAAGGTCCCGCGTCGGCGCGATGATCGCATCGAGGCTGTGCTCCTGGGCAAGACGGTCGATCCCGTCCTCCCGGTTCGCGCGCTGAATGGTCGCGACCGCGTTCAGGTATTCGGGGTCCGTGAGCGGTCCCCTCGCCTGCGAGGCGATCAGGCGTTCCTGGCCGAAGTGCGGCATCTCCCGGTCGGCGTTGCGCTCGTTGAAGTCGATGACCTCGGCGAGGCTCTTCACGGGGGCGTCCGGACCCAGCCCGGCGAGGTAGGCGTTGAGGTCGGCCTTGAACTCGTATTCCAGCAGGACGAGCGAGAGCGGGTCGTTCCAGGCGGCCGCGTCCATGTTCGCGGGGTCGATGATGACCGGCGCCCTCCGCCCGCATCGCCTCGACCGCCTCGTCGAAGAGCGCCAGCACGCGCGGGTCGAAGCCGGGGAAGCTGCGCACGACGCCGATGCGGGCGCCCTGGAGCCCGGCCGGATCGAGGAACTGCGTGTAATCGGCGTATCCGCGGCCCTCGCTCCGGGCGGTGGCGGAATCCCGGGGATCGACACCGATGCAGGCACCGAGCAGGATGGCGGCGTCCCTCACCGTTCGGCACATGGGTCCCGCCGTGTCCTGTGAGTGTGAGATGGGGATGACCCCGGACCGGCTCCAGAGGCCGACGGTCGGCTTGATCCCGACGATCCCGTTGCTCGAGGACGGGCACATGATGGAACCACCCGTCTCCGTCCCCACCGTAAGCGCGCAGAGATTCGCCGAGGCCGCGACGCCGGAGCCTGAACTCGAACCGCACGGGTTCCGGTCGAGCGCGTAGGGGTTCCGGCACTGGCCGCCGCGCGCGCTCCAGCCGCTCGTCGCCCTGATACCCCTGAAATAGGCCCACTCGCTCAGGTTCGCCTTGGCGAGGATGACGGCACCCGCCTCGCGCAGCCGGGCGGCGATGAACGAGTCCTGCGGCGGGATCGAACCCTCCAGCGCCAACGACCCGGCCGTCGTCGTCATCCGGTCGTGCGTATCGATGTTGTCCTTGAGCGCGACGGGGATCCCGTGCAGCGGGCCGCGGACGTTCCCCGCCGCACGCTCGGCGTCCAGTGCATCGGCGATCGCGAGCGCGTCGGGGTTCGTCTCGATGATCGAACGCAGTTCGGGCCCCTGCCCGTCCAGCGCCTCGATGCGTTCGAGGTACATCTCCGCAATCGAGCGGGCCGTGCGCTCGCCCGACGCCATGCTCGCCTGGAGCTGATCGACCGTCACCTCGTCCAGTTCGAACGGCGGCACCGCCGTCGCGCCGTCCATCTCCCCGGCCCCGGCACCCGCCGAGTCGCCTTCGGGCGCGCATCCCGACGCGGCCGCCACGGCCCCCAGTCCGCCGGCCACACTGGCCCCAATGAAGCCGCGACGATCCATCATCTCGATTCCTCCATCCCTTCGTCGTTCAGAACGCGTCGTCGGTGATGATGAGCATGCCGAGCCCGCGCAGCGTCTCGTTGAGCGCCGCGACGTCCGTGCGCACCAGTTCCTCCAGCTCGGCGAGGTGTGCCTCCAGCGCATCGTGGAGGATGACCTTCACCTCCATCTCCTGGTCCGTGGGCCGGAAGTCCGCGATGGAGAGCGCGCCGACCAGGTAGCCGAGCTTCTGGAGGAGCCGCGCCTCGAAGCGCACGCCGTCCTGGCCCTGCCCCGTGAGCCGCAGGTCGACCATCGTCTCCTGCAGCTCGATCAGCTTCTGCCTCAGGTCCTCGACCGACGCGGAGAGATCCTCGTCGTCCGCGAACCGCGCCAGCGTCCTCAGCTGCACGCGCATCGCCTCCACGCGGTGCACCGCATCGCCCGCCCGCACGACGTCCTCACGTACCTCGCGAATGAAGGCGAGTTGCTCGGCGATCTCCGCCTCCGTCCCCGCCGAATGGGGGTCCTTGAGGACCGTCAGCGGCTGCTCGTGCGTCGCCCCGTCCACCGAGAGGCGCACCGTGTACTGCCCCGGCGGCATGAGAATCGAGATCTGCTGTCCGCCCGGCGCCGGCCTCCCCTCGTCGCCGACCTCGATGTGCTCGGCGTACATGGGCGGCGTGAGCATCCGGA
Source organism: Gemmatimonadota bacterium (assembly GCA_022825725.1). Lineage (GTDB taxonomy): Bacteria > Gemmatimonadota > Gemmatimonadetes > Palauibacterales > Palauibacteraceae > Palauibacter. The sequence goes on from JAJDWE010000065.1 coordinate 98,780, forward strand.
TCGGCTCGTTGGGTTCGTCCCTGAGGTCCCAGTGGATCCGGCTCACGCCCGCGCGGTTCGGCCCCTCCAGCGTGCGCACCACCGTCCCCGACCCGTCCAGGATCTCGATCGTCGGCGTCTCCGAAGCCTCCGCCGCGAGCCAGTAGTTCAGCGACGCCCCGTACTGCGGATCCTCTCCGATCGTGGGATCGTCGTACGGGATCGACGGCGGCGTGATGGGCCGGAAGCGGTAGGCGTCGCGCGGCGCGAACAGGTGCGAGGCCGAGGCCATCACCTCCGGCGTCATCTGCTGGATCGGCGACAGGTCGTCGAAGATCCAGAACCCGCGCCCGTACGTGCCCACCACGAGATCGTTGAAGTGCTCCTGAACGACGATCCCCGACACGGGCGCCGCCGGCAGGTTGTTCTGCAGCGGCTGCCAGTCGTCCCCGTCGTTGAAGGAGACGTAGATCGCGTTCTCCGTCCCCACGTAGAGCATCCCCGGGCGCACCGGGTCTTCGACGATGATCTTCGTGTAGCTCAGCATGCTGGGCGGGATCCCGTCGACGATCTTCTCCCACGAGGCGCCGAAGTCGCGCGTCCGGTAGACGTGCGGGTCGCGGATGTTCACCTGGTGGCCGTCCGCCGCGATGTAGGCGGTGCCCGCGTCGTAGCGCGAGGGCGCGATGCTGCGCACCGCGATCCACTCCGGCAGCCCGGCGACGTTGCCCGTCACGTCCGTCCAGTTCGCTCCGCCGTCCCGCGTGATGTGGAGCTTGCCGTCGTTCGTGCCGGCCCAGATGAGGCCCGCCTCGATCGGCGACTCCGCGATCCCGAACACGGTGCCCGCGTACTCGACGCCGATGTTGTCGCCCGTGAGCCCGCCCGAGAGTCCCATTCGGCTGCGGTCGTTCAGCGTCAGGTCCGGGCTGATGACCTCCCAGCTCTGCCCGCGGTTCCGCGTGCGGTGCACGTGCTGGCTCCCCACGTAGACCGTCTCGTTGTCGTGCGGGGAGATGTGGACCGGCGCGTCCCAGATGAAGCGGTAGCGGACGCCGGAGGCCGGCCCCCGGCTCTGCTCCGGCCACACCTCGACGGGCCGGTACTGTCGGCGCTCCTCCTCGTAGCGGACGACGATCCCGCCCACCATTCCCGACCCCGAGGCCGAGGACCACACGACGTTGGGGTCGGTCGGATCCGGCGTGGCGAAGCCGCTCTCGCCGCCCCCGACGTGGTGCCACATGCCGCGCGGGATATGGTTGATGCGCCGGACGCCGAGGATCCGGCTGTTGCTGGGGCCGCGGTACGTCGGCTCATCCTGCTTGTTCCCGAGCACGTTGTAGGGGACCGCGTTGTCCACCGTCACGTGGTACATCTGCGCGTTCGTGAGCCGCTGACGGAACCACGTCTTCGTGCGGTTGATCGAGATCGAGAGCCCCTGGTCGTGCGCCACGATCATGCGGTCCGGGTTCGTGGGATCGATCCACATGTCGTGGTGGTCGCCCCCGGGCGCCTGCGGTCGCGGCGTCACGTCCAGCGTCCGTCCCCCATCCGTCGACACCGTGAACGAGGCGGTGAGGAAGTAGGCCTCGTCCTCGTCATCCGGCGAGATCACGACGCGCGAGTAGTAGTGCGGCCGCCCCATCGCGTTCCGGTTGCGGGTGATGAGGGTCCACGTGCGGCCCCCGTCCTCGGAGCGCCACAGCTGGCCGTCCTCGGTGGGCTGGCCGTCCCACGGGATCCCGTCCCCCGTCTCGAGCATCGCGTATACCCGCTGCGTGTTCGAGGGCGCGATCGCCACGGCGACCTTGCCGACCGGCTTCTTCGGCAGGCCGATCGTGTTGTCCGGGCCGTTCAGCTTCTCCCACGTGTCCCCGCCGTCGCGCGACACGTGCAGGCCCCCGCCGGGACCGCCGCTCGTCCGCCCCCAGGTATGGATCTCGAGCTGCCACGTGCCCGCGAAGAGAACGCGCGGGTTCGTCGGGTCCATCGCGATGTCCGAGCACCCCGTGTCCTCGTCGATGAAGAGGACGTGCTCCCAGCTTTCGCCCCCGTCCATCGTCCGGTAGACCCCGCGTTCCGGCTGCGGCCCGTAGGAGTGGCCCAGCGCGCACACGTAGACGATGTCCGGGTTCGTGGGATGGATGACGAGGCGCGGGATCCGTCCCGTGGGTTCGAGCCCCATGAGGGTCCAGGTCTCCCCCGCGTCGGTGGACTTGTAGACGCCCTGACCGATGGAGACGTGACTCCGGATCTTCCCCTCTCCCGTCCCCGTCCAGACGATGTTGGGGTCCGTCGGGGAGACGGCGAGCGACCCGATCGACTGCACCGGCTGGTCGTCGAACATCTCGTCCCAGTTCACGCCGCCGTCCGTCGTCTTGTAGATCCCGCCCGAGGCCGCGCCCACGTAGTAGGTGTACGGCTGGCCGGGGATCCCCGCCGCCGCGCTGAAGCGGTTCCCCTCCGGACCGATGTTCCGCCACCGCAGCGTCTCGTAGGCGGCCGGATCGGGAGCTGCCTGCGCCGCCAGCGGTGTGACCGCGGGAAACGCCGCAAGAAGCAGGGCGAAACCCGCGATGAGCGGGCGGATGGAAAAGGATCGGACGCGCATGTTGTGCCTCGCCGGGTTTGGGCTGGACGTATGCCGGAAATATGCCGGGAACGCACGGTGCGCCGGGCAAGCCCGGCTGACAAGACCGCCCGTTCGCCGATCACGGGCGTTGAGGGCCGGATGATGGCGCCGGGCACGTTGGGGTCGGACTTGGAGACGACTCCCGCCCGGAGCTATGATGTGCCAACCATGCCCCTCCCTTCGATCACCTGGCAGGACGTCCAGCAGATGCCGGACGACGGCAATCGCTACGAGGCGATCGAGGGCGACCTGTACATGACCCCCGCCCCCACCCCACGACACCAGACGCTGTTGCTGCGCCTATACGACGCTCTGGCTGCGTTGCTACGCGAGCGACACGGCGGCGTCCTCCTCGTCGCTCCGGTCGGCGTTGAGTTCCCGAGTACCGGGGAGGGCGTACAACCCGACCTCCTGTTCGTGTCCGACGAACGTCGCCGGATCATTCGGGATACGTCGGTGAGAGGCGCTCCGGACCTCGTCGTGGAGATTCTCTCCCCCTCGACGGCGAGCCATGACCGCGGCATCAAGCTCGAGCTCTACGAGCGGCAGGGCGTGCGCGAGTACTGGATCGTCGACCCGGACGAGCACGTCGTCGACGTGTGGCGCTTCGGCGAAGAGCCCGCGCACGAGCGCTTCACGGAGACGCTCCCGGTCAAGCTCGGAACCGAACGGGTCGGGGAGATCGATCTGCAAGCGGTCTTCGCCCCCAACTTCTGAACGGCCCTCCTCGGCGTTGGCAGGGCACGGTGTTGAGCGCGGGATGACGGCGGCGCTTCCCGTCAGATCCAGACGTCGGATTCGGCGGTGAGGTCGCCGCGCTCGTCGCCGGTGTTCACGACGCCGCGCGGTTCCACGACCATCAGCTTCACTTCCTCTTCGGCGACCGGGCGGTGCTTCACGCCCCGCGGCACGACGTAGAGTTCGCCGGGGCCGATCTCGACGGCGCCATCGGGGAGATCGATCCGCAGCGTGCCCTCCAGGACGAAAAACGCCTCGTCCGTGTCCGCGTGGTCGTGCCACACGAACTCGCCCTTCACGCGCACGAGCTTGAACTGGTAGTCGTTGAGTTCGGCCACGACGCGCGGCTGCCAGAACTCCGAGAACAGGCCGAACTTCTCCTCCAGGTTGACGACGCTCATCGGTCCTCCGGGGGCGGGATCACGCGCGTGAGGTATTCCGCGAGCGCGGCATCCGCGGCCGTGGCGCGACTCTCCTCTGAAGACGGCGGATAACCGGAAAGCGCTCGCGACGGGAGCGGGACGACCCGGTCGCCGGTGGCGGTGTTGAGGTCGCCGTCCTTCACCCAGCCGTCGGAGTAGATGAGGAAGGTTCGCGTCCAGCCGTCCGGGAGCGCGGGGAACGCCTCCGCGTCGAAGCGGAGCGTGATCTCGTCGCCCGCGTTCTGGATCACGTAGCGGTCGTCGCCCTCGGCCACGAGGTCGGTCACGTCGCCGAAGCGGGTGTAGAGGCCGAAGAGGTCGTGCCAGCGCGGCTCGACGGTGACGGAGTCGTAGTCGAACCAGTGGGGGCCGTAGCGGCCGCCCTTCCGGAATTCGCGGGCGAAGCCGCGGTAGTGGATGTCGGCGTTCATGGGCGCGAGCGACGTCACGCGATGTTCGTCCGCAGCCGGATGCGCCGCGCCGGTGGTGAAGAAGGCCTCGTCCCAGTAGACCATGAGGTTCGTGCGGATCCGCACCCTGCGGTCGTCGGTCGGGAAGAGGCCGCGCAGGTCGGCGACGACGGTCTTGTCCTTGCCCGACGGGAAGCTGAGGCCGGGGATCGCGGGCTGCCACTCGCCGCCCGGGCCCATCACGTCGAGTTCCGGGAAGTGCGGCGCGAGCGCCTCGGACTGGCCCATCGCCACGTTGATGCTCGCGTCCGTGGGGAAGATCCATCCCGTGAGGAAGAGCGTGACATCGCCCGAGGCGGCCTCGGGGCCGAGGTCGAGGATGAGCTCGTGCGGCTCGGCGATCCCCTGGAAGCGGCCGGGGCGGAACGACGTGACGTAGTCGAAGTCGCGCGCGGCGAGGGCCTCGCGGTGATCCCTCCCGTTCTCATCCGTGGCCGAGACCGGGGCGTGCCGCTCCCCGACGCGCCACAACTCGAGATCGATGGGGGCGGGCGGGATGAAGGCCTCGTTCACGTAGACGTCGATGTCGGAGGGGTGATCCACGGCGACGAGGTTCACGCCGTCCACGTAGATCGTCTCCCACAGCTCCTCGGTGATCTGCATCACGTACTCCCCGTCCAGCGGCTGGAGCACGCCGTCCGGGAGGCGCCGGTATTCCTGCGAGGGGAAGGCGGGGGCGTAGGCGCGCTGGCCGCCGCCGAGGATGCCCAGCGGCATGCCGAGGGCGCTCTTCCACATCATGTCGCCGACGAACTCGAACCCGTCCCCGTCCCACACGTAGAGCATGGGGCAGGAACCCTTGAGCGTCTGCTCCTCGACGAGATCCTGGTCCGTGCCCGGGAAGTAGAGGTCCTGCGGGACGCCGTTGGGCCAGTAGACGCGGACGACGTCGGCTTTGAGGCGTCCGTCGAGGCCGATGAGCGTGGTCGGGTCCGTGACGGTGTGGACCTGGAAGAGATCCCCGGCCCGCACTTCGACGCGCGCCCCGATCCCGAAGCGGTTGTTCTTGCGGCTCCCCTCCCCGAGCCCCGCGAGGTCGAGTCTGAAGTAGTGGTTCGCGTTGCCGCCGTCGTTGCGCAGGAGACGCGGGTTCCCGTCCGCGCCGAGAACGAGCAGATCGGCGTCGCCGTCCTCGTTGTAGTCGAACGAGCGGACGGCGCGAAGCGCGAACGGGAGATCGGGGAGGAACTCGTCGGCCGGCGCCAACCCCCCTTCCCCGTCGTTGCGGAAGAGCCGCAGCCCGGAGCCCGACGGGGCGCCGGCTTCCGGCGGCGTTCCCGCCACGGCGAGATCCAGCCGGCCGTCGTTGTCGAAGTCGACGAAGAGTACGTCGCGCGGGTCGAGACCGTTCAGCGGCGCCATCGCGCCGGGCGTGAAGGTGTCGGAGGCCGAGCCGTGCAGCAGGCGGACGCGATCCGCGCCGGCGGCCGCGATGTCGAGCCAGCCGTCTCCGTTCGCGTCGCCGATCGCCACGGCCTGCGCCGCCTCGGACGCCGCGCCCGAGAGACGCTCCGTTCGCTCGGTGAAGGTGGCCGCGCGCTCGTTGTCCAGCAGGCGGAGGCCGCCGTCGCCTTCGGCGAGCACGATGTCGAGGTCGCGGTCGTCGTCGAGGTCGCCGAAGGCCGCGCCGCGGGTGTCGGCGTCCGCCGGGCCTGCGAGGCCGAAGTCCGCCGCCATCTCGACGAAGGTGAGGTCGCCGTTGTTGCGGAAGAGGCGGTTCGAACCCGTGTGCGGCTCGAACACGTCGAGGTCCCCGTCCTGGTCCAGATCCGCGACGAATACGCCGTTGGCCGGACCTCCGGCGGCCGCTGCCTGGAGCGCGATCTCCTGGAAGCCGCCGGCCGGGTCGTTGCGGTACGCGCGCGGCGTGCGCCCGGCGAACCAGGCGTCGAGGCGGCGGTCGTCGTCGAGGTCGACCCAGATCGCGGTCCCGGCGTCACCGGCGTCGATGGGCCCGACCTCATCCGCGGCGTCCACGTAGCGACCGAGGTCCACGCGCAGGACGCGCCCTTCCCCGCCGCGGCTCCAGAGCAGGTCTTCGTCGCCGTCCCCGTCGAAGTCGCCGGTCGCCATCGTGGCGGCTACGGGCGCCCCCGCCCCGTCACCCGCTTCGGACGAGGGGGCGAGCGCCGCGAGCCCGGCCAGGTCGGACGCCTCCGTGTAGCGCAGCGCCCCGAGCACGGCTTCGGGCTCCTGGACGCGGAGCGTGACGAGGAAGCTGAAGTCGAGTGCGGCGACGCCCGCGAGGGGGCCGCCCGGCTGTCTCAGCTCTTCGAGGCTCGCCTGGTAGGGCGAGGTGACCTCGAACGCCGCGCGGAAATCCGCGAACTGGCTGATCGCCGTCGATGCGTCGCCATCCAGGAGGGCATCTTCGGCGGCCTCGAACGCCGCGCGCGGCCCGGAGCGGAAGTCCGGGGCGACCTGTCGCAGACTCTCGATCGTGCCGAGGGCGGCGTCCAGTTCGCCGCGCGCGAGTTGCGCATCGGCGAGTTCGGCGAGAGCGGCCAGGTTGCCCGGCGCGGCCGCCGCCAGGCGCCCGAGAACGTCCGCTCGGGCGTCGGAGTCCGGGCCTGCCGCCCGGGCCTCCACCTCCGCCAGCCCCCACAGGCTGCGCGCGTGGCCCGGGTCCGCCGCCAGCGTCTCGTCCAGCAGCGCCCGCGCCTCCCCGAAGTCGCCCGTCTCGGTCCGCAGCGTGGCGAGCGCCAGCGTCAACTCCGGGTCGTCGGGCGCCCGCTCGCGCGCCTCGAGGAGGTTCTCCTCGGCCGCCTCGTAGTCCGCCGCCTTGAGCGCCGTGAGGCCGAGTCCCGCGTACCCCGCGGCCTCCGCCGGCGCCATCTCGACGAGGCGCTGGTAGTCGACCTGCGCGTCCTCGAGGCGGTCCTGCTGGAGCGCCGCATCCGCCGTCCCCCGCGTCCCGAGGATCTCCGCCAGCGACGCCTCCGGGACCGGCGCCCCCGCCTCCCCGCAGCCAACGATCAGCGCGAGGAAGGTCAACCCGCGAACTCGGATCGGGGCACCGCCCAAGCTCGACTTCCTGCCGCCCCGGCCAGACCGCTTCGGTTCCGTCAACGCACACTCCTCCCATCCATGGAATTACGCGAACCGCCCCGCCGCTCTCGGCGCTGACGCGGGGTTTTGCCACGGGCTGCCAGGATTCACGGAACGCGAGCTCACGGGATGCGAGTCGACGGAGGAAGGGTCAGCCGATGACCGAATAGGACGAATCGGGATTCATCGTCCGGAGCCGACTGAAGAACCCGAGATCGCAGTCCCGTCTCGTATACTTCATGTGGAACCGCACCGGATCCGCGTCGTGGTCGCGCCCGCCCTCGACCTGCTCGATGAGTTCGGCCATGAGCTGGCCCGCGACCGGCGCGTTCTTGAACTGGTTCCCGGACGTTCCCACGGCCATGTAGAAGCCGGGCAGGTCGGACTTGTCATAGATGGGAATCCAGTCGTCCGACACGTCATAGAGATCGACGAGTCCCTGCCGCGCCTCCGGCACGGGGAGTCCCTTCACCCGCTGCGCCTCGCGCAGGACCTGCGTCTTCCACTGATAACTGAAGGTATTGTCATAGTCGTCCGGATCCTCCACCCACTCCAGATCGTCACAGGGCGGATCCTCGGAACCGATCAGAATGTGGTTGCCGATCTCGGGTCGCGAATAACAGCCGATATCGCTGTCCGAGATCAGCATCCCGACGACGTTATAGTCGACGCCCTCCGGCGCGGGGACGTGACAGACCTCCTGCTTCAGGGCGCGCGTCTTGATGTTCATCCCGTCCTCGACCCCCGCCATCCGGTTGATGACGAAGGAAT
>JAJDWE010000016.1 GCA_022825725.1 Gemmatimonadota bacterium
CACATGGCGCTCCATGCCCTTGAGCCACAGTTGGGCATGGCGGGGGGAGCGCCACCCCGGACTCAACTGGTCCACGAGCTTCCGCGCCGCGTCCGCGAAGGTGGGCATCGCCACGGCCCGCCGCTTCTCGGACAGCGGGTCACCGCCCTCGCGGGCCAGCTTCCGGTTCGCGAACGCCTTTTCGCGGGCCTCCTTCAGCGAGACCAGAGGATAGCCCCCGAGCCCGAGCTCGGTTCGGCGTCCCCGGATCGTGAGACGCTGGATCCAGCCCCGGCTGCCCGTGGGCCGGACATCGAGGTAGAGGCCGTTGCCGTCGCAGTACCGTCCGGCCCGGCTCACGTTGCGGACGAAGGCGGGCGTGAGCGCGTTGTGCGGATGCCGCCCGCGCGGCTTGCGTTTCGGCGGTCGTTTCTGGAGTGTCATACCTACCATTATCCCATCCTAAAAATGTGGATGTAGTGAGACGCCAGCGGACGGCGAAGGATTAGCGACAGCTGACGAAAGAACTCATAACTCTCTGTAAAAAGGTAGTTTATGGATATCATGTGATGCAACTGGACGACACGTTCATCCGTATACCTGCTGCCAGAACGGGTCTCGACTCTTGCCGAAGAGCTGGTTGATGAGGGATGCCACGCCGTAGGCCATCGAGTAGGAGTCCAGGACCGGATCGTCGAGCGGATTCCATTGGAGCGAGCCGCTGAGCCCGATTTCGAGGTAATGGTCGGCGCGCCCGGCGTCTTCGAGGATGCTTCGGACCCGATGACAGAAGTCCCCTTTGACTTCGAGCACGAGCGCGCCCGCGCGACGGTCGGGATCGTCGGCCCGCCAGGTGAGGAGCTGCCGGGCGAAGGGGTACATGCAGCCGCTGGTCTTGCCGGTGCCGACGGCTCCCACGATGAGCGTGCCGGTGTAGAGTCCCTTCTCCGGGATGACGAGCCAGGACGGCTCTTCGCTCTCGCGCGCCACGGTCGGGTGGTGCAGTTCACCGATCACGAGCGAGGGCGTCTCGTCGGCCGGCGAGGCGGGCCAGGCGGGGAGCCTGCCGCGCCGCCGGAACCTGAACAGCGGGTGCAACCAGACTCGCCAGACCGAGTGGCAGAGGCTCCCGGCGAGCACGACGGCGGCGGCGGGCCATGCGTAGTGCCACAGGCGCAGCGCGGCCCAGAGGCGTGGATCGTGCCAAGCGATCAGATCGAGCGCGGCGTTGTCGCCGACGCCGGGGAACGGCGCCTTGAGCGCGTGGCCGCTCACGGCCCCGACGACCGCCCCGATGATGGCGAGGGTACCGGATTTCATCGGCCGAACACCCTTCCTGGAAGGACTGCTGGATGGGAGCGACCCCTTGGCGGAGGGGTGGATGGGGATGTACATCGCCATCCCGTCCGACGCCGATCGAGGCATGCCGAGATGGGGGGTCGCTCCCATCCACGGCCGGAGAGCGCGGATCGGCATCGGCGCTCCGCCAGCCGTGGCGCAACGGCAAGCGCGCCAGCGACATGTGGAACCGGAGCCGTGTACATCGCGGTCGCGATTTCGTGTCCGGCCACCCCCGAAGCGCCATGTACACTCGCGGATCGGCACCGGGACGGGCGTCCGGCGCTCAAAACAGCCCTCCCGACAGCCGCGATGAACGCCACACCGTGAAGCCGTCGATCATCGCCTCCGAGGGCGCGGTCGGGAGCGCGGCCCGGAGTTCGACGAGCCGGGCCAAGCATCCCCGGAGGCTGCCGTGGACCTGGATCACGCTCTGGTCCGCGCCGCGGATCGCCCGTTCGATCCGGTCGATCTCGCGGCGGATCTGTCGCCCGGTCCCGAATGCCGCCGAGCGGCCGGGGGACCGGAACGGCGCGGTCCAGTTGCCGAGAACCTTCTCCGCCCGCTCGAACTCCCCGTCGCCGAGCACGACGGCGACGGCCTCGACCCGGCGGCCTCCATCCCTGAGCGCTTCCCAGAGCTCGCGGTGGGCGCGGCCCCAGGAGTGGAGGCCCGTGGCTGTCTCGTGACCCGGATCGGCGTAGACGAAGACGGCACCGTCAACGTCCAGCGCGACGGGCAGCTTGAGGGGGAAGTACCGCCGCGTCTCGCCGGCGGCGCCCCGGTACACCCGGACGGGCAGGATCTCGCGATCCAACCCGAGCGCCTCGAACGCACCGACCTTTTCGGGCTCGGTCGGGAGCCACGGCTGGCCGGTGCGGCCGATCACGTAGTCGAGCGAGAGCAACCGGCGAAGAAGCACCTCGGACGACGCGATCCGGCGGTGCCGGATGTCCTCGGCTCCGAGCGCACGGTAGATGGCGCGCGCGGAGATCCGGCACACCTTGCGGCCTTCAAGCGCGTCCTCGGCCCCCAGCCTCCGGTCCACGATGTCCCGGACGAAACGGCGCGCGGTGTGGCGGTGGATCCCGAGCCAGTCGCAGATCTGGTCACGCGTGAACACCCCGCTGTGGAGGCACACCAGCGCGATCCACTCGGCTTCCCGGCCCATCCAGCCGAACGCCTCCAGCGCCTTCTCGCGGCCCTTCAGATGCGCGATCACGGCAACTCCCCGGTCACGAGCGCCAGGTCGGCCCGCATGTAGGTGACGAGGAGTCCCATGGGGTTGTGCACGACGAGTTCGTTCGAAATCGAGTCGAGGAACTCGAACCGGAGCGTGAGCGACCATCGCTCGCGCCTCAGCTCCCGTTCGCCGTCCAGATGCACGAGATCGAAGTCGGCCGTTGCCCCGTGCGGCGGCTCGGGTGCGGGATGGATGCGGAGCACGACCTGCTCGACCTCGAATTCGGTCTCGGATGTCCCTGCCGCAGTGGCCGCGACCTCGGCACCGTCCCTCTGGAACGCGGCGTTGGCGAGGTCCGTGCTCAGAAACCGAAGACTCCGCGTCCAGTGCTCTTGGACCGTCGCCCGCCGCCGCGAGTGGAAGTCGTGGACGAACCGGTTCAGGAAGTATTTTGTCGTGGGATCGAGCGGATCAGCCTGCGCGGTCGCGGCCTCGTAGGCAAGCGCCTCGGCGCGCCCGATTTCGTCCACCCGCACGACGATGGGCTTGGGCGGCTCCGCGCCCGCGATCAGCAGCAGCATGAAGACGCCGAGCACGATGCTCGCCGAGAGAAAAATCAGGATCGTCCGGAGCTTCCGGTTGGCCTGCACGGCCTCGCCCCAGATCTCGGCGTACTCGCGGCCGGCGTCACGGTCTCGTTTCATTGGTTTCATCTCCTTGGGTGTCAGACGGGGGGCTTGGCGGCGGATGCGGGCGCGGCCGCGCCCCCGGCTCCGCGCATGACGAGGGCCATGAACCCGGACCCGGACGAGCCGGAGCCGGACACCAGCATCGAGGCGAGTTCGCCGACCTTGAGCCCGGCCATGAGGCCGCAGACGACGAGCGGCATCAGCACGACGGCCCAGAGCCAGAGTTCGAGCGGATCGGCGGTGCCGGTGCCCATGAGCGCATCGGCGTAGGTCGTGACGTAGCCCATGCCGACGCCCATGAAGACCCGGAGGATGGCCCCGGCCACGACGCCGTAGAGCGTGTAGACCATCATCGTCCGGAACCATCCCCAGAACAGGAACGCGAGCGGCTCGAAGAGCAGGAACGGGATCAGCACGGGACCGAGCAGGATCGCGATGGCGAGCGCGACCTGCGCCCATATCACCTGCGCGTAGGTGACGCAGAACAGAGCCAGCAGGCTGGCGACGAGCGAGGCGCCCATCACGAGCGACACGAGCGAGGAGAAGAGCACGGTGACGCCCGCCGTCACGACCAACAGGATATTGCCGCTCGACCACGCCGCGCTCAGGTGCGCGCCGTAGGCCTGGACGAGCGCCGTCATCTCGGCGTAGCCCGCCGAGACCACGTCGGACAGGAACAGGTTCTGGAGCCAGATCCCGCCTCCGGCGATCATCGCCGGGAACGTGAACCCGACGCCGGGGATCGGGACGGCGTAGTAGTGGAGGATCGTGCGGGGGATGGCGATCCCGATCACGAGCCTGATGATCTCCCAG
>JAJDWE010000011.1 GCA_022825725.1 Gemmatimonadota bacterium
CGAACTTCGCCGCGTGCGGGTTCGGGGTCCCCTCAACCGTGATCTGGATGTCGGAGTCTGTCATCGGGTCCGGAGTTGGCGGCTGTGGAACGATCCGTCTGAGTATCGGCGGGCTGGGCTCGCTCGCAAGGCCTCCTTGCCCGGACTTTCGCCTGCGGGCACGATGCGAATGCGGAACCACCGACCTGGATGATCCATGATCGCTCACAGGCAGTGCGGACTCGGCGCCGTCCTTCCGCTTGCGGTTGTGGCGACTCTCGCGAGGGCCACGGCGGCGGTCGGGCAAGCGGGCCCCGCCGTCCGGGGGCCGGATCGCGTCCTCGCCTTCCCCGCCCCGGTCGGAGAGGAACGGCTGGATGTGGACCGCGGGGCGATGGGGGCCTGGCATCAGATCCGCAAACTCGCCACGACCGCGAGTTTGCTCCACGTCACCGCGCACCCCGACGATGAACACGCCGGCATGCTCACGCTGGCCAGCCGCGGGTGGGGCGCCCGGACGGCTCTCCTCAGCCTCAACCGAGGGGAGGCCGGCGCGAACGCGATCGGCCCGGAACTCTTCGACGCCCTCGGGTTGATCCGAACGCGCGAACTCGTGCTCTCCGGGCGGTACTACGGCCTGGACGACCTCTACTTCACGAGGGCGGTCGATTACGGCTACTCGAAGTCGGTGGACGAAGCCTTCCGAAGCTGGGACCGCGAGGCCGTGCTCGAGGATATGGTCCGCGTCATCCGCCTCAACCGCCCGCTCGTCGTCGTGAGCCGCTTTCACGGGTCGGCGCGCGACGGGCACGGCCACCACCACGCGGCGGGGCTGCTGACCCCGGAGGCCGTTGCGGCGGCCGCGGACCCGACGCGCTTTCCGCGCCAGATCGCCGAGGAGGGACTCCGGCCGTGGCGGGTTCTCCGCACCTTCCGCGGGGGGCTTCGCGTCGACGAGCCGCACGATGTGGAGGTGAATGCGACCGGGATGAGCCCGTGGCTCGGCGACACGTACCAGCGGTGGGCCAGCCGGGGGCTCGGCCTCCAGCGCTCCCAGACGGCGGGGCGCGTGCGGACGGGCGGCGGCCGCTATCTCTACGGACGCCTCGACGCGACCGGCGAAGGGGCGGAGGCGGCGACGGGCGTCGAGGGTTCGTTCTTCGCGGGACTCGACACGACGCTGAGGGGACTCCCCCCGCTCCTGGGCGAGGCGGCCTCGCCCGAGGCGGATTCGCTGCTCGCCGAACTCGACCGCCTCGTCGGCGCCGTGGTGGCGGCTTTCGACTTCCGCGCCCCGGAGCGCGCCGTGGCCGACCTCGCTCGCGGGCTGGGGTGGATCCGGGCGGCGGTCGCCGCGCTCCCGGGCGCCCCGGAGACGCGGTTTCACCTCTCGCTGAAGGAACGGCAGTTCGAGGAAGCCATTCTGGCGGCGAGCGGGACGACCGTGTCCGCGGAACTCGCGGGCGGCCCGGCCGGCCGGGGCGACGCCGTCCTGACGCCAGGCCAGCCCGCCGCGATCCGCCTCCGGGTCGAGCCGCCGGAATCCGCGGAGGGCGACGGGCTAACGACCTGGATCGAGAGCCGCGGCGGCGAGACGCTGGCGTCGTCAAGCGGGGGCACCCGGCTGCCGGACGGCTCGGCGGCGCCGCTCGAGGTCCTGGTTCCGGCCACGCCCGCTGCACCGTACTTCGGACGCGGAGACGTGTCGGAGAACCACTACCAGGTATCCGACTCGGCAGACCTTCACCTCCCGTGGCGGCGGCCAGCGCTGGAAGCCGGTGTCGAACGCTCCATCGGAGGGCAGACCATCGCGTACACGGTTCCGGTGACGGCCGCGGTCTCGCGTCTGCCCTACGGCTCCGTGACGCGGAGGGTGGAGACGCTGCCGGCTCTCTCCGTGTCGCTGGCGCCGGGCGTGGGCATCGTGCCCGTCGACGGCGTGGGTGGCGACATCGACCCGCCCGGGGAACCCGCCGCGGCGCGCATGGAGGTGCGTGCGCGGGTCGTGGCGAACGCAGCGCCGCTCTCCGCCACCGTTCGTCTCGAGCTTCCGGAGGGGTGGACGACGGTCCCCGGCACTCCCGCCACCGTGGAGCACGACTTCCGCGGTCCGGGCGAGGTCGTGGACGCGGCGTTCCTCATCGCACCTCCAGCCGGATGGCGAGGCGAGGCGGAGATCGCGGCGGTGGCCCGCGCGCGGGGGACGGACCATCGGCGCGGCTACGCGACGATCGAGCACCGGGATCTGCCGCTTGCGCGGCTCTGGCGCCCCGCGCGGACCACGGTGCGGTCCGTGGGCGTCGCCCGACTCGATGGCGTCCGGGTCGGGTACGTGATGGGGGTCGGCGATGAAGTCCCGGCCGGGATCGAGGCGCTCGGCGCCACGGTCGAACTCCTGGACGAAGCGGCCCTCGCGGAGTTGGATCCGGCCGCCGGCGGCGACGAGGCGGGATTCCACGCGATCGTCGTGGGCACGCGTGCCTACGCCGTGCGCGAAGATCTCGTCGAGTACAACCCGCGTCTCCTGGAGTACGCCCGCCGAGGCGGGCACCTCATCGTCCTCTACCAGACACAGGAGTACGTGCCGTCGGCGATGGCGCCGTATCCGGCCTCCCTCCCCCGTGGAGCGGAAGAAGTGTCGGAGGAGGACGCACCCGTCCGCCTGCTCCGGCCCGACCACCCCTTGATGGCCGCGCCCAACCGGATCGCCGAAGCGGATTTCGACGGGTGGATCGAGCAGCGCGGCTCCAAGTTCTTCTCCGACTGGGATCCGGCGTACACGCCGCTCGTGGAGACGCACGACACCGGCCAGGCTCCGCAGGAGGGCGTCTGGCTCACCGCCCCGGTGGGCGAGGGGCGCTACACCTACCTCGCGCTCGCCCTCCACCGGCAACTGCCCTACGGAGTGCCGGGCGCCTACCGCATCCTCTCCAACGTCCTCGCGCCTCGCGGGGCATCGGCGCCCGCGCCGGACGGAGACCGCTGACGGGTGGCGCTGACCACGCTCGACTGGATCGTCGTCTGCATCTACGGCTCGATCGTCCTCGCCATCGGGTTCGGTTTCGCCAGGCGGGCAAGCGGCAGCGTCGAGGACTACTTCATCGCGGGCCGCTCGCTTCCCTGGTGGCTCGCGGGCACGTCCATCGCGGCCACGTGGTTCGCGACCGACGCCCCGCTCGCGACGGCCGCCCTCGTGCGCCGGCAGGGCGTGTACGGCAACTGGCTCTGGTGGTACGAGGCGGCGGGGATCCTCATGCTGACCTTCTTCTACGCGCGCCTGTGGCGGCGGGCGGGCGTCCTCACGGACGCGGAGGTCATCGAGATCCGCTACGGCGGGGCTCCGGCCCAGGCGCTGCGGGGCTTCTCGGCGGTCTACCAGGGCCTCCTCAAGAACGCCGTCGTCATGGGCTGGGTCATGCTGGCGATGGTGAAGTTCAGCCGGGTGCTCCTCGGGTGGGACCCCGCCCTGACCCTCGCCGTCTGCGTCGGACTCGCGCTGGCCTACACGGTCGCGTCGGGACTCTGGGGCGTCGTCGTCACCGACCTCCTCCAGTTCGTCGCCGGCATGCTCGGGGCGATGACGCTGGCGGGGATCGTGCTCACGCGGTTCGGCGGTCCGGCGGCGATGGCGGAGGCCGTGCGCGAGGTGCCGGAGGCGCCGCCGGGGGCGCTCGACCTCGTGCCGTCCGCCGCGACCGCGTCCTCGCTCGAGATCGTCTCCTTCCTGTGCCTCATCGGCATCCTCTGGCTGCGGAGCGGGCAGGGCGACGGCTACGTGGCCCAGCGCCTGTTCGCGACGCGGGACGAGCGGCAGGCCGTGAAGGCCTCGCTCTGGTTCGCCTTCGCGGGAACGGTGCTCCTCACCTGGCCCTGGATCGTGGTGGGACTCGGGTCGCTCCTCGTCTTCCCGCCGACGGCCATGGATCCGGCGCTCGCCGCCGACCCCGAACTCGCCTATCCGATGATGATCCGGGAACTCATGCCGGCCGGGCTCAGGGGGCTGATGGTCGCCACCTTCCTGGCCGCGTTCATGAGCACGATGGACACGCACCTCTGTTGGGGGGCGTCGTACATGGTGAACGATGTCTACCGCCGCTTTCTGAGGAAGGACCGCTCCGAGCGGCACTACGTGGCGGCGTCGCGGGTCATGGTCGTGCTGCTCGCGGTGGTCGCGGCGGGCGTGGCCTGGCAGATGGAGTCGATCCAGAGGGGGTGGATCTACATCATCGAACTCACGGCCGGGGTCGCGCTCGTCTGGCTCCTGCGCTGGTACTGGTGGCGAGTGAACGCGTGGGCCGAGATCGCCGCCATGGCCGGTTCCGTGCTCCTGGCGAACGGGCGCGTCCTGGTCGGCGCGCTCGAGCCGGTGCTGCCGGCCGCGGCGGTCGGGGCGGCCGACGGATTCTACGCGCCGGAGATGGACCTCATCCGCGGGGTGATCATCCTCGTCGCCTGCACCGCGCTATGGCTCGCCGTCGTGCTCGCGACCCGGCCCGAGTCGGACGAAGTGCTGGACCGCTTCTACCGGCGGGTGCACCCGGGCGGCTGGTGGGACCATGTGGCGGAGCGCACCGGCGTCCGCTCGACCGACCCGCCCGCGAGCCGCATGTGGCCGGGCTTCCTGCTCGGCGCGCTCTTCGTTTACGCGAGCCTCCTCGGCGTCGGGCACCTGCTCACGGGCCGGGCCGGCGTGGGCTTGCTCCTGGTCGCCGTGTCGCTGGTCGCGGGCGCGATGACCGTCCGGATCGCACACGAGGACACTGCATCCGGCACCGCCGGGACCACAGGGGCCGCGCCATGACCGACAGCATCAAGGTCGTTCTGGTCGGGGCGGGCAGCCGCGAGTTCGGTCCGGCCTCGATACGCGACGTGCTCCTGAGCGACGCTCTCTGCGATCGGCAGTTGAGCCTGGTGCTCGTCGACATCGACCCCTCGGAACTCCCCCGCACGCAGGCGTACGCGGAGGCGGTGGCGGAGCGGCTGGGCCGGCGGGTGGCCGTGTCCGCGACGACGGATCTCGAAGCGGCGCTCCCCGGCGCCGGCGCGGTGGTCCTCGCCATTGAAATCAACCGCTACTTCTACTGGGCCCAGGATTTCCATGTCCCCCGCATGTTCGGCTCCTCCCAGATCTACGGGGAGAACGGCGGCCCGGGCGGCCTCTTCCACGCCCTCCGCAACATGGGTCCCGCGGTCGAGTTGGCGCGGGCGATGGAGGTTCACTGTCCCGAGGCGTGGCTCGTCAACTACACGAACCCGCTCACGAAGCTGTGCGAAGCCCAGAGCCGGCTCTCGTCCGTGCGAGTCGTCGGGCTCTGCCACGGCGTCTTCCACGGGACGGAACAGATGGCGCGCCTTCTGGAACTGCCGGTGGAGCGCCTCGACGCCCGGGCGAGCGGGCTCAACCACTTCAGCTGGTTCGAGTCCGTGCGCGACCGCGAGACCGGCGAGGATCTCTACCCGAGGCTGCGGCAGCGCGAGCGGGAGGCGCACTGGCTCCACGACTGGGACGAGATCGCGCTGAGCCGGATCCTCTTCCGGGTCTTCGGCCGGTATCCCAGCCCCGGCGCGAACCACATCGGCGAGTACCTGGGCTGGGCGCGCGAATTCCTCGGCAGCAGCCTCCTCCAGTTCTTCCACGACCCCGTGCACGGAACCCCGTGGGAAACGGGGGAGACGCCCACCTGGCTCTACAACCTCGGCGAGAATCCCACCGACGTGCCCGCCTTTCCGGAGTCCCCGCTACAGCGGGTGAGAGACGACGGCGAAGGGAGCGGTGAGGGGACCGGCGACGGGGCCGGCGGAGAGGGCGAGGTCGGAGCGGCCGGCGAACTGATGCCGTCCGGCGAGTTGGCGGTCCCGCTTCTCGAGGGCGTGCTGTGCGGCGTCGACACCCACCTCGACGCGGTGAACGTCCCGAACGACGGTTACGTGCCCGGCCTGCCCGACGGCGCCGTCGTGGAAGTCCCGGCCCGCGCCGACGCGAACGGGCTGCACCCCGCCGTCATGGAACCACTTCCCG
Source organism: Gemmatimonadota bacterium (assembly GCA_022825725.1). Lineage (GTDB taxonomy): Bacteria > Gemmatimonadota > Gemmatimonadetes > Palauibacterales > Palauibacteraceae > Palauibacter. The sequence continues at coordinate 5,999 of JAJDWE010000011.1, forward strand.
AGGGGATCCTGGGACTGCTCCGGACCCAGACGTCGATCAACCGCCTCCTCGTCGACGCCTTCGCGGACGGCTCCCGCGGGACGCTGCTCCAGGCGCTCCTTCTCGATCCCACGACGGACTCCTACCGCGCCGCGGTCCACACCATCAACGAGATGTTCCGGCTCCAGGGGGAAGTGCTGCCCGAGATGGAGTGGTAGCGTCCGGGTTGTCGGGGTCGACCCCTTCTACCAATTGTAGGTTGTCCACGCGCCGCAGTCGGTCGCCGGGCATGCGAGTCGCACCCGGAACGGCGAGTCGTCGGAACGGGGCGCCCGGTGTTGCTCGACGCAGCGCACCATGCGGGCGTCGCACCGGGGGCAGTCCGGCTCGCCGCCGGGGCCGGCGTGTTTGCGGTCGCGCCGCTCGAGGGTCTGACCAGCCTCGAAATCGAGAAGCGGCCCCCTCTCCGGGGCCGACGGTGACGGATCATCCATGGCGAAACACGATATTCCGGCCGAACCGGGATCGGCCAGCCCGACCGCAGCGGCGGGGACCGGCGTAGCGGAGCCGGCGCTGCCGCTCGACGATCGCATCGACGAGGTGAGGGACCAGTTCCCCATCCTCTCCCGCAAGGCCTACCTCAACTCCAACTCGCTGGGCGCGCTCTCCCTCCGCTCCGTCGAGGAGCGCCGGCGCTTCGAGGATCTGTGGCACGAGATGGGCGCGGGCGCCTGGTACGAGATCTGGGTCGCCAAGCTCGAGGAAGTCCGCGCGCTGTTCGGGAAGACCATCGAGGCGGACGGGGACACGATCGCGCTGATGTCGAGCGTTTCGGCGGCGGTCTCCGTCGTGTGGGGAGCCATCGCGGCCGGCGTCCGGGGCACGGGCCGCAACAGGGTCGTGCTGACGGAACTCGACTTCCCGACGGTCGGCCATCATTTCCTGTCGCAGCGGGCGAACGGTCTCGACGTGGAGATCGTGCCCAGTCCGGACGGAGTCCACGTCCCCCTCGAATCGATCCGCGCCGCCGTGGACGAACGCACCGCGCTGCTCGCGACCTCCCACGTCTTCTTCACGAGCGGCAACACGCAGGACGCGGCCGAACTCACTCGCATCGCGCACGATGCAGGCACGTTCATACTGCTGGACGCATATCAATCAAATGGACAGCTCGCGATCGACGCGGGCGCTCTGGGCGTGGACTTCCTCGTCGGCGGCGCGCTCAAGTGGCTCTGCGGCGGGCCGGGCATGGCCTACCTCCATGTGAACCCCTCGGTGCGCCTCGATCCGGTCACGCTCTCGTGGTTCGGTGTTGAAAACCAGTTTCTTTTCGACATTCGCGATGCGACCCCCCGCGCGGACGCCAGGCGCTTCGAGCTCGGGACCCCCGCCGCGGGCGTCGCGTACACGGCCGCCGGGGGACTTTCCATCGTCCTGGAGTACGGGATCTCGGCGATTCAGCGCCGTAACCGGCTACTGGCAAACGACTTGCGGGAGAGGTTGTCGGATCTCGGCTACCGCCTCCACCAGGCCTCCGATCCGGCGGCGCGATCCGCCCTCGTCCTGGTCGAGCACGAGGAGGACGCGGCCATCGCCGTGCGTCATCTCGCCGCGCGCGACGTAATTGTCGACCATCGCGGCCCCCTCGTCCGATTCTCCCCTCATTTCTACAACACGCTCGAGGACAACGAACGCGCCGCGGCGGCGCTGGCAGAGACCTAAGGGTAAAGCGATACGGTAAAGGACATGCGGCCGGGACCGGCCGTGCATTTGGCCCGTAGCTGAGAAAGGGAGGAACCGATGGAAGACCTCACTCGGGCAGTGGAAGTGTTCGTGTCGATCAACCTCATCGCCCTGGGGGTATCCTACGTCCTGCGTCCGGCGGACTGGAGGGCGTTCATCGAGCACCTGCAGTCGAAGGGTGCGGCCGGCAGCCTGACGGTCGCCTTCCTCGCCATGGGGATCGGATCCTTCATCGTCGCCTTCCATAACGTGTGGGGCGGCGTGCCGACGATCCTCACCGTCTACGGCTGGCTGGCGCTGGCGAAGGGGGCGGTCTACGCCCTGATGCCCGGGCTCGCGCAGAAGGGGATGGACACGGCGCTGGGGATGGGCGCCGGGCTGTGGCGCGCCGGCGGAGTGCTGGTCGCGGCGATCGGTGTCATCGTCCTCCAGCACGCCCTGGGGGGCTGAGCAGCGGCCTTCGAGCGGAGGGTGCCCGGCAGGCCAGCGTGGCGCCGGGCAAGGTCGGCGGGGCCTCCGTCAGGCCAGCGTGGCGTCGGCGGACATCGCGACGGCGCCCGTATCGTCCAGCGCCCTGAGGTCGACCTGGTTCTCGACGCGCCGGCCCTGAACGGTGATCCGCCGGTCGACGAACATCGGGCGGCGGGCGCGGAAGGCCAGCGTCCGTAGCGCCCGCCCGGAGCGCCGGGTCGCGAGATCCGCCAGCAGGAGCGCCGTGAGCGGCCCGTGCACGACGAGGTCGGGGTACATCTCGACATCCCGCGCGTAGCTCCGGTCGTAGTGGATGCGGTGCGCGTTGAAGGTGAGCGCCGAGAACCTGAACAGCATCGCGATGTCCGGCGTGACCGGCTCGGACCACGCCATCTCGTCCTCGGGACCGGGGACCGCGGGCAGCTTCAGCGGTTCGGTGGGCCGCTCGAGAAAGACGAGGTCCTGGTCTTCGACGATCTCGCCCACCGCGCCCGAGATCCGGTGCTCGACGGTGACGAGGACGAGCGGACCGCTCCGACCGGTCTTCGGCGTGATCGACCGGATGGTCGAGCGGCGGCGGATTCGCTCTCCGATCCGCAGGCTCCCCTCGAAGGCAAGCCGTCCGCCCGCCCACATCCGGCGGGAGAAGGGCAGCGCCGGCAGGAAGTCGCCGCGTTTCTGGTGGCCGTCGCTGTCGAGTCGGCTGCCGGGCGCCACTTCCCGACAGTACATCCAGTGGAAGAGCGGCGGCAGCGGATCGCCGTCGCCCGCGCCGTCCGGATCCCGGTCCAGCGTGGCGAGCATCCCGCGTACGAGCGCGAGCGAGGCCCGGTCCACAGCCTCGTCGGTACGGCCGATCCAGGCGTCCCACGCGCCGGCATTTCCCCGCACCGCCGATCGCCTCCGCTTCAGAACGACTTCGGGAGACCCAGGACGTGGGTCGCCACGTGGGAGAGAATCAGGTTCGTGGAGATCGGCGCGATCTGGTACAGCCGGGTCTCGCGGAACTTGCGCTCGATGTCGTACTCGGTGGAGAAGGCGAAGCCCCCGTACGTCTGCATGCACATGTCGGCCGCGGCCCACGAGGCGTCCGATGCGAGGTACTTGGCCATGTTCGCCTCGGCTCCGCACGGCGCCCCGTCGTCGAACAGCGACGCCGCCCGCTCGACCATGAGCGCGGCCGCTTCCGTCTTCATGTGGGCTTCGGCGATGGGAAACTGGATGCCCTGGTTCTGCCCGATTGGGCGCCCGAACACCTCGCGGCCCTTCGCGTATTCCACCGCATGTTCCACGAAGAACCGCGCGTCCCCCACGCACTCCGCCGCGATGAGGACGCGTTCCGCGTTCAATCCGTCGAGGATGTAGCGGAACCCGTGCCCCTCTTCCCCGATGAGGTTCGCCGCGGGCACGCGCAGTCCATCGAAGAACACCTCGGTGGTGGAGTGGTTGATCATCGTCTCGATGGGCCGGATCGTGACGGACTTTCCGACCTCGTTCCGCAGGTCGACCAGGAAGACGGACATCCCCGCCGTGGGTTTCGCGCTCTCCTCGCGAGGCGTCGTGCGCGCGAGCAGGAGCATGAGATCGGAGTGTTCGGAACGGGAGATCCAGATCTTCTGCCCGTGGATCACGTACGCGTCGCCGTCACGCTCGGCCGTCGTCGCGATCCGGGTCGTGTCCGTGCCGCAGGTCGGCTCGCTCACGCCGAACGCCTGCAGGCGCAACTCTCCCGCCGCGATCCGGGGCAGGTACCGCCGCTTCTGCGCCTCGCTGCCGTGCCGGAGCAGGGTGCCCATGATGTACATCTGGGCGTGGCAGGCGGCCCCGTTGCACCCGGTGCGCTGGATCATCTCGAGGATGACGCACGCCGCCCGGAGGTCGAGGCCGGCGCCGCCGTATGCCTCGGGGATGAGCGCCGCGAGATATCCCGCTTCGGTCAGCGCCTCGATGAAGGCGGTCGGGTATGCGCTCTCGCGATCCCGTTCCCGCCAGTACTCGCCCGGAAAGCGCTCGCACAGGCTGCGGACGCCCTCCCGGATCGCCTCGTAGCCGTATTCGGAACTCGTGAACACCTGGGCCGGTTTCCATCCGGGTTTCATCGATCGAAGGGACGGGACGGAGGGTACGGGTTGCCGGCGGCCGCCGCGATGGCTCCCGCCGATGGCTCCGGGCGGAGCGGGGCGGCATATTGTCCGACGTGAGCACAGTGGACGACCCGGACATCCCGCAGCATCGCGACGCGGAAGACTCCAATGTCGCGGATTGGGGGGAGCAGGTATTCCGATCGCTCCCGGGCCTCGGCATCCGTCACGTCGCCACGGTCCCGGACGCCGGCCTCGGGAGGTTCCTCGAACTGTGCGACGCGGACCCCGCGATCCGACTCATCACGCTCACGACGGAGGAGGAGGGGATCGCCCTCGCCTGCGGAACGTGGCTCGGCGGCGAACTCGCGGCCGTAGCCATGCAGTCGAGCGGGGTCGGCAACGTCGTGAACATGCTCGGACTCCCGAACGTGTGCCGGATTCCGTGCCTCCTTCTCGTATCCATGCGCGGCGAAGCCGAGGAGCGGAACCCGTGGCAGGTCCCCGTGGGGCGCGCGGTGCCCGACCTCCTCGCCGCCCTCGGTGTGGAGGTGTTCCGTCCGGAGTCCGCCTCCGGGGTGGCGCCGGCGTTCGTCGAAGCCGCGGCGCAGGCGCGGCAGGCCGGATGTCCCGCTGCGGTGCTCGTCAGCCAGCGCATCATCGGCGCCAAGTCGTTCACGAGCGAAGACTGATGCGGGACGCGGGACTGGACCGGCGCGCGGGACTCGACCGGCGCGCGCTCGTCGCGGGGATCCTGGACCGCCGCGGTGACGCGGCCGTCGTCGCGGGACTCGGCTCCCCGGCGTGGGATTGCCACGCGGCGGGCGACTCGCCGCTGAACTTCTACTTCTGGGGCGCGATGGGCGGGGCGGCGATGCTGGGGCTCGGCGTCGCCCTCGCGCAGCCGGCCCGGCGGGTACTTGTCGTCACCGGGGACGCGGAGATGCTGATGGGGGTGGGGAGCCTCGCCACGATCGCCGCCCAGGCCCCCTCCAACCTCGCCCTCCTCGTGCTGGACAACGAGGCGTTCGGCGAGACGGGACGTCAGGCGGGGCTCACCCGGAGGAGCACGGATATCGCCGCGATCGCGCGCGGTGCCGGCATAGATGCCGCCTTCACGGTCGGCGGCGAAGTCGGGGAGGGGGCCGGGGGGACGGACGTCGACGCGCTGGCGGGTACCCTGTTCGAGAAGGAAGGCCCGGTTCTGTGCGTGGCGAAGATCGCGCTCAGCGCCGAATCGGGCTCATATCCGCCGCGGGATGGCGTTCTGCTCCAGGCCCGTTTCCGGGCCGCGCTGGCCGGCGACTGAGCGCCGCAGCGGCGGTCAGCGCTTCAGGAGGCCTGAAGGGTCGTAGCCCGTGCCCCGCAGGATGCGCTCCACGGCCTCCCCGAGCTTCGAGTTCGGCGTGGAGGCGCCCGCCGTGATGCCGATGCTGATGTTGCCGTCCGGCAGCCAGGCGGATTCCGTCACCGTCTCATCGGTTCCGATCCGCTTGTGGCTGATGCGTCCCCGCACGGTGTCGATGCAGGCGGCGTCCTCGATGTGATACGTCGTCGTGTACAGCCCGCAGAGGTACGCGAGCTGGTTCGTGTTCGAGGAGTTGTAGCCGCCGATCACGACCATGAGGTCCGGCGGATCCTCCATCATCTCCTTCACGGCGTCCTGCCGCTTCTGCGTGGCCGAGCAGATCGTGTCGAAGCTGCGGAACCGGTCCGTCATCTCCTCCGGCCCCCACCGATCCACGATCGCTTCGCCGAGTTGCGCCGCGATCGCCAACGACTCCGAAGCCAGCATCGTCGTCTGGTTGGCGACGCCGATCTTCCCGAGATGGAGGTCGGGATCGAATCCGTCGGACACCGATTCCGCGAACGCCTCGATGAAGGAAGCCCGTTCCCCTTCTCCGCGGATATACGCGCAGACGAGCTGGGCCTGCTCCATGTCGCGTACGATGAGGAACTTCCCGTTCTCGTGCTTCAGGACCTGGGAACTCGTCGCCCGCGTCTCCTCGTGCCAGTGCTTGCCGTGGATGATCGAGGTGAACCCATCGCGGGCGTAGGCCTCCACCCGCTTCCACACGTTGAGCACCGAGCCGCACGTCGTGTCGACGAGAATGCAGTCGAGGGCCCGCAACGCCTCGAAATCGTGCAGCGTCACGCCGAAGGCCGGAATGATCACGACGTCGTCCTCGGTGACGCCGCTGAAGTCGAACTCCCCGCCGTCGGACGGATAGAGGAACTCGATCTCCATCTCCTGGAGCCGGCGGTTCACGTGCGGGTTGTGGATGATCTCGCCCACGAGCAGGATCCGCCGATCCGGGAACTTGCGGCGCGACTCGTATGCGTAGTCCACCGCACGGTCCACGCCGTAGCAGAAACCGGAACTCTTCGCGAGACGCAGGAGGATCCGCCCCGCCTGAAGCTCGAAGTCCCGCTCCCTGATGAGGGAGACGATGGCACTCCCGTACTCGAAATCGATCACCGGCTGGATCTCCTTCTTCAGACCCAGCCCGCGCCGGTAATATCGTTCGTCCGCGGTCGACGCCTTGCGACCGCCCGCACTCAGTGTCTGTTTCGTCATACCCTGAAGATGGCGAAGTCCCGCGCGGCTGCCAAGCAAGCGCGGTTGGCTGCCGTCTTGACGCACACCGCCCGCATCGGCAGACCTCTACGGGCGTCGTTGCGCCAGATCGGCGGATGCAGGGGTCCGGCCGGCGAAACCGGCGGGCCCGAAACCTGCACCGGAAGACGCGAATCCGACGGGCGTAAGCGCGTCAATCCGACGGGCGCACGCGCGTCGCGCGAGGACATAGAGCTACGCGAGCATGAGCGAAGAAAACGGACGCAAGGATCAGGCTGAAGCGATTCCCGCCGAAAACGGCGGCGTTATGGTCGAGATGAAGGTCGCCGAGGTGGAGGGCGCCGAAGCCGCGGCCCCCGCCGAAGAGACGGAACCCGGGCGCAAGAGCGACTCGAAGCGCCTGCGGCTGCCGGTACTCCCCCTCAGGGGTACCGTCGTGTTCCCCGCCGTGGCCGCGCCGATCGCTGCGGGCCGGGACAAGACCATGAAGGCCATCGATCGGGCGATCGCGGGGGACAAGCTGCTCTTCGCGGTCGCCCAGGTCGATGCCGAAATCGAGCGGCCGGACCCCGAGCACCTGTTCCGCATCGGGACCGTGTGCCGAATCGCCCAGATGCAGAAGGTGCCCGGCGGCATCCAGATGGTCATCCAGGGAGACACCCGCGCCGCCGCCCTCGAGTATGCCGAGCGCGACGGATACCTCGAGGTCGTCGCGCGGGAGATGGACGACATGGATCCGCTCGACCCCGACGAGCGGGCCTTCGCGGCGCTCTACAAGGAGGTGCACGAGAGAGCCGCGGAAGTCAGCCGCCTGCGCGGCGTCCCGAAGGAGATCGTCGATCACCTGCTGGGCGGGGTGTCGACGGCGGGCGAACTGGCCGATCTCGTCGCCTTCTACACCGAACTCGAGGTCGAGCAGAAGCAGGAACTTCTCGAGACGCTCGCCGTCGAGGCCCGGCTGCGCTCGCTGCTCGTGCACCTGCAGAAGCAGATCGGTCTGCTGGAGGCGCAGGAGGAGATCCGCGAGCAGGTCCAGGAGGAGTTGGGGGAGAGGCAGCGCGAGATCTTCCTCCGCGAGCAGATGAAGGCGATCCAGAAGGAGCTGGGCGAGGACATCGACTCCCAGGAGGCGAACGACCTCCGCGAGCGCATCGAGGCGCTCGAGTTGCCGGAGGAGGCGCGCCAGGAAGTCGACCGCGAGCTTCGGCGTCTGGAGCGCATCCCGCGCGAGTCCGCGGAGGCCCAGGTCGTGCGGACGTACCTGGAGATCGTCGCGGACCTCCCCTGGTCCGAGACGACCGAGGAGCAGCTCGACATCCCTCGCGCGGAGGAGATCCTGGAACGGGACCACTACGGACTTCGCGACGTGAAGGACCGGGTGCTCGATTTCCTCGCGGTCCGGAAGCTCCAGGAAGAGACGAGGTTGCGCGAGATCCGCGAGCGGGAGGCCGAGGAGGCGGAAGCGGGCGACGAGGTGGAGGCGGGCGACGAGGTGGAGGCGGACGGCGGCGCGGAGACCGAGGCGTCGGGGAACGGCGACGCGCCGGACGAGGTGGATGGGACAGCCTCCGATGGGGAGGAATCCGACGAGGCGGAGGCCGACCCGGTACCGGGATACGAGGACGACCGCGCGGGGGAGACGCTGCTTTTCGTCGGGCCGCCGGGCGTGGGCAAGACGTCCATCGCCCGTTCCATCGCCGACGCCATGGGCCGCAAGTACGTCCGCGTGTCGCTGGGCGGGGCGCGCGACGAGGCGGACATCCGGGGACATCGACGCACGTACGTGGGCGCGATGGCCGGCCGCATCATCGAGGGACTGAAGCGGGCGGGAACCAAGAACCCCGTGTTCCTCCTGGACGAGATCGACAAGCTGGGCGTGTCCTTCCAGGGCGACCCCTCGGCGGCCCTCATGGAGGTGCTCGATCCGGCGCAGAACGAGGCGTTCGTCGACCACTACCTAGGGGTGCCCTTCGACCTCTCGCAGGTGCTGTTCATCGCCACGGCCAACGTCTTCGAGCAGATCCCCGGCCCCCTGCGCGACCGGATGGAGTCGATCGAGTTCCGCGGCTACACGGAAGCGGAGAAGCTCGAGATCGCGCGCCGCTTCCTCCTGCCCCGGCAGAAGCGGCGGAACGGCCTGCTTCCGGAGCATCTCGAGGTCGACGAGGGCGCGATCCGTGCGATCATCACCCGCTACACGCGGGAGGCCGGCGTGCGGCAGCTCGAACGCGAGCTCGGGTCCGTCTGCCGGAAGTCCGCGCGGAAGATCGCGACGGGATCCGCCGAGGTGGCGGTGGGCGCGGACGACCTGCGTGAACTGCTGGGCCGGCCGAAGGTGCATGCGGCCGAAAAGATGGAGGAGGACACGGTCGGCGTGGCGACGGGCATGTTCTACACGCCCGTGGGCGGCGACATCATGCTCGTCGAGACGAGGGTCCTGAAGGGCAAGGAGGGCCTCGTCCTCACGGGGCAGCTCGGCGACGTCATGAAGGAGAGCGCGCAGGCCGCCCTCACCTTCTCGCGCAGCCATGCGAACGGACTCGATCTCACGGAGGAGCGGCTGCGGGACCACGAGATTCATATTCACGTCCCGGCCGGCGCCATCCCCAAGGAAGGGCCGTCGGCGGGCATCGCCATGGCGGTGGCGCTTGTGAGTGCCCTGGGCGACCACCCCGTGCGGCACGACGTCGCCATGACGGGCGAGATCACGCTCTCCGGCCGGGTGCTCCCGATCGGCGGCGTGAAGGAGAAGGTGCTCGGGGCCGCCCGCGCGGGGATCAACGAGATCATCCTCCCGGCGGTCAACGAGGGCGACCTCGAGGATCTCCCGGATCATGTGTGCGAGCAGCTCGAGTTCCACCTGGTGGAGACGCTGGACCAAGCGCTCGCCGCGGCGTTGGCCAACGGCTCGCTCGAGGGGGGGGCGCTCGCCTTTGCGGAGTAGCGGGCGGGAAGCCTCCGGCCAGGCGTCCGCTTCCGGCTAGCTGACCGCCTCCGGTCCCGCCACGTATCCGACGATGTCCTCGATCGCGTCGAGCATGATGTGCGGGCGTTCGATCACCAGTTCCCGCTCCGAGAACGGCCCCCAGAGCGCGGCGATCGTCGTCACGCCGGCCGCGTGCCCCGCCCGCATGTCCCACACCGAGTCGCCCACGTAAGCGGCGGTCTCGGCGGCGGCGTCCAACCGCTCCAGCGCCAGGCGGATGGGGGCCGGGTCGGGCTTGTGCGGCACGGGCTCATCGGACGTGACGATCACGTCGAACAGCGCCTGATCCAGCGCGCACGCGGCTAGGCTTCGGGCCGTGCCGGCACTCGCCTTGCTCGTGACGACGCCCACGCGCACACCTCTTCCCCGGAGTTGAACGAGCGTCTCGGCGACCAGTGGAAAGGAACGGATGAGCCGTTCGTGTTCCCGGAAGTTGTGGTCGATGTAAGTGTCGACCATGGCCTGAACTTCCTCGGCCGTGTCCACCAGGTAGCCGAGTTGGGTTCGCAGCGGCTGCCCGAGCGTCCTCAGCCACACCTCGTCCGGAGGGGGGTCCTCGAAGTGGGTCCTCATCGTATGCCGCCAGGACTCGGCGATGAGGTGGGTCGAGTCCACGAGGGTACCGTCGAGGTCGAACAGGATCGTTTCCAGCGGGCGGCGCGGTGACATGGGGAGCGAGGGTGCCGACCCGCGGGCGTAGCGTCAACCCCCGCAGCCGATGGCTTTGCCCCGCGCTGCCGCAGCGCCGATAATCGGGCCATGGACGAGAGGAAGGCTGTACCCGGCGACGACGATCCCGGGACGACCGCACCACGCGCGGGCGGAGCGGGAGAGATCAGGAAGATCGCGATCAACACCGGCGGGGGCGACGCGCCGGGGCTGAACGCGGTGATCCGGGCCATCGTGCTGAGCGCCCGCCGCCGCGGCTGGAGCGTGGTGGGCATCGAGAACGGCTACGGGGGCCTGCTGCCCGACGATCCCGGGCGGGTGATTCGGCTGGGGGCCGACGAGGTGCGGGGGATCACGCACCGTGGCGGGACGATTCTGGGCACGACGAACCGCTCCGATCCGTTCGCATGGCCGGTGCGCCTGCCGGACGGCTCGATCGAGGCGCGGGACCGGTCCGGCGAGATCATCGAGCGCCTCCGGGAGCATGGCATCGACGCGTTGATCGCGATCGGCGGGGACGGCAGTCTCGACCTCGCGCACCGGCTGTCGAAGCGGGGGCTCCCGGTGGTCGGCGTGCCGAAGACCATCGACAACGACCTCTGCGGCACGAGCCTTACGTTCGGGTTCCTCACGGCGGTGGCGACCGCGACCGACGCGATCGGGAAGCTTCACTCCACGGCGGAGAGCCACCGCCGCGTCATGGTGGTGGAAGTGATGGGACGGGACGCCGGGTGGATCGCGCTCTACAGCGGGCTGGCGGGCTCGGCCGACGTCATCCTCATCCCCGAGATTCCCTTCGACATCGAAAGAGTGTGCGACAAGATCCGGGAGCGTGAGGCGGCGGGACGCGAGTTCAGCATCGTCTGCGTGGCGGAGGGCGCGACGCCCGCCGGCGGCGAGATGGTGATGAAGACCGTCCCCGGTGGAGGCGCGGATGACCAGGAGCGGCTGGGCGGGCTGGGCGACATGGTGGCGCGCGAGATCGCCCGGCGCACGGGGAAGGAGACGCGATCGCTGACGCTGGGCCACCTGCAGCGCGGCGGCCAGCCGACCTCCTACGACCGCGTCATCTCGCTGCGCTTCGGCGCCGCCGCCGTGCGCTGCGTAGCCCGCGGCCGATTCGGAACGATGGTCGCGCTCGATCCGCCGCACGTACGGGCGATCCCGCTCGGCGAGGCGCTCGCGAATCTCAAGCTGGTGCCGGTGGACGGCGACATCGTGATGACCGCCCAGGCGATCGGGGTCAGCCTCGGCGACTGACCCTGGGGCCACTGACCCCGAGGCCCGGGCGGGTACGACTCGGGTCGGTCAGCCGGTGGCGGCGGCGTAGCGGGCGGCCACGGCGGCCCAGTCCACGACATCCCAGAACGCGGCGAGGTAGTCCGCCCGGCGGTTCTGGTAGTTCAGGTAGTACGCGTGCTCCCACACGTCCACGCCCAGGAGCGGCGTGTCTCCCTGCATCAGCGGGCTGTCCTGGTTCGCGGTGGAGTACACGGAGAGTTCGCCGCCGCCCCCAGCCGCGAGCCACGCCCAGCCGCTGCCGAAGCGGGTGAGTCCCGCCTGCTGGAACGCCGCCTTGAAGTCGTCGAAGGAGCCGCAGGCGCCGTCGATCGCGGCCGCGAGGTCGCCCGAGGGGCCCCCGCCGCCGTCCGGAGACATGGACGTCCAGAACAGCGAGTGGTTCGAGTGGCCGCCGCCGTGGTTTCGCACCGCGCCGCGGATCGATTCGGGGACGTCGTCGATGCCGCGCAGCAGGGCCTCCAGCGAGAGGCTCGCGAGGTCGTCGTGACCCTCGAGCGCGCCGTTCAGCATGTTCACGTACACCTGGTGATGCTTGCCGTGGTGAATCTCCATCGTGCGCGCGTCGATTGTCGGTTCGAGCGCGTCGTGGGCGTACGGCAGGTCGGGCAAGGCGTGCATCCTACCTCCTCGGAATCAAGAGCCCCCGGTCGGGGGCCATCGTGACGAATGCCGGGTTTCAAAACGCTTCGGCAAGGTATGCGCGCGGTGGGGATCGTGACCAGCCGTCCCGCCGGCCGCGTGCGGTGACCCGCTTCCCACCTGTCTCGTCTTTCTCCTGTCCAAACGCATGAACCTGGAGGGGAGGGTCCGCGGTGGCCGGAAGATGTCGTGCCCTGGTGGCGGGGCTGCTTGTACTGGCGGCCGCGGGTTGCGGGGATGAACGGGGCATCGTCGGACCGCCGCTGCCCGATCCTCCCTTCGATCCCGAGTTGGCCGCGAACTCCATCTACTCGCTCCGGTTCGCCGCGGACAACGCGATCGTGGCGCAGGTACGGACGATCGCCGAGGTGCTCGGGCTGTCCGAACCCCGGACGAATCGGGTCGCGCACTCGGAACTCCGCGGGTCGTCCGACCGGGTCGATCTCCTCCGGGCGCTCGAGCCGCGTTCGCTCGAACGGGCGGTGGCGAACGTCGCCGCGAGCCGCGCATCGGGCGGGAAGACGCCGCTCTTCCCGATCAATTTTCTCGGCAAGGAGTTCATCTTCGACGCGTCCATCGACGCGTATGTCGAGTACGGGGACGGGGGGCCGGAGAACGGGGTCCGGTTCGAGTTGTATGTCGTCGACCTTTCCTCCGGTCTCCCGGCGCTTCCGCTGCAGCCGTTCGGGTTCGTGGATCTCCTGGACGAGAGCGACGCGGTGTCCGCGCGGCTGCGGATGCGGGCCTTCGATACGAGCGGGGGCGGGACCCGGCGCGTCGCCGACTACCTCGTGGACGGCGCCTTCGCATCCGACGCGAGCGGAGTGTCGGTGAGCCTGCTCGCCGAAGGCTTCGCGGAAGACCAGAACGGGCGCTTCGACTTCGAACTCGACGAGTTGCTGGAGTTCGACGACGCGGCCGGCATGACGTATGTCACATCGACGCACCGTGTGCTCTCGGCCGAGGGGACCGAAGTCCGCTTGCAGGTGGGCGGCGGCCTGTCGGCGGACGGGTCGCACGCGGATCTCATCTTCCGCATGGGCATCGATGGCTCGGCGGGGCGAACGCTCGTCGACCTCGCCGTCGTGAACGGGGCGCAGGAGGGAGAGATCCGCCAGGCGGGGCGCGTGGAAGCTCTCGTGGAGGGCACCGTCGAAGCACCCGTCTTCATCGATGCCGTGGGACGGGGATTCACCAGTTCCGAACTTGCGGCACTCGATGAGATCCTGTTCGGCATCGACGACGTGCTGGCCTTCGCCGGCGAGGCCTACGTTCCGCTCGCCGACCTCTTCGCCTACTGAGCCGTCAGCTCTTCAGGCGGCGGCGATCTCGTTGAGGGCGCGGCGTACGAGGACCGGGATCATCGCGCGGCGCCATTCCGGGTCGACGGTGATGTTGGAGAGCGGGTGACACTGGCGGAACGCCTGCTCGGCCACGGCCTCGATCACGCTTGCGCCGAGACGGTTCCCCACGGCGGCGTCCTCCACCTTCCCGACGTGGCGGGGATAGGCGCCCATCGCTGAGACGACGAGGCGAAAGTCGGACACCCGGCCGTCGTCGTCGCGCCCGACGCGCACCGCCAGGTTGGCGAGCGGGAAATCGATGGCCGCGCGGGGCCGGAGTTTCTGAAACGCGATCTGCGTACCCGGGGGCGGCCGCGGCACCCGGATCGCGACGACGAGTTCGCTCCTCCCGATGGACCGGTTCCAGATCCCGTCGGAAGTGAAGAACTGCCGTATCGGCACGTCGCGCGTCCCGTCCCCGTCAGCGACTTCGAGGACCGCGTCGAGCACCGCGAGCACGGGGGGCGTATCCGCCGAGTGCGCCGCGACGCAGCGGGTGCCGCCCTTCACGACGTGGCAGAGGTCGCCGTCCTTCTTCAGGCAGTAGCCGAGCGCCTTCCGCCAGAACTTCGTCTGGTTGTAGTACGCGCACCGCGTGTCGAGACAGACGTTGCCGCCGATGGTGCCGACGCGCCGCAACTGCGGACCCGACACGAGTTCGGCGGCGCGGGCCAGACTGGGGAGCTGCCCGAGGATGTCCGGGTGGGTCGCGACCGAAGTCAGCGTCTCCGCCGCTCCGATGCGGATCTCGTCCGCGGTGGAGGCGATCCCGCGCATCTCCCGCACGCGGCTGAGGGCGACGAGGTGGCCGGGCGTGAACAGCCCGTGCTTCATGTTGGGGACGAGGTCGGTCCCACCGGCGACGGGCATCGCATCGTCGCCATGGTGGGCGAGCAGCGACAGCGCCTCGTCGAGCGCGCGCGGCATGTGGTATTCGTACGGATGAAGCCTGAGCATGTCCGGCAAAGTATGGTATGGGCCGGATGGCGCTCAAATGGGTCGGACGGCGCTCGAACCTGAGACCGGAGGAGAGGTGGACCCCGATTCGCTGAGAGAATTCGCGGCGGAGCTGGCCGAGGAGTCGGGCCGGGCGATCGCGGGCATGTTCCGCCATCCCGACCTGGCCGTGGAATCCAAGACCGACGAGTCGCCCGTCACCGTGGCGGACCGCTACGCCGAGACGCTCCTGCGCGACCGGATTCTGGAGCGCTTTCCCGACCATGGGATCGTCGGGGAGGAGTTCGGTCCGCAGAATGATGATGCCGAGTACGTCTGGGTGCTGGACCCGATCGACGGGACGATCTCCTTCGTCGCCGGCGTCCCCCTGTTCGGGACGCTCATCGGGCTGCTGCGCGACGGGGAGCCGATTCTGGGGGTGATCCACCAGCCGATCACGCGCGAACTCGCCATCGGCACCCCGTCGGGGACGACCTTCAACGGCGAGGCGGTAAGGGTCCGCGAGGACCGTGCGCTGTCGGAGGCGACGCTTCTGACGACGGATCCGGGCGCGGTCGGCCGGCACCGGAACCTCGCCGGGTTCGAGGCGCTGTGGTCGCGAACGGCGCTGTACCGCGGCTGGGGCGACTGTTACGGATATCTCATGGTCGCGACGGGGCGCGCCGACATCATGCTCGACCCGATCATGCATCCGTGGGACATTGCGGCGCTGGTCCCGGTGATCAGGGGCGCGGGCGGGGTGATCACGACGTGGGAGGGGGACGATCCCATCGGCGGCGCGTCGACGGTGGCGGCCGCGCCGGCGCTCCACCGGGAGGTGATGGAAATCCTGAACGGAACTGGAACTTCATGACGGGAACGAGACGCTACCCGGCGGCCTTGGCCACTCTTCTGACCGGCCTCGCGGCCTGCGGCGGGCCGGGGTCGATCGTGGTCGACAACGTGAACATCATCGACGGCACGGGGGCCGTGTGGCCCACCGGGCGGCTCGTCGTGGTCGACGGCCTGGTCGCGTGCGTGGGGACGCAGGCCGAGTGCGCCGAGCCGGCGGGCGTGGAAGTGCTCGACGCCGATGGCTTCTGGGTGGTGCCGGGGCTGATCGATGTGAAGGAGGCCACGGAGGTGCCGAGCAACGAGCAAGCCGCCTACCTGGCCTTTCTGCTCGGCGTCACGACGGCGGCCATCACGGAGATCGCGGAGGGGCCCGAGGGGGAGCCGCTGCCGCCGACGGGCAGCGATGACGCGCGCATTCCCGTGCCGCGGCCGGCAACGCCCGTCGACGAACCGACGTACCCGCTCGGTCTCTTCGGTCAGGTGCTCGCCGCCACGATCCCGCCCGACGTGGGCGGGCCGCCCGGCCGCGAGGAGCGGGACCTCCAACTCGACGCGCGGTCGCGGTCGACGCTGGCCGACCGCGAGGCGCTGCTCGACTCCGCCCGCGCGATGGGGGCCCGGGGCGCCGCGTTCGCGCCGCGCCTCCTGGAGCAGGAGCGCTGGGCGGCGCCCTACCGGCTTCCGCACGGGATGAACCGCCTCGTCGAATACGCGATGGTCGCGGAGCGCATTCAGGACCGGCTCCTTCCCGACCGAACGCCCGCCGAGGGCGAGCAGTTGAGTGCGGCGCTGGAGGTGCTCCGCGAGTTCGTGCGGGAGTTCCACGCCGCCGGAGGGTCCGTCGCCACGGCCACGAACGGCGCGCTCGCACCGGGGCTGGCGCTGCACGAGGAGATGGACGCGCTCGTCGCGGCCGGATTAACGGCGGAGGACGCCCTCTACGCCGCCACGCGCGAGGCGGCCCGCCACCTGGGACTCGAGGACTCGCGGGGTACGCTGGAGCCGGGCAAGCTGGGGGACTTTCTCATTCTGGAGAGCGATCCGCGCCTGGACATATCGCTCACGCAGACGGTGTCGCGCGTGGGCAAGGGCGGAGTCCTGTACGATCCGCCCACGCTCTTCGACGCCCTGCTCGACACCCCCGGAAACCGGGTCTCCGACAATCCGGTGCGGCTCGTGATCGGCGGTGCGGCGCTCCTGCTCACGCTGCTCCTCTTCGCGCGCGGCGTCCGGAGCCATCGCCGTTCGCTGGGGCCGCGCGTCGTGTCCTAACGGATACCGGGACGGCCGCCGGCCCGGCTACCAGAACGGTTCCGCCGCGGCGAAGGTCCGCCAGGACTCGATCAGGCCCGGCTCCGCGGAACGGACCCGTTCGTCGCACCAGTCGCGGACCCGCGACGCTCCCTCGACCGCGGCCGGGTCTGCCGCGGCCAGCTCCCGCGAGATCTGCCTCGCGACGGCCGCGTCGTTCAGGCGGCCGAGATCGTCCTGCAGCGACGAGAGGTGTCGGAGACAGCTTCCCACCGCCGGGCCCGGGAAGAGGCCCTGTGAGTAGTCGCACGCATAGCGGAGCTTCTTGAGCGCGATCCTGACCCGGTGACGCTCCGGCTCGCCGAGGCGCTCGAAGCCCTTCCCCGCCCTCATCAGGCTCCGGTATCGCTTGTTCAGCCTGCACCTCGCGACCGCCGGGAGGGACTCGTCGGCGTCCCGGACGACGAGTCCGCCGCTGTGCGCGACCTGCAACAGGTCCAGGACGAACCGGTTGAACCGCCGGCCGAGGATCAGCTTCCGAGCCGATGCATGGGCCGCGTCCCGCCGTTCCCTGGCGGCGTCTCGGAGCCGCGGCAACGACGAGACTTCCGGGTTCGCGTCGATCACGGCAGGCAACGTCTCGAGCAGAAAAACATCGAGGTCGCGTGCCGGGCCCAGCCGCTTGAGCGCCCGCCGGGCCTCGCGGTTCAGGGCAGCAGCGCCGGATCCGAGATGGGGCTTGAGGAAGAGGAGCGCTGAACGCAGCCGCCGCAGGGAGACCCGCAGCTGGTGGACGCCTTCGGGATCGCCGGCTTCCAGAACCGGGGCGAGATTCCCCGTCACGTGGACGGACGCCGCCCGGAGCACCCTCGCGAGCGCCCCGTCGATCGAATCCGCCGGGTCGAGTTTCGCTCTGGCCGCCCGTACGGCGGGCGGCGAGGTGCCGAGGAGCAGGTCCGTCCCTGTCGCCGCCTTGGAGCGCGTCCCGACCGCGAGGCGACGCTTCGCCAGGAGTTCGCGCGCGCCCGCCAGCAGATCCCCCACCGGCCCGCTCAGCAGCTCCAACTCCAGTTCGGCAACCGGCGTCTCACGTCCGCCCGCCGAGATCCGGCCGGTGTCGAGCGACACCTCGACCCGGGCTTCGCCCGTCCGCATCTCCTTTTTCGTGCGCTCGATATCGGTGAGGAAGGTGGGGTTCAGGGCGACAGACTCCGCGAGCCCGAGATCGCCGAGGGGCGCCTCCGCTGAGAGTTGGTCGAGCCTCGGCGGCTCATCGCCGCGGGTCGCGGGCGGCAGGGGTGACGTCCACTCGCCACGGGTGAGTCCATCCCCTTCGTCCCGCTTCAAGGTCAGCTCCCGGGCGCCACCTCGACTCCGGATTCTGAGGGCGTAGCCGCGGCGCCGGAGATGGCCCTCCGGCGTGTCGTAGTAGGTCGTCAGCAGCCGTTCGCGGGCCGGTCGACTTCCGCCAAGGTCGTCGAAGGCCGCGGACAGCTCATCGTCGGCCCCGGTGAGCTTGACCTCGATTTCAACCGTGCTCACGGGCCGCTACGCCACCGCCGCGTACGCCTCCTCGAGGAGGGCCGCCACCCGGTCGAGGGCCTCGTCGAGTTCCGCGGCCGGGTTTCCGAAGCCGATCCGCAGGTACCGGTCCATGCCGAAATGGTCCCCCGGCACGAGCAGGACGCCCTTCTCGGCCCGCAGCCGCTCCGCCAGTTCGGTGGAGTTGATGTCGAGACCGTAGCGCACGTAGCAGATCGCGCCGGCATCCGGGGCGCGGTACGAGAACAGGTCCGCACGGTCATCGAGCCAGCGGGTGACCCGAGAGAGGTTGGTCCGGATGATCCCTCGGGTCCTCTCGAGTACGCGGGGGCGCACATCGGCGCTCAGCACGCGGCGCGCCGTGACGTCCGAGAGCGTGGCCGGCGTGATCGTCGTGTAGTCCTTCCGGCTCCAGAACTCCTCGTGCATGTGTGCCGGCGCCGTGATCCAGCCGAGCCGGAGCCCCGGAAGCGCGTACGCCTTCGAGAGGGAGTTCGTCACGATCACCCGGTCGTATCGGCCCCAGAAGCTCGGCGTCTCCGGGCCCTCGACCTCCGCCCCCGTGTAGACTTCGTCCGCCAGGATCCAGGCCCCGGCCGCCTCCGCCGCCTCGACGATCTCGTCCATCGCGTCCCCGGTGAGGACGGATCCCGTCGGGTTGTTGGGGTTCGTGACGATGACGAGACGCGTCCCGGGCGTGATGACGTCGGCGGCGCTTCCCGGCTCGGGCTGCCAGCCGAGATCCTCCCTCAGCTTCCACGAGACGACATCCGCGCCGAGCCCCCGCGCGATTCCCGGCGTCTGGCCGTAGGTCGGCTCCAGCGCCACTACGCGGTTTCCCGGGGAGACGAGGCTCCAGAGGACCACATAGTTCGCCTCGGCCCCGCCCGTCGTGGCGATGATGTTGTCGGGGACCGCCCCCTCGTACAGGTCCGCGATCGCCGCCTTGAGCGGATCGGAACCGTCGCTCTGGCCATACTCCAGGCGGACGTCCGCCGGATCCAGGTCGATGAGGTCCAGGAGTTCGGAGAGGGTGAGCGGATGAACGCCGCTCTCGGATATGTTGTAGTCCACGCGGTGCTCGAACGTGGACTGCCACCGCTCCATCAGAAATGGGGGGACTCGCATCTTGGCTCCTGCGGTTTGATCGGGTGTGTTCGCGTTCAGATCTTGCGACTCTGGAGGATACCGAAATGGCGCCGGGACTGGAACAGAGAACCGCTGATCGCCTTGGGGAAGACGAGGGTGGGCGGGGCTGACGTAACAGTCTCGTCACGGCGCTTGCCCGCCCGCCGAAACGGCCTAGGGTTGGCGCTGAAAGCGCCGCTCGCGCGACAGTCGGCATGATGGTGTTCCGGATCCAGACAGCCCCAGCCAGGCGTTGATCCCCTGTTCGAAACCGTCGCCCTCCTTCTGATCCTCGGCCTCGCCACCTTCGATCTCTGGGTCGGGGTCGCCAACGATGCGGTGAACTTCCTGAACTCGGCGTTCGGGTCGCGGGTGGCCCGGCGGCGGGTGATCATGGTCATCGCCACGGTGGGGATCCTGTTCGGCGCGCTCACGTCGAGCGGACTCATGGAGGTGGCGCGCCGCGGCGTGTTCGATCCCGGCCACTTCGTCGACGCCCAGGGCGCGATCATCCTGACCTCGATCCTCGCCCTCTACCTCGGCGTGATGGCGGCGGATGTCCTCCTCCTCGACCTCTTCAACACGTTCGGCCTCCCCACCAGCACGACGGTATCGATCGTGTCCGAACTGGTGGGCGCCTCGATCGCGGTCGCGCTGTGGACGAACGGCGAGGGCATCCTGAGCGCCGTGGGAGTGATCAACAGCGGCCCGGTGCTCGGCATCTACACGGCCATCTTCCTCTCGGTCGTGACCGCGTTCGTGAGCGCGGCCGCCGTCATGTTCCTGGTGCGGGTCGTGTACGGGCACGACCTGAAGGCGAGCTTCCCGCGCTGGGGCTGGTTGTGGACGGGCGTGTCCTTCGCCGCGATGGCCTACTTCGTCCTCTTCAAGGGACTGCAGGGCGCCGCGATCCTTGACGAAGGGACGATGTCGGCGATCCGCGACGGGATCTTCTGGATTCTCGGGGGCGTGTTCCTCGTGGCGGGCGGCATGGCCGTGATCTGGCGGCGCCGGCCCGCGAGGGTCATCGGGGCGATCGTCCTGACCGGGACCGGGGCGCTGTCGATCGCGTTCGCGGGGAACGACCTCGTGAACTTCATCGGCCCGTCGGTCGCGGCCTTCCAGGCGGTGCTCGTCGAGGGGATCGACCTCTCCGGCCGCGTGGAGACGCCGGCGTGGGCCCTGCTGCTGGCCGGCGCGGTCATGGTCACGGCGCTCGCGAGGTCGCAGAAGGCGCGGCGGGTGACGGATACGGAGATTCGGCTCGCCGCCCAGGGGCACACGAAACAGCGCTTCCGCAAGAGCCGGATCGGCGCGGCGCTCGTGACCCTGGGGTACGCGTGCCTGAGTCTCGTCGGGCGGCTGACGCCGGGCGGTCTCCGGTCGCGCGTCGAGGGCCGGACCGCGCCGCCGCCCCTGGATCCGTCGGCCCCGCCGTACGACCTGTTGCGGGCCAGCGTGAACCTGACGGTGGCGGCCCTGCTCATTTCGATCGGGACGGCGAACGGACTCCCGCTGTCGACGACCTACATCACCTTCATGGCCGCGATGGGCGCCTCGCTCGGCGACCGGACGTGGCGCGCCGCCGACGCCGAGCAGCGCGTGACGGGCATTCTCGTCGTACTCGGCGGCTGGCTCATCACCGGGCTCATCGCCGCCGCCGGAGCGTTCGTGATGGCGTCGCTGATCGTTCTCACCGGGACCGCCGGGCTACCGATCGTCGCCATCCTCGTCGCCTTCGGCGTGTGGCGGCTCGGACGGGTCCGGCAGCCCGAACCCGAGCACGGCTGACGGCTTCCGGCCCGACCCGGGTTCAGCCGGGCCCGGGGGTCATCCCAGACGCGCGTCGAGCGTCAGCTCGTCCTGATCCATCGTGCCCCAGAGGACCATTGCGCCGGCGAGAATGATGATCGACGGATAGAAGAGGACCTGCGATCCTTCGAGGACCCAGCCCCACGGATCGAGGATCGACCTCCACACGGCGAGCGCCGTGATGAGGAGGACGATGAACGCCACGGGGTACGCCCGCTTCCTCCACAGGCCCAACACCACGAGCGCTCCGAGGAGGATCTCCAGGCCGCCGAATACGTTCTGGACGATCGCCTGCGAGCCGATCCCGAGGTAGAAGCTCTCGGCCACGCGCTGGCCGTGCTCCACGTTCGCGAACTTGTCGAGACCCCACATCACCAGCAGCCACCCCGTGCTCACTCTCAGCAGCAACAGACCCCAGCGTTTCATGTCGGCCTCCGGATTCCGGTGTCGCGGGATGTTCCTCGTGGCCTTCAGAGTGGTCCGCCGCCTTTGCGCGCGTCAATCGCGATGGGCGTGACGGGTGTTTTGACGCGGGGGCCGGACGGCTAATTTCCCCCCGGCGTTGTCGGAAGCTCGAGTTCAAGGGATCGGGACGAATGGTGGTCGGTTCGAGAAGCAGGACATACGGAGGCGGGATGTGGATGGCGCGAGCGGCCCTGCTGGCCGCGGTCGCGGGATCTCTCCTCCCGGGCCCGGGCGTGTCGCAGCTTCCTCAACAGGCGGCGCCGGATCTCGAGAAGGGGGACATCGCCGTCGCCCTCGACCGCACCGCCTACCTCGCCGGCGAGCCGGCGCAACTCGCGGTGCGCCTCACCATCGAAGACGGCTGGCACACGAACAGCTACGAACCGACCTACGACTACCTGATCGCGACGGAGATCGACGTCGAGGCGCCGCCCGACTGGCCGGCGCCGGAGACACCTCGCTATCCCCCCGGCGAGATGAAGCGCTTCGACTTTGCGCCCACCGCCATCTCCGTGTACGAGGGCGAGATCTTCATCCGGACGGTGCTGCCGACGGCGGCGGGAGCGGCGGCCGGCACGTATCCCATTCGAACGAACGTCACCTACCAGGCGTGCGACGACAAAATGTGTCTCGCCCCGGTGACGACGCCGGCCACGGTGGGACTGACGATCGACGCCGGAGGCGAGGTCGCGAACTCCGAGTTCTTCGCGGCGGCAGCGAGCGGGACGGCCGGCCGGGGATCGCAGCTCGGCGGGGCCGGGCGCGGCTTCCTCTGGTTCGTGCTGCTCGGCTTCCTGGGCGGGCTGATCCTGAACGCGATGCCGTGCGTGCTTCCCGTGCTGTCGCTGAAGGTGTTCGGGCTGATGAAGAGCGCGGAGGGGGGCAGGCGCGCGCTCACGACCGGGAGCCTCGCTACGGCGGCCGGGATCATCCTCTCCTTCCTGCTGCTGGCGGGTGCGGCGATCGGGGCCCGCGCGGCCGGCGTCGCGGTGGGCTGGGGGATTCAGTTCCAGGAGCCGCTGTTCGTCGGGGCGCTCGCGGTCGTGATCCTGCTCTTCACGCTCAACATGTGGGGGCTGTTCGAGATACATCTCCCGGGGTCGCTGGCGAAGGTGGGCTCGTCGGGCCCGTCCGAGGGGCTCGCGGGCCACCTGGTGACGGGCTTCTTCGCCACGCTGATGGCGACGCCCTGCTCCGCCCCCTTCCTGGGGACGGCGCTCGGCTTCGCGCTCACGCAGGACTCGGGCACGACGGCCGCGATGTTCGGCGCGATCGGCACCGGGATGGCTTCTCCGTACCTGCTCCTGGCGGCGTTCCCGGCGGCGGGGCGCGCGCTGCCGCGGCCGGGGGCGTGGATGGCGACCTTCCGCGTGGTGATGGGGTTCCTGCTCGCGGCGACGCTCGTGTGGCTCCTCTTCGTCATGTCGGGCCTGGTGTCGGCGCCGCGCGTGGCTTTCTTCGAGATCGGACTGCTGGCCGTGGCCCTCGCGATCTGGCTCGCGAGCCGGTCGCAGCGCGGTAGGCCGGCGCGCCGGCTGGCCGGGATCGCCGCGGCGGCGCTGACGGTCGCGGCCGTCTCCACGGTGGCCGCGGGGCGGTCCGAAGCCGGACCCTCGACGATCGGGGTCGCGCCGGAGGACCGCCTGATCGCCTGGCAGCCCTTCGACCGCGACCGGGCCGAGGAACTCGCGGCCGGGGGCACCTACGTGTTCGTCGACGTGACGGCGGACTGGTGCTTCACCTGCAAGGTCAACGAGACGCTCTTCCTGGAGACCGAGGAGGTGGCCGGCGCGTTCGAGCAGCACGGCGTCATCGCGATGCGGGCCGACTGGACGCGGCGCGACGACTCGATCGGCCGCTACCTGGCCGACTTCGGCCGCTACGGCATCCCCTTCTACGTGCTCTACCGGCCGGACCGGGAGCCGCACGTCTTCTCGGAGCTGCTCTCGAAGTCCGCGATCCTCGACCTGCTCGGCGACTAGCGGGCGCGGGGACCAGGGGGCAGCCGGCTGCAGCGAGCTCGCGGCTAGCGGGCGACTCCCACCCGGTCGAGGAACGGCCCCACGTCGAGGAGCACGATGTCGTCGCGCTTCCGGAGTTCGCGGAGAAACGGCCCCTTGTGTCCCGCTCCGTAGGTGAGGAGGAAACGGACGCCTTCCCCCCGGTGGCGGTCCAGCCCGTCCTCGATGTACGCCCAGTGCGAGGCGTTGATCGCATCCCACCCCCCGGGGCCGAGATCGGCGTCGAACAGGCGGGCGTACGTCCGCATGCGGATGTCATAGGCGTCGTCGTAGGCGTCGGTGTGGATCCAGCGCGGGTCGTCCGACGCGCCCGCGGCGAGCGCCTCGGCTGACGCCTCCGCGGCCGCCCGGTATTCGGCCCATCCTTCGGCCCGGTCCGGGTCCCGCGAGTAGGCGTCGAGATACGCGGCCCGGAAGTCCGACATCGGCTCCGTCCACCCCGCCGTGGGGATGACCTCGAACTCCAGTTCGCGGGAGAGGGGGAAGAGCCCCTCCATGTACTCGGGGAAGCGGCGGACGCGGGGCTCCTCGACCGTCCCGGTGGCTTCGAACTCGGCCCATGCCCGGTCCCAGCGGTTCGGCGGGATCTCCGTCAGCCAATAGTCCGGATCGATCTCCCGCACCAGGTCTCTCACGACTTCCAGACTGAACATCTCGCTGGTCTCGTGACCCGAGTGGATCACCCCGAGCACGACGACCTCGTTCAGCACCGTCTCGCCCCCGGAGGGAGCAGGCGACTCCGGCGCCGGCGCGGCCGGGGCCAGTTCAACGAGCGTGCCCGAGACCTCGTTCGCCACGTACACGCGCTCGCCGTCCGGGTGCGCGCGGAGGACGATGGGCTGCTCGCCGACCTCCAGCCGCTGCACGACGGCCCGGGATTCGAGGTCGACGACGGAGACGGTGTTCCCGCCCGCGTTGTTGACCAGCGCATGGCGACCGTTCCCAGGCACCACGACCGAGAACGGCCGGGGGCCGATGCCCTCCGAGACGCGGCCCGTGATCGCGAAGGACGCCGTGTTGATGAAGGCGACCTCGTCGGATCCGCCGCAG
This sequence comes from Gemmatimonadota bacterium, assembly GCA_022825725.1. GTDB lineage: Bacteria > Gemmatimonadota > Gemmatimonadetes > Palauibacterales > Palauibacteraceae > Palauibacter. Next base: position 30,850 of record JAJDWE010000011.1, read on the forward strand.
GCGACGACGTAGGTGACCTGGTCGGGCGTGAGCGCGCCCCCCGGCGGGCCGGGACACCCCTCGACCGTGGCATCCAGCTCACCGTTCAGAAGGTCGATGACGGAGACCGACCCCGCATCCAGGTTGGGGACGAAGGCGTGGGACCCGTCCCACATCACGTCCGCCGGATAGGGGCGATCGCCGGTGGCATGGAACGCGAGCGGCGCTCCCTGGCGCGTGTCCACCGTCCACAGCCGGTCCGAGAACTCGGTTGTGATCCAGGTCTCTCCGCGCACCGTCCCGGGCGTGAACAGCGACGGACCCGCCCCCACGCCCCACACGGCCCCGGGGACGATCCGGCCCTCTTCGTCGAGCCGGATGAGGGTCGAATCCCGGAACTGGCTCACGAGCCAGCCGCCCTCGACGCGGACGAGGTCGAGCGGCGTGTCCCCGGCCTCCCAGCGCGCCACAACGGCGGACTCGGAGAGGTCCACGACCGCGATCCGGCCTTCGCCGCTCAGGGCCACCCAGGCGGTGTCCCCATCCGGACTGAACCGGATGCCGTGCGGGGCCGCCCCCACGTCGATCATCGCGCCGACCCGGAACGGACCGTCGGCGTCGGCGGCCGGCGGCGGGGACTCGCTGCACGCGGCCGCCGCGAGCGCCAGCGAAACGACCGCACTCGGGACGAAAGAGCTGGCAGTGGGTGGCCGGCGAACCGGCCCGTGCGTCGTCCGCATCCCGCAGTTCATTCCCCGGCCCGCTGCAGGTCCGCGGCAACCTCCTCGGCGGCGCGCCAGATCCGGAGCGTGTTTCCGCCCCATAGCTGCCGGATCTCCTCCTCGGAATAGCCGCGGCGCACGAGTTCGACCGTGACGTTGAGCGTCTCCGAAGCATCGCTCCACCCCTCGATCCCGCCGCCACCGTCGAAGTCCGAGCTGATCCCGACGTAATCGATGCCGATCAGGTTGACGGCGTGGTCGATGTGATCGACGAAATCCGCGACGTCGACCGCCGGGTAACGCGCCCGGATCTCGGCCATCCCGTCGCGGAAGGCGACGCGTTGCTCATCCGTCATCTGCGAGAAACTCGTGAAGCCGATCGCCTCCCGCAGCGCGGCGACCTCCGCCTGCTGCGCCTCCGGGGGCGACTTCACGAAAGCCCCCAGGGCGACGGCCTGCATCACGCCACCGTTCTCCCGCAGGGCGTACAACTGCTCGTCGTCCATGTTGCGGGGGTGGGCGTTCACCGCGTGGGCGCCGGAGTGCGACGCGATGACCGGAGCTTCGGAAAATTGCATCGCCTCGAGGCTGGCCGCCTTCGAGATATGGGAGACGTCGACCATGATCCCGAGCCGGTTCATCTCGGCGATCACCTCCTCGCCGAAGTCGCTGATCCCGCCGTTTTCCTCCGGCGTGTCGCCGAAGGCGAAGTTGGGCTGAGCCGAATCGGCGATGTCGTTGTTCCCGTTGTGCGCCAGCGTGATGTAGCGGGCGCCGAGTTCGTGGTAGCGCTCGAGGAGGGAGAGGTCCGTGCCGATCACGTATCCGTTCTCGATTCCGATCGCGGCCACGAGCCGGCCCTCGGCATGGATCCGCTCCGCGTCATCGGCCGTGTGGGCGAGGCCGATGAGGTCCGGGTACATCTCGTCCGCCATGCGGTGGATCGCCTCGAACTTCGTGATGGCACCCTGCTTCGCCGCCTCGTAGTTCTCCGGCGTGCGCTCGGTCTGTCCCACGTAGACGATGAAGAAGCCGACATCGAGCCCGCCCGCGCGCATCTTCTCGAGGTTGACCTGGCGGTCCGCGTCGAGCGGATCCACCTCCGGGGTGGCGAAGTTGTAGGGGATGTCGTCGTGCGTGTCGATCGTGAGCACGCTCTCGTGGATCTCGCGGGCACGCTGCAGGAGTTCGGCCTCGTCCACGGAGACCTCCTCTCCGGCCACCTCCCCGGCTTCGTCGGCCGGTTCTCCGCAGCCGGCGGCGAGGAACGGGGCGAGGGAAAGGAACAGAGCGGGCCGGAGGGCTTGGTGCGGGCGGGCGGGCTGTCTCATCTTCAACTCCCTGGTGGATCCGGATCGGTCTGGCGCAAGCTCGTCCGCGTTCGGACACGACGCAACGAGGGATCGGGCCGTGCGGAATCTCCCGAGACCCGGAGGACGAACGAACGTCATGTACGCCTGGAGAGTGCCCGGCCGACGGCCTCGTGCGACGCCGGTAACGATGCTGGCAGCGCTGGTGACGCTCGGGTGCGGGGACGCCACGGGTCCCGAGCCGCCCGCGGCGGGCGAGATCGTCTTCACGTCGATCCGCGAGAGATTCATGCGCATCTGGGTGGCGAACGCGGACGGGTCCGGACAGCGGCCCCTCACGCCGGAAGGCGAGACGAGCCTCGAGCCCAGCTGGACGCCGGACGGTTCGCGGATCGTGTTCACGAGCTGGCTCGACGGGAACCCCGACATCTTCCTCATGGACGCGGACGGCTCGGACTGGAGGCCGGTGACGCGGGACACGGCGTACGACCGCTCCGGGCGTCTGTCCCCGGACGGGAGGCGCGTGGTCTTCGTCTCCGAGCGCACGGGGGATCCGGACATCTGGGTGATCGACGTGGATGGATCGAATCCGATCAACCTCACGCGGAGCCCGTCGTCCTTCGACGTGGACCCGGACTGGTCGCCCGACGGCGCCCGGATCGTCTTCGCTTCGGACCGCGGCGGGGGCCGACAGTTCTCGCTGTGGACGATGGGGGCCGACGGGACGGGGCTCACGCGGCTTCCCGCAGAGGGCGGCGCGCGCTCCCCGTCCTGGTCGCCGGATGGATCGCGGATCGTCTTCACCTCCTACCGGGACATCGGCGACGCCGAAATCTACGTGATGCGGGCGGATGGCAGCGGCCAGACCAACCTCTCGGGCCGCGCCGGAGTGGACGAACTGCCGCGCTGGTCGCCGGACGGCGATTTCATCCTCTTCTCGACGAAACGCGACGGGAACTCCGAGATCTACGCGATGCGCGCGGACGGATCGGGGCCGGTGAACCTCTCGCGCCACCCGCGCTGGGATGCCATGGCCGCATGGAGGCCGTAGTGTGCGTGCGGCGCCCGGGGTCGGGCCCACCGTCAACCTTTGAGGGAATCAGCCGAATGATGTGCATGCGCGACGTTGCCACGACTCTCGTCCTCGCCGTACTCCCCGTGGCCGCGACCGCCTGCGGCACCGCGGATGCGGAGAGCCTGAGGAACTCGTCAAGTCAGGAGGCCGCGATGAATGCTCCGGGGTCCATGGCGGGGCGATCCACCGTCTACGCTCCGAACGGAATGGTCGCGACGAGTCAGCCCATGGCGTCGAGCGTGGCGCTCGGCGTGCTGCGCGACGGAGGCAACGCCTTCGACGCGGCGATCGCGGCCTCGTCCGTGCTCTCGCTCGTCGAACCGCACATGACGGGGCTGGGCGGCGATCTGTTCGCGCTCTTCTGGTCCGCGGAGGAGGGCCGGCTCGTCGGCCTGGACGCGACGGGGCGGGCCGGGACCCACATGACGCCGGAACGGATCCGGGCGGACGGCTTCGACCGCGTGCCGGGCTCCGGGCCGGGGGCGGTGACCGTGCCGGGGGCGATCGCGGGCTGGGGCGCCCTCAACGAGAAGTACGGGAGCCGCCCGCTCGCCGAAATCGTGGCGCCGGCGATCGCGCTGGCCGAGGAGGGCTTCCCCGTCACCCCGATCATCGCGGGGCAGTGGCGGGGGCAGTTGAGCAAGCTGCAGGCTGACCCGGGGGCGGCGGCGACCTACCTGATCGGCGGCGAGCGGGCGCCCGAGGCGGGCGACTGGTTCCGGAACCCCGATTTCGCGCGTTCGCTGCGCACGATCGCGGCGGAAGGCCCGGCGGCCATGTACGGCGGTGAACTGGGCACGCGCGTGGCCGAGGGCCTCGCCGAACTCGGCGGCTACCTCACGCCGGAGGACATGGCCGCGATGGAGGTGCGCTGGGTCGAGCCGCTGTCGATGGACTACAAGGGGTGGACGGTCTGGGAACTGCCGCCGGCCGGCCAGGGCGTCGCCGCCCTGCAGATGCTGGGGATGCTCGAGCCGTTCGACCTGGCGGGCATGGGGCATAACTCGCCCGAGTACCTCCACCACCTGATCGAGGCGAAGAAGGTGGCGTTCGCGGATCTGGCCCGGCACGTCGGGGACGCCGACCACATGGAGATCGACCCGAAGGAGTTGCTGGATCCCGACTACCTCGCGGCGCGGCGGGCGCTCATCAACCCGGCCGTGGCCGCCGAGCGGGTCGAGCCCGGCGAGTTCGCGACCGCCACGGAGACCATCTACCTGTCGGTCGCCGACCGGTACGGGAACATGGTCTCCTTCATCCACTCGATCTACGGCTCGTTCGGTTCGGGCGTCGTCGTGCCGGGGACGGGCTTCGTGCTGCAGAACCGCGGCGCCGGCTTCACGCTCGAGGACGGACACCCGAACCAGGTGGCGCCCGGCAAGCGGCCCTTCCACACGCTCATCCCGGGGTTCGTGACCCGCGGCGGGGAGCCGCTCATGGCGTTCGGCGTGATGGGCGGCTCGATGCAGCCGCAGGGACACACGCAGGTCGTTCTCAACATGATCGAGTTCGGGATGGACCCGCAGCAGGCGATCGACGCGGCCCGCTTCCGCCACATGGGTGGCCTGCGCGTCGCGGTCGAGAGGCTGACCGACGGACTCGAAGACGGCATGAGCGCGTTCGGCCACGAACTCGTGGACTGGGAGAGCGCCTCGTTCGGCGGCGGTCAGCTCGTCATGAAGCTCGATCGCGGCTGGGCCGGGGCGTCAGACCCCCGCAAGGACGGCCTCGCCATCGGCCACTGACGACCGACGGCGAGGCCCTGGCGACTTTCGGCTAGCCGCCGGGGAGGGGGCGGCCGGGGGTCCAGGGGGCCCCGGCGGCTTCGAGTGCGGTCTCGGCGCCGGCGAAGGCGCCGTCCATGAAGTTCCGGAACTCGGCGAGCCAGCCGCCGAAGTCCGTTTCGGCGATCTCCAGGTTGCGGCGGTGGGTCGCCGTCGGCGTCTGGCGCGTGTCCCAGTGACCGCCGATCACCCGTCCCACCCGGTTCGAGATCGAGGGGACGGTGGGCTCGTTCAGGCGCTGGCGGGCCGGGTCGCCGAAGAGACGGATCGAGAAGTCCTGAAGGCTCGCGCCGAGCGCGTCCAGTTCGCCGAACAGTTCGAGCGGGGCATCAGGCGCCTCGAGGAGCGCGGCCCGCATGTGGCGCAGCCGGTCGCGGGCGCGGCCGACTTCCTCGCCCGCCGAGGCGATGTGGCGCCTCAACTCCGACGCTTCGTTCTGGAAGGCGACGACGGCCCCGAAGTCCGTGCCCGGCTCGGCCGTGGGCACCGCTTTCACCTCGAACGCCTGCGCCCGTCCGACTTCCCGCGCGCCTTCGGCCGTGACCACGACGAGTTGCGCGGAGTAGTCGCCCGGGGCGACGAGGGGCCCCTGGGGCGGTCCCACCCACGGGGGCGTGAAGCCCGGCACCGTGAGGTCGATCGGATCCGGCGCCGGGGCGCGCAGATCCCAGCTTACGCGGTGCAGCCCCTCGCTCGCGGGGCCGGCGACCCAGCGCACGGTTCGGCCGTTCCCGTCGGCGATCGCGATCAGCGCCCGGGGGCCGCTCTCCGTCGCCTCCTCGTTCAGCACGTCGTAGCCGGGGAACGCCACATCTCCCCCGGCCGCCCGCACCTCCCCTTCGGCGGCGCGGCGCGCCTCCGCCGCCGACGTCGATGTCTCGGGCAGGTAGTAGGAGATCACGGCGCCGAAGTCCGGGTTCGGCGCGGTGTAGTCGTCCGTCCCGAGCGTCGGCTTGCCGCGCGCCTGCAGGGGCACGGACGGGATGTACCACCACGCGTCGCGCACCGGGAACAGCGCGCCGCCCTCCGCCGCGCCCGCGACGGTGTTCGTGCCCTCGGCGAGTTCGCGCAGCGGAGTGTAGTCGTCGAGCACGTAGAAGCCGCGGCCGAAGGTCGACCCGACCACGTCGTTGTCCCGCCGCTGGACCTCCAGGTCCCGGTGCGGGATCGTGGGACCGGGGAGCATGTGCCAGTTCTCGCCCCCGTTCACGCTCGCGTACATCCCGAACTCCGCTCCGACGAAGAGGAGGTTCGGGTTCAGGTGGTCCTGCTCGATCGCCCACAGGATCGTGCCGTCCGGCAGGTCGCCGGAGATCGACTGCCATGAGAGCCCCGCGTCGTCGCTCCGGAAGAGGAGCGGCCGGAAGTCGCCCTCCTTGTGGTTGTCCGCCACCGCGAACACGGTCGAGGCGAGGTGCTGCGAGGCTTCGATATCGTTGATGAAGGCCCGTTCCGGCACGCCGGGCAGCGGGGCCGCGAGCCGCCAGTTCGTGCCCCCGTCCTCCGTCACGTGGATGAGGCCGTCATCGCTCCCCGTGTAGATCACGCCCGCCGTCACCGGCGACTCGGAGATCCCCGTGAGGGTCGCGTACTTCGACATGGCGCCGTTGTCGATGAGGTCGTCGACGCTCCACACGCGGCCCATGAACTCCAGCTCGTAGCGGTTCACGTTCGTCGTCAGGTCGCCGCTGATCGCGGTCCACGAATTGCCCCGGTCGTCGCTCGCCCACACGCGCTGCGAGCCGTGGTAGATGCGGTCGGCGTCGTGCGGGCTGATGAGGACGGGCGAGTCCCAGTTCCAGCGCTCCGGCGGGTCGCCGGGCGCGGGCTGCGCCTGGATGTCGAGCGCTTCCTCGCTCTCCCGGTCGTAGCGGTAGAGGTTCCCCTGCTGCGTCTGCAGGTAGAGGATGTCCGGATCCCGCGGGTCGATCTGGACCGCGTACCCGTCCGCCCCCATCGGCGCGTACCAGTCCCGGTTGCGGACCCCTTCGATGTTCGTCGTGCGAGCGGGACCCCAAAGGGTGCCGAGGTCCTGCGCGCCGCCGAGCACGTTGTAGAAGGGCTCCGCGTTGTCGAGCGCGAGCTTGTAGAACTGGGAGATCGGCAGGTTCGGGAAGTGACGGAAGGTGCGGCCGTCGTCGAAGCTCTCGTACAGCCCCGCGTCCGTCCCCACGAGCAGGTGCAGCGGGTCCTCCGGGTCGATCCACAGCGCGTGGTTGTCGCTGTGCTTGTCGCGCGCCGTCTCGAGGTTTCCGAACGTCGCGCCACCGTCCCGCGTGACCTGGATGAAGACGTCCATCTGGTACACGATGTCCGCATCGTGCGGGGAGGCTTCGATCTCCTGGTAGTAGTGAGGACCGGTGCCGCCGGAGATGTACGAGTTCCGCCGCTCCCAGCTCTCCCCCTTGTCGAGGGACCGGTAGAAGCCGCGCTCATCGTCGTTCGCCTCCATCGTCGCGTACACGACCTCGGGGTTCGCGGGGGTGACGGCGAGTCCGATCTTGCCCACATCGCCGCTCGGGAGTCCGGCCGAGATCCGGCGCCAACTCTCCCCACCATCGGTGGACTTGTAGATCCCCGAGTTGGGACCGCCGGCGAGGTGACCCCAGATCTTGCGTCGACGTTCGTACGCCGCCGCGTAGACCATGTCCGGGTTGCCGGGGGCGAACTCGATGTCGGTGACGCCGGTGTTCTCATCGATCTCGAGCACGAGCCGCCAGGAGTCGCCGCCGTCGGTGGACTTGTAGACGCCGCGCTCCCCGCCCGCAGCCCAGAGCGACCCCTCCGCGGCCACCAGGATGACGTCGCTGTCGCGCGGATCGACGAGGATCTTCCCGATGTGCTCCGAGGTGGGGAGCCCGACGTTCTCCCACGTCTCCCCGCCGTTGCGGCTGCGGTAGACGCCGTCCCCCCAGCCGACATGGCGCCCGCTCACGTTCTCTCCCGTGCCCACCCAGATCACGTCCGGGTTGTTGGGGTCGATCGCAACGTCGCCGATCGAGTACACGGACTCGTCCTCGAAGATCGCGTCCCACGTCACGCCCGCGTTCGTCGTCTTCCACACCCCGCCGGAGCCGACCGCGATGTACCACGTGCTGCTCCGGTGCGGATGCACGGCGATGTCCGCGATCCGGCCACCCATCAACGCAGGGCCGATCTCGCGCAGCGGGAGGCCGGCCACGACCTCCGCCACCAGCGCCTGATCGACCTCCTGGGCTTGAACTTCCGGCGCCAGCGGGGGCGATGCTGCCGGAAGCCCCACCAGGACGCCCAAACCGACCATCCACCGCGCGCGCGACGCGTATCGCCTCGACGAATCCCTCATCTCGCTGCTCTCCTTCGTACCTCGGCCTCGGATTTCTGCGGAGACTGCGCCGAATACGCTATCCCGAAGAACCGGGGTCAGACAGAGCGGGGGGGAGAGCCGAAGACCCTCGCGTCAGTTCAGTCGGGGAGCCCGGGAACGCCAGGCGGCGGCCAGCGCCCGGTCGAAGGTCATGAGGTCTTCAGGCTCCCGCCGGATGCAGCAGGCAAGATGAACAAGGTCGCGCGCCTGCAGTTCCGGGTGGCGCGTCGAAAGATGCCGCGCCCGTTCCACGTCTTCTCTTTCGACGGGCCAGATCTCCGCCACTGTCGCGTCCACGAGGTCAAAGGCGACGTTCAACGTGCGACGTTGGTCTCGTCGAACGTACGTGTGAAGAAGTTCCTGAAGCACTTCCGCCGAAGTCACGAGACGTCGGTCGCGCCGCTTCGAGTGAAAGAAGAAAGCTCGGGCCTCCCCCTTGAGAGCGTGGTCGGCACCGACGAAATACATGAAGACGTTTGCGTCGACGAAGATCATACGCCGGGATCCGGAAACCGGGTCTCGACGAGCATGCGCTTGGTCTCCTCCCAATCCGGCTCCTTGGCGCCGGGGGGATGCATCGCGTCGCACTTGGCGGCGAACGCTTCAAGTTCCTCGACGGTGAACAGGCGCGGACGGGCGGCCTCCAGTTTCTCATCGGCCGCCTCGCGCAGCCACTGCCCGAGAGACTTTCCCTCACGCTCCGCCTCCGCCTGGTAGCGGATCTTTTCCGTCTCCTTCACCACGAAATGGATGCGGGACACGATCATCTCCTGTGGACGAAGATCAAAGGAGGCCCAGTTTTCTGGCGGAACTGAGCTTGTCCTCGGTGATCAGGCGCTTCACGTCCTCCCAGTCCGGCTCGCGGGCGCCGGGTGGATGGCGGGCGTCGCACGCGGCGTTGAACTCGCGTAGCTCCTCCAGGGTGAACTTCCGCGGACGCGCGGCCTCCAGTTTCTCGTTGGCCGCTTCTCGCAGCCATTGCCCGAGAGACTTTCCCTCACGCTCCGCCTCCGCCTGGTAGCGGATCCTGGCGCTTTCCTCGACGACGAAGTGAATCCTCGACATGACCCCTCTTGTAGGTGCATAATTTTGACACATGCACAATCTGATGGTGCATGTCTATCGAGTCAACGGCCGAGTGGCGGGGCCGTGGCGGGCGGGCGGCGGTGGTTCGTCGCCTGCTCGAAGGCGTAGCCGAAGCCGAGGAGCATAGCCTCCGTGAAGGGGCGGCCGAGGAACTCGAGACCCACCGGGAGGCCGCCGTCCGTGAACCCGGCGGGGACGGTGAGCGCCGGGAAGGCCGTGAGCGGGCTCAGGGAGCGGTTGTCGCCGAGGGCGTAGCGGTCGGCCGGGGCAGGGTTCGTCTCCACATCTTCGGCGATCAGCGCCGGGGGATGGTCGAAGGTGGCGTAGACGAAGGCGTCGAGATCGTGTTCCGCCATCGTCGCGATGACGTCCTCCCTCACCCGGTCGCGCGCCAGGAGGTAGTCCAGGTAGCCGGGGTCGCGGGTCGTCTTCCCCAAGAGGTCGGCCATGCCGACGGCCCGCCACGGATTCACGCGGCCGGAAAGGAGGATCGACGCGAGGGTGTGGTACGGCGGATCCCGGAGTTCGGCGAGGTAGGCGTCGGTCACCTCCTCCGTCTCGTAGGTATTGGCGCCGAAGATGGCCGCCACGCCCTCGATCCCGGGGACAGCGACGTCGAACACTTCGGCCCCGAGGTCGCGCAGAGTCCCGAGCGCCGCCTCGATCCGGGCGCGCACCTGCCGGAAGCCTTCCGATGACGTGTCCACGGTTCGATCCATCGGCTCACGGATGACGCCGATCCGGGCTCCGGCCAGCGCCCCCGCGTCGAGTGCGGCCGTGTAGGATTCCGGGATCTGTCCCACGGAGTACGCCGTCACGGGATCGTTCGGGTCGAAGCCGGCGATGACGTCGAGGAGGATGGCCGCGTCCGTCACGGTGCGGGTCATCGGGCCCATGGTGTCGGTGGTGGGGTTGGCAGGCATCATCCCGAAGCGGCTCACGAGGGGGAGCGTGGGACGGAGGCCGACGAGCGAGGCGACGGCCGCCGGGCCGCGGATCGAGCCGCCCGTGTCCTCGCCGATGCCGATCATGCCGAGGTTCCCCGCCACGGCGGAGCCCGTGCCGCCGGAGGACCCGCTCGGATTCCGCTGCGTGTCGTACGCGTTGCGGATGATCCCGAACCCGGACCCGACGTAGCGCGAGGCGAACTCGCCCATGTTCGTCTTCGCGATGATGAGGGCGCCGGCCTCCTTCATGCGCGTCACGATGGTTCCGTCGCGCTCCGACATGTAGCCGGCGAAAAGGGCCGACCCGTAGGTCGTCGGCATGTCGCTCGTCTCGACCTGGTCCTTGAGGAGGACGGGGATGCAGTGGAGCGGTCCCGTGAGGCCGCCGGACGCGAAGGCGGCGTCGAGGCTTCGGGCCTCCTCGAGGGCCCGCGGGTTGACGACCGCGATCGAGTTGAGCCGCGGCCCCTGCTGGTCGTACGCGTCGATGCGCGCCAGGTAGCGCGCGACGAGCCCCTCGCAGGTGAGGTCGCCCGACCGGAAAGCGGCGTGGACCTCCGCGACCGTCGCCTCCTCGACCTCGAATGCCTGTGCGTGGAGCGGGAGAGGGGCCGCCGTGAACGCCAGGGCGAATGAGAAGGCCAGCCGGATTGCGATCGACGTTCGAGCAGACATGGCAGCACCTGTCCTCAGGGGGAACTCTATGAGTAGCCTTTGATCGGGATACGCAGCCTCAACCTTAGCGAGACGTGACCCGACCGGAAGGCGTATCCGGCTTCTTGATCCCGATCACGGTGCATGCAAATTATGCTGGTAGATGCAGTCGTCTAATGAAAGCCCTCGGAGATGACCCGGTGAAGACATTGACGGTGCGAGGCGTGACGGCCGAGCTGGGGCGTGCGCTGAACGATGAAAAACGGCGGCGGGGGACATCCCTTAACCAGACCGTGCTGGACCTTCTCGGGCAGAGTCTCGGTGTCGGAACTCGCCGATCACACGGATTGCGGCGCTTCTCCGGGGGCTGGACCGACGCGGAATTCCGTGAGTTCGAGGCTGCGACCCGCGACTTCGGAAAGATCGACCCGGAAATGTGGGAATGAGCCGCTACTGTCTTGACACATCGGCCTACCGCCGCCTGCGGAGGGGCAACGCGAGGATCGGCACCCTCCTCGTCACCTGAAGCGCCGCGGCCGGGCGCATCAGCCCGCCCCGGCGCGTCTGCCCGTCCCGGCGCGTCTGCCCGCGCCGGTCCTGCAGAAGCGGATCGCGGTGACGGCGAGGATCCGGGCCAGGTCGACGAGGTCGGCGGCGCGGACGCTCTCGTCGGGGCGGTGGGCCTCGCGGACGTCGCCGGGGCCGAAGAGCACCGTGGGCACGCGGCCGTGGTTGACGAGGAGCCGCATGTCCGCGCCGTAACGCACGCCCCCGACGCGGGGTTCCGTATCGCCGAGCGACCGCACGGCGCCGGCCAGGGTGCCGACCACGGGGTCGCGCGCGTCCGTGCGGGCGGCCGCGAACTGCGCCCCGACCCATTCGACGGCGGGCGGGTGGTCGCGCAGCCATGCGTCACCGGAAGCGGCCTCGGCCACGGCGTCCTCCAGCGCGCGGCGCGCCCCGGCGAGGTCCTCTCCGGGCGCGACGCCGTAGCGACCCTCGACGACAAGGCTCTCCGCCACCGTCGAGGGCCAGATCCCCGCCCGGAGCCGTCCCATGGTCAGGGCGTACGGCAGCGCTTCCCCGCGGAACATCGGGTCGGCCACGTCGCGGTTCCGTCCGGCCTCGAGGGCCCGGAGCCGCTGGAAGATCGGAATGAACTTCTCGACCGGGTCCACGCCTTCCTCCCGCATCGCCCCGTGCGCGGCGAGGCCGGGGACGGTGAGGCGGAAGCTGAGCGCGCCGGCCTGCGCGGGCGCGATCACGAACTCCGTCGGCTCGACGACGATCGCCCCGTCGCCCGTGTGGCCGCGCTCGATGGTGGCCAGCATTCCCGAGCCGCCGTCCTCCTCGCCGATCACGCTCTGGACCTGGAGGGCGCCGTCCAGCTCGATCCCCGCGTCGCGCAGCGCCCGCACCGCCGCCAGCGCGCTGCACAGCTGCCCCTTCATGTCCACGACCCCGCGCCCGAACAGCCGCCCGCCGCGCTCTGTGAGTTCGAAGGGTGGGTGCGTCCAGCGCTCGACCTCGCCCGCGGGGACGACGTCGACGTGGCCGTTGAGGATCAGTGTCCGGCCCTCGCCGCGGCCCATGCTGCCGACGACCCCGAGACCCTCGTGACGATCGACGTCGGCGGTGTAGGCGGGGTGCCGGCGCAGCCGCTCGAAGTCGATCTCCCACACGTCCGTCTCCAGGCCGAGATCGCGCATCTCCTCGGCCACCCGCTCCTGGGCCGGCGTCTCGCGGTTCGCAACGCTCTCGATCGCGATGAGGTCGGCGAGGAGCGCGAACAGCCGTTCCGCGTCCACCGCCTCTGCCGCGCGGTGTTCCTCGGACGACAGCGCGCCGCCGTCGCCCGGCATGGTCTCCCCTCCTGTGTTCATACGCGGAGTATGTCACGGATCGCGTTCCCGGGGCGACCCGTCGTGGCGGTCTCGTCCGGGCGTTGCGCAATGGCTACCGTACCGGCTGGAGCGGGATCCAGCTCAAACGAACCAGGGAGTAAGATCGATGCGCCTCCGGACACGTCATCACTTCACCGGGCGGGCCGCCACGAAGCGGGCAGCGACCCTGACCACGGCGACCTTTGCGATCGGGCTCGTGGCCGCCGTCCCTCTCGCAGCGCAGTCCGTCACGCCCGAGGGCGACCCCGGCCTCGGCCGTCTTCTCGCGGAAATCGAGCGGCTGGCCCCGAGCAGCGGGGGCACCGTGGGCGTGGGCGCCGTCCACATCGAGACGGGGCGCGCCGTGTGGTTCAACGAGGACGAGCGCTTCCCGATGGCCTCGACCTACAAGGTTCCGATCGCGGTCCAACTCCTGTCACGGGTCGACCGGGGCGAGATCACGCTCGCGGACATGGTCGAACTCGAGCCCGGCGATATCCATCCGGGCAGCGGGACCATCTCGAACCTGTTCGACGACCCGGGGGTCGCGCTCTCCCTCCGGAACCTGCTCGAACTGATGCTCCTCATCTCCGACAACAGCGCGACGGATCTCACCCTGACCGCGGCCGGAGGCCCGGACGCCGTGAATGCCCGCATGAGTGAACTGAACGTGGACGGCCTGAGCGTGAACCGTCCGACATCCGTCCTCATCGGAGACTACTCCGGCGTCGAGACCCCGGCGGACGGACGGATTTCGATGGCGGAGTTCCGCGAGCGCGCGGGCGACGTCTCGGCCTCGGAGCGGGAGGCGGCCCGGGAGGCGTTCTCCACCGACCTGCAGGACACCTCGACGCCCCGCGCCATGGCGCACCTGCTGGCCATGACCTGGGCGGGGAAGGCGCTGGGCTCGAAGAACACGGAGGTCTTCAAGGACGTCATGCTG
>JAJDWE010000071.1 GCA_022825725.1 Gemmatimonadota bacterium
CGACCTCGAGGCGCTGGCACGACTCGACGCGTGCGATCCGCGCGAACGGGAACTGGCTGTCAGGGACGGACGCCTGTGGGTACCGCGCGTCGTGAGCGTTCGGGATCGTTGGCCGCTCGTGCCCGCGGGCGCTGATCCCCCCTACCGGCTCCGGCTTGACAACCCCGGCCAGGTGAGCGGCCTGCAGGTGGCGACAACGGCATTGCCCCGCCTGGGACCCTCCGACGTCGAGATCGAGATGGCCGCGGCGGCACTGAACTTTCGGGATGTCATGGTCACGCTGGGGCTCCTCCCCGCGCTGGCCTACGAGCGCTCGGCGCTGGGCCGCGAGGTCGGCATCGAGGGGAGCGGGGTCGTACGCCGCGCCGGCCCGGACGTGAAGCGTCTGAGCCCCGGCGACGAGGTGGCCGTCACGACGGGCGGCTGCATCGCCAACCGAATCGTCGTGAACGAGCACCTGGCCTTCCTCAAGCCGCCCGGGCTGAGCATGGAGGAGGCCGCGGCGTCGCTCTCGGTGACCGTGACCGCGTACTACGCGCTCATCCACCTGGCGCGGCTGAGAGAGGGGCAGCGGGTCCTCATCCACTCTGCGATGGGCGGCGTCGGACAGGCGGCGATCGCGCTGGCGCACCACGTCGGGGCGGAGGTCTACGCGACCGCCGGCAACCGGAGCAAGCGCGAGCAGTTGCTCGAGATGGGCGTGCGCGGGGCGTTCGATTCGCACAGCCACGACTGGTACGACGACCTGATGGAGGCCACGGGAGGCGAAGGCGTCGATGTCGTGCTGAATTCGCTCGCCGGCCACCATATCGCCCTCTGCCTCAAGGCCCTGAGGCCCTCGGGGTGGCACTGCGAGATCGGGAAGGTCGACATCTTCACGGACAACTCGCTCGGCATGCGGGTCTTCCGCAAGAACCTCCGCTTCGCCGCGATCGACGTCGACCGGTTGATGCTCGACGATCCGGTGCTGTCGCACATGCTCTCGCAGGCCTGTCTGGACCTCATGAACGAGGGCGCCGTGCCGCCACCTCGACTCACCGCCTACGAGTACCGCGACTACGCCAGGGCGCTACGCCTGATGACGACGGGCGGGCACCAGGGGAAACTGGTCCTGAAGGCGCCGTCCGACCCGGCGGATCGGGGGTTCGCGATCGCGGACACGCGCCCCTTCCTCGACCCCGAGGCCACCTATCTGGTCACGGGCGGGCTGGGTGGCTTCGGGCTGCGCCTGGTGCCCTACCTGATCGCGGCGGGGGCTCGGCACGTCACGCTGATGGACCGCGACCCGGAGCGTCGACGGAGCGTCGAGTGGCTCCGCCAGACGACCACGCTGTCGAAGATGACCGGCGATTACGAGATCGAGATCGTTTCGGGCGACGTGCGCGACGAGGAGGACGTGCGCCGCTGCGTCGCCGAGCTTCAGCGGCCGCTCAAGGGTGTTTTCCACCTCGCCGGAACGCTGGAGGACCGCTCGTTCCTCGACACCTCCGCCGAGTCGCTGGAGAACGTGTTCGCGCCCAAGGCCCGCGGCGCCCTGAACCTGCACGACGCCACGACCGACTGTGCCCTCGACTACTTCGTCCTCTTCTCCTCCATCGCTTCGACGTTCGGGAACGTGGGGCAGGTCAACTACAGCAGCGCGAGTGCGTTCCTGGACGGGCTGGCGGCCTGGCGTCGCCGGCGGGGGCTGGCGGGGTTCTCGTACAACCTCGGTCCCGTCACGGAGGTCGGGATGGCGGCGCGCAGCCTCCACGTGATGCGCATGATGCGCGCGGCGGGGATGATGACGGTGAGCGCGAATTTCGCGATCGCCAATCTCGACTACGCCCTGCGCGCGATGGCGCCCGACCCGACGGAGCCCGACACGAAGGGGCATGACCATATGGTCACCGCGCTGTTCTCCAACCCGGCGTGGACCGTCGATTCCCCGGACTACATGCGCAACGGGCGCCTGCTCAACAATCAGGCGGCGTTCGAGGTGAACGTGCGCGGCGAACTGACCCTGGAGAGCGTTGTCGCGCAGATCTCCGCCAAGGTGGCCGAACTTTGCGGGCACGAAGAGGGCGATGTCGCGGAGCCGCTTTCGAGCTTCGGGCTCACGTCGATTTCAGTCGCCGAACTCGGCGCCTTCATTCAGGCGCAGTTCAACCGGCAGGTCAGCGCCCTCGAACTGATGACGACCGCCTCTGCCCTGTCCCTGGCGGAGATGATCGTGCACGGAGCCGAGTCGGATGCGGAAGGTGAGGCCGTAGCCGAGACCGATGGATCGGCGGAGGTCTCACCGCAACGCGTACACCAGGTACGCAGGCGGCGTTCGCCCTTTGCGAACAGGCTGGAGGACCACTTCCCGATCCAGGCATGACGCGGTCCACGGCGACAACGGCGCCCCGCAGCCCGGTCCCGCCACTGGTCGGGAAGCTGCCGCCGCACTGTGAACGCGACCTCTCGGAGCTGCGTCGCTTCGTGCGCGCCGCCGTGACCGGAGCGGCGCCGGCCGAAGCCGTCTCTCCTTCGGAAATCCGCCGCGTGCTCGTGACCGGTGCGACCGGCTTCGTCGGACGCTTCCTGGTGCGCGACCTGCTGGCGCATGACGCCGGCCTGGAGGTGCACTGCCTCGTGCGGGCGGCGAGCGCGGAGGAGGGCCTCGGCCGGCTGCGCGCGAACATGGAGCACGCGGAGACCTGGGACGATGACTTCGCTCCGCGCATCCACGTCTGCACGGGGGACATCGCCCAGCCGCGGCTCGGTCTGCCGCGCGCCGAGTTCGATCATCTCTGCGCGAACGTCGACGCCGTCTATCACCTCGCCGCCACGCTGAGCCTGGCCGCCTCGTACGCCGGCATCCGCAGCGTGAACACGTCCAGTCTTCGCAACGTGCTGGAGCTGTGTCTGCGCACGCGCCGCAAGCACCTCTTCTACGCCGGGACGATGGGGATCTTCCCCGAATACGTCTGCACCTTCGCGCACGAGTACGAGGGGAGCCGCATCGCCCACCAGGGGCAGCCCGATCTGGCGAGCATGAAGAAGACGTTTCCCCTCGGGCTGCTCGGATATCCCTGGAGCAAGCTGGTCGCCGAGCAGGCGCTGCTGTTCGCGCAGTCGGCCGGTCTTCCCGTGGCCGTGTTTCGCCTGGGGCAGACCAGCATGGCAACGACCGGATACAGCGAGCCGAACAACATCACTCAGCGACTCTTCGCGGCGATCGTCGACACCGGATTGGTTCCATCCGGGTTCGCCCTGCAGTCCACCAACGACCCCGTCGATACACTGAGCCGCATCTGCACCGACATCTCATTGAACCCGGAACGACGGTTCACGCTCTACAACTGCTGCAATCCGACGCCTTCCTATCGCACAGTGTCGCTCGAGGAGCTCGGACTGGATTTGCCGGAGGTGTCGTACCAGGCCTTCAGGCGCGCCTGCCAGGCTCGCGGCGACGCCTCTCCCATGGCCGGGTACTGGCCGGTGCTCGATCACTTCGGACGCTATTGGCTGCAAGGGGCCGCGGCCGCCACGTCGCTCCCGATCAGCGACCGCGCGATTCGCGAGGACTGCCCCGAGCCGATCGAATGGCTCGGCCCGCTTACCCGCTACGTGCGTCATAACCGGTGGGTGCGGGCGCATCGCGAGGACTGGCCCTATCCGCAGCCGCGCCGCACGCTGGACTTCGACCGGCTGGTGACGCAGGCGCGGCGTTACGCCGGAGAAAACGGCGTCTCCTTCGAGGACACCTACCCCGAGTGGATGTTCGAAGGGCTGGAGCAGCTTGTCGACGCGCTCAACTCGCCCGAAGCGACCCTGCCGGAAGATCGGGTCGGCCACATCGTCTTCGACATGTGCCGAATACTTCGGAACAACGCGGAACTCGCCGGCGAACGCCTGCGCCATCCCGCGATCGAGCGGCAGGAAATCGTCCGGCCGGTGTTCATCGTGGGCATCAACCGGACGGGCACGACCTACCTGCACCGCCTCATGGCCCGGGATCCCCGGTTCTGGGCGCTGCGGGCGTACGAGTACGTCGAGCCCGTCATCGCCGGCGGCGATGACGCCGCCCTGGCCGGCACGTCCGAGGACCCGCGCCGCGCGCTGGCGAGGGACGTGTTCAGGGCGTCCGGCATCATCGATTCCTTCGAGGGGACTCATCATGTCGGCCTCGACGAGCCGGAAGAGGACATGGCGATTCTCCGGCTCTCGTTCAGAGCCTGGATGTTCGCCACGCGGCATCCAATCCCGACCTACGAGCGCTGGCTCGAAGCGAGCGGCTCGCTCGAATCGTACGCTCTGCACCGGCGCGTCATGCAGCACTACACCTGGCAGCGCCGGGAGTGGAATCGCGGGGCCGACGGACAGTGGCTGTTCAAGATGCCGGCGCATCTCAGGGAGCTGGAGGCGCTGACCGAAGCGTATCCCGACGCTCTGTTCATCCAGACCCACCGCGAGCCCGTGCAGTTCATGGGATCGTGGTGCAGCCTGGTGGAGCGGATCCGCGCGGACGTCAGCAAGCCGCGTCCCCCGGATGAGTTGGGCGCCGAGCAGTTGCGCGCGATGGGCCTCCTCCTCGATCGGGCGGTGGCGTTTCGCGAGTCGCGCCCGGAGCTTGACGACCGCTGGATCGACGTGAGCTACTACGATCTGGTTCAGGATCCGACGGCCGTCGTGGCCCACGTCTACGATCGTTTCGGCTGGCCCCTGAGACCCGAAGTCGTCGCCGCCATGGAAGCGTGGCTCGACGAGCAGAGCGAGCGTCGCCGCACCGAGAAGCGCCACACGTACGACATCGCCGACTACGGGCTGACGCAGGAAATGATCGACGAGGCGTTCGTCCGCTATCGCGATTTTCTTTCGGGCCACAGCCGCCGGACTTCGCTGTTGTGACACTCGGTCGGCAGCGACCGCGCGGGCCGGTTCTCGTCACGGGTGCGAACGGCTACGTCGCGTCGTGGCTGGTGAAGAGGCTTCTGGAACTGGGCATCGACGTTCACGGGACCGTGCGCGATCCCCGGGATCCCGCGAGAACCGGCCATTTGCGGACGATCGCCCGGGGCCGTCCCGGAACCCTGTCCCTGTTCCGCGCGGACCTCCTCGATCCCGCCGGGTTCGACCGGGCGATGGCGGGATGCCCGCTGGTCTTCCACACCGCTTCCCCGCTCATTGTGCGCGACGTCGACGATCCGTTGCGCGACCTCATCGAGCCCGCGACCCGCGGCACGCGCCACGTACTCGAGGCCGCTGGCCGGACAGGCGCGGTCCGGCGGGTGGTGCTGACTTCCAGCATCGTGGCGATCTATGGGGACGCGGCCGACCTGGAGCAGATCGAGGGGGGCCGATTCGACGAGAGCCACTGGAACACCACCAGCCACGAAGGCCACCAGCCCTATTCCTACTCCAAGACGCTGTCGGAGCGGCTGGCCTGGAAGATGGCGGAGGAACAGACCCGGTGGGACCTGGTGGTCGTGAATCCCGGGCTGGTCCTCGGACCCGGCCTCAGCCGAAGTACGAACGCCGAAGGGGTCCTGATCATGCGCGATCTGGGAAACGGCGCCCATCGCGTCGGTGCCGCGGAACTGGAGTTCGCCATCGTCGACGTCCGGGATGTCGCGGAAGGCCACCTGCAGGCGGGTCTCATGCGGGAGGCGGAGGGACGCTACATCCTGGTCAGCGAGACCCGTAGCCTGCTCGAAATCGCCGGGATCCTGCGGGACCGCTTCGGCGACCGCTTTCCCCTGCCCCGGCGCACCGTGCCCATTCCGATGTCCATTTCGTACGCACCCCTGCGGGGTATCCCCCGCGCCGTGGCGAAGCGCAACGTGGGGTATCCGCTGAGGTTCGAGAACGCGCGCGCCAGGACCGTCCTCGGCGTCGCCTTCCGTCCCGTCGAGGAGACCATTACGAGTCACTTCCAGCAACTGCTCGACGACGGTCTCGTCTCCGCGCCCCGGGGCGGCCGCCGAGGCTGAGCCGTCAGTCGCCGACCCAGACCGTCTTCACGTTCACGAATTCGCGGATCGCGTGGGGGCCGAGTTCCCTCCCGTAGCCCGAGCGTTTGACGCCGCCGAAGGGGACGCGGGGATCGGAGGCGGACATCCCGTTGATGAACACCCCGCCGGCCTCCAGGTCGCGGACGGCCCGGGCCCGTTCCTCGGGGTCGTTCGTCCAGATGGCGGAGCAGAGGCCGAACTCCGTCGCGTTCGCGCGCTCGATGGCCTCGTCCATGTCGGCGACCGGGAAGATGCTGGCGACCGGACCGAAGATCTCGTCATCCGTGGCCGGGGATCCCTCCGGGACGTCCGTGAGCACGGTCGGCTCGTAGAACCAGCCGTGCCGGTCGGGTACGCGCCCGCCCGTGGCCACGCGGGCGCCGGCCGCCACGGTGGCCTCCACCTGCTCCGCGACCGCGTCCCGCAGGTCGCGGCGGGCCAGCGGTCCGATCTCGACCTCGGCCTCCTTCGGGTCGCCGACCTGAAGCGCCGCCACCCGCTCGACGAGCCGCTCGGTGAACTCGTCGACGATCGAACTCTGGACGAGCATCCGCTTGGCGGCGATGCACGACTGGCCGTTGTTCCACATGCGGGCATCGACGGCGGTCGCGACGGCCCGCTCCAGGTCCGCGCTCTCCATGACGATGAAGGGATCGCTGCCGCCGAGTTCGAGCACGGTCGTCTTGATGCGGCGTCCAGCCTCGGCCGCGAGTGCGGAACCGGCGGCGACGGAGCCCGTGAGCGAAGCGGCTTGAACGACCGGGTCGTCGAGCACGCGCGGGATGTCCTCGACCTCGACGAAGACATTCTGGAATACGCCCTCCGGGAATCCGGCTCGCGAGAACAGTCCTTCGAGCGCGACCGCGCACTGCGGCACGTTGGGCGAGTGCTTGAGCAGGAAGGCGTTCCCCGCCAGCACCGTCGGCACCGCGGAACGCATCGCCTGCCAGAACGGGAAGTTCCACGGCATGATTCCCAGCACCGCGCCCAGGGGGTGGTACTCGACCCAGCAGTGCGTGCCGGTGGACTCGAAGCGCTCGGGCGCCAGGTGCGCGGCCCCGTGCTCCGCGTAGTAGCGGCACACCCAGGCGCATTTTTCCGCCTCGGCGACCGCGCTGGCCAGCGGCTTGCCCATCTCGCGCGTCATCAGCAGGCCGTACGCCGCCTTGCCCCGCTCCACGAGTTCCGCGAGCGCGAGAAGGCGTTCGGCCCTCTCGGCCACCGGCACCCGCCTCCACACCTCGAATGCGTCCCGCGCCCGCTCGAGCGCCGCGTCGATCCCGGCGGTATCGAGGGCGGGGAACGAGGCGAGCCGTTCCTCCGTGGTCGGATCTATGCTCTCAAAGGGCATCTCGTCCTCTCCCGCATTACCATTAGCGAAATCGTCCGGTCTCGGAGCTTGAGCCGCAAGCCCCGGCCGGACCACGACCCGCGAGCCGCGCATGACCAGAGCCGAGACGGAAATCGCCCCCGGCGACGAGAGCGCCGCCGCCACGGCGCTTTTCGAAGCGGATCTCGCGCGGGACCTCATGTCCGCTCGTGACGGCCGCGCGACGACACAGCCGCCGACAGAGCGGGCGGAAGGCTTCGGGCTGGACCGGGCCTATCGTGTCGGCGCAGCGCTCGACCGCCGGCTCCAGCGGCGCGGATACCATCCGATCGGCTGCAAGGTCGGGTTCACGAACCGGGCGATCTGGCCCCGATTCGGGCTGGATGAACCGATCCTGGCCCCGGTCTACGACCGTACCCTGCGGCTCGCCAGACCGACGGCCGAAATCCCGATCGGGACGTTCCAAGCTCCGATGATCGAAGTGGAGGTCGTGTTCGGATTCGCGCAGGAGGGTGCGGCCGAGGGACGTCCGGATTGGGTCGCGCTCGGGTTCGAAATCGTCGATTGCCACTACCCCGAATGGCACCTCACGCCGGCGGACTCCGTCGCGGATTTCGGGCTTCACGGCGCGCTCGTCGTCGGGCGGCCGGTGAACGTCCGCCACCCCGAATTCGAGGAACGAGTGGCCCGCCTCGACGAGCTGGAGGTCCGCCTCTTCCGGGACGAGACGCCGGTGGCCCGGGGGCGCGGGAGCGATGTCCTCGGGCATCCGCTTGCGGCGCTGGATTTCGTGCCGCGGCTCCTCCCGCGCTTCGCGGGACAGGAGGACCCGTCATCCGGCGGTGTCGTGAGCACGGGGACGATGACCGCCCTCGAGCCGCTGTCCCCCGGCGAGCGGTGGTGCGTGGAAGCGGTGGGCGCGGACCTCCCCGGCATGGAAATCGTGCTCACCAGGTGAACGGGCTTGCCCGGTTCGGCGCCACGATGGAACATAGCAGCGCCATGTGACCGCCGGCCCACGCGCGAGCGCCGTCGCGACCGCACCGAACCTCCCACGGGGAGCACGCATGCCGGAGTCCTCAGAGACAGGGACCGAGACGGCCCGCTGGGCGAAGGTCATCGATCACACTCGGTGTATCGGCTGCCACGCCTGCACGACGGCCTGCAAGTCGGAGAACGAAGTCCCGCTCGGCGTCACCCGCACTTACGTGAAGTACGCGGATGTGGGGACGTTCCCCGCCGCGCGACGCGCCTTCCAGGTCACGCGCTGCAACCAGTGCGACGACGCGCCGTGCACGACCGCGTGCCCCACCCAGGCCATGTTCCGCCGTCCCGACGGGATCGTGGACTTCGACAAGTCGATCTGCATCGGCTGCAAGGCGTGCATCGCCGCCTGCCCCTACGACGCGATCTTCATCAACCCGGACGACCATTCCGCCGAGAAGTGCAACTTCTGCGCCCACCGCATCGACATGGGGCTGGAGCCGGCCTGCGTCACCGTGTGCCCGACGGAGGCGATCATCGTCGGCGACCTCGACGACCCGGAATCGAAGGTCTCGCAGTACGTGGGGCGCGACCCGGTGAGCGTCCGGCGGCCGGAGAAGGAGACGCACCCGAAGCTGTTCTACAAGGGGGCGCACCAGGCGACGCTCGATCCGCTGGCCGCCGTCCGTCCCGGCGGCGGGCTGTACATGTGGAGCGAGCAGCCCGCAGGCTCGCACGAGGTCGGCTCGGGCCAGCCGCACCCGATGGGAACGGACGGGCGGCACGGCCCGAACTCCTCGGCCGCCGCGATTCTTTCGTACGATGTCTCGCACACCGCGCCGTGGGATTGGCGCGTGAGCCTGTACACGCTCACAAAGGGAGTTTCCGCCGGCGTGTATCTCGCGGTGCTCCTCCTCTGCCTGCTGGGCGGGCTCGCGTGGCAGAGCGGGACCTGGCTCACCCTCACGCCGCTCCTCGGTCTCGCCGCGCTCGCGCTCACCGGCGGACTCCTGATCTGGGACCTCGAGCATCCGAAGCGCTTCGTCCTCATCTTCACGAGACCCCACATGAAGAGTTGGCTCGTGCGCGGCGCCTTCGTGATCGCGGGTTACGGCGCGGCCCTGACCGCGCACCTCGGGGCGGCGCTGGTCGGCGGCGCCGGCGCCGCGGAGACGACGCGCTGGATCGCGTGGGCGGGGGCGCCGCTGGCCGGCATGACCGCGGTCTACACGGCCTACCTCTTCGCGCAGGCCAGGGCGCGCGATCTGTGGCAGAATCCGCTTCTGCCGCCGCACTTCCTCGTACAGGCGGTGCTGGCCGGCGGCGCGGCCCTGATGCTCTTCCCGTCGCTCGGCGGCTCCGCCGCGCTGGGCCGGCTCGTGGGGCTCACGGCCGCCGCGCACCTCCTGCTCGTGCTCGCCGAACTGACGCTCACGCATGCGACGGCCCACGCCGCCCTCGCCGCCCGGAACATGGTGCGCGGCCGCTACGCCCCATGGTTCTGGAGCGGCATCGTGCTCGTGACGCTGGCGGCCGCCCTCACCGTGAGCCCGGTCGCCGGCGCCTGGGTTGCCCCGCTGATCGGCGGCGCCGCCCTCGCGGGCCTCCTCGCGCACGAGCACGCGTACGTGCAGGCCGGCCAGTCCGTGCCCCTCGCATGAGCGATCCAGGCGGCCCGGGCCGCAACGGTTCCGGCGCGGGCGGCAACGGCTCCGGCCCGGACGGCGTCTCGCGACGGCTCCACGAACTCAGCGAACGCGTGAGCGCGGCCCGCTCCGAGACGGAGAGTCGCGGTGAGACCTTCTATCCCGGCCCCAGCCGCGCCCAGCTCGCCGCCTTCCCCCCGCGGGAACGCTGGGACGACTGGGTCGAACTCGACTCGAAGGCCTGGCCGGAACGGCGCGAGCGGCGCTACATGCTTGTGCCCACGACCTGCTTCAACTGCGAGTCCGCGTGCGGGCTCCTCGCCTACGTCGACCGCGACACCCTGCAGGTGCGGAAGTTCGAGGGGAACCCGGAGCATCCGGGCTCCCGCGGCAGGAACTGCGCCAAGGGCCCGGCCACGCTGAACCAGATCGTCGACCCCGACCGCGTCCTCTACCCGCTCAAGCGCGCCGGCGAGCGCGGGGAGGGGAAGTGGGTGCGCGTCTCGTGGGAGGAGGCGCTCAACGACATCGCCACGCGGATCCGCACGGCCATCGACGAGGGCCGCCAGCGCGAGGTCATGTACCACGTGGGGCGGCCGGGCGAGGACGGGTTCACGGAACGGCTGCTCGCCGCGTGGGGCGTCGACGGCCACAACTCGCACACGAACATCTGCTCCTCCAGCGCGCGCGCCGGTTACCAGTTCTGGCTCGGCATGGACCGCCCCAGCCCCGACCACGCCCGCGCGGACGTCATCCTTCTCGTGAGTTCGCACCTTGAGGCGGGTCACTACTTCAACCCCCACGCCCAGCGCATCCTGGACGGGGTCAAGAAGGGGGCGCGGCTCATCGTCTTCGACACGCGCCTGTCGAACACGGCGACGCACGCCGACCACTGGCTCCCCACGCAGCCCGGCTCCGAGGCCGCCGTCCTCCTCGCGATCGCGAATCACCTGATCGCAACGGGGGCCTGGGACCGCGACTTCGTCCGGCGCTGGTTCAACTGGGAGGAATACCTCGCCGCCGAGAAGCCGAACCTCCCCCGCACCTTCGAATCGTTCGAGGCCGTCCTCCGCGAGCTGTATGAAGCGTGCACCTTCGAGTGGGCGGCGGAGGAGTCCGGTGTGGATGCGGAGCAGATCCGCGAGGTCGCCGAACTCGTGGCGCGGGCCGGTTCGCGCCTCTCCACGCACAACTGGCGGAGCGCCGCATCGGGCAACGAGGGCGGCTGGCAGGTGGCCCGGACCCTCTTCTTTCTCAACGCCCTCACGGGCTCCGTCGCGACCCCCGGCGGCACCTATCCGAGCACGTGGAACAAGTTCATCCCGAAGCCGATCCGGATGCCCCGGCACCCCGAACACTGGAACGAACTCACGTGGCCCGAGGAGTATCCGCTCGCGATGTACGAGGTCTCCTTCCTCCTCCCGCATCTCCTCAGGGAGGGACGCGGCAAGCTCGACGTCTATTTCACGCGCGTGTACAACCCGGTGTGGACAAACCCGGACGGGTTCGCGTGGATCGAGGCCCTGACGGATGAGGAGAAGGTCGGACTCCACGTCGCGCTCACGCCGACCTGGAACGAATCCGCCTACTTCGCGGACTACGTCCTTCCGATGGGACACGGACCCGAGCGGCACGACCTCCACTCCTACGAGACGCACGACGGGCAGTGGATCGGCTTCCGGCAGCCGGTCCTCCGCTCCGCGCGCGAGCGTCTGGGCGAGCGGGTGGCGGACACGCGCCACACGAACCCGGGCGAAGTGTGGGAGGAGAACGAGTTCTGGCTCGACCTCTCCTGGCGCATCGACCCGGACGGGAGCCGCGGCATCCGCGAGTTCGTGGAGTCGAAGGAGAATCCCGGGCAGCGCCTCACCGTGGACGAGTACTACGCCTGGATGTTCGAACACTCCGTGCCCGGCCTGCCGGAGGCGGCCGCCGCGGAGGGGCTCTCGCCGCTGGACTACATGCGCCGCTACGGCGCCTTCGAGGTCGCGCGCGACATCGGCCCGCTCCACGAGCGGCCCGTCCCGGCCGAGGAGCTCGAGGACGCGCGGGAAGACGAGTTCGGCCGCATCTACACGCGGGCCCCCGCCTCCGCCGCGGTGAACCTCGCGCCCATGGGCGCGCCCGACTCCGACCCGGAGGGGCGGCGCCCGGTGGGGGTTCGCGTGGAAGACACGATTCGCCGCGGATTCCCGACCCCGAGCGGCAAGCTGGAGTTCTACTCCCCGACGCTCGTCCGCTGGGGTTGGCCCGAGTACGCCGTGCCCGCCTACATCAGGAGCCATGTGCACCCGGCCGCGATGGAGCCGGATCAGATGTGTCTCATCTCCACCTTCCGGCTCCCGGTGCAGATCCACACGCGTTCAGCCAATTCCAAGTGGCTGGACGAGATCGCCCACACGAATCCGCTCTGGCTCCACCCGTCCGACGCGGCGCGGAAGGGGGTGAAGACGGGGGATCTCGTCCGGGTCGAGACCGAGATCGGCCATTTCGTCCTCAAGGCGTGGGTGACCGAGGGGATCAAGCCGGGCGTCGTCGCGTGCAGCCACCACATGGGGCGCTGGAAGCTGGCGGACGCCGGTGCATCGGGCCCGAACGGGGGCGAACCCGGAACGGCCGGGCGCGGCGAGCGGGAACGCGTCGCCGGTCAGCGGCAACTCATGGCGACGGTTTCCCTCAGCGGGAAAGACGGCGACTGGAAGCTGTCGCGCAAGCAGGGCGCGGCGCCGTACGAGACCGACGATCCGGACACGTCGCGGATCTGGTGGACGGATGTGGGCGTCCATCAGAACCTCACCTTCCCGGTGCACCCCGATCCCGTGTCCGGCATGCACTGCTGGCACCAGGCGGTGCGCGTGGTCAAGGCGTCGCGGCGCGACCGCCACGGGGATATTCACGTCGACACGGAGCGGTCGCACGAGGTGTACCGGCGCTGGCTCGACAAGACGCGCGGAGCCCGGCGGCATTCTCCCGACGGGACGCGCCGGCCGCACTGGCTCATCCGGCCCGTGCGTCCCGTGCGCACGGCCTACGACCTCCCGGAACCGCAGGGCTCGAAGTCGCCCGACCCGGACTCGGGGAATACCGATTCGGACGCAACTTGACAGCAAATCGAGGCCCCCATCTACTTCATGAGGTGAAAGCGAACAGTGCCGCACGCGCCGCCGGCGCGGGACAACCCACGGACAGCTAGGCCATGGAGCTTTTTCGCGCCCTCGGCGCGCTTCTCGATGGCCCGTGCGGGGAGAATCGGCTCATTGGCCACCTCCTCGAGCTCGGCCCGGTGCCGGACGAGCCCACGCACAACGACCTCTTTCTATTCCAGCTCTATCCGTATGCCTCCGCCTTTCTGGGCACCGATGGCCACATGGGCGGGGAGGCGCGCGACCGCGTCGCCGGGTTCTGGCGCGCGCTCGGGACGACGCCCCCGGAGGATCCGGACCACCTCCGGGCGCTGCTCGGGGGCTACGCTTGGCTCGTGGAAGCACAGCAGAGCGGGAACGGGAAGACGGCGCAGGCCTGCCATGATGCGCGGCACGCCTTCCTCTGGGAGCACCTCCTCTCGTGGGTCCTCCCCTTCCTCACCAAGCTGCGGCAGATCGCGCCCCCGTTCTATCGGGAGTGGGCCGACACGCTCGAGGCCCTCCTCTTCGGCGAATCGGCTCGCCTGGGGCCGCCGACGCGACGCCCGCTCGCGCTGCGCGAGGCGAAACCGGTGCCCGACCCGCGCCGGACGGATGGGGACAGCTTCTTCAACGCCCTCCTGAGCCCGGTCCGCAGCGGACTCGTCCTCACGCGCGCGGATCTCGCGAGAGCCGCGCGCGACCTCGGTCTCGGTCTCCGCGTAGGTGAGCGCGCCTACATTCTCCGGTGCATGATGTCGCAGGGCCCGCGCGCGACCCTGGACTGGCTCGCGTGCGAGGCGCGGGACTGGACGCGCCTCCACGACCGCGGGGGGACCACGGCGCCGGAGGTCGCGGACTTCTGGACGCAGCGCGCGACCGCGACGGGTCGCCTCCTCGGCGACCTCAGCGCCGACATCGACTCCGACACCACCGCGAACATCAGCGCCGACCTCAGCGCCGACGCCCATAATGGCTGACGCGGGCGGGAGCCCGCCTCTTCATCCGGGACGTTTCCGGGCCATCTTCCTTCTCCTTCTCGTCCTCGGGATCAGCCTCCTCTTCCTGGAGATGATCCGGACGTTCCTCACGGCGCTCTTCCTGGGAGCGATCCTCAGCGGCCTCATGTACCCGGCCTACCGGACGCTTCGCCGCTGGTTCGGCGGAAGGGAGGGGCTTGCCTCCTTCGCCGCGGTCGGACTGTTCGTCATCCTCCTCATCGGGCCGGTCACGGCGTTCCTCGGCATCGTCGCGAACCAGGCCGTGCAGGTCACGCAGTCGGCGGGCCCGTGGATAGAAAACATGCAGGCCCAGCTGCGGCAGCCGGGCGGGGTCGACGAACTGCTCGACCGGATTCCGTGGCTGGACTCGCTGCGGCCGTACCAGGAGCAGCTCCTCCAAAGGCTGGGCGAAGTCGCGGGCTCCGTCGGCGGTGTGGTCGTCGACTGGCTCGCCGGCGTGACGACGGCGACCGTGCGGGTCGTCTTCCTCCTGTTGCTGATGCTGTACGCCATGTTCTTCTTCCTGAAGGACGGCCGCGGCGTGCTGCACAAGGTCCTCTACTACCTCCCGCTCTCCGACGAGGACGAGCGCCGCATGCTCGACCGCTTCGTCTCGGTGACGCGGGCGATGGTGAAGGGGACGTTTCTCATCGGCATCGTGCAGGGCGCGCTGGCCGGGCTCGCCTTCTGGGTGGCGGGGATTCCGTCCGCCGCCTTCTGGGGCACGGTCATGGCGGTCCTCTCGATCGTCCCCGGGATCGGATCCGCGCTCGTGTGGCTGCCCGCCGCGATCTACCTCCTCGCCTCGGACCAGGTCGTAGCCGGCATCGGGCTGATCCTGTGGTGCGGCCTCGTCGTGGGGACGCTGGACAACCTCATGCGCCCCTGGCTCGTCGGGCGCGACACGCGGATGCCGGATCTGATGATCCTGCTCGGCACCCTCGGCGGGCTCATCGCCTTCGGCATGGCCGGGGTGCTCATCGGCCCCATCGTCGCGGCGCTCTTCATCACCGTCTGGGAACTCTACGGCGAGTCCTTCCGGGACGTCCTGCCCGCCACCGCGTTCGGCGCGCCGCGGCCGGCGGCGACCGGCGCCGCGGATCCGGAGCCGGACGTTGCGGCGGCGCGGGAACCGGAAGCCGCCGCGGCCGATGCCGCTGCGCCGGAAGCCCCCCCGCCCGAGGCGTAGCCCGATCCGCCGAACGGCATGAGCGGGAACCCGCTCGACCGGCTGCGCGCGAGCGGCGCGGCGCTCTCCCGCGTCACGGAACGCTGGGTGCCCGACGCGTGGGTCATCCTCATGTCGCTGACCGTCGTCGCGCTCCTGCTCGCGGTTACCGGAGGCGGCGCCTCGATCCCGGAGGCGGGGCTCGCGTGGGGCGCCGGCGTGTGGACGCTGCTGGAACTGGCGATGCAGTTCTCCATCGCCATGGTCGCGGCCCACGCGTGCGCCTCGTCGCCCCCCATCTACCGGCTGCTCGACCGCCTCGCCGGCTGCCCGAACCCGGAGCGCCCCGTCCAGGCCGTCGCCCTCGCCGCCGGGTTCTCGATGGCGGTCGGCTACCTCAACTGGGCGTTCGGGCTCGTCGGTTCCGCGCTCTTCGTCCCCTTCATCCTCAAGCGCAACCCGCGCGCCGACGTGCGCCTCGTCATCGCCGCGGCGTACATGGGCATCGGGACCGTGTGGCAGTCCGGCCTCTCCAGCTCCGCCCCGCTCATCATGGCCACGCCCGGCAACCCCCTGCTGGAGCCGGGGACCGGCGCGCCCGTCGTGGACCGCCTCTATCCGGTCACCGAGACGCTCTTTCATCCGTTCAACCTCGGGTACGCCGTCGCGATGCTGCTTGTCGGTCTCGTCGCCGCCATGGCGCTCCACCCGCACCGCGACGCCGTCACCCTGACCGAGGCGGAGGTCGACGAGATCCTCCCGGCCCCGCCGCCGCGCGCCGAGGCCGGGACGACGCCCGCCGAGCGGCTCGACCGCTTCCGCGGCTGGTCGCTCCTCGCCGCCCTCCTGTTCGCGTATCCGCTCGCGCACTCGATCGTCACGCGGGGCTTCGGCGCGAGCTGGACGATCAACGCCTACAACACCGTGTTCCTCGTTCTCGCGATCGTCCTCCACGGCCGCCCGACGTCGTTCCTTCGCGCCTGCCGCGACGGCGTGGGCGCCGCGTGGGGGATCATCCTCCAGTTCCCCTTCTACGCCGGCATCTTCGGCCTCATCCAGAACACGAACCTCGGAGGCTGGCTCGGCGAGCAGTTCGCGGAGGTCGCCACGACCCGGCTCTACCCCCTCGTGGTCTACGTCTATTCGGGGATCATGAGCATGTTCATCCCTTCGGCGGGCTCCAAGTGGATGATCGAGGCTCCGTACGTGATTCCCGCCGGAGAAGCGCTCGATGTTTCCGTCATGACGGTGCTCCTCGCCTACACGTACGGGGACTCCGCCTTCAACCTCATCCACCCGTTCTGGGCGCTCCCCATCCTCGCCGTGACGCGGCGGCGCTTCGGGGAGATCCTCGGGTACGCCTTCCTCCTCTGGCTCGCGACGATCCTCCTGGGGGTCGCGACCATGCTCGTGATCCCGATCCGCTGGTGACTCCCGCGAAACCCGGGACCCCATGAAGACCCTGCTCATCCTCCGGCACGCGAAGTCGTCCTGGGATCATCCCGGACTCCCCGACCACGACCGGCCCCTCAATCCCCGCGGCCGCCGCGCCGCGCCGCGCATGGGCCGCTTCCTCGTGGACCAGGATCTCGTGCCGGAGCGGATCGTGAGTTCGACCGCCGTCCGCGCGCGCACGACGGCGGAACTCGCGGCGGCGGAGTTCGATCGGGAGGTGGAGATAGAGACGACGAGCGACCTATACGGCGCGTCGCCCGACGGCTACATCGAGGTCGCGGAGGCGATGGGGGGAGCGGAGGAGCGGCTGATGTTGGTCGGGCACAACCCGGGCATCACCTCTCTCGTCTGGCAGTTGACGGGCAAGGGCGAGTACATGCCGACCGCCGCCCTCGCCGCGGTGGAACTGGACATCGAAGACTGGTCGGAACTGGGACTGGCGCGCCGCGGCCGCCTGATCGGCTTCTGGCGCCCCAAGGCGCTTCCGTAACGTCAGCGCCCGCCCGACGGGATCGTGACCGACAGCGTATAGACGAGGTCGTCGAGCGGGGAGTCGTCCCCACCCCCGGAGTTGGCGGCGACGTGGAGTACGACCGGCGCCTCGGCGTCGGGAGCCCGCCATTCGAAGGACCACTCGATGGTGCCGCCGGTCGGTGCCGAGCCCGCGCGGGTGTGCTGGACGTACTCCGTGCCGCCTTCGCCTCGCACGACCGTCACGCGGTCGTCGAGCGCCCGGATCCCGCCGGCCCCGGCGCCGCGCCGATCCCCGTCTTCGAAGCGGAACGCCCCCTGGAAGCCCGCCGCGAGCATGTCGAAGCTCTCGAAACGGACCGTCACGGGGTGGCGCTGCCCCGGACGGTAGCCGCCCTCGAGTCCGGCGACCTCGAGCGTGGCCCCGGGTTGGTTGAGCGGAGCCCCGAAGTGGCAGGTGGCGCAGGTCGGCTCCCCGAAGCCGCCCGTGTGGCCCGGCGGCGGCCCCTCGATGTGCGGTGGGGAGTGCGCCGGAGCGGGCGGCGCGGCGCCGGCGTCCCCGGCGGGGACCGCACCGACCGCGACCAGCGCGAAGAGGCCCGCGGCGCACAGCGCGGCCGCGGGCCCCGGAAGGGACATCAGCGCGAGCGCGGCGACACCACCGCCCGGCCGACCGTGTTCACGTCCGCCCCGAACCAGATCGAGTCCGTGGCCGGATCGTAGTACATGTGCCGGATCGTGCCGCCCCCGCTCGGCACGTCGAGCGTGCCCACGAACTCCTCCGTGTCCGTGTCGAAGCCGACGAACCGGTTCGGCTGGATCCCCGTCTCGACGAGCCACACGACGTCGTACTTGTCGATCGCCACGCCGTAGGGCCGCGACTCCTCGCCCGCCGGCAGGTCGTACTCCCGCTGGAACCCGCCGCCCTCGACGACGAGACCGATCTTCCCGCGGCTGTAGTCGACGTACCAGATCCGGTCCTTCGAGTCGATGACCAGACGGCGCGGCCGCGCGCCCTCGGGCAGGTCGTAGCCGATGAGTTCGAACGAGGCCGGTTCCACCATCCCAATGAGGTTCGTGTTGAAGTGCGCGATCCAGGGCCGGTTCTCCGAGTCCAGCTTGACCCCGTACGGACGGCTCGAACCCATGCCGCGGCGCGTCTCGACCTCGGGCGCCTCCACCAGCCGCACCTCCCGCGACGCCTTGTCGAGGAAGCCGATCAGGTTCCCGCCCTGCACCGAGAACCAGATGTCGCCGTTGTCGTCCCATATCAGCGTGTGCGGATCCCGCGCCCGCTCGTCCGGCATCATGATCTTGTCGATCTCGCCCGTCTCCGGATCGATGATCCCGATATGGTTCGCCCGGTTGCCGGCGTAGTAGACCATCCCGTCTTCGTCGACGATCAGGTTGTGGGGCCCCGTGCCGTCGTCCATGTCGTAGCGCCTGAACTCCCCGCTGGCCGGGTCCAGCACGGCGGCGTAGTGCGCGGCCTGTCCCACGAACCAGACGCGGCCGTCCGGTCCGACGAAGGGGTCGCGCGGACGGCTGTCGGGGTAGGGGACGGTCCATTCCTCGATGGTGAGAACGTCGGTGGCTGCGGTATGGTCCTGCGCCGCCGCCTCCGCAGAACCGATGAACGTCGCCGCCGCCGCGAACCCTCCCGCCGCCAGCGTCGCGACCCTGATTCGATGGATCATTCCCGTACCTCCTCGATCGCTGTCATCCGAAACCGCCGACCCCTCGCTTCCAGCCGGCCTCGCCCGCTATCCAGAAGACCCCCGGTCCGGCGAATCCGTTGATCCCCGGGGTGCCCCGGACTCGCCCTCCGTCCGGGCACCGGCCGCTCCGTGCCGCGCCGCCCGCACCTTGGGCGTCAGGTAGACATTGGCCGTCAGGCGGCCCAGCAGGAAGCCGGTGAAGGCGGCGGTCGCCCCGACCCAGCCGAGCCCCCAGCCGACCGCGACGAACACGAGGGCGACGGCCGTGATCTCCGCGGCGGTCCCGACGATGATCGGACCCGTCCTCCGGTGCCGGATCAGCGTGCCCCGCTGGAGCGACAGGAGAACGCCGAGGAAGGGGACGGGGGTGAGCACGCGGGCGGCCGGGATCGCGAAGGAGGCGAGTTCGGGCGTGAGACCGGACACGTGGACGAACCAGAGCTGCGAGAGCGGGGTGAACGCGAGGAGCGCGAGGATGCCGGAGAGCGTCGCGCCGAGACCGATCGCGAAGCGGCGAATCTCCTCGTAGCCCTCGTTTCCCCGGCCCAGGAGCGCGATGACCGCATCCTGGAAGCTGAGACCCACGGAGCGGAAGATGAACCCGAGCGAGTGTACGACCGGAAACACGGCGAGCGACTCGACGGGCGACGCGGCGCGACCCATGAAGAAGGTGAGCATCGGCTGGATCGCGATCCCGATCAGCGACGTGAGCATCAGCGGAAGGTAGAAGCGTCCGATCTCACCGAAGCGCAGTTCGCCGCCTTCGCTCCCCGCGCCCGACTCCGGATCCGCGGTCGAGACGCCGACGCGGCCGATCTCCGCGATGTCGTGCGGGTCGGACGAGACCGTCACGGGGTCTGTCGCATCCGCCGGCCTGCCGGCCGGGACCAGCAGGGCGCGAATCGCGTCCCGGGCCATCCAGCGCGCGACCGCCGCTTCCGTCACGACGCCGAACGAGAGCGCGGAGGCCCCGACCGCGGCGCCGGGGAGTTCTGTGGCGAGGGCGAGGATGAGCGCGGCGACCGACATCGAGACGAGCCGCACGACGGTCCCGCCCGCCACGAGCCGCGTTCGCCCGGAGCGGATGAGCACGCCCTGCCAGAAGCGCCGGTAGCCGATCGCCGCCGGCCATGGCAGGAAACACCACAGCGCCACGTACGTCAGGCGCGCCAGCTCCTCCGGCAGCCCGAGCGCCCCCAGCATGAGCCCGCGGTGCACCGGCGGCACGAGCACGACGAGGAGCATCAGCGTGGAGAAGGCGTTCAGCCCGTGCGCGAACGTCCGCAGCCGCCGGTACGAGATGGCGTCCTCCACGAGGGCCGTCGAAGCGCTCAGCAGCATGATGACCGGCGCTTCCATCAGCACGGCGAGCGCGATCGCGACGCCGTAGGCCGCCAGCCCCAGCGTGGGCTCCGGCAGCCGCGCGACGACTGCCGCCAGGTAGGGCCCCTCGAACGCCATCATCAACCATGTGGCGGCCAGCGGGGCCCAGAAGGCGAAGATCCTCCGGGCGGAAAGGTCGGTCGTTGCGCGGGTCGAGGGGGTGGGGGAGGCGGTCAGCGGAGGAGATCTTCCAGGCGCTCGAGCGACCATGTCCACCCGAGGCGGTGTCCCTCCGCGGCTTCGGCGGCGGGGAAGCCTTCATGCGTGACGACGACTTCGGTCGACGCGCCGTCCGCGAGAAAGTCGACCGTGACGAGCGTCTCACCGACTGCGGCCTCCGGCTCTTCCCAGTCCCACGTGTACACGAGCCGGTTCGGAGCGTCGATCTCGCGGTACACGCCGAACGCCGTATGGAGCGTCCCCTCTTCCGCCTCGATGAGGAGGCGGTACGACCCCCCGGGGACGAGGTCGACCTGCGAGTCGCGGATCGTCGCGCCCGGAGGGCAGGACCACTGGCGGATCAGATCGGGTTCGGTCCAGGCCCGGAACGCCGTCTCCGGAGGTGCGGGGATCGCTCTCCGGACGCGGCAGTGTCGATCTGCGGAATCGGTCATCTGGATTCTCCTCGAAATCTGGCGCAAAGGGAACCGACGGGATCAGGTTGTCCATTGCTATGATGGTTGACGACTCGTCGGGCAAGGACCTCTCTCGATCGTGAATCGCTCGTGATTCCCCGGAAGCTGCTCGTCCCGGCCCTCGTCTTCGGCCTGTGGGCGCCGGCCGAAGCGGCGGCCCAGGGTTCTCCCTCGAGCCGGGATCGGTTTGCCCTGTTCACCGCCTGCCGTCCCGTTCCGGTGGAGGTCTTCGTCACCAACACCGGCGGGCCCGCCGGCATCACGACCCCCGCCGTGGAGGGCATGGCGACGAGCCGGCTGCGCGCCGCCGGGATCGACGCCCCCGCCGGCAGCGCGGGCGGATCCACGCTCCAGCTGTCCGTCTTCGTCAGCGCGCAGAGACTCTCCCCGACCGCCGTGGTGACGGTCTACGTCATCCGTTTGCGTCTCCTGAAGCTCGTCTACGACCAGCAGAGCGATCCCCGGTCCGGGGAGGCCGGGAGCCCGGCCGGCTCCCCCGGCGCCACTCCGGAGTGGCTGAACTGGGCCCCGACGTGGGAGACGCCGCAACAGGGAATCGGCTTCTATCTCGGACGCGATGGGGATCCCGTCACGAGTCTGGTCGGCCGGATGCTGGACGAGTTCGTGCGGGAGTACGTGCGCGTAAACTCGGAGGCGTGCTAACCGGCCGCGGCCCGCCGGTCGATTGCCGCCGGGCGTGGCCCGAACCTAGGTTGCTCGATTCCGCGGCACGCCCGACCCGGCTGCGCGTGCACCCATTCCGAGAGGATCGCCGTTGCGCAAGCTCCGCGTAGGAATCGTGGACCTGGTCTCGAAGGGACCCACGAAGGCCCTGTACGCCAAGGTGATGCACGCGAACCTCGCGAGCATCATGCCGCAGGTTCTCGGCGCGTGGTGCGAGGAGGCCGGGCACGATGTGAGCCTCGTCTGCTACACCGGCCTCGAAGACCTCGTCGACGACCTCCCGCAGGACATCGACCTGCTCTTCGTGAGCGCCTTCTCGCAGGGAGCCCAGCTCTCGTACGCGATCAGCGAGATGTTCCGCCGGCGCGGCGCCGTCACCTGTATCGGCGGTCCGCACGCCCGCTGCTATCCCCAGGACGCGCAGAAGTACTTCGACTACGTGTTCGGCTTCACCGACAAGGCCGTGCTGAACGATGTCCTGGACGAGTGCGTCCCGCACCGTCCGCTCGGCCGCCACGTGACCGCCGAGACGCAGCCGGTGTCCCTGCCCGGGGTACGCGCGCGCTGGAAGTTCATCGAGCCGACGCTGCAGAAGGCGCCGCTGTTCAAGATCGTGCCGATGCTCGGCAGCCTCGGGTGCCCGTACACGTGCAGCTTCTGCATCGATTCGGTCATCCCCTACCAGCCCCTCGACTTCGACGAGATGCGGGACGACCTCCGGTTTCTCGCGAAGAAGATGAAGCGGCCGATCGTCGGCTGGCACGATCCGAACTTCGGCGTCCGGTTCGACGACGTGCTGGGGGCGATCGAGGAGGCCGTCCCGCCCGGGACGGTCGAGTTCATCGCCGAGAGCAGCCTCTCGCTCCTCGGGGAGCCGCGGCTCGAGCGACTCGCAAAGGCCGGGTTCCGCGCGATCCTGCCCGGCGTCGAGTCGTGGTACATGCTGGGCAACAAGTCGAAATCCCGGAATCGTCACGGGATCGAGAAGGTCCGCCAGGTGTCGGATCACTCCAACCTCATCACGAGCTACATCCCCTATCTCCAGACGAATTTCGTCATGGGTCTCGATTGTGATGAGGGTCCCGAACCCTTCGAACTTACGAAGAGATTCCTCGATGCCTCGCCCGCCGCCTTCCCCGGCTACTCGCTGCTCACGTCGTTCGGAGAAGCGGCGCCGCTCAACCTCGAATACCAGCAGGAAGGCCGGGTGCTCGGTTTCCCGTTCCACTTCCTCAACAACAATCACGCGATGAACCTCAAGCCGAAGAACTACGAGTGGATCGAGTTCTACGACCACGTCATCGACCTCACGAGCTACAGCTTCTCGAAGCGTGCGGTCTGGCGTCGCCTGAGGGCCAACCGCGGCGGCATCCCCAGGCTCCTGAACGCCGTGCGCGCTCTCTCGTCGGAGGGGAACGGGAGGATCGCGTACTACACGACGGTGCGCGACAAGCTCAGGACGGACCGGAAGTTCCGGGACTACTTCGAGGGAGAGACGCAGGAATTGCCGCAGTTCTTCGTCGACCGCATGAGGCACGATCTCGGGCCCCTCTGGGAGTTCCTCCCGGAAGGCGCGATCGAACACGACCCCTACGCCTACCTCAAGAGCACCGGAGGCAAGCCGCCCGTGCAGGCGCGGGCCGGGGCCGTCGTCCACTAACCGGGGACGGTACGGGGGCCGGGAGCGATCCCGGGCCGAAGCCGCCTCGAAGCCGGCACTTCACGATGTCCCGAGCCTTCGTCAACGAAGACGCGACGCACGAACCCGAGCCGCGCTACGTCCTCCCTCCGCGCGAGTCGCCGCGCTTCGACGCGGC
Organism: Gemmatimonadota bacterium; assembly: GCA_022825725.1. Classification (GTDB taxonomy): domain Bacteria; phylum Gemmatimonadota; class Gemmatimonadetes; order Palauibacterales; family Palauibacteraceae; genus Palauibacter. The sequence continues at coordinate 23,393 of JAJDWE010000071.1, forward strand.
CGCGGCGCGAGCCCTCCTGGAAGGCGCGCATGTCGGGAACACGCGGAGCGCGGAGACCGCGACCGGCTACGGCTGGGGCGACATCGCGTTGGCTCCGCACATCGAGGACCTGATCCGCGAGGCGGAGGGACTCGGCGACGAGCGCATGGCTCGTCTGGGGCGACGCTACCTGCGCGCGGCAGGGCGCTGAGGGGAGACGGAGAGGACCACCGCACTTAACCGACTGGGATGGGGGCGAAACCCTGGATCGGATACCGAGGCTGATCGCCGGCGTCACCGGAACCGCGGCCGCGCTCTTCTATCGCGTGGACCGGCACGGGCCTCCGCTCCCGGACGGCCCGTTGATCGTGGCGGCGAACCATCCCAACAGCCTTGTCGACGCGATGCTGGTCTTCCGCTGCAGCGACCGGATCACGCGGCCGCTGGGTCGCGCACCGCTCTTCGAACGGTTCCTTCTGGGGTCGGTACTGCGCGCGATGGGCGGCATACCGGTCCACCGGAGGGAGGACGATCCCGAGGCGATGCACCGCAACGAGGAGATGTTCCGGTCCGCGGTCGACGCGCTCCACGGGGGCGGCGCCATTCAGATCTATCCCGAGGGCAAGAGCCACTCCGAGACGCGCCTGGCGGAGTTCCGCACGGGCACCGCCCGGATCGCGCTGCAGGCGGAGGAGGGCGCCGACTGGGGGCTCGGGCTGTCGATCGTTCCCGTGGGGATCACCTATGCCGCCAAGGAGTTGGCCCGAACCGAGGTCGCCGTCCGCTTCGGCAAGGCGTTCGGGTGCGCGGACCTGAAGGAGGCGTACCGGGAGGATCCCATCGCCGCGGGGCACAGGCTCACCGAACGGATCGAGCGAGGGGTCCGCCGCGAGACGCTGAACTTCGGCCGCCCGCGCGACCGGATTCTCGTGGAGGTGGCGGAGCAGCTCTACGTGCGTGAATTGCGGTGGGTTCCGTGGCGGGCCCGGGAACGGCTGGGGACGCGCTTCCCCCGCCTGCAGCGCTTTGCGCGGGGACTGGAATGGGTCCGCGGAGCGCACCCGGAGGAACACCGCCGGCTGGTGGAGAAGGTGGCGCGATATGCCCGGCTGAGCGACGAACTCCGTGCGGGGGAGGGGGACGTGCCTCCCCGCTACAGCTTCCTCCCGGTCGCGAAGTACGTCCTGGTGCGCGGGACGCTCCTGGCGCTGGGGCTTCCCTTCGCGGTGGCCGGATCCCTGCTCTGGGCACCCATCGTCCGGCTGCCCGGCTTCGTCGTCAGGCTCGTGAAACCCGAACTCGAGGTCACGGCGACGGTCAAGCTGGGGACGCTCCTGGCCGGGACGTTTGCGGCCTGGATCCTGGGGCCCGTGCTGGGCTATCTCGTGGGGGGATGGACGGTCGCCGCGGGTGCGGCCGTGGTGCCTCCCCTGTGCGGTTTCGTGGCGATGCTGTGGATGGAACTCGCCCGCGAGGTCCGCGAGGACACCGCCGTCTTCCTGCGGCTGCAGGGCCGCCCCGATCGACGCAAACAGTTCGCCGAACTGCGCTCGGAACTCACCGAGACCCTCCGTCACCTGGAGAAGCGCTGGATGGAGGAACGCCAGACGAGCGCCCGGAAGGAGTCGGACGAACCCGATACCTGACCGTGGCGGACGTCAGCTTACCTTGGCCGATGGTGTTGGCAGATGTTGTTGCTGATGCCAACACCATCCGCTATCCTGAAAGCTGCTAAATGGACCCCATCGTTCCCGCGGGCACGATGGGAAAAATGAAGGGGTCGGCTCTCACGGGCCGACCCTTTTTTTTGCGAGAGAATCGCCTTAGCGCGCGCGGTATCTGAGGATGGTGCGGTATTCGTCGGGGTTCCCGGGACCGGTCATCGTCGGGCCGACGACGTACTCCTCCTCGTGTCCGCCGAAGGTCTCGTAGCCCTCGGCCTCCACGAACGCCTTGAGCCGTTCGATCGTGGGCTGCTCCTGGTCGTAGCGGCCGACGTGGAGGATCTCCGCGATGGTTCCGTATTCCCAGGTTGTGATTGAAGCGGTCACGCCATCCGGCGGCGTGTGGTCCGGCAGCGACTCCACGGTTTCGGGGATGGGGAGCGCGTAGCGGCCGATCCACTCGCTCCGCGGGATCTCGTCCAGCCCTTCCTGCCAGCGGGCGCGCGCGACGGGGGGCGTGAAGCCCGTCGCCGCCCCGCTTGAGAAGTACAACTGGAAGAGGACTCCGAACGCCGCGCTACCGATCTCGTTGGGATCGCCCACGGCGCGCACTTCCAGCACGCGCTCGTCCGCCCGCTCTACGATGCGCGGCTCAGCCAGCTGCTCGTAGACGGTCGAGACCGTTTCCTGCGCCGCAAGTTGAACAGTGCCCAAGGCTGCCCCGAGGGACCACGCCAGAAGTCCTCCTTTCCAGTTCCGAACTCCCGCATGGATATGCGTCATCTGCTTCGGTCCTCATCGAGTTCTTCAAGCAACTCGGAAAGCGTGGCCACCGGCGGGCCGCCGCGGGGAGGTTCGGAACCCGGAGAGGAAGCCGGCGTCAACCAGCCCTCCTGCACCGCATCGGCAAGCATGGCGTCGGGCTGCTCGTCTGTCGGGCGTGCGGCGCGCCAGATTCGATCCGTGGCCGACCACACGTAGACAGCTCCGCCGATGACAACCAGCGGTGTTGCGACGGGCGCCATCGGCACCCCCGTCAAGGCGATTCCGGCAAAGAGCACGGCACCTGCGGCGCCCCCTGCCGCACCCTTGCCAACAGCCTTCGCCGCATCGATAGCCGCTTCGGTGGGCGTCTTGCGCTCGCGCTTGACCAGGAGGAAGTGCTCGACCGTGGTGACGGGCAGTTCCAATAGAGCGCCGATCACTGCCCCCTTGGCGGCACCTTTCGTGGTGGCCTTTGAGGCTTCGACTACACCTTCCGCGAAGTTGTCCAGCCGAACGCGCACCAGCTCCCTGGGGGTCATATTCTCGCCGCCCCGAGCCCGGTTCCAGGAAACCCGTTCGAAGACGACATTCGCGATGTCACGACGTCGGGTGGGTGCGTTCTTGATGGACTCGATGTGACTCAGATCCCGCCTGTCCAGGAAGCGGGCCACGGCCTCGGCATTTGTCTTGACACCGTCGGGGACGAGATCGTAGAGCGTCTTCGGCGAGAAACCGCCTCGCCACAAGCGATGCGTGACGTTCGTAGGCATATCCGCCAATGCCTTCGGGATCGCCGCGACCCGCGCCGTGATCGCAGCCGGCGCCGCCCCTTCCCGGACTCCCGTGATGATCGTCTCGTACGCTTCGGTTACAGAGAACCGGTCCTTGGCCGCCCGCAGCGCGTCCAGACAGTCATCCGGAAGTTCCGCCATCCGCTCCTTGGCGTCTGCACCCAGTCCCCACAGTGCTTCCGAGTTGCGACGCACCCACGAGGATACCGCAGTGGTCTGTTCGCGAACCATGCTTCCCGTCGCTTCGCTTGGTTGCTGATTTGCTTCAGGCACCTGAGTGCTTGGCGACCTCATCCATCCAGGGTTATCGCCGGAGTCACTTGCGTCAACGATCCGCGTCGGCTTCGAGGCGGATGGTCCACCAGACGGCGGCGATCGCGGCGGCGCTGGCGATGAGATGCAGGGCGAGGCCGATCTCCTCGGCGGACTGCAGGGCGCCGGCGCGGTCCAGGAGCAGGTGCCAGTCGTGGGGATGGTCGCTGGTGAGGGGGAGGGCGAGGTGGTTCGCGTCGGCCATGTACTCCGCCGTGTACATGAGGCTCTCGGCCGACCACAGCGCGCTCACCGCCGCGGGGATGGACTCTCCCCGCCGCCACAGCTGGAACGTGATGAAGAACGGCACGGCGAGATGGAGCACGGGACCGGCCAGCAGGGCGGGCGTCTCCCCGAAGACGGAGAAGACGACATGGCCCGCCTCGTGGATGAGGAGGTTGATCCCGTCCACCCAGTGGTAGCGGTAGAAGAAGACGAGCCATGCCGCGTACACGCACATGACGACGAGCCCCACCCGCCGGGGCCCGACCGTCTTCCACAGCCACGAGAGAACCTTCACGCGGGCGGGCTCCGGCCTCGGTCTCGGGCTTGGCTAACGGCGCGGAGCCCGGCGCCGGCGCGCAGCCGGGCTCCGCGGGCGGACCACCACATCTACCCGTTCGGCGGCCAGTCGGGGAGTGCGCGGCCCGTCGTCCACGGCACTCCGGCCGCCTCCAACCGCGTCTCGAGCGCGGGCAGGTCCGTCTCGATCAGCTGCTGCATGTCGGGATAGAGCGCGGTGAAGGCGTCGTTCGCGATCCGGTACTGCTCGCGGTGCGTCTGCGTGGGGCCGTGGAGCCCGTTCCAGTGGCCGCGCACGACCTGGTTTACGCGCGCCACGATCCCAGGCATCTCGGGCTCGGCGCGGGAGGCCCGCGTGCGCGAGCCGTTCAGCGTCTCCTGAAGGTCGAGGAGCCGCAGCTCGAGCGCGCGGGCCTCCTGCCGGAGGGCCGGATCGGCCGACGGCCAGCGGTCCAGGGCCTGCTTCATGGCCGTCACGCGGGCCATCGCGGCCGCCGCCACACGCTGCGTCCCGGAGACGGCGCGGAGCAGCTCCCCGGTCTGTCGCTGGAAGGCGAGCACCGCCGCCCGGTCCTGGGGCGGGATCGCCGAGCCTCCCATGGGCGCGATCTCGAACGGCACCGGCCCGGCCAGCTCGGTCACCTCGCCGTCCACGCGCTGCGAGAGCGACACCGTGTAGCTCCCCGGAAGCGCCATGGGCCCGTTGCCGCCCCCGCCTCCGAACCCGCCGAAGCCGCCCCCGCCACCGCCGCCGCCCGTCACCGGGTTGTAGCCGGGGTACCGGTAGTTCCACGTGGCCCGGCGCATGCCCCGCGAGGTCGAGCCGTTCACCGTGTTCACGATGTTCCCGTCCGGGTCCCGGATCGTGAGGAACACGCGCGGCGCCTCCTCCCGGTCCTCCGCCTCGAGTTCCTCCCACGTCGGGTACGGCGTATCCTCCCCCTGCCGCTGCAGCCGGCGCTCCTCGGCCCGCCGCGCCGCCTCCCGCGTCCGCAGCGTCTCGCCCACGTAGTAGGTGAACGTGACCCCGAAGTCCGGGTTGTCCGCAGTGTAGAAGTCCGCCCCGTTCGTCCCGCCCGGGCTCCAGCGCAGGTACATCTCCCCGTCCTTCACGTCGAAGATGTGCCCCTCCGAGGCGAGGATCTCGTCCGAGCGCGCCGCGAGTTCCCGCAGCGGCGTGTAGTCGTCCACCACGTAGAAGCTGCGCCCGAAGGTCGCCGCGACGAGGTCACCCTCCCGCTTCTGGATCTCCAGTTCGCGCACCGGGATCGTCGGCAGCCCGCTCCCCAGTTCCATCCACGACTCGCCCCCGTTCACCGACGTGAAGGCGGAGAACTCCGTCCCCACGAACAGAAGATCCGGCTCCACGTGGTCCTGCACGATCGTGAAGGCGGGACCGTTCTCCGGCAGGTCCCCAGCGATCGACGTCCACGTCACGCCGCGATCCGTCGACTTGAGCACGTAAGGCCGGAAGTCGCCGCGCTTGAAGTTGTTGATGACCGCGAACACCGTGTTGGGGTCGTGCAGCGATGCCTCCACGTCGTGTACGAAACTCGTGTCCGGCACCCCCGGGAAGCTCTCCACCGCGCGCCAGTTCTCACCCCCGTCCTCCGTCACCTGCACGAGTCCGTCGTCCGTGCCCGCATAGATGAGCCCTTCCACGAACGGAGACTCGGAGACCGCCACGATGTGCCCGAAAACGGACGTCGAGCGGTTCTTGCCCACCGCGTCCACGCTCCACACCCGTCCCATGACCTCGAGCTGGTTGCGGTCGAGGTTCCGCGTGAGGTCGCCCGAGATCGGCCGCCACGTCGACGCCTGGTCGTCCGACTGGAAGAGGATCTGGGCCCCGTAGTAGAGCCGGTGGTTGTCGTGCGGCGACATGTGGAGCGCCGCGTCCCAGTACCAGCGGAGCGGGGGACCGTCCGCGTCCTCCTGCGGCTGGATGTCGAGCCGC
>JAJDWE010000078.1 GCA_022825725.1 Gemmatimonadota bacterium
CTGGGCACCCGCAATGTCGTGGAAGCGGCCCTCGAATGTGGGGTGAGACGCCTGGTTCACGTTTCCTCGATCCACGCTTACGACCAGCACCCGCTGGACGAAGTGCTTGACGAAAGCCGCCGTCCTGCGGACAGCCCGCGCGACGCTCCGTACGACCGCTCGAAGGCCGCCGGCGAAGTGGAAGTCCGCCGCGGCATCGACCGCGGCCTGGACGCCGTGATCCTGAATCCGACCAGCGTGATCGGACCCTATGACGGCGCTCCGTCGCCTATGGGGCAGCTATTTCTCGACCTCCACCGCAGGCGACTTCCCGCGCTGATCGCAGGTGGCTACGACTGGGTCGATGTGCGCGATGTCGTGGCGGCGACGATGGCTGCGGAGACACAGGCGAGATGTGGCGAGAACTACCTCGTCTCAGGTCACTGGCACACGGTGCGCGAACTGGCGGAGCGTTGTCAGCAGGCGACAGGGGTCGCCGCACCCCGCCTCCAGTTCCCGATGTTCGCCGCCCGGTTATGGGCACCCTGCCAGGTCGTCCTGGATCGGTGCCGCGGACGTCGTCCGCTCTACACGCCGGCGTCCGTCCGCGTCATGGCCCATGGCCATCGGCGGATATCCAGCGCCAAGGCGCAGGCGGAACTCGGGTTCCACCCGCGCTCGCTCGCAGAATCGGTCACGGACACGTACCGCTGGTTCGACGAACACGGCATGCTGGAGGAAGGGGCGTGAAACGCTCGATGCTGCCGAGTCCGGGTTCGCGACGCCTGCCCGCGGTTAACCATTAGCGTCTGCCAACCGTTCCTCAGGGTGAATGCTCGAGATGCGGGCATCACTTGCGATGTCTGGTGCGGTGAGATTCCGCGAACCCGATACGGGAGCATTGGCATGGATCATGTTCCGGCCCTGGGCGCAATGGCAGCCCTCGTGTTGATCACCTGGCTGTGGGGCAGGGCGGGTCAGGCCCGGCTGGCCAAACAGGCGGAGGCCCTGGAGCAGATGCTGGCCAAGTTCCAGTCGGGCCAGGAACTCGCGGATTTCCTGGAAACAGAGACTGGACAGCGGTTCATGCGCCAGCTCGAGTCCAACCCGCACGGGATGATCCTGGGAACTCTCTCGGCAGGGATCGTCTCCTGTTCCATTGGCCTCGGCTTCATCGCGCTAACGGCGTACTTCGGCGACTACCTCCTCATCCCCGCCGTTGGGGCTCTGGCGGTCGGCATCGGCCTTGTCGCTGCGGCCCTCATCTCGAAGCGACTTTCCCGGCAATGGGAGTCGGCTTCGTAGGGAGGACAGCCGGGCGCCGACCGGGAACGGCATGAATGGATGAGGTCGCCTTCCGCGACATCTATGAGCGAACGGCTCCGCAGCTCAGAGCCTATCTTCGCCTGGGGGTCAGGGACTTCGCCCTGGCGGACGATCTCCTGCAAGAGGCATTCCACCGCCTGCTCCGAGCCGAGTTGTTGGACGCGAACATCCACCAGGTCCGCTCGTACCTGTACAAGACGGCACGGACCTTGATCGCGGATCACGGTCGGAGGCTCGCTCGCGAGCGAAAATCGAGAGAGCGCTGGAGCGGTCCGGCCGTATCCGAGAGCCCGAGACATGAACTGACTCTCGACATGGAGCGGCTCTTCGCACGTCTTCCGCTGCGGCAACAGACGCTCCTCTGGCTGGCGTACGTGGAAGGTGCCAGCCATCGCCAGATCGCAGCCTCGCTGGGGATCCGGGAGAAGAGCGTTCGCGTCCTGCTTTTTCGGGCGCGCCGGAAATTGGCGGGCCTGCTCAGCGACCACGGCTGGGGCCCGGAGGAGGTGTCATGACCGAGCCGTGTCCTCGGGGAGACTCGATGGCTCGAGCCACGCGCACCGGAAAATGGACCGATGAACTTGCGGCTCACGTGGCGGAATGCACGTCGTGCCGCGAATCCGATCGCCTGGTCCGATGGTTGATGGAACTCGCTGAGAACGTGGATGCCGACAGTACCCCACTTCCCGACCCGTACCTGGTCTGGGTCAAGGCTCGTATCCCGGGGCGATCACGGGATCTTGAGCGCACGCTGCTTCCGATCAGGATCGCGAGCGCGTTGACGGCTGCCGGACTGGGCGCTGTATTGGCGCATCTCGGAACGAGGGGTTGGAGTTCGATGGGCCAGTGGCTGGCGAACGGCGGTACACTGGTCCCGGAACTCGCCAGCCTTCCGGTTCCCTCTCTCCTTGCGATCCTCTGGATTCCGGTCGCGGTCCTCCTTCCGCTGCTGTTGGCCGCCACCGAAGCGTGATGCCCTGGACCGCCCTGCTCATGAATCGTCCTCCGCGTGGCGTCTGGCGATCTGGTCCAGCTTCGGTCCGATGGAGGTCATCACCGCCGCGAACAGGACGACGACCCAACCCGCCGAGAGGATCAGGTGGACGCCGACGAGCGCTCGCGCCATCATCGACACCGGAGCGATGGTCGCGAAGTCCTGGCCGATGGCGGCGAAAAAGGCGAAGAACAGCCAGTCGACGATCCCGGTTCCGGCGTCCGCGAACGCACCGGGGTTGAATCGGGCGAGCATTCCGTAAAATCCGGCGAACAGGACGATGATCGTCAGGTAGCCGATCGCGAACCCGCCGACCGGGATCCACATGACGCGCAGGTAGTCGGCGAGACCGCGGTACACTCGAAACCTCGGGCGGACCCAGATGATCGCCGCGCGCCCGAAAACGAAGAAAGCCGCCGTGACCGCCAGTTCAAGGAGCAGCAGGGCACCCGCAATCCCCAGGCCGGGGCCGATGCCCAACCCGGGGTCTTCCTCCATCAGCCCGTTCACGATCGCGGCACCGGCATACGCAAGCGTGAGCACGGTCGCGAGCGCCAGCAGCGCCGGGGGACGGGTGTCGCGCCAGCCCGCGGCGCGGTGGCTGAGGAGGCCGGCCGACACCGCCACGAAGGGCACGAACAGGAAGATGTCCACGAAGAGCGACGGCGCCGCCAGCGCATAGATGGCGGGCAGGAGTCCGAGCGCGAGCATGACGGATACGAACAGCGTCTCCCTGAACGCATCCCGATACCCCGAGAAGGAGGTGGCGCCGACCCCGTCCAGCAGGTCCTCGCCGTGGATCAGCCCGACGCCCAGCGCGAGAACCGGCGACATGGCGATCGCTCCGCTTGTGACCGCCACCGTGGAGGCAAGCACGGCACCGATCCCCACCAGCGAGCCGACGAGGATGCCGGTCCACGGCCTCGGCCCCCGGTTCCCGCTGAAACCGACCGCGGCGCCGATGGCGAGACCGCAGCCGGCGCCGACCGCGACGCCGGCGTTGCTCCCCGCCGTCGCGTAGCCGAAGGGCACGACGACGAGGGCGACGGCGGCCGCGATCCGGACTGCCAGCCAGATCAAGCTAGCTGGGCCAGAAGAGAGGGATGAGGAGGCTGGCCGTGAGGAGGAGGATGAGGTTGAGCAGGCCACCCACCTTCACGAAGTCCGAAAAGCGATATCCGCCCGGCCCGTAGATCATGACGTTGGTCTGATAACCGAAGGGCGTGACGAAGGAGGCCGAAGCCCCGAACATCACGGCGATGAGGAGCGCGTAGGGATTCACGCCCGCCTGCGTGGCCGCGAGGATCGCGACCGGCGTGAGCATCACGGCCGTCGCCGCGTTGGACACGATGGCGGTCATGAGGACGGTCACCAGGTAGAAGGCCGCGATGAGCCCGACCTCTCCCAGCGGCGCCGTCAGGGTCACCACCCAGTGCGCGAGCAACTCCGCCGCCCCGGTGGCCTCGAGCGCCACCCCGAGCGGAATCAGGCCGGCCAGCACGAAGATGACGAGCCATTCCACCTCCGCGTAGATCTCCTCGACGCGCACACAGCGCGTGAACACCATCAGGCCGACGCCGGTGAGCGCGGCCGTCATGATGTCGAGGAGGCCGAGGCTGGCGCTGAGCACGACGCCGACCAGGATCCCGGCAGCCACGCCGGCTCGCGGTCTGCTCCCGGCCTGCGTCTTCACTTCCCCCACGGGGACGAATCCGGGGTCTTCGACGAGGCGACCGAGCGCGCTCGCTCTCCCGTGCACCAGGAGGAGGTCGCCTACGCGAAACGAGACCTCCGCCAACCTCTCCGTTACGGTGACGCCGTGATGCTGGATCGCGAGCACGGCCGCATCGTAGCGCTGCGCAAAGTTCAGATCGCGAAGCGTCCGGCTCACGAGACTCGAGCCGGGTGCGACGAGAACCTCGACGAGCCGGCCGCCGCCGGCCAGGTCGAGTCCCTGCTCCTTCCGCTCCCTCGGCGTCTCGAGCCGCTGCCGGCGCGCAAGTTCGAGAAGACGCTCGGCGGATCCCTGCACGTAGAGGACATCGCCCGGCCGTATGTGGCGGTCGCCGTGCGGCGCCGTGATCTCCTGTTCCCCCCGTTCGATGTCCAGCACGGTGACGCCGTACCGTTCGCCCCACTTGAGTTCTGCCAGCGAGCGGCCGTTCGCCGGCGAATCCTCCGGAACGTGCAGCTCCGTGACGAAGCGGCGGATGTCGTACTTGCTGGAGAGGTCCGGCGGCCGGATACGCCGCGGCAGGAGCACCCGGCCGACGGTGAAGAGATAGAGCAGGCCCACCGCGAGACAGATCAGGCCGAGCGGCGTGATCGAGAACATGTGGAGGTCGTCGAACCCTCGCCTCATCGCTTCGCCGTGCACGACCAGGTTGGTGGAGGTCCCCATCAGGGTGACGGTGCCCCCGAGAATCGAGACGAAGGAGAGGGGCATGAGATACCGCGAGGCCGGTTCCTTCGCCTGCTCGGCGAGCGCGACGAAGACGGGCAGGAAGACCAGCACGACGGCGGTCGTCATGAGGAAGGGTGAGAGGAGCGCGCAGATGAGGCAGAGCGCGAACATGCGGGAGTACTTGCCGCCGAGGGGAGCGGTTCGCGCCCAGGCCCCGATCGCGGACACGAGACCCGTCTTGCGGAGCCCCAGGCCGAGGACGAGCATCGAGCCGACCGTCACCGTCGCGCGG